>DGRE01000003.1 GCA_002389905.1 Hungatella sp. UBA4396 | reverse complement strand
AATGAAATACTGATGCTGCTTCGTGCAAATAAAAAATATTCAAAAGAGGTTTCTTTGTTTGAACCCATAGGCGTAGACAAGGATGGGGAGACTGTAAGCCTGGTGGATGTTATTGAAATGGAAAACAAGGAGACTCTGGAGACTATTATTTTGAAGCAGGATATTAAGGAGCTGTATGAAGCATTTGACAGCTGCTTAAAGGATAATGAGAAGACCATAATCAGCATGCGGTATGGGCTGAAAGGAGGAAAAGAGTATACTCAGAGGGAAATTGCCGATCTGATGGGGATTTCCAGATCCTATGTATCTAGGCTGGAAAAGAAAGCGCTGGAGCGCCTTAGGGCAGAATTAAAAAAAAGCGGTGTTTAGCAGGAGAATATATTTTACGGTTTCCGCCTTGCACTGTTATGAGTTTTAGGCTATACTGAATCGGATGGACGGCGCTAAATACAGCGCCTTTTATGAGAAGTTGAAAAGATAACTTTTCATAAGCTATATCATAACAGGAAAAGGAAATGAGAATTACATGGACATAGAAACAAAACATAAGACAGCGATTCCCCGCTATCAGCAAATTGCGGTAGAAGTGGCATCCCGGATTGCCAATGGGGAATATCAGGAAGGGGAAAAAATTTACGCCCGTTCATCCCTTGCCAGTCAGTACAGCGTATCACCGGAGACTGCACGGCGGGCGATCTGCATACTCAGTGACTTGGGGATCGTATCCTCGGAAAAAGGCAACGGGATTATCATTAAGTCCCAGAAAAAAGCAGGGGAGTACATCCAGCAAAGCGGCAAGCGTCAGACCATTGATACCATTAAGGAAAATCTTTTAAAAAGTGTCAGCCGCCAAAAGCTGGAAATGGAATATTTAAATGACTGCCTGAAGGATCTCATAGAAGCATCGGTCCATTTCCGGTCAATGAACCCCTTTATGCCCTTTGAAATACGGATTACCAAAGAATGCAATTACCTAAATAAGACGGTGACAGAAATCCAGTTCTGGCAGCGTACCGGGGCGACGGTCATTGCGGTAAGCAAGAACGATATTGTCATAAAGTCCCCCGGACCATACGTGGCTCTTTCAGAAGGTGATACCATATATTTTATAACCCAGGATGACACTGCGGACCGTGTAAAAGAGTTCTTATATCCCTCCAAATAGGTTCCCCATAATAACGCTTAAAGCCCACTGGCTTCAGGCGTTATTTTTTTTGAAATTTGACAAAGTGACAACTTTAGAATATAATTAAGTTGTTACTTTGGTAAAAGGAGGGATAAAACATGATACAATTTGAACAGATTTCAAAATCCTATAAGGCAAAAAAGGTTTTGAATCAAGTTACATTTTCGATAAAAGATGGAAGCTTAGTTGCTATTATTGGTGAGAGCGGCTGTGGAAAAACAACGCTCTTAAAAATGGTCAACCGTTTGATTAAGCCTACATCAGGTAAGATTTATATTGACGATAAAGATATCAGCACCATGGATGAAGTGGCTTTGCGAAGGAAAATCGGATATGTAATCCAGCAGACAGGACTGTTTCCTCATATGACAGTCAAAGAAAATATTGAACTGATTCCAAAGCTTGAAACCATGTCCCCCAGTGAGATGGTAGATAACACGAGGAAGCTGATGCAGATGGTGGGCCTTGACTGTGATGAGTTTTTACACCGCTACCCAACGGAACTCAGCGGAGGACAGCAGCAGCGTGTGGGGGTGGCGAGAGCCTTTGCCACTGATCCGGATATTATTCTGATGGATGAACCATTTTCAGCTCTGGACCCTATAACAAGATCAGATCTTCAGGATGAGCTGGTGCAGCTCCAGGCAAAACTGAAAAAGACCATTGTTTTTGTGACACATGATATGGATGAAGCCATTAAGATCGCAGATATGATCTGCATTATGAAGGATGGGGATATCCTGCAATATGATACACCGGAAAATATTTTAAACAATCCGGTGGATGAATTTGTTTCCAATTTCGTAGGAAAAAACAGGATATGGTCATCGCCGGAGTTTATCAAGGTATCTGATATCATGATTGAACGGCCGGTCACTGCTTCCAGAGACTTATCGGTATTGAAATGCATTGACAAGATGCGCCAGAATAAGGTTGACAGTCTTCTCATCGTGGAGCGGGACAGCAGGCGTCTGGCAGGGATTGTCAAGGCGGGCAGGCTCAGAGGAGTGGAAGACAGGACTTTGTCAGCAGAGCAGTATATGTATGAGGACTTTCCGACTCTTTTACCGGAACAGTGCATTTTGGATGCTTTAAAAATTGTGACGGAAAACAAAGTGTCCACAGTTCCCGTTGTGGACGATCAGAGGCGGCTTATGGGCCTTATAACACGAAGCAGTCTGGTGACCACTTTAAGTCAGCAGTATTTTGACTATGAAGGAGGAGAAACAGAATGAAATTTTTAAATTATATATCAGGTAATTATCCACAGATTCTTTCGCTGCTGATTGATCATTTGAAGCTGACCGCCGTATCCGTAGGCCTGGCTATTTTAATCGGTGTACCCCTTGGAATTCTTATTTCTTACGCGGCCAAATCCAGCAAGCCTGTTTTGTCGGTTGCTAATATCATTCAGGCCATTCCCAGCATGGCTCTTCTCGGTGCCATGATTCCATTACTGGGTATCGGTGTTGTTCCTGCCATTGTTGCAGTTGTGCTTTATTCTCTGCTTCCCATTATTAAGAATACTTATACAGGAATTGAAAATATCAACCCCCAGACTCTGGAGGCTGCCAAGGGAATCGGCTTAACACCTTTTCAGGTGCTGACCAAGGTACAGATTCCTCTTGCTCTTCCGGTTATTATGGCCGGTGTGAGGATTGCCTCTGTAACGGCAGTTGGATTGATGACCATGGCTGCGTTTATCGGTGCAGGCGGTCTGGGCTATCTGGTCTTTTCCGGTATACGTACGGTGAATAACAACCAGATCCTGGCGGGAGCCATCCCTGCCTGTGTGCTGGCACTGATGGTAGACTTTCTCCTTGGCTTGGTTGAAAAACTGGTAACGCCTATCAGCCTTCAAAAGGGCGATAATTCTCTAAAGAAGAAAAGACGGAAAGCCCAGAAGGCAACACTTGCAGGGGCCGCAGGGCTTCTTGCAGTGGTCTTTCTTTTAACCTCAGTGGGCGGTACTGCACAAAATACACGTACTGTCTCAATCGGTTCCAAGGACTTTACCGAACAAGAGATTCTGGGTAATCTGGTGGCGGATTTAATCGAAGACAGAACCGATATTTCTGTAAACAGAAGACTGAGTCTGGGCGGGTCCCAGGTGTGCTTCGGTGCTATACAGACAGGAGATATTGACCTTTATATTGATTATACCGGAACGGTATACAGCGATGTTCTTAAGCATACGCCTATCAGTGATGTAGAGCTGGTATATCAGACAGCCAAGGCTGAACTTAAGGAGCAGTTTGACTTGGAAGTGCTTAAGCAGATGAGCTTTAATAATACGTATACACTGGCAGTCACCCAGGAGATGGCAGCGGAAAATAACCTGGAGAAAATGAGTGATCTTTCCAGAATCGCTGATACCCTGGTTTCAGGCACTACCTTTGAGTTCTCCAACCGGGAGGATGGATTGCCCGGGCTTTTGAAAACATATGGTTTTCAGATGAAAGAAAATATTACTCTGGACGGTTCTCCCCGCTATACGGCTTTGAAAAACGGAGAGGTCAATATTGTTGATGCTTTTGCAACCGACGGACTTCTTAAAAAATTCGGTTTAAAAACACTGGAAGATGATAAGGGATTCTTTCCGCCTTATTACGCCATTCCCGTTGTCCGGGCAGATACTTTGGAAGAATATCCGGAAATTGCGGTCGTTTTAGAAGAACTGGCACCGATTTTAACCGATGACGTTATGGCTGAACTGAATTATAGAGTAGATGAACTTCAGCAATCCCCCGCTGATGTGGCCAGAGAGTTTCTGAAAGAAAATGGATTGATTTCATGATTTTAGGAATTTTGCTTTTTGCTTCCTTATCCTTTGTTTTTTCTTCTCCCAGGCGTCAACGGCTTATAAGCACTGAGCCGTCCCTGTCGCCTAAAGAAGAAAAAGCAGGTGTTTTGTTTGGGCGGTATATGGGGGATGCTGCCGTTGTGCTGTTGCTTTTGTGGGTGCTGGGAGCTTTAAATCTTCCCTGGATTCATTTGATTGCAGGGTGTGTGTTTTTCCTGCGCACTCTGGTATTTCTTATTTATATGGCCCGGGTTCTTATAAAAGATTAAATCCTATACTATGCCTGCAGGACACCTTAGGCATAATTTAAAAAGGCGCATAGCAGAAATCTGAAGATTCTATTGACTATTTCTTAAAAAACTGATATAGTGTGAATAAGTTAATAACACGTGGATTGTTACTGGTAAGCAGGCAAAACCAATTTTGATTGAAGAAATAATATTTTATTTCAAAATCAGGATTGGTTTTTTTATGTGTGCCAGGCATGGCACTAATCTAGCTAGTACAGCATTGCATAATT
>DGRE01000039.1 GCA_002389905.1 Hungatella sp. UBA4396 | reverse complement strand
TTGCGGACGCACATACATACAGTCGTGATTGGTGTAATAATAGAATTCCAGCCTTGTGTACACGCCTGCGCCAAGGCTGCGGGTGAAGGTGATGCCGTTGGTGGTGGTACCGTAGTCAAGCTGATCCCACTGGCCGGTCAGCCTGTTGTATCCACGCACTCTGCCGAAGTCCGAGCCGCTGTGGCCGCTCACGGGCGGCACCGTAAAGGTATATTCTGTGATGGTGGCGCCTTCGATCCCATTTTCCATGATAACGGAGTCAGGCCCTGTTAAGACCATCCCACCACCGCCGTTTGAGTCGGCCACAAAGAAAACGATGGCAGCCCAGGGCGATTCAGCGCCTGCGGAGTCCACCGCTTTGACGCGGACCACGTTTTTCCCACGGGGATAGGTCTGTGTTTCGGCATTTCGGCCCTCCCAGACAAGGGTGACAGCATCGCCATCGGGGTCGGAGCTGGTTGCCTTAATGGTGACCGGCGTTCCCGGTGCTACGCTGTTGCCGCCTGGGGTTCGGGTAATGACCGGCGCAGTTGGTGCAGAGTTTACGATGGTGAATGTTCTGGACACCCACTCCGAATACAGCCCGGTGGCATCCTTTGCCCTGACACGGATGGTGTGGGTGCCAACGGCATAGTAGTTGTCAGCCGCCTTGTTTTCCCACTCCAGAGTGGTTGCATCGCCGTCCGAGTCAGCGGCTGTTGCGCTGATATTGACAAGGAATTTGCTGTTATTCGCTGTTCGGGTGGGGGTTGCGGTCAGGGTTACAGTCGGTGCGGAGCTGGTGATGGTGAAAGTCTTTGATATCCAAGGAGAATATGCTCCGGCAATATCTTTGGCACGGACGCGGATGGTGTGCGTGCCTGCAGCATAGTAGCCGTCAGCCGCCTTATTGTCCCATTCCAGAGTGGTTGCATCGCCGTCCGCATCGGCGGCTGTCGCACTGATATTGACAAAAAACTTGCCGTCCTTGACGGTGCGGGTTGGCTCTGCTGTCAGGGTAACGGTGGGGGCGGCATTGGTCACGGTGAAAGTTTTCTCGGTCCAGGGAGAGTAAACCCCGGCGATATCCTTTGCCCTGACACGGATGGTGTGGGTACCCGGCGCATAGTAGCTGTCAGCCGAGGTGCCTTCATACTCCAAGGTCACCGCATCTCCATCGGGATCTGTGGCATTGGCGGTGATATTGACAAGGAACTTGCCATCCTTGGAGGTGCGGGTAGGAACAGCATCTACCACAGGGGCATTCGGCACCGTATTGGTTACCGTGATGCTCTCCGAATGGGTGGTGACACGTCCTGCGCTGTCGGTGATGGAAGCAGTCAGCGTAAAAGTGCCGATGTCACGGATGACAATTCTACCGCCGTCATTGCCCAGGGTACCCTGATATAGTGCGATATTACCGTCCTTTTGCAGCGTCCAGATCACGGCATAGCTGCCGATGTGCTGAACATCCTTTGCGGCAACATCAAACTCCGCACTGTAGTGAACAGTCTGCGGCATGGTGAATGCGTACTGCACCACCGGCAGGATGCGGATGCTTTCGCTGTGGGAGTAGCTGCGATTCAGGTAATCGGTCATGGCTGCGGTGAGAACATACTCGCTGTCGCCCTTAAAGGTAATCTTGCCGCCCTGGGGGGTGAGGCTGCCGTCAAACGCCTCGGAGAGCGGAATGCTCTTGCCGTCCTTGCTGACGGACCACTCCACCGGCAGAACATTGTTGTTGCCATGGGTTCTGAGATCGATGGCGGTATCGGTGTAGGCAAAGGAGGGAAGCTCAAAGCTGATGGTCAGCACGGGAAGCACCTCGCACCTGTCCTTGCTTTCGTACAGAAAGACACGGCCGGTATTATCGGTGATTCTCGCTACCAGCTCATAGATGCCCGCTCTTTTGAAGCGGATGGTACCGCCATAATTCGAGAGCTTTCCGTCCACATAAGTCGACCAATCTTGGAAACCGAATGTGTTATCCACCAGCCACTCAACGGTGAGACCGTCCAGATGGTTGGCTTCGGTTTTAACCACGATATCGGTGTCGGTATGGGCGTATTTTGGCAGGCCGTAGGTAAGGTCGGGCACAGGATAAACCTTGAAGCCCTGCTCATAGCGGTAACTCCTGCCACCATCATCGGTGAACTCCGCTTTCAGGATATAGCTGCCCTTGGAGCGGAATTTCAGCTCGCCGCCGCTATTGCCCAGCGTACCCTCCGCCGCATCGGTGAGGGATACCTCCTTGCCGTCATGCAGCAGGGACCATTTGGCGGTATGGCTGCCGATCTCTCCGAACACCGCTTCCACCACAACCGCTTTGTCGGTATGGAAGACTTCGGGCAAGTAGAATCCCGCCGAGCCCACCGGGTAGACGATGATGCCTGCGCTACCGGCAAACACTCTGCCGGTTGCATCGGTAACGGAAGCGGTCAGCACATAGACACCTTTTTCCTTGAATCGGATGCTGCCATGGTCGGGATCTCCTTCGATCCATGTGCCGATATCGGCGGATTCTCCGTTTCGGGTCAGGGTGTAGGTCAGCGTGAGCCCATCCGTTTCTTTTGTTTCTGTTTTTAGCTGGGTGGTTTTATCAGTATGGGAAACTGCCGGCAGGGTGAGATTCACCTCCGCTACCGGATAGACAGTGATACCATCTTTGACAGTGACCGTTTTGCCCAGCTCGTCTGTAATGGAGGCGGTCAGCGTATAGTTGCCCTTATCCTTGAACAGCACTGTGCCGCCTGTAGCGGTCAGCTCTCCGGCAAGAGTTTCGTCTATATCAGCAATGGTTCCGTCTTTTTGAAGGGACCACACCACAAAATTGGAGCCGAGATTCTCCGTGGTAAGCTCCACCGGCACGCCGGTATCGGTATGGGCGGTTTCAGGCAGCGTGAATGCCGCCGTCACCACCGGATAGATACTTACCGTCTGCTCATGGGTCACCGTGGCACCCCGGCTGTTTTTTGCTGTGGCAATGAGGGTAATGCTGCCGGTCTGCGTAAATTTCACCTTGCCGCCGGTAGCAGTCAGCTCACCCGCTGTCAGCTCGGAAAGCTCGGCGGGCAGTCCGTTTTTAAGAATTGTCCATGTCACGCCGCTCACATAGCGGCCTTCCGGCTTAATCTCAATTTCATCGGCGGTGTAGGCGGTTTTGGGCAGTGTGAAGCTGAACTGCGGAGCGGGGACATAGGAGGAACCACCGCCGCCAGAACCGCTGTCACCGGAAGGCTTATCCTCCGGCTTGGGTGTTACGGGCGGCTTCGGAGGTTCTTCTTTTTTGATCTGTTCCTTTGCTTTCTCTGTATCCACCAGCATTTCAAAGGCTTCCGCACGGGTGGCTTTGCCGTCCGGCTTTACTGTACCGTCCGGGTAACCATCCACAATGCCATACTTTTTGCCTGTGCAGATACAGGCTTTATCCCCATCAGCGAGTCCATTGTCATCAGAAAACCCGGTGACGCAGGGGTAGGATACATCATGGTCGCCCTTGCCGATAGCCCTCACCAGCATTCGGATCATCTCCATGCGGGTGATGGGTTCATCCGGCAGGAACTTCGTGTCGAAATCGTCCTTTTGGATAATTCCTGCAATGATGAGCGCCTCTACATACTGTTCCGACCAGTGTCCGGCAATGTCAGTAAAGCGAATGGTGACTTCACTTTCATTCGGTTCCGGCAGTTCCATAGTCCTGGCAATCAGGGCAGCAAACTCGCCCCTGGTGATGATTGCATCGGGGTGTGCGAGACCATCGGGATAGCCGCTGATGACGCCCTTATCCGTGAGGATTTGGATGGCTTCCTCCGCCCAATGGCCTTTGGCATCCTCAAAATATCGGTTTACCGCATAGGCGCTGCCTGCAAGCAGGGCAATCACCATGGAGACCACAAGGAGGATGCTGAGAGGTCTTTTCATTTTCTCCTTCATCGGCAAACCCTCCTACATCCCACCCATGACAGGCTGGCTTTGTTCCTGCTGGGGTTCGGGAGATTCCTGTTTCTGTGCGGCGGCCTGCCCTTGGGTGAGTGCCTGCTGGTAGGCGCCGATGACTGCCTTGTCAAATTCTGCTTTGGCTTCTTTGGTGCAAGGGAAGCAGATATCCTTGTACTCGCCGTTTCCGGCTTTATAGCTGGGCATGGAAACAAACAGCCCCTTGGAGCCGTCCATGATCTTGATGCCCCGCACGGCAAAATCGCTGTAGATGTTAACCGAGGCGGTGGCCTTGCAGCTTCCCTCCGGGCGGATGGAATGGATTTTCACATCGTACTTGGGGACAGCCGGTGTTGTATTCTTAGGCATGGTTTTTCCTCCTTCTTAAAATTGCCGGTACTCTTAACCGGCGTAGTTGAACATCTCCTTGATACGCTGAGTCAGAGTCGGCAGCACGGTTTCGCCAAACAGTGCGTAGAGCCCTGCAAGGAGCAGGGCGCCAATGACAACGGCCAGCAGGATTTTAATGGCTGTGTCGATGTAGCCCTCCCCGGCACTCTCTGAGAGAATGCGCCTGCCGCGGAATGCAAGTCTGGCGGCGGTGTCCTTTGCCGCTGTCAGCTTATGAGAAACCGCAGCTTTCACTTTTTTGATAACATGAACCATATTGTTTTCCTCCGTTCTATTGATGGGGCATAAGAAAAGACAGCCCAAGGCTGCCTACATACTCATGCCCATGGTCTGGGTTTGCTCCGGTGACTCGAAGCTGATTTTCTGGAATCCGAAGCGGTCGCAGTAGTGGAACTCGCTGCCCTGTGCATCGTAAAGCTCCACCACGTCCGACATGGAAAGGGAATGCCCGTTATATCCGGGCGGGTGATTCACATTGCACCTTGCATAGATGGCTTCGAGGTCGTTGGTATCAAGCTGTCCATCATAGGCGATACGATAAACCTCAGGAGACGGCTCTCCGAACTTCCGCACCATTTCCTCATAGGGAATAAACTTCATGTGGATATCCACGTCGGGCTTGAGCTGCCAGATGCGGACATTTTTCAACGGAGCAGCAGTTTCGATACCGCCCAGCCGTTCCCCGGCAAGAAGCCGCTCCATCACGCCATCCGTCCACTGAGGCGTTAGGGAACGGCTTTTAAGCCATTCAGACAGCTCGTCGTTTTGGAAGATACGATCCACCACTGCTTTTTCTTTTTCTGTATAACCGGCCGGGTTTCCATAGTAGGAAATGAGGCCATTTTTCAGGGAAATCCCCGGCATATTTTCACCTCCCAAGCGGTATTTTGGAGAGCGAATACGGGTTATTTGCCATAGATGATGCTTTCCTGCATAATCAGTTCATCCAGTGCCGCAAGGCAGATGCCGCTTTGAGCCAGCATCGAAAGAATGCAGGGAGGCACATCGCTTAAGTCCTGCTGAATGTCCGCCTCCACCACCGTGATTTCGCCGCTGTCCCCATCGGTATAGGCTTCCAGCTTGGCATCTTTGGAAATGCCCGCTTCCTCCAGCAGATAGTCGGGAATGTGGATGCTCTGGTTCTCATCCAGCAGATCATGGCAGAGGGAGCAGTTAGCCACCCACTCAGCGGGATTGTTACCGCAGCCGCATTCCGTACCGGCTTCAGGATTTTCATCGCCGCAGTTATTGCAGAGACCGCAGGCTTTGGCGAGATGGATCGTCATATCGCTTGCCAGCTCACTGAGTGTGGCGATAACATGGATAAGCTCCGGCGCCGTCAGCTCACCCTTGTGGATGACGCATACACTATCGGCGGCCATCACCGCAAGGGTTTCGGCATCGGTAAACCCGCATCGCTGCTGAATAACAAGAGGGATTTGCAGGGCCTGATCGGTTTTCTTCTGATGATTTTTCATGGTCTGTTCCTCCTTAAAATGTTTGCCTCATGATATGGGGCGAATTTTGTTTTCTGCTTCCGGTCAGAGTTCAATCCCTCCGTCATCAAATAAGTTGAGCTGTGAAGGAGCCTCCCTCATCCGTTCTCGCATATCGTAGTTGGCAATGAGGATTTCAGGGAACTGCGCCCCATTGTCATACCGTTGCTTGATGTTGTTGATTCGGGTATAGGAGTCGATTTGAATGCCCGGCGTATCATATAGCTCCCGAATAAATTCGCAGTCATTGTAGGACAGCAGGAATTTGCCCTCAATCCGCAGCAGTGCGTCCCGCAGGCGGATATGGTCTTTTTCTGTAAAGCCATCCTCGCCTACGTTCTTGTAGTAGTTCTCTGTTTCAAAGTACGGCGGGTCGCAGTAGAAGAAACTAACGGGTCGGTCATACTGCCCAATCAGCTTTTCAAAGTCCTTGTTTTCAACGACCACTTTGGCAAGCCGCCTGTGAGCCTGTTCAATGAGCGGAAAATTGGACCGTATATCATGGGGCTGGCTGCCGTAGCTCGTCAGCCCCGATGCGTAGCTGTAGCGGATGAGTTGATAAAACCAAGCGGCTTTCTGCACATCCGAGGCAGGGCTGTCACGGGCAAGGGTGTTTTTGACGAGGTCAAAATCTGCACGGGCATTGAGAACATAGCGCAGTGCGTCCATGAGTTCCTCTGGCTTATCCCGCACACATCGGTAAAGATTGACCAATAACCCATTAAAATCGTTGTACACCTCAAAGTCATTGCCGGGAAACTTATGAAAAAGAATCCAGCCGCCCCCGCCGAATACCTCGATGTATCTTTCATAGTAGAGGGGAAACAGGGTGACGATCAGCTCACGCAGGGATTTCTTGCCGCCGATCCAAGACATAAAGCTGTTCAGGAGTCATCACCTCCCTCCAGCGGCAGGCGTATCTGCGTATCATCAAACGCCGTGAGGGAACGCTTGAGTCCTGTGATGGCGGCGCTGATTCCACTGATACGGCTTTTCATATGCCGGATGGTCAGGCGCACTTCAGCCTCAGTCTTTGCGTAGAAATAGCCGCTTTGATCACTGGCAATGGGGATACCCTCACGGCGCAGGGCATTGACAAGGTCACGCAATTCCTTGCCTGAAACGTGGAATGTGTATTCCATCATTTTGCTTGTGACGGCATTCTCAGCGCCGTGATGATAACGGTGCAGATACTCCGCAAGCTGCTCCTTGAGCATCGCTGCCTCCTTTCCGGTTGTTTCCCCGGAAAGGAAGTCAAGGCAAAAAGGGCATAAAAAACAGGACCGCCTCCTGTCGGGGAAACGGCCTTGTTTTTATATTGGGGTCTAAAAAAGCACAGACATCATTGCCTGTGCTACTTGATTACGCCAAGCTCCCTTAAAACTGTCACACAGTCCTTGGCGCCCTGGATGTACATATGCTGACTGTATTCACCTAATAAAAGCTGCATGGCTTCAAAGTATGAGTCTGCGATCTGTTTCAGCTCATCATCGTATTTGGGATGATCCTTTAACAGTATTGATGCCTCCAGTTGCTGTTTTATAGCATCTCGGACATCGGCGTTGGATTCCGCGAGTTCTGCAAATGCTGCGTCAAGGCGTTCATCCAGCGCAGTTTGCAGGGATTCTTTCCATAGCTCCATCCTGCTCACCTCCTTCAAGCACAACACAATGCCACAGCTTTCATAAAAAAGCTATACAAATGTCGACAAAGATTCTGCTATTTCATTTCCATGCCGTGGTTCTGGCTGGGACGGTTAAGGCATTGCTCCACCGTCCGACCATTTTGTTGTTCAAGCAGTCCATAAGGGGTTTCGGCAATGCCGTATTTCTCCATGAGATACCGCCCGTAGCCTTCCAAGTTGCAGAATTGTTCCAAGCCATCGTCGCTTTCAAACGACATCATCCTCTGAACTTCTTTTTCAGCGTAATCTGCGGGAGAAGCAGTTTCGGACAAAATCTCAAATTCCTCCGTCAGAAAAGTAAGATCAAGCGCATCCTCCAACGAAATATCCGCAGGGGCAGTTTCCAGCATTGCTTTGTAGGTCAGGACACCATTTTCCTCTTTGAGGTGGCGGAGCTGCTGTGCCAATTCATTGACCAAGCCGTAGCTGTCGCCCTCCGATTCATATAGCGCATCTCCGATTTTTTCAGTAAGGGAGGGTATCATACAGTCCGCAGTGGAGAATACACATTCCTCTGCTGATGCTGCTTTCACCGCTTCAACAGCTTGAGAGAGCATCTCATCGTCCGCAGGGAGCTTCAGGAAAGCAATCAGATCATTATCATATTGCGGGTCGTTAAAATACCCTTTGGTTACTCGGAGGAGCACGGTATAATCCGGTTTTTCCAAGGGGACGGCATAACCGCTATGGTAGGTCTGCAAAATCTCGCCATTTTGAACCACATAGCCATGTGGAGTGAATACACCACCCTCGCCCTCGCGCATCTCTTTGCCGATTTTACTGAAATCCAGGCACTCATAGATTTCATCCGGTACATTTTCGAGTTTCTGCACAAAGTCGTTATCCGCATAAAATTTACCGAGGGTGCTGTCGTCATGGGCTTTATAGACGACATGGCAGTCATTCATGCTGTGGGTCATGTTGATGAGGCGGTCTACTGCGATGGGGGAGTATTGGGTCTGGATGGTATCCATCATCACCATCCCCTCGAAGCAGTCCAACTCCCATTCGTTTAATGAGGACAAACGCTCGGCCAGATGATTCAGCTCATATAGGTTCGCATTTGTGCCGATAAACTGCGGCAGATAATCCAGCTCGCAGCCCATAATTTCTGCAGAATAAATGACACGTTCATCGGTGATGCGGGCCTTGTCCAGTGCATCCAATATTTCATATTGTGCCGCAGGGAGTGTGAGAGTGGAGGAGGTTTCCACACCGAATGAACCGGGGCGACTGATTTCCACTTCAAAAATGCGGCCGCTTTTCATACCGGATTGCTCTTGTCGGGAGAGCTGGAGAACATCCCAGCCAAACAGCGCCCCTTGATGCATGGTATTGATCTGCTCGGCTGTAATGCCATGCCTCTCGTTGTAGCTGTTGACGATTACCTGGTTCGCCTTTCTATTCTCCGTGTTGAGTTCGGAGCGGCTGAACCCTGATTTCCCATATTCAATGCGCATAATTTCGCCATTCGCATTCATGAACAGGCACTGTTCGGGAAGCCTATTCCTTGATTGTTTATCCAAGATGCATTCCTCCCATTTGCTGGCTCATAGCCTCTAATTCATCCTTTGTCGTTATGCTCCAGTCCCTTGACGCCGTCCAAAGGCTGACATATAGTTCATCGCTGCCAATCTTAATCGGATGCTGCTCGAAGCCCTCACCGAAACCATCTGATGCCTGACCAGAAGCATAATCTTTGAGCTGCTCCAGCTCCGCATCATTCAAATCCCCTTGTACCCGGCATTCAGCCACACCCATCAGCTTGTTCCCAACTTGCTCCACTGTGAAAAAGAGGGACTTCACTTTCTGACTTACGCTGTCATTCCCGTGATAATATTCCATGAGTCCTCGTTCCGTTTCCTCCGGCATCCGCTCCTTGAGGATGGCGGCAAGGATTCGGTCGTGATAGGAAAGTATCGTTCCCTGGTCGAGTTCCGAAGGGTATTCCTCCAAAGAGCCCCATTCATCGCGTTCATACTGCATCACAGCCAGAGGCATATACAGCTTTAGCGTTTGGAGGGGCTGTGGGATAACCGAAAATTTATCTACGCCTGGGATGAGAGCGAGGGATCGGCCGTTATCCCATTTCATGTGGAACTGGCCTGCATCGTCAATAAAGTTAATTGTTCCCTCCATACCTGACGGCACAGGCGCATAGGGGTCTTGCATTTCTGTTAACCGAATGCGGGTGCCGGGCGGATACTGTTCTTTTATAAATTTCAGAAATTCTTGCTGATGTCTCATGTGAGTTCCTCCTTTTTCTGCTTATTTCTACTGTGAATCCTCTGCATATCTGTTCTTAGGCAGTCACCCTCGGAGCCGTAACAGATAAATCCATGCGAGGGATATGGGCAGTTGCCACAGCTCTTGAACGGGCCGTGGGGCCGCTCGTCAGGCGGTATTCTCCCTGTTGTTATGATGGCCTCCGAATCATAACAAGCTGGTTTTTTATTTTTCTTGTAATGCACTAACATAATTTCCTCCCTTTTGAAAAACAAAAAGCCGGAGAATTGAAGTGCATTCTGCACTCCGATTCTCCGGCTTTTTAACTGATTTTTGGTTTAAGATGTTGAATTTTAAAAAATATACTGTCAATAAGAAAATGCCTGCCATGTTTCCATGCCAAGGCGGGCATCTTTCAGTTTTTATATTCTTAAACTTGTGGCTGTTCCTGGTGAGGTTTCAGTCTTTGATATTCCTGAGAAATTCTCAACATAATTTCCTTATTTAGTTTCCTCAAGTTATGATACTGCTTGACGTCAATGGCATAAATGCGTTCTAACGAGGTTTGAGAGAAATTTATGTCAAGGGTATCATTGATCTTACTAAGTAATAAGGAAATTTTGTATTGCAAATACTCTTGCTTTTCATCCTCAGAGACAGCAGAAAAGCGATACATAAGGCTAAAACGTGATTGCAGTTCTGGACTCAATTTTTGGTTCACATCTTGTTCCTTAATATTCGAGGTGAAGATAATAATATATTTATTCAAATTAAATTCTCGTCCAAGTGAATCCGTAAACTTGCCGTCTTCCAAGAGTTCAAGAAAAAAGTTGTGAACCTCACCGCCAGCTTTCTCAAATTCATCGATTAAAATGACCTTTGCCTTGCTCTTGAATATCTTATCAGAAAGTTCACCCTTACTACTACCGACATAGCCCCTTGGACTTCCAATCAGGCTGCTTAATGCATTTTTATCGCTATAATTGCCGAGATTAATTTTAATAAAATTTTCATTTGGACTTAGAAACATATGCAATAACCGAGCTGTTTCTGTTTTTCCAACACCTGATTCACCACAGATGAATACTGAGAATATTTTTTGGATATCAATTTTATTAAACAGCCGAAAGTTATTTAATTCTTGAAAAAGTCGTGTCTGAAAGCGTTGGTTTCCAAAGAGATGAGAAGATACAAAATTTTGCAGTTGACATAACTTTTCATCACTAATATCAACTACATTCAGGACTTCAGTTTCGTTAATCCCTAATTCAACTTCAAGAGAATCGACTTTATCGATATACAGATATAGGGATTCTTTTACTTCATTTGAATAGCGATTATCCAGTATAAAGTAAATGTGAAAAGGTATTTGCTCAAAATAGATGTTAATAAAAGAAATCAGTTGTTGCGCCCAGTTTTCACTGCGACTACCTTCTGATATAATAATTGGTGTGAAATCATAATAGTAATCTTGATGAAACTCCATATTTTCCTTTTTATTTAGAAGCTTGTCCAGCAAAGAAGGAGAGTTCAATCTTACTATTTCACAGCTGTTTTTTGTAACCGCACTTTCAATTTGACTCATATTTCTGCGATCATATTCGTAAAGGGTTATACGTTCCATAAAAATCACCTACCTAATCATAAGCTCCTGTATTACAGCAATTACGTCAATGAAATGCGTCTTTAACCCTAAACAGCTACTGGTAGTGGCATCTTCATCGCTATCAGATTCAATTAAGCTGCTATTCGATTGAGATTCAGACATATTTTGTAGATCACGAAGACGATTAATTTTTTTATCGAGGTCTCCGGCATCATATTGCCCGCGATAAATTCCGATTACTGTCATAGGCCCTATTTCCAAGTCCGAAATACTATATTGGCTCTCCATCTCACTCTCAAGTTTCATAGGAATTTTAAAGGCAATTTGTTCCTTGCCAAAAGCACCAGTAAAGATGTACGCAGAATCCTTTAGAAAAACTTCTCCAAATCGAGTGAAGTCTACGCCATTTGTTCCTTCCACTGGGACTGAATTAAGTATACCGCTCAACAACCCTTTGGTTGCCAATATATCAGCAGCGTTGTTAATACGTAAATTAGTATTTCGAATTTTTATCAACGCACCAACTTTGCTATCCGTCAACTTGCGTGTTTCAATAGATTTCTCATAAATAGTTTTTAGAACCGTTGACTTAGTTGAAACCATTTTAAAGTTGTCAACTACATTTTTAACCTTGTTTCCCTCCGCATTTAATGCCATTGATGCTTTAGGGATAATTTTCTCCAATAGAGGAATGGCTGAGAGCTTCTCGGTATCAGCAGACGCTTCCCCATGTATTGAAACATCATGCCCTTTGGTTATCGATTGCGTTTCCTGGAGGCGATTGTCAATAAGCATCGATATTTCAAATGCCTTATCATAATTTATATAGTATATATTAAATGGTTGCATAAGCTCTCCTCTCCTGTTATAGCAATTCGCATTCCCTTAAAATTTTTTCTATAGACTCCCAAATAGAAAGAGCAGGATTTTCTTTGTAAAACTTATACCTTTTATATTCCTGCAAAATGTAACCAGATTCTTGGTTTCGCCTCATGATAGCCTTTGATCGCTGGATTGCTGCATGAACGTGCTCCAGTGTCAACTGTTTAAGTATACGTTTGAAATTATCCTCATGTTTATACTGGTCAAGATTTTCAAACTTTTCATTATAGGCTTTATTAAGTGGTACAAGGTATTGGCTGCGATGAGTCAGCGAACCGTTGCAGTCAGATTTGTGCAAAATCATCCAAAGCTCAAACGTGAAATTACTGTATCCAAGGCGGTATGTGATGCTTTTCCCAATGCTCTGTGCCATTTTCATGCGATCTAAGGTCGTTTTGAACTGTGTCACATGGACATCTTCTTCGCTCTCTCTGTCAAAGATATGGATGATTTCCGTTTTTCCTAAAATCGTGAGACCTTTTGCGCGAGCTAAGGGGTCTTTCTGAATTTTGCTATCCAACTTTACGGTGTATTTTGCAGCCGGATTTGCATTGATTAAGTCTTGAAGCCAATCCAAGTACCACTTCTCGGTTTCGCCCTCAACAGAAAAATAGTAGGTTCTATTCTCTTTACGCATATGATCACACCTCTTTTCCACGAGACATAAGTTCCTCGAAGATGGGTGTGAAATCAATGTCCTTAATTGCACCATATCGATCTACGAAATAGTTCTTCATATAATCTTCATTTTTACGGACACCAGATTTTCCTGTCGTCCCAAAGTCTGAGAGAGAATAATGACTGCTGAAGTGTGTTTCTTCATCACGCTCTACAAATTTAATTTCATCCCGACGATACAAATTTGCATTTAAGAAAATAGGGTTGTGTGTGTTAAAAACAAGCTGTGCATGGTGTATGTTGATGTCATCATTATGAAAAATATTGATGATATTCATCAAAGCCATTGGATGGATGGAAGCATCAAATTCATCTACCACCAGGGTTCCTCCATTTAAGAGAGCATTGACTACTAAAGGGAACATATTTACAAAGCGAATGGTTCCATAGGATTCAAACAGCTCGGCGGGAATTGCAGCACCTTTTTTTGTTTTATGAAACAGGGAAAATAGTTTTGCTTCATTGTTGTCACCATCTACCACATAGCCAAGTGCATTTGAATTAATACCAAAATAAGTGGCGGCTTCATTTAATGTTTTTTCTACATATATGGATTTTTTCTTTGGATCACTAAATTTTCGGATAAGGTGAATAGAGTCAGCACGGTAGATAACCATGAACTTGTTGTCCAGCCAACTGCTTATCAGCGCAACCAGCTTAGAACTAAACATTGTTTTGAAACCGTTCATCAAAAAAAGTTCTTCTTCGTTCAAATTGCTTTTTGCCAGAGAAATTGCACCCTCTGCATTCTGCTCAAAAGCATTTACGAGAAGTCCCTGAATCGCATCCAAAGCATCAAATTCTAAACCGTCATTTCTCGAAAAAATCAGAGAATCATTAATGGTTAGTGTTTCAGATAATACCTTACGCTTGTAATCAATATCCAAAAATTTACCTAAGGCTACGGAAAAAGAATACTCCACTAACATTCCGTCTGTGATAAATTTAATAGCAAAGCTTACCGGATCGGTACCTTCATTGGAGTTGTTCGGAATCAGTTCCAAGGCGGTTGCAGCAGCGTTTGGGTCGCTCTTATCGTCATCATTACGAATATTTCCTCGTAAAACAATTGATTTAAAAGTATCCATTGCACCAATGATATTGGTTTTTCCAGAAGCATTTGGTCCATAAATTACAGCGGAAGATAAACCCTTATAGACTTTCTTTCCAAGGGTTTCTTCCAACACGCTATAATCAAGGCCTTTTTGCTTGGGAGCTGGCATAAGAGAAAATACGAGTTCATCTTTAAATGATTTATAGTTCTTTGTTTTAAATTCTAACAGCATATACTTTTCCTCCATTCTGCAAATTATATGCAAAATCATATTCTTATTATATGCTATATTCTACCCGGATGTCAATTTTTTATTCTCATTTTGCAAAAATATTGCAGAATGATTTAATTTCTTTTGGCAATGTGGACTGAATACAAGAGCACAGCCTGCCGTAAAGTATAATTGCGGCGAGCTGTGCTCTGCATGAAGCCAAATTATCTCATCAATCCCAACCTATAATTTTTGATATTGTCGGAGTAGGTCAATATGCTTTTTGGATTTCTGGCAAATGCGGTGGGCTTTGGTTGCCATGTATTCGATCAGGCAGTCTTTGGGTATCAGGTATTTGTTGTAGTACCACACCCCGAATAATTTCTTTTTGGCTATCCATTCTGACACTGTGGTTTTGCAGTAACCGGTCAGTTTCACAGCATCGTCCACGGTAAGGGCATCAGGAAAGCTGCTCCACTTTTTCTTCAGCATCTTCATAAATTTATCTGAATCTATAGGTTCCACAATTTTGTGTTTGGGTCTATATTTTATTCCGCTTGAAAAAATACCGGGAGGTGTCAGCAGGGACTCCGGAGAATTTTCTAAGCGGGTAAGGTATTCTATCACGTCCGTTATCTGAATTTTGAACCTGCGAGTCTTTTTTCCTGTATCCTCGCAGGGGATATACCCGTTCTCTAAAAGCCATGTGGCTTTTCGTTTGCTTATTCTGCAAATCCTGTAAAATTGGTCTTGACATATCTTTTCCGGGTATTCAGCCAGAAGGTGAGAGTAGTCAGTTGCCATGTCCATCCCTCCAATGCATTGATGGTGCAGACAGATATCAGCGCTGTCTGTTTTGCGTTATTCACTTTTAATCAATGTCAATGGTAGGGTACGCTGTGGTCTATGTTCTTGAAAATGCCAGGAAACTAAAGTATCTTAAGGTCATTTCGCTGGTCGTTTTTCTACGCTTTTTCTACACTTTGCTCTGAAAACCGTAAAATTCGGGGGTCGAGCCGAAGCGTGGTAAAATCATAGTTTATGCCCGAAAAGTCTTGAATCATGCGGGTTTGCGGGATATCAAGGTATCTCAAAGTTACCTTGATAATCTCATCGAAACTTGCCCTCAAATAACTCGAAATCAGGTTGTCGAGCAATCGGCACGTGGGTTCGAATCCCACCGTCTCCGGCAAAAAGACATAGTTTTCCGCCAAGGGATGCTATGTCTTTTGTTATATATGAAAATGCGATATTATGGATTTAAAGATATTGCATCACGCAGGTAAACAAGAAATTGTATTGCAGATTATTTTATATACTATACGGGTTCGGAAAGGAGAAGAGTATGAAATACGCGCGGCTTTTACAAAAAGGTGACATCATCGGTGTTTGCGCGCCGTCATCGGGTGTCCCCGAAGGTTTATTCGCAAGAATTGATAATGCTGTCAAGAATGTACAGGCACTTGGATATGATATAATTGAAACCAATTCAGTTCGCCGTAATACAAAATGCGTGAGTAATAATCCAAAAATAAGAGCTGATGAGTTTATGAGCCTTTATGAAAATCCTAAAGTGGCGGCAATAATACCGCCTTGGGGCGGAGAGTTTTTAATGGATATGCTCCAGTTCTTGGATTTAAAAAGACTGTCCGAGTTGACGCCTAAATGGATATGCGGTTATTCAGATATTTCCACACTTGCATTTGTTTTATCTACTAACTGTGATATTGCAACTGTACATGGTTCTAACTTTATGAATATGGGTTATGCGGGCATACATAAATCAGATGTTGAGGCTTTTCATGTAATGTCCGAATTGGAAACAGAACAGCATAATTCGGAATATTACGGCGTTTTTTCTGGTTGGGATATATCAAAAGAGATTTATAACCTTGATAAAAGTACGCAATGGAAGTCTCTGGGCGGCGAAACAAAACTGTATTTTGAGGGGCGTATGATAGGCGGTTGCTTAGATACCGTATGCAAGTTAATCGGAACGCGATTTGCTCCTGTTCATACTTTTTTAGAGCGGTATAAAAAAGATGGTTTTATATGGACGCTGGAAAGTTGCGAAATGAATGCGGGAGAAATTTACTGTACCTTGTGGCAAATGCGTGAGTGTGGTTGGTTTGAGTATTGCAATGGATTCCTTTTAGGTCGTGCCGATGGATATTCCGATACACAAGATTTTTGTTTAATTGACGCATATAGAAATTCGCTTGCTGACTTGGGTGTTCCTGTAATTTATGATACTGATATAGGGCATATACCTCCGCAAATTCAAATAGTAAATGGAGCAATAGGAAAAATAGAATTTAATAATGGAGATTCTATTGTTACGCAGATGCTTGGAGTATAAGCATTATGTGAAGCATAATAACTTTCTATTTATTGTTTTATTTGTTAGATGTTTTATGGCATCTATAAAAATCTTTTTTCCATTGTGCTTACAAAGACAAAAGGCAATGCCACAAGTAAAGCAACGAATCATGGCGCTCTTTTTACATTCTTTATCGTACAGTGGATAAGTTTCTTGCTTTTTTCAAATCAAAGTAGTATAATATGTCTAAATTATGGGGAGCTTGTGTTGCAGGCTGAGAGGAAGTCATTGAGCTTCGACCCAGGAACCTGATGCGGATAATGCCGCCGTAGGGAATCATAGTCTGATTCTTTCGGAGACACTGTATTGGTGTCTCCTGTTTTTTGCCATTCATAACAACTCTAAAAACAAAAATGGGGAGCTTGCACAAGCAGGCTGAGAGGAAGGTATGTCCTTCGACCCACTGACCTGATGCGGGTAATGCCGCCGTAGGAAGTTGTCACACGCTTTCGGAGGCACTGTATCACAGGTGCCTCCTTTTTTTATTGCGCTTTTTTGAAGGGCTGTAAGGATAAAAACTGTCTATTGCCGGAATTTTATGCACGGCAGCTGTTGTTGGCAGCTATGCAGTTTCGCCTGAACCAATCTACCTACAACAAGAAAGGAATTTGAATCATGATGAAAGAAATGCTTGCAAATGTTCGGAATCAGACCCCTCTGATTCACAATATTACCAACTATGTCACTGTTAACGACTGTGCCAACATCCTTTTGGCCTGCGGTGGTTCACCCATCATGGCCGATGATATGGATGAAGTGGAAGAAATCACTTCCATATGCGGCGGCCTCAATATCAATATCGGCACCCTGAATCAGCGCACCATCCCCGCCATGCTTGCCGCCGGACGAAAAGCAAATAAGTTAGGGCATCCCGTAGTTTTAGATCCCGTGGGTGCCGGAGCATCTGTCCTTCGCACCAACACTGCCATGAAACTGTTGGAAGAAATTCAGTTTACGGTCATTCGGGGCAATATCTCTGAAATCAAGGTCCTTGCCCACGGAACTGGAGCCACAAAAGGTGTGGATGCGGATGTCTCCGACCGGGTTACAGAGGAGAAGCTGGAGCAGGCGGTCGCTTTTGCGAAGGCGTTTTCCCAAAAGACCGGCGCGGTAATCGCCATCACCGGAGCCATCGACATTGTTGCTGACCAAAACACAGCATACTGCATCCGGAACGGTCATGCGGACATGAGCAAGATTACCGGAACTGGCTGTCAGCTCTCTGCCATGATGGCGGCGTATGTGACGGCTAATCCGGGGCACACACTGGAGGCTGCTGCTGCCGCAGTCTGCGCTATGGGCCTTTGCGGAGAAAAGGCAAAACAGCGTATGACGGCACTGGACGGTAACTCCAGCTATCGAAATTATATCATTGATGCCATTTACAATCTTTCTCCGGATGAGTTAGAAAGGGAGGCGAACTATGAAGTGCGATAAAAAGGCAATGCTGCTGTATGCGGTAACGGATCGGGCCTGGGCCGGGAAGTCGCGCCTGTATGAACAGGTAGAAGAAGTCCTGAAAAACGGCGCTACCTGCGTCCAACTCAGAGAGAAGGATTTGGACGAGGAGTCGTTTCTGACGGAGGCTATGGAGCTTGCTAATCTCTGCAAACAGTACCATGTGCCGTTCATCATCAACGACAATGTGGATATTGCGGTCAAGTGCGGTGCAGACGGCATCCATGTAGGCCAGGAGGATATGATTACCTCCGCCGTCCGGGCGCGTGTAGGTGAAAGCATGATAATCGGGGTTTCCGCACACACCGTGGAAGAAGCGCTGGAGGCGGTCAAAAACGGAGCGGATTATCTGGGTTTGGGTTCTGTGTTCTCTACTTCTACGAAATCGGATGTAGATCAGATGCCTTATGAAACCCTCAAGGCCATCTGCCATGCCGTTGACGTTCCTACCGTCGCCATCGGAGGCATTTCCAAGAAGAATATTTTGCAGCTTTCCGGCAGCGGCGTAGATGGCGTCGCCGTGATATCGGCTATTTTCGGCGCAGAAGATCCCGGTGCGGCAACTGCCGAACTGTTGACGCTTGCAGATGAAATGGTACGGAACCATGCATAAGTCCTTTGCTATTTTTGACATGGACGGCACATTGATCTACTCCATGAAACTGTGGGAAAACCTTGGGCAGGAATGCCTGGAATCAAAGAACATCACAGAAAGCTGGGATGGTATTTTGGAGGAAATCCGGCCTCTGACGATGAGCCAGTCTGCGGCGTTATTTGTGGACCGCTTTGCTCTGGCAGAGTCACCGGAGACTGTTGCCGATGAAATGAACGGTATAATGGATGTCCATTATCGCAAGGACATCTCTTTAAAGCCGGGTGTGAAAGAACATCTTGAGCAGCTTAGGCAAGCGGGGGTTCGAATGTGCGTCGCCTCTGCTACCGCGGAACATCTGATGGAAGCCTGCTTGCAGCGATTGGGCGTGCGATCCTATTTTGAGTTTCTGATCTCCTGCGAGAGCATGGGGACAAGCAAACGGGAGCCGGATATTTATCTGGAGGCTGCAAGCCGGTTAGGCGCAGCTCCTGGCGAGATTGCCGTATATGAAGATGCACTCTATGCCATTGAAACTGCGAAGAAAGCAAATTTCCATGTGGTAGCCGTATATGACGCAGATGCGGGCAGCCATTGGGATCAAATCTGCCGTTTGGCAGATGAGACCATCACATTCCATTGATTTCACAGGCGACAATGCCTTGAAATAGCGGCAAACCGGGGGCACCACTCTTTGTCGCTCAATAAAAATAATACTGAAAATCGAAAGGAGTTCATGATTTATGAGAACAGCATTATCAATCGCTGGAAGCGATTCCAGCGGAGGCGCCGGTATCCAGGCCGACATTAAGACCATGACCGCTAATGGCGTATACGCTATGAGCGCTATCACGGCCTTGACTGCCCAGAATACAACCGGCGTCCAGGGGATATTGGAAGTCCCCTCAGAATTTCTCGCCCAGCAGATTGACAGCGTCTTTACGGACATCCGTCCTGACGCAGTGAAGATCGGCATGGTATCCTCCGTGGGACTGATCACGGTCATTGCGGAAAAGCTGAGGCAGTATCAGGCAGTCAACATCGTGGTGGATCCCGTGATGGTGGCTACCAGCGGGTCACGGCTCATTAGCGAGGACGCCGTGGATGCCCTGAAGCAGCACTTGCTGCCCCTGGCCACGGTTCTGACGCCCAATATACCGGAGGCGGAAGTCCTCTCCGGTATGAAGGTGCGGAGCGCGGAGGATATGCTGGCTGCCGCCAGACACATCAGCGAGACCTATCACTGCGCTGTGCTGTGCAAGGGCGGTCACCAGCTTAATGATGCCAATGACCTATTGTACCGGGATGGAAATCATCACTGGTTCAATGGAAAACGCATCGATAACCCCAACACCCACGGCACCGGCTGCACCTTGTCCAGTGCCATCGCCTCCAACCTGGCAAAGGGCTATGATTTATATGCAGCCGTGGAGCGGGCTAAGGCCTATATCTCCGGCGCATTGGAGGAAATGCTGGACTTGGGAGAAGGCTCTGGTCCTATAAACCACGTTTTTGCCGTGACCGGCGAATATGTCCGGTGAGGTGATGAGGTAATGAATACAAAAACAACGCGGCGGATGAAGGAAGCTTTCATCGCCTTTTCGATACGAAGATGCTTTCTGGGAGATGCTCTGGAAAATGAGGGTGTAAGCTCATGCTGACCTTTGAAAACGTGACCTTTCAATATGAGGTGGAGGACTTCTCCATCATCGACCATCTCTCCTTTCATGTAAAGGAGGGAGAGTTTGTGTCCATTATCGGTCCCTCCGGTTGCGGAAAGAGCACCATTTTTCGTCTGGTAAACCGGCTGCTGGATCCCAAAAATGGCAAAATACTGGTGGACGGAGCGAACATTGGCAGCCAGAAGCATTACTGCGGCTATATGCCTCAACAGGATATGCTGTTTCCCTGGCGTTCCGTGAAGGAGAACGTACGGCTGCCGCTGGAGATTCGGGGCGGCTTTTCCAATTCAGAAATGGATTGGCGTGTGGAGCAGGCACTGGCCGCTGTTGGTCTGGAGGACTGGGGCAAAAAATCTCCCAAAGAACTCTCCGGCGGTATGCGCCAGCGGGCAGCCTTTGCCCGGACGGTGCTCACCGGCTCCAACCTTTTGCTGCTGGATGAGCCATTTTCAGCTCTGGATTACCTGACCCGCCTGACCATGCGGGAATGGCTATTGGAGCAATGGACTCGGGAGCGTAAAACGATTCTCTTCATCACCCATGATGTGGAGGAAGCACTGTTCCTCTCCAGCCGGGTATTGGTGGCGGAGAGGAATCCCATTACCCGGCTGCGTTCCTTTGAAGTCCCAGCCGGGTATCCCCGGATGCTGGAGGCCCTGCAGCACCCCGAGGTTCTGGTGCTAAAGGAACAGTTGATTACCATGCTTAGGAGGGACGGGATGTGAGACAATCTAATCGGGCAAATATTCCTGCTGCTGCGGTGGTGCTGGCACTGCTGATGTTCTGGCAGGCGGCTGCCATGGGCGTTGATGCGGCCTATATTCTGCCAAGCCCTCTGCAGGTGGCTCTACGGCTGTGGAAGCTGCGCCAGCCTCTATTTTTCGCACATCTGCCCGCAACTATGGCAGTGGTAAGTGTTGGTCTTGCAATTTCCGTTGTTCTGGGGCTGGGGCTTGCTATCCTTATGGATGGGTGTCCTGTCGCAGAAAAGGCGCTATACCCACTGATCATCGCATCTCAAACCATCCCTATCACGGCCCTGGCTCCATTGTTCGTGCTGTGGTTTGGATACAGCCTGTGGAGCAAGGTGCTGGTGACGGTGTTAATGACCTTTTTCCCCATTACCATCACAGTTTTTGATGGGTTTCGGTCAGTGAAAACGGAGATGATTGAGTTGCTCTTTACCTTCGGAGCCGATAAGCAGCAAGTTTTCTGGAAGTTGAAGTTCCCGGCGGTACTGCCCTACTTTTTCTCCGCCATTAAAATAGCGGTGCCCCTGTCCATTATCGGAGCGGCCATTGGAGAGTGGTTGGGTGCCCAGAGTGGTCTTGGCTATTTCAGCCGTCGGATGATGACACAGCTGGACGGAGCTGGGGTTTTTGCGCCCATTTTACTGCTGTCGGTGGTGGCTATGATCCTTGTGACCATTGTAAGTATCATTGAAAAACGCGTCATTACCTGGCGCGGTCAATAAAGAAAGAAGGATATCTATGAAAAAGATTACTGCGCTGCTTCTGGCAGTTATGATGTTACTGTCCTTTCTGACCGGCTGTGACCGGCAAAAAGACACCGGGAATGGCGGAAATCTTCGGGAAATCAACGTGGTACTGGATTGGTATCCCAACGCCCTGCATACCTTCATCTACACCGCCATTGAGCGGGGCTACTACAAGGATGAAGGATTGGATGTGAAAATTCAGTTTCCTGCCAATGACAACGATGCTTTGTCCCTGGTGGCCGCTGGCAAGGCGGAGATTGGCTTATACTATGAGCACGATATCATCCAGGTAGTTGCAAACCAAGACATCGGCGTCAAGTCCATCGGTGCTGTGGTTCAGTCGCCCCTGAATATCATCCTGTCCCTGGCGGACAAGAACATCCAAAGCCCCGCAGATCTTGCGGGCAAGACTGTGGGCTATGCCGGTACCGCCCTCAGCGAGGCTTTGGTGCAGACCATGATGGAAGCCAGTGGTGCGGATTTTGCCAGTGTGGAGATGGTAAACGTAGGCTTTGAGCTGATGAACTCCATGACCACCGGCAATGTGGACGCCACCATTGGATGCCTTGTGAACCACGAGGTTCCCCAGATGGAGGAAGAGGGTTTCGATGTAAACTATTTCATGGTCAACGGATACGGTATCCCCAGCCACTATGCAGCCGTGTTCCTGGCTGGCAACAAGATGATTGAGACCGAACCAGAGGTGTTGGCGGGCTTCCTGCGAGCTTCTGCCAAGGGCTTTGCGGACTTCCAGGCGGATACGGACGCATGCCTGCAGATTCTGCTGGACAATCAGAACGAGGAGAATTTCCCCCTGTCTTCCTCTGTGGAGGAGCAGTCCTGTCAGGCTCTGCTGCCCTTGATGGAAACTACCGACGCCCCCTTCCTGAGTCAGACGGCTGAAAACTGGCAGGCTAACATTGACTGGATGTACGACGTCGGGCTGATTCAAGAGAAGATAGAGGTTTCCCAGGTTATGGCAGAGATCGACTATTGAAAACTTGATAAATATTGATCTGTTTCTGTACTTTTTGCGTAATTAAAGCAGTGAACGTGTGGGTTCGATTCGGACCACAGGCACCAAAAAGACATAGCTTTCGCCAAGGGGTGAACTGACCCCCATAAGTTAGACCTGAAAATCTAACTTATGGGGGGACTTGTCAACATTTTTTAGACACAAAGTTAAGTTGATTTAAGTTTTCTCGCTCAAATTGTGCAGGAGAAATCTAGCATCTAGAATAAGCTCTCTTTTTAAAGTTCGATAGAAAGACTCCATCATTGCATTATCATAGTACTATGCTTGGCACACAAAACAAGTCAGCACTTCGCCTATGGCAGAGTGCTGACTTGTTTAGATTTGTAAGATAAAATTGTAAAAATGAAGGAGGGTATGTACAGGTTGCTCTGTCTCTATATTACACCTCGAAAAGGGATAAAAGCGCAAAAATACTCATGTGAATACCTCTCTCGCTATAGCCCACAACGAAAGCCGGTATCACGAAGTCTAAAACATCCGTCAAAAGTCGCAAAAGCCTGCCCTTTGAATATGAAGGGCAGGAAGGAAAAAAGTCCTATCGTAGCCGCAGAACCACCATCTGTATGCTGGTTCCTGTGTCGGATACCATCCTTCCCAGCAAGTACAATATAAAATTGCCATTGAAAGCTTTCTTTTCTTTTTTCACAATGATTTACCTATATATGCATAATTTATTCTAATATCTCTACATACCCTTCTGTTCCATTCACCCTGATTTTCTGCCCCTCCTTTATCAGCGTTGTGGCATTTTCCACCCCCACAACTGCCGGAAGACCGTATTCTCTTGTAATGACTGCGCCATGGGTCATGAGGCCGCCGACTTCCGTGACAAGACCTTTAACAGAGATAAATAGGGGTGTCCAACTGGGGTCTGTAAAGGAGGTTACAAGTATATCCCCTTCTTCCATACATGCATCCTCTATTTTTAACACTATACGTGCCCGTCCTTCAATAGTCCCCGATGAAACTGGGATGCCGGCCAAAGCACCTTCAGGCTTGTTTCCGCTGCTGTATTCTCCTGATATGATTTCGCCCTCAGAGGTCATCACTCTTGGAGGCGTCAGCTTTTCAAAGACTGCATAATCCTCCTTCCGCCTGGTAATGATGCTGTAATCCAGTTTGCCGGTGCGTACCGCTTCTCTATATTCCTCAAAGTATAGATAATAGACATCCTCTTTCTCCTTAAGGACACCTTTTTGCACCAGCACAGCAGCCTCTTTCATCAGCGCGTCTTTGTAAATCAGAAAACGTTTGATAAAGGAGTACTTGGGGTATTCTCTGAAGCTGATAATATTACGCAGGACGTTGATCATTTTCTTCATCTTTTTTGCCTTTTGTCTGCCGCCGGGCATCTGTTCCAGATGTCTTAAAACATCCTGCTCCATCTGGATTGCTTCCGCCTTTCCCTGTTCAAATCTGGCGCTGCCTGCATTGGGCTCAAAATTCCTGATGTTGCTGAGAATTATTGGAATAAGGATGGTTGGTCTTTCGATCCATCTGTCCTTAGTAATATCAATCTCACCGGAACAGCGCATGCCGTATTCTTCAAGGTACGCCTTCATTGCAGCACTGACTTCAGGTCCGCCCTCCAGACCTTTCAAATCTTCAAAAAAGCTTCCCTCTCTGGCATTTTCAAAGTACGCAACGACTTCAGGATACTTCCTGACCACATCCGATACATTCATCAGTTCCATACCCATTTCTGCGGTAACATTATTGGGTATGGACTTAGAAAGGATGTCAACGGCACTCTTTTCTCCCAGCCATTTTTCAGTTTTTTTACTGATCCAACTGGATACAAACGCCCCGACTACCATAAGACTCATGTTTTGCGGACCTGTCAGCACTGCTTTTAAATCCGTTGTATCCTGTAAAATAAATCCAAAAAGCTCATCTCCCGATAATTTTTTAATCCTTTGCTCCATATCTCTTATTAGCCCGTCGTTGTAAGCGATCAAGGCTTCAACAGTCTTTTCCTCGTTCTTCCGATAAACCTTTATGGCCGATATAATCCAGGCCAATGCACCGATGCCTGCGTTGATAGAACCCTTTCCACGGGGCATTTCTTTGACAAAATCCTGCCGCCGCATGATATTCAGGAGAGCATTCTTCATTAAAACGTCAGCCTTGCCTGTACTCCCAATCAGAATCTTCCTCCCTATAGGCGAAGACAGATCATAGGTCGCGTCAAGAAAAAGCCTTCCTCCGGCGGCATTCAAATTTGCGCCAAACCAAAAGGACAAAAGTTTGCAGAAGGACATCCCTAATGGTTTTATATCCTCCGTCATCATCTGTAAATGTCCCATTGATGTGTATACACGATTCTTTCCGTCATTTTCCGGCACAGGATACAGCGTAGTAATAGGGCGGCTTTGAACAATGAAAAACTCCCCCCCCTGAAGGCACCATTCGATATCCTGGGGCGCACCAAAGTATGCCTCTATCTTTTTGCCTATTTCTGCAAGGGCCATAATCTGCTCATCTGTCAACGTTTGTTTATTCTGTTGACCGGGTTCTATTCCTCTTTCCTCTGTACCGCCTTCCTCCAGCCCATAGATAGCCAATTTTTTGGTGGATATCTTCTTATCAACGATTTTCTTTTCCCGCACCTTGTAAATATCCGCATTAACAAGGCCTGAGACTAAAGCTTCTCCAAGTCCGAAGCTTGCATCTATGGATAGCACTTTCCGGTTGGCGGTAACAGGGTCGGCTGTAAACATGATTCCTGAAGCTTCGGGGAAAACCATCCGCTGTATAACGACTGACAGGTATACTTTACGATGATCAAAGCCGTTCTGTATACGGTAGGATATGGCACGGTCAGTAAACAGCGATGCCCAGCACTTGCTTATGTGCTTTAATATTGCTTCCTTCCCACTGATATTTAAATAAGTATCCTGCTGCCCTGCAAATGAAGCCAATGGCAGATCCTCGGCGGTTGCGCTGGAGCGCACGGCATAGGCGTTTTTCTCACCGAATTTCCAAAGATAACGTATAACTTCATTTTCTATATCCTTTGGAATCCCCACAGATTCAATAATCTTTCGTATTCTGCAGCTGATTTCACTGATTTTTCCGTTGTCCTCTCCCTTGAGAAGAGATAATTGCTCCAATAACCGGCTGAATTCCTTATTCTGTCCGATGGCAAGCCTATATGCTTCCGTAGTGACACAAAAACCCTCCGGCACCTCCAATCCATCAATTTTTGACAGTTCTCCCAGGTTCATGCCTTTGCCCCCGACCTCTGTCAGCTTTGTCTTATCAATTTCACTGAAAACCAATACATATGTACCCACTCAAATCACCTCTTTTAAAATTTATGAAGTTAATTTATTTATATATTTCATAATATACCTTTTCCCATTTTTTCGCAATATGTTTTGAAATATTTTTATTGATATGTTTCAAAACATATAGTATTATTATGTTGAGGTGAGTTTTCCATGGATGGATTTGAACGTCGCAAAGAAATAAAAAAAGAAAATATACGCCAGGCTGCCATTGAGCTTTTTTCCGCCCATGGGGTGCAAAAAGTCAGTATTTCGGAAATAGCCCACAGGGCAAAAGTATCCCAGGTAACCATATATAATTACTTCGGCAGTAAGGATGTACTGCTTCAGGATGTGGTTCTGACCGTCCTTAACAAGAATCATCAGGAGTACATCGAAGCAATGGAAAGCGACTTGCCCTTTCCTCAAAAGCTGGAAAAACTTATAACAGAAAAAACCGGCGAATTAGCTGGATTAAACCCGGATTTTCTTGGTTTCATGGCATCAGAGGACCCTGTAATACGGCGGATCGCTGAAGATTTCGTTAAAAACAAATTTATCCCCTTAATGCTGAATTTGATCGAAAAGGGGAAAGCTGAAGGTTATATTCATCATGATATTTCCAATGAGGTTATATTATTTTATATCAATTTGTTCAGGGCAGGGAAACACTCTGATGCTTTCTGCAATCTGGAACACAGCCAACGCTTGTTTAAGGACATAACGACACTATTCTTTTATGGCTTAATTGGAAAACCGGATGGATCAGCCGATAAAAGTTAACCTGCAATGCCATAAAGCTCAAACATATTTGTTAGAGCTTTATGGCATTGTTGTTACTTTAGTATTCGTACCGTTCCTTGTCCACCGTGAACCAGGACCTTATCTCCCGTCTTGAGTCTTGCGGTTGCATTTGTGCATCCCACAACAGCAGGAATACCCAACTCCCTGGCAACAATTGCGGCATGGGAAAGAGGCGCGCTGATGTCGGTTACGATTGCTGCGGCTTTTGGGAAAAGGGGTGTCCAGCTTATATTGGTGGTTGAAGCAACCAGGATTTCACCTGATTGAAGCTTTTCTCCTTCTTCGGGGCTTTTTAAGATGCGTACAAATCCTTCTATCCTGCCTGCAACTCCAGCATGGCCCTTGAGAAGAAGCTCAGAATCCGAATCACTGCGGATGGGCATGGAGGCATCATAATAGTCCATTCTTCTGTTAGGATCCTTTGCCCACTCAAAAGGATTAAATCGCCCTCGTATAATGGAGGGAAAGGGCGGCAGCGCTTTATATTTTTCGTAATTTCCTTGCCTTGCGGGAATAAACTTGACTTTAAGAGTTTTCCCGGAAAGAAGGTCTTTCACTTCGTCGGCATAGAGGAAAAATACGTCTCCACCAATACCCGCAAGCTCTCCTGCTTTAAGGGCGAAAGCGCGGACACTACTGCCATCTGGTGGGACTGCTCCATACCTTGAAGGGCGTTGTATGAATTTACTCTTTCCGATGTTCTGGATTTAAACACTGTATCAATAGCTTCCACAACTTCCTCATCTGACTGAACATTGAGAACCGTTTCAAATTCTCCGGCGAAGGAATTCTCAGGCAGGATTACAAAGCCTTCCGGTATCGGATAACCGGCCTGAGACATTTTAGCCAGCATGCCCCCTTTCCCTCCGGCAAAAGATTGAAGTTCAGGGGTAAGCTCTTTAAATCTTTTCACCTTATTTGCCATATAAGCCACCTCCTTGCTTTGTTAAAGTTTTTGCCGAATTTTCATCATCCGGCAGCCATATTTTGCTGATTTCTGTTCCCAAAACCCTTGCGAATACTTCTCTCAGAGAAATTGAATAATTTTGGTGCTTTACTTCATTCTCCATATATTCACCGAAAAAACTGCTTTGAGGTAGAGAAGTGACGACCCGCAGCAGGATATCAGCCGTTTCCAACGGATATTGGACATGAAAGACCCCTTCTTTTGTCCCTTGTTCAATGATTCGGGCAAGGGGGGGGGCGACATATTTCTGCTCAAGGGCGAGGTAGTATTTATGAAGGGTAAAATCTGATTTCATGACCATGCTCAAAAACCTTGCATATTCTTTTTTAGGCTGCTGGAAAGCCTCTTTTCTTTTCATAAACAGCCGTAGTTTTTCCAAGGCGTCCGCTTCATGATCTTCAATAATAGGTTCAAGTTCTGCAAGGGAGGTTTCCATCAGGCTGTTAATACTCTCCGTCAGCACCTCCTTTTTTGATTTAAAACAATGATAAAACCCGCCCTTTGAGATTTTTGAAGCATTTAAAATATCCTCAATACTTGTTTCTTCGTGACCTTTTTCCAGAAACAACTTTTCAGCAATATCTACAAGCTCATTTTTTTTCGTGTTGTAATGCTTTGCCGTTTTAGCCATATTTATGGAGGTGTAAATATGGCTTGATAATACTGTACATACACTATTCTTAGGTCAAGGTTCGATGGGGATATACACTCCTGAAAATATATGCACAGTGCCCTGCCCGCCATCAACAATAACCTTATCTCCAGTCCTTAGTCTTGAAGTAGCGTTACCGCATCTCCAGCAAAGCCCTTCAGCGTTTCGGAATCGGATGCAATAGCGATTGGCATTGTTGAATCATAAAAATCCATTCTTCTATTGGGATCTTTCACCCATTCAAAAGGATTGAACCGTCCCCGAATGATTGTTGGGAAAGGCGGCAGCGTTTTATATTTATCATAGTTTTCTTTTTTATCGCAATAAAATAATATGGGGCTATCGCTTGTCTCCCACTTTCAGCCATACCGTACAGCTGCAGCCGCCTGCCGGTATATTTTGAAAGCAGATTTGCCCCCCATGAACCTCCACAATGCGTTTCACGATGCGAAGGCCCAGCCCGCCGCCTGAAGATGCTTCATGCTTTGTGTCCTTGCGCAGCAGGGTCAGCTGTTCATCCGGAAAACCTGCCCCATTATCTTGAACCGTTAAATGGAACAGTTTTCTTTCAGCCCCCAGTTCTATTCGGATGGAACAGCCCCGGGGATTATGGCGAATGCTGTTGCCAATCAGATTGCCTAACATACGAACCAGCAGTGCCCGGTCACCGTATGTCTGTAAAGCTGCGGCAGCCGGATGGATTTCCACCTCAATGGGATATTTTTCGTCAAGGTCTGCATTGAGAAAGTTCGCCGCTGTTTCACGGACAAGCGCCGCCATTGATAAGCTTTCTTTTTTCAGGGGTTCCATTGCATATTCCAGCCGATTTACAAGATTTAAATCAGCAACCAGGGACCGCATTTCTTCACCTTTCTGACGGATAACCGCGGCCTGCTGCCGTTTCTTTTCCGGTATTTCACCATCGTTTTCCAGACTTGCAGCATAACCAAGGACCATGGAGAGAGGTGTACGGATATCGTGAGAAACCCCCGATACCCATTCAATCCGTGCGGCGTCCCGCTCCTTGTAGCGGCGTCCGGTCATCCATACGGATACGCCGAAAATAACAAGAAAATTGCACACCAGAGCAACGACGATCCAAACAGGCCAAAAACTAAGTTGGTCCATGGACATTTCAACAGGGTATTTCCATATCGAATCCTTGGGCGCACCCAGCACAAACAATCCATCCTCCACAGTCCACACCTTGACGGGATAACCGGTCAAATACCAGCGAGAGAACGCAGCAATATCAGAAATTTTATACTGTTCCGGTACTTCCGGAGGTTTGTCATATGACCACAGGACCTCTCCGTTTGTATCGGAAATAAGCATGGCCCAATAATGATTTTCTATTAGCTTGTCCGCTGCTTCTGCGGGAAGCAGATAGCCTCTGTTTGTATGCTCCAGCATCTCAGCGTACATGGAAACCTTTGGCTCTCTGCTCTTTCCTGAAAGGGAAATCACCGCATAGAAAAACAGCCCAAGATTAACTATTATCCCCACTGCAAAAATGACTGCCAGCAAGGCAGACAGCCACAGTGCACTGTATCTGATACGTTTGGATTTCACAGCTTCGCCTCCTTGAGCAGCCGATATCCCAGTCCCCGCACCGTAATGAGCCAGCGGGGATGGGAAGGATCGATCTCAATCTTTTCCCGCAGACGGCGCATATGTACCATCAGCGTGTTATCATAGCCTATATTCTCGTCATTCCACGCCGCCATACACAGGCTGTCCACCGTTACGATGCGGCCCCGGTTTTCATTCAGTTTAGAAAGCAGTGCGTATTCCTTTGCGGTCAGCATCTTTTCACCGCCGTTTCCCGTCACAGTGCCGCTGCCCATATCCACGGTCACCTCTCCAAGGAAGATTTTCTCCGCCACAGCAGGCTCCTCCACAGAATAGGTGCGGCGTAAAACAGCGCACAAGCGAAGTGTCAGCTCCTGGGGCAGAAATGGTTTTGTAATGTAATCATCTGCACCAAGACCCAGCCCCCGCAGGCGGGCCTCATCCTCATCCCGGGCGGAAAGGAACAGCACCGGAATGTCTGCCTGCCGCCGCAGTTGAGAGAAGAGTGTAAAGCCGTCACCGTCCGGCAGCATCACATCCAGCAGCACCGCTTGGGGCATAAAATCCTGTGCAGTTCTTATGGCTTCCGCAGCGGTGGCTGCCGTCCTGATCTGCACAAACCCTTCCTGCCGCAGCAATATTTCCACCATGGCCAGAAGTTCCGGCTCGTCGTCCACCAAAAGCAACCGTGTCTCGTGGATACTTTGCATTGCACCATCTCCTTTCCGTTTTTGTTCTTCTATTATAACCCTTTGTTGCCATAACATCTCGAAAAAACGAAAAATTTAAGGTAAAAGTAAGGCTGACGTCAGCGGCGTGTAAGGCGTGTACGGTATTCTGTGGGAGAAATAGAAAGGAGGTCCGCTATGGACTATTGTATTACCACCGAGAATCTTACCAAGCGCTACGGACAGGAAATTCCCGTAAACCATATCCATCTTAACGTTCCCACTGGGGCAGTATACGGTTTTCTTGGACCAAATGGCGCCGGAAAAACTACTACGATGAAAATGCTGCTGGGACTTGTACATCCCACCGAAGGGAGTATTTCTATACTGGGGCAGAAACTAAATGATAAAAACCGTTTGTCCATCCTGCGAAAGGTTGGTTCTCTCATTGAATCGCCCAGCTATTACGGTCATCTTACGGCTCGGGAAAATCTGGAGATTGTGCGTTCACTGCGCAACCTCCCGAAAGGAGAGATCGATGCGGCGCTGGACGCAGTGCGATTGACCGGAACAGGCAATAAACAGGTTGGGAAGTTTTCTCTGGGAATGAAGCAGCGTCTTGGGATTGCAGCTGCCTTGATGGGCAGGCCAAAGCTGATGATTCTGGATGAGCCTACCAACGGTCTTGACCCCGCAGGGATACAGGAAATGAGAAAACTGGTTAAATCCTTGCCTGCCCAATACGGGATGACGGTGATGGTATCGAGTCACCTCCTATCTGAGATTGATCAAATTGCTGATCATGTAGGTGTCATCCGAAAGGGTGAACTCGTATTTCAGGATACACTTGCCGCCTTGCACGCTAAAAACAGCTGCCACCTGGCGCTGCGCACCAGCAATAATGAAAAGGCCGCTGCGCTTCTGCCAAAGGCAAAACATGCAGATGGCTGGCTGATGCTGCCGCAGCCTACAGATGAAAAGGCCGCTGCGGTAAGCCTTTTGCTGGCACAAAATGGGATTGGGATTATGCGTATGGAAGGGCGCGAAAAAAGCCTTGAAGATATCTTTTTGGAGATGACCGGAACGGAGGCTGTATTATGAACGTGTTGAAGCTTGAATTCTATAAGGCCCGGCGTAAGCGTTACTGGCTCATTGTTGCAGCTATCAGCGCTGTGCAGGCGCTGTGGCTGATCTGGAGCCTCAGAAACATGGATGCTTCCAAGCTTGCCGGGGGGTATCTGAACAGCCTGTATCAGTTTGCTGTTTTAAATTCCATTGTGCTGCCCGTGATGATTGCAGTACTTGTCTCCAGAATGTGTGACATCGAACATAAGGGCAGCAATCTGAAAACATTGTTTACCATGCAGCCCCCCGGCAGTTTGTTCGATGCAAAATTTTTCTGTGCGGGCATTCACATTGCGGCAGTGGTTGGGCTGCAGATTGCAGTCATTTTGTTAGTGGGGCAGATCAAAGGCTTTGTTCCTCCCAAACCGGATTCAGCCCTGATCTGGTATTTTGGCTCGCAGCTGCTATGCAGTCTGTTTCTGGTGCTGTTTCTGCAAATAATCGCATTGAGGCATATCAATCAGTTTATTCCAATGTCTGTAGGACTCATCACAGGTTTTCTCGGTTTAATGGCCATGTTCTTCCCGGAACGGGTCATGCGTCTGGTGCCCAGCGCTTACTATGGGCTGCTCTCTCCGGTGCATATGGACTGGAATCGGGCTGCCAGGACCGTGTCATACTATCAGGCACCATTCCCGGTTATTGACGGTGCACTGCTCATCGCTGCCCTTGTAATTTTATATTGGTTTGGTCGTAAACAGTTTGTGAAAAGGGAGGTGTAAGCTATGTTGTTTGCTGTCGTAAAAACGGAAATTTTAAAGCTGCGCCGTGCACCGGTATGGATAGCCTTTTTTACATTGCCGCTGCTGGCGTCTGTTATGGGGACATTCAATTATCTTCAGAACATCGGTATTCTTACGAAAGAATGGTATAGCCTGTGGACACAGCACACCATTTTTTCCAGCTTCTTCTTCCTGCCGTCGCTGATCGGTGTACTGTGCGCCTATCAATGGCGGCTGGAACATCAGGAAAACAATTGGAACAGCCTGCTGACTTTCCCGATTTCAGCTCAGACAATCTTCGCTGGGAAGCTTATGGTTTCAGCAGGGCTGGTCATTTTGACGCAGCTGCTAACCGGCGTGCTCTTCATGATCTGCGGAAAATATGCCGGATTATCGGGGAAGGTGCCTTCCGACTTGCCCCACTGGCTTCTTCTTGGCGCGCTTGCGGGCATCTCCATAGCGTCGGTGCAATTAACTTTCTCCATGACCATTAAAAGCTTTGCCAGCCCCGTGGGGATCTCGCTGATTGGCGGCATCATAGGACTTGCCATGGTAAATTCGGGGCGGGGACTTTTCTTTCCCTATTCCTTGCTGGCCCTTGGAATGGACGCCAATGGCAGGGGATATCTAACCGTCCAGGACACTCTTCCATTTTTGGCTTCCTGTGTTATGTTTACAGGATTGCCGATGGTATTCGCTGTGCAGTGGCTGAAGAAAAAAGATGTCACATAATTTTACACTATTGCTCATAAAGAAACACATAGTTTCCACAAAGGGAAAGCTATGTGTTTCTTTACGAGCAATAGTCTGGTTGAATCTTTCATACAAAGGAAAAAGTTTGAAAAGAATTGGCCATATTCGATTTGTGGGAGTTCCATAAGTTCTAATTATTTTCTATATTTTTTCTCCATATTTTTCAGTATCGAATAAAATCTCCCATATTCCTCCATAACCTTATTACGGTCAGCATCCTTCCGCCCTAATCGGTCACAATACCCTAATAAGGCTATATCATTCATATCAACACTTGAAATCAACCCCTTTTTATCACTAAACGGGAGATCTTTTAAAATATAAAGCATATGCATGTGATATTTAACCAACATACATACCTTTACAATAAAATCTTGTTCAGATGTAACCGACTCCAGAAATTCTTTTGCTAAGCCAGCTCCCACACTATCGTGATTGTAGGCAGTAATCTTTTCCCCTTTTATTCTGGTGGTGTCTGGTTTTCCTATATCATGCAGCAAAGCTGCCCACATGAATGCCTTTGAATCACTGCTCTTTTCTCTCACTGCTGCAGCTTCATCCAATACCAGCATCGTATGATTCCAGACATTTCCCTCGGGATGGTGGATTTTTGATTGCTCTGTGTCCTTTAACCTCCCTAACATGGAAAAAGGCCATTGCTTGAAACTCTCTAAATTAGATAACCAGTTTAGATAATCAGAAGGTTTTTCGTTAAGCATCAAGTGTTCCGTTATTGTATTAAATAATTCACTTTCCATTTCCATAATTGCTTGTCCTCATTTTTTATTTTAACACGTTCTTCTATACAGGTGATTGATATAGCTTCCTGGTGCAATGCAGTATATCGTTATAAAAATGTAAAGCATGCTCCCGCCATTATAAGTAATGCCCCAAATATCGTATTCTTACTTATCAGTTTAAATTTTCTCAATATTGCAATTCAGTAAGTATCTTGGTAATTTCATTGTGCTTGCATAGTGGTATTTGGTATAATGAATCAACGCAGAGCAATGTCTGTCCACGCAACTAAGAATGATAATGGTCAACCGTGACCTTCAGAAAACAAAAGTGCCATGGGTGCCTCTACTCCAGGCGCACCGCCGGGTGTTTTTGCAACGAGAATTTAACAAGGAGCCATAAAATATGAAACTGATTGAAGTCCATGAATTAAACCCTGTCCTGGTAGAGCAACTACTTGAAGTTTGGGATAAATCTGTTAGAGAAACACATTTATTTTTATCTGATTCAGAGATCAAAGATATAGCGAAGTATATTCCACAGGCTTTGAGCTCCATAGCTCATTTGATTATTGCAGTCAATAATGAAAAGAAACCTGTTGCATTTATGGGAATTGAAGAAAGAAAATTGGACAGAATCCACCAGCAAAAACAGGCCGTCTTGATATTATCCGTTTAAGCGCATATAATAATTCCAGCAATGGAGGGTCTATATGCCGCAAAAAAGCGAGGTATTTCCCAGCGCCAAGCCCCCTCTGGTGAACAAATGAAATCTGAACGAAAAAATCTTAAAACTACAGAGAAAATACAGATTGCTGTGTTATCCTTTTTGCGGAGGGATTTATTTATGTCTATACGAATCTTACTTGTCGATGATGACGAGCATATATGCAATACTGTCAAAACCTTTTTGTCCGAAGCCGGATATAAAGTAGACGCTTGCTCAGATGGGAACGAAGCTCATGGGAAATTCTATGAAAATATATATCAGCTTGTTATTCTCGACATTATGCTGCCCGGTATGGATGGGCATGAGCTTTTGCGGGAATTTCGCAAGCTAAATAATACGCCCGTTTTGATGATGACGGCCCTTTCTGATGACGAAAATCAAGTCATGGCCTTTGATGCAGAAGCGGATGACTATGTGACGAAGCCGTTCAAAATTCAGCTTTTGCTGAAACGAGTGGAAGCCCTGCTCCGGCGCAGCGGTGCGCTGGAAAAAGAAGTCCGCTATGGTAATCTGATGCTCCTGCCGGAGAATTTTGTGGCAAGCTGTGATGGTGAGGAGCTGCCATTGACACGCAAAGAATTTGAACTTCTTTTGCTGTTGGTTCAGAGCAAAGGCCGGACGCTGTCTCACGAAATCATATTATCCCGTGTGTGGGGATATGACTTTGATGGCGACGGCAGTACTGTGCACACCCACATCAAAAATCTGCGGGCAAAGCTGCCGGAGAACATTATCAAGACAGTTCGTGGCGTGGGCTACCGGTTAGAGGGGAAATCTGAATGAAAAAACATGGGATTTTCATTAAGGTATTTACTTACACGGTAATTGCCATATTGCTGCTTGTCAGCGTGATGGCGGTACTGTTTTCGGGGCAATTTATGTTGTTCTACAGAACATTGCAAAACCGGGAAATAGTAGCTTCTTATCAACCTTTGGTACGGCGGATTCAGACGAGCAATAACAATGACATTGCTGCAATGGCACAACGTTTTCATGAAAACAACCAGTCGTTTGAGTTCCTGGTTGTGGATAATAACAAAAAAACCATATATGCCACACCCAACGCTACTACATCAGACAGCTTTAGAGGTGACTTTTTCTATGTCGTGCATAATGATACGGACTTCTCCATTATTGCCCAAAACAGGACGGGGTTAGAGTCTCTTTATCGTGATTTAGCAATCAGGGTATTTGCTGTATTTGCTGCAATGCTTGCACTCAGCCTTTTTTGCGCATACATTTTTGCAAGACAAATAACGAAACCAATCAAACAGCTTGTAAATAGCGCCGGGAGAATGGCAAATCTCAAAGAAGTCCCGCCTCCGGCAGAACGTAAAGACGAGCTTGGTGAATTGGCTCATGACATTTATTTCATGTACGAAAAACTGAAAGAAACCATATCCCAATTAGAAGATGAAATCCTGCGTGTGCGTGAGTTGGAAGAAACCCAGCGGTATTTCTTTTCAGCAGTCTCCCATGAGCTAAAAACGCCTATCGCGGCTACAAGTGTCTTGTTAGAAGGGATGCTTGAAAATATAGGCGATTACAAAGACCACCCCAAATATCTGCGTGAGTGCGTGAGAATGATGGACGTACAGGGCAAAACAATTTCTGAAATACTTGAAATCGTAAGCCTGAACAATGGAAAAATTACGCCCGTTCCTGAAAAATTGGATATCAGAGATACGGTTTTGGGTATGCTGCCTGATTATCAGCTTTTAGCGGAAGCAAACGATTTGCGTATCATTACGGATATTCCTGCTGGGTTTAGCTGTCTTATAGATTCTAAAATGTTCCAAAAGGCGCTTTCCAATGTCATATTGAATGCGGTGCAGAATACGCCTAAAGGGGGCGAGGTTCGGATATGGGGCGAACCGACAGCAGAGCAATTTCGCCTTTGCGTATTGAATACGGGAGTGAGGATTGACGATAGGGTTCTGCCAAAGCTGTTTGACCCATTCTACCGCATAGACCGGGCACGGAAAAGAGAAAGCGGCCGGAGCGGCTTGGGGCTGACCATTGTGCGGAAAACTCTGGAAGTCATGAACATCAATTTTGCTTTAGAAAATACTCCGGAGGGAGTTCTATTTTGGATAGACTTGCCAAGAGCATGAGCCGCTATAAGGAGAAAATGAATTAAAACGATCCACCGCTTTGACCGACAGGGTTATTCCTGCTGGTCTTTTTTTATTTCTTGCTGCTACAGAAAAACTACAGGTTGGCTACAGGGGAAATACAGACTGCTCTGCCATAATAGCACCGTCGGTAAATAAATCAGGAGGACTGCCATGATGAAAGAATATTGGAATGACAATGATTTCAATAGAAATATGCGGCGTAAAAAGTTAAAGCGTCACACATCCCGCGGGTTTACTTTAGGATTGTGCTGCTGCCTTACTGCGATGATCTTGGCTTTTGGACTGACCGTAAACCATATTCCGCCTGCCGTAGATAAGCAGCCTGACGCCCATCTTTCCAAGAATACTGTAGCCAATACTGATTTTGACACCGGTTTAACCACTGATACGCAAAGCATTGCTGATGAAACAACGTGGTGTTTAATTTTAGTAAACAAGTGGAATCCCATTCCGGAGGATTATGAAGCAGACTTTACAGAGTTGGCAAATGGGCAGTTGGTAGATACGCGAATATACCCTGCGCTGCAGGAAATGCTGGATGCCGCAAGGAGCGATTACGTTTATCCTGTTGTAGTTTCCGGATATAGAACTACGGAAAAGCAACAGAGCTTGATGTCCGAAAAAATTGCTGATTATAAATCCGAGGGCTACTCTGACACAGCAGCGGTAAGCAAAGCTGAAACATGGGTAGCCGTTCCCGGAACAAGTGAACACCAATTAGGGATTGCTGTTGACATTAACGCTGACGGTATCCGTTCCACTGGGAAAGAAGTTTATAAATGGCTCGATCTGAACAGTTATAAGTTTGGATTCATTCGCCGTTATCCGGCCGGCAAAACAGAAATAACAGGAGTAATTGACGAGCCGTGGCATTATCGCTACGTTGGCATTGATGCAGCCACCGAAATTTACAATCAGGGCATTTGCCTTGAAGAATATCTCAACAAAATAAACTAAGGGGAAATTGATATGAACAGAAAAAGAGTAACGCAGTTATTCCCTTTCCTGCTTCCGGTCAGGATAATGCAGCGGAAGATATTTTTTTATGCCGGGATGCGCTTTGATGGGCACCGCTACGCAAAAACCATTGACAGGAAGCAGCTTCCTTATAAGCTATTTGAAACGGGTTGCGCGTTATATAACCGCAATACCGGCTTTGATATGGTGTATCAGGAAAACAAGGTGTTTAACTTAAAGCTGGCGGCAAAGACACTGAACGGACTTTTGATAAGGCCGGGCGAAACATTTTCCTTTTGGAGGCTTGTACGCTATGCGGATAAGCATGTTCCCTATAAAAACGGCCTTACAGTGACAAATGGCAAGCTCACTACTGCGCAGGGCGGCGGCATGTGTCAGATGAGTAATCTGCTGTTTTGGATGTTCCTGCACACACCGCTGACGGTCATCGAGCGGAGCGGCCACAAGGTCAAGGAGTTTCCCGAACCGAACAGCGACGAGATTAAAGGGGGGGACGCAACAATTTCCGAGGGCTGGATTGACTTAAAGGCACAAAACAATACCGATTGCACATATCAAATTTCCGTGGGATTCGATGATGAAAACATCATAGGAACGGTGTTCGTGGATAAGAGGCCCCCAGTGCGGTACAAAGTCACAAACGGCAGCACCGAGTATTTCCGGGAAAGCGGCGGGATTTATGAATATGTAAAGGTTGAGAGATCAGAAATAGACGCGGATACCAGCGAAATAACAGGGCAAAAACCGCTTTACACCAACAAATGTAAAATCTGCTATCCTCTGCCGGAAAACGTAGAAATTAAGGAGGAAAAAAAGTTATGAACAACATTGGCATTACCATTTATGGCTGTGAACATGATGAGGCGGATGTGTTCCGCAGGCTGTCACCCCGCTTTGGCATCATACCTGCTATTATAAGCGGCAACCTATCAGAAACCACTGCAAAGTCAGTCCCCGCCAATCAATGTATCAGCGTGGGACACAAGTCTGAGGTTTCTGAATCCACTATTATTGCGTTGAAAAATGCCGGAGTGAAGTATATTTCTACCCGGAGCATCGGCTGCAATCATATAGATACAAAAGCCGCTGAGAGAATGGGCATCACGGTCGGCAATGTGGAGTATTCGCCTGACAGTGTTGCCGATTATACCCTGATGCTGATGTTGATGGCCATACGCAATGCGAAATCCATTGTACGTTCAGTGGAAAAATATGATTTCAGGCTGGACAGCACCCGCGGAAAAGAACTGCGGGACATGACCGTCGGCGTGCTGGGAACCGGACGAATAGGCAAAGCGGTTATTGAGCGGCTGCAGGGTTTTGGGTGTCATGTGTTGGCTTATGACCGCGGCCAGAAAATAGCGGCAGATTATGTCCCGCTTAAGGAGTTGCTGCAAAACAGCGATATCGTTACGCTTCATGTGCCGCTGGATTCAGATACACACCATATCATCGGCTATGAACAAATAAAGGAAATGAAGCAAGGAGCGTTTATTATCAATACAGGGCGGGGCGCACTTATCGATACTGATGCGCTTATTAAAGCATTGGAAAATGGAAAACTGGGCGGGGCCGCATTGGATGTATTGGAGGGAGAGGAAGGACTTTTCTACTTTGATTGCACTGGGAAACCAATGGATAATCAATTCCTGCTGAAACTTCAAAGCATGCCGAATGTGATAATCACTCCGCATACAGCTTACTATACTGAACGGGTGCTGCATGATACCACCCTGAAAACAATCGAAAACTGTTTGAATTTTGAAAGGAGCTTGGCGCATGAATAGATTAAAGGTTGCAATTCTGTTTGGCGGTTGCTCAGAGGAGCATGATGTGTCCATAAAATCCGCAATAGAAATCGCTACCAACATTGACAGCGAAAAACCGAGTACGGAATGGGAAAAAGGTGATTGCAGCCTGGCCTCACTTCTCCCGGACAGGAACATACACGGACTGCTTGTGATGAAGAACTTTGAATATGAAATCCGCCCTGTTGACGTGGTATTTCCGATTTTACACGGAAAGTCGGGGGAAGATGGATCAATACAAGGTCTGCTTGAATTGTCCGGCATCCCCTATGTGGGCTGCGATATTCAAAGCTCCGCGATTTGTATGGATAAATCACTGACATATATGGTTTCAAAAAACGCAGGCATAGCTACTCCCGAATTTGAGATTATCAATGAGAACCACAAGTGGGCAGCAGAGGCATTTACTTATCCTGTTTTTGTTAAACCGGCGAGATCAGGTTCATCCTTTGGTGTGAAAAGAGTGGGTGGCGCAGACGAATTGGATGCCGCGATTGAATCGGCAAGGCAGTATGACAGCAAAGTCTTAATTGAGCAGGCAATTGGGGGCTGTGAGGTCGGTTGTGCCGTATTGGGAAATGGTTCCGAGCTGATTGTTGGCGAGGTGGATCAAATCAGGCTGCGGAACGGTATCTTTCGCATTCATCAGGAATCCGAGCCGGAAAAAGGTTCTGAAAATGCAGTCATCACTGTTCCCGCCGATCTGCCGGAAAAGAAGCGAAAACGAATACAGGAAACGGCAAAGAAAATATATAAGACGCTGGGCTGTAAAGGTCTTTCCCGTGTTGATATGTTTTTACAGGATAACGGCCGCATTGTGCTTAACGAAGTCAATACCCTGCCTGGATTCACATCATACAGCCGTTATCCCCGTATGATGGCCGCTGCGGGTATAGCACTTCCCGAACTGATTGACCGCCTGATTGCATTAGCCTTAAAGGAGTGATAAACATGGAAAAGGGATTTGTTTTCTTAGATGAAATTTTGCGTGGTGTCCGCTGGAACGCCAAATATGCCACATGGGACAATTTCACCGGGAAACCAGTAGACGGATATGAGGTCAATCGTATAGTGGGAACACATGCCGCCGCCCTTGCGCTGCAGGAGGCGCAACGCCGGGCGGCGGCTCTTGGGTACGGATTGCTGTTATGGGATGGGTATCGGCCCAAACGTGCGGTAGATTGCCTCCTGCGTTGGGCCAGGCAACCGGAGGACAACCTTACAAAAGAAAGATACTATCCAAATATCCAACGAACCGAGATGGTTACAAGGGGATATTTGGCGCCGCAATCAAGTCATAGCCGCGGAAGTACCATTGATCTTACACTTTACCACATACATACGGGTGCGCTTATTTCCATGGGAGGCCGCTTCGATTTTATGGATGAGCATTCACACCATGAGGCAAAAGGGATTGCAAAAATGGAAGTTCAAAACCGCAAACGTTTGCGTTCCATCATGGAAAGCAGTGGGTTTGAGCCATATAAATTCGAATGGTGGCACTATGTATTAAGAAACGAACCATACCCCAATACCTATTTTGATTTCCCCGTTTTATAGCGGAAACTTCTGATTTTGCAAGTAAGATTTTAGCCTTGTGTGAATCTTTACAGAACCGTCTCTGTTTGTTTAATGGTTTCCTTCAAAATATCCATCACATTCTAAATCCAGGTCAAAGCCGCTTTTAACTTCCTCATTTTTGTGATATTCTATCAGCAAAGGAGGGATGAAAAATGGAGAATTTCAAAGCAATTGTAGTAGAAGAAAAAAATGATAATATTGAGTTTTCTCTCAAAGAGACGGCCTTGGATCAATTGTCTGAAGGGGATGTAGTGATCAAAGTACACTATTCGTCTGTAAATTATAAGGATATGTTAGCTGTACAGAAAAAAGGGGGAGTTATTCGCAGCTATCCCATGATTCCGGGGATTGATCTTAGCGGAACGGTGATTTCTTCTGCAGATGAACGATTCAAAGAAGGCGATGAAGTCATTGTGACAGGATTTGATATGGGAATGACCCATACGGGTGGTTTCTCTGAAGTTGCACGAGTGAAAGCAGATTGGGTTATTAAGCTTCCTCATAATTTATCACTGAAAGAGGCAATGATTTTTGGGACTGCTGGATTCACCGCTTCTTTATCCATTGCTGAATTAGAGAAAAACGGGATGAAGCCTGAGAACAATCCGCGGCTGCTGGTCACTGGAGCAACGGGCGGGGTAGGGAGCATAGCCCTTCAGATTCTCAAGAAAACAGGATATAACAATATCACTGCTCTGATCAGAAAAGATTATCAGCACCATATTGCCCTGGAACTTGGGGCAGCGAAAACACTTCATGTCGATGAACTGGGTGATGGATCAAAACCTCTGGCGAAACAAAATTTCGACTATGTTTTAGATACTGTTGGCGGTGATGTGGCTTCTAAACTTATTCCCCAAATCTCTTATGGAGGGTGTATGAGTTTATGTGGCAATGCCGGTGGGATAAACATCAATACCACGGTGTTACCGCTTATCTTAAGAGGGGTTAAACTACTTGGCATTGATTCGGTGAATGTTTCTCCATTAGTAAGACCTGAGTTTTGGGAAAAAATGGCTAAGGAATGGAATATTACTCAATCTGCACCAATGAATGAAATCACCTTAGAACAATTACCTGAAATCATCAACAAGCTCAAAGAAGGTTCTCATATAGGCCGAACCATTATTAAAATAGCTTAGGCAATGTAAAACCAAGGTCAATCGTAAGCCCTTGATTTCAGGGTAGATTCCATTATTCCGATATATTTGGATATTTTCTGATATAAGTTTCTCCGCATTTATTACGACAGACTACCTGGGTGTGTTGGGACCCTTCACCTACAAGAGCCCGCTTATGCGGACGGACATAAAAAATAATCGCTAAACAGAAAAAGAGAAATGTATTTCATATTCCTATTCTCTAAATGCAGCGATTATTTTTTATTTGCACTGTTAAAAATTCAATCCATAATCTTAAATTTCCAATATAGGCAGATTTCGTTTAATAAAACTTCCCGCCCCCTTCTCTCCTAAAAAATGCCCTTCTTTTGCAACAATTTTCCCACGAGATATGGTCATATATGGATATCCTCTGAGATACATTCCCTCATAAGGGGTATCGTCAACATTTTCATGAAACATGCTATGGGTAAAAACTATCTCAGTTGATGGATTAACAATCAAGACATCACCATCACTGCCTTTTTCCAATGTTCCTTTGCGTGGATATAGCCCAAATAATTTTGGAGGATTTGTTGATGTAATCTGCACATACCGCTGTGCATCAATTCTTCCTGCTGGCAGACTTAGGGACAAAATAAATTGTCTCGCTATAAGAATTTATAGACTTCTCAGATTTGTAAATTTTTATTTACAATATTTTACAACTTCTTTACATATTTTTACAAATTTGTAAACTTCATTGACTTTAAATTTTTCCAAATATATACTCTAGTCAAGTTTTAAATATAGAATTATAAGGAGGGCAATATCCATGAAAAAGAGATGTTTAGCAGTTACAGCATTATCTATGGCTCTTGCCATAGGAAGTGCTATATCATCATTTGCTGCAGGATTTGTGAGCACACCTCAAGGGGTAAAGTACCAGTGGGGATCCGGTGATTACTGTACCAATAACTGGGTCAACTACCAAAACCATTGGTTCTTCTTTGGCAATGACCAGCTTATGCGTACCGGGTGGATTCAAAGGGATAACACTTGGTATTATACAGCCGACACCGGTGAGCTTCAGGGAGGGATTATGAAAATCAATGGCAATGTCTACTACTTTGATACCACTACCCTGAAAATGGTAACCGGTCCCTATACTTATAACGGTGTGACTCATAACTTTACTGAAAATGGAACCACTGACGGTGGCCCATATATTTACACGGAATGGAATAGTAATGGTACTATCAGACGAGGGACAAAATTTGGTGTCCGTTAATTCTGAACATTTTAAAACGGGTCTGCCGCACCGAGTTTAGTGCGGCAGACCCGTTTCCGCTCTCAGAAACGATTTTTCAGTTGCTTTTTATTTTGGATAAATCTTAATCTTCCCCGTCATCCTCCTGCTCTAACCCAGCATTAATCCACAGGTCCATCAAGTGAAGTACACCCCGGAACCCCACAAAAGGAGGAACATAAGGGTTCAACCGCCGCTTTATATCAGGATTTGTAATTTGCAGCGACAGGTTTCGATCCGCCCATGCCAGCGCCTCACCGCTGGCCATCAAAAATCCCTTTTTTTGAGATTGAATTGTCTGTATCCACTGATCTTCTGTGAAATATGGAATTTCATCGCTGTTCATGTCAGGACTGTCGCACCAGCATGTGCCTTTGGGAAAGGCAAGTTCTCCGCAGCCAAAAGCGCGAATTCCCCGTACCACATCGGCATGCCCCCCCATAGACAGCCGGATTTCCTCAGGATGCTCATGTCTGAGATGCTTGATCAGAGGCAGCATGTCTGAAAGCAGTTTTTTCCCTTCCTTGAGCTGGCCGTCCATAAAATCACAGTCCATAGAAATATTCAGGATTTCAGCCGCTTCCTCGATCCAATGTACCGTTCCGTCAATGCCATAAGGCCGTCCCAACAGATACGGTGTACCGAACCGGTTTTGCAGGTGTATGGCGGCAGGTACCCCTTCCCGGCGAAGAACCAGATTGATATGGGCACCGCCCATATTCTCAATATCCTGCACCGATGTATCCGAAGTCAGTATGCACAGAGGCTCTATGCCGAAAACACCCTCCATGATGCGGAGAATTTCACTGGCATCGGCCTGGAACCGGAACAAGTCGGCGCAGGAGCCGATAATATTGAAGGTGGGCTGGGACGTTTTGTCCCTATCCCCAGGCAATGCCTGCACCAGCCGCAGAAGAGCCTCCTGCACGCTCCGGTGCTGGGTTACTTCAAAACCGCCGTACCCGAAGGGCAAAAAGAGAGTGTCCGGATACTCCTGCTGCAGCGCTTTCGCTTCCGCCTGGAGATCTGTTCCGATTACCTCGGGAATTGAGGACGGAAGAAGGAAAATCACCCGGGGATTATCGTGCTCCACCACATGGGCGATGGTATGGGCCAGCTTGTCCGTACCGCCCAGGGCAATGTCCGTTTCATCTATATGGGTGGAATACCGCTTGCAAGCCCCCCGAACACCGGTGTTCTCCAGCGTTACACCGCTGTACATCATATGTCCCATGCAGCCGAATTCCACTACCGCTGCGTCCCGAATGGAAGAAAGCGTCCACAGAATTCCCATGCGTCCCGAAGGAAGCGGCTTAAACCGATGCAGACCCATAAACGTTACCTCCTTTCCCGGATATTCCGGCTCTGTTTAATACTTCCATGGTCTGTTCCAACAGCTCTGTGGTAAGCCCGTATCCTATTTTTCCATATAACTGATGCATGTTCTCCATATTGGGAATGGTCTTGTTCCCGGGCGGCAGATGTCCGAAGCAGATGTCCGGAGCCAGTCTTTCAAGAATGGGATATTCGGCGGGAAGGTTCACCATCCGGCAGATATGGGGAGTATGCCCCAGGGCAAGGAGAGCCTTTGCGTGTCCCTTGTCCTCAGGATAAAATTCATCCATATGCAAAAGCAGCGGCTCCATGCCAAAGCCCGCCAGATAACCGGCCAGAGCAAGGGGCATGTCAACTCTTAAAGAAGAAATATAACGCAGTCCATTCAATTCATTGGCCGCTTTTCTTTCCAGGGAAAGAGCTTTTTCCCGTTCCTTATCAAATTCACCGTTCCAGGTAAAACCGAACTGCTCTGCAATTTCCCCATAAGCCCTGTCAATAGCCTCAACAGAAAAAAGTGTATGCAGGGAAATAAACGGCATGCCCAATTCCCGCTCCATCCTGACAGCCAAGGGCTGCGTATAGGGGGAAACTACCAGATTCACTGCAGCATCAGGTGCGTTTTGGAAATCCGTAAGGGAGGCCCCCGGCGCAAGATAACGAAGGGACAGCCCCTTGCGTTCAAGTTCCGTAAACAGGGACGGCAGGGGAATATGCTTTTCCCTGGGGCTGCGCCCCAATACATTGATTTGCTGTGGATTGGTTTGCTGTGTCTTCATCAGCGAACCCAGCGCCTCCATGGTTTTCCAATAACCGGGAGGATAGCTGAAATTCTTAAACTGTCCCAGCATTACATGGGTGACAGGTGCTGAAAGCTCCGGCTGCACCTCTTGGATAATGCCTTCCATGTCCTCTCCGATCAACTCCGGGATACAGGTAGCAATCAGCAGGATGGTCTTTGCTCCGGCTTGATCCATTTTCCTGAGGGCATCCATCACCCCGGCCCGGCAGCCAAACACCACCTCATGCTGATCCAGCACATACAGCCAGTGCAGCTCGCCATGGTTTCCCTCGGGTTTGGGATTGAAGAGCCGCACATGGGTGGTGCATTCAGGCATACCCACCAGCAGGGACGAAAGTCCCCGGATATCCTTTGCCGTCAAAGCTGCCATGCGCATAGGACAGTGGCAGCCAGGGGAAACAGCAGGGGACAAAAATCTGATTCCGGTGTTTGATTTTACCGCAGATAACTTTTTTAAATGCTGCAGTTCCTTCATGGTCCCTCACTTCCTTCCAGCAGCAGCTTTGCCAGCTCCTTATAATAGTTTGCCATATCAGAATCCGGGAACGCCTCCACCACGGTTTTTCCCTCAGTTTCTGCCTGCTGCACCAGTGGATCCCGGGGCAGACGGTAGATAATACCGGTTTCAATCTCTGCAGCCGCTTTGTCCACCAGCTGGTTTTCTCCTTCAAAATTCTTGGCATTGAGAATCAGTCCCCGCAGGGAGGCGTAGCCCCGCTTGCCAAAGCTCTTGACAGCATGAGAGATATTTGAGGCGGCGTAAAGAGACATCATTTCTCCGGAGGTAACAATACACACCTCGTCGGCGTATCCGCCCCGGATGGGCATGGCGAAGCCCCCGCATACTACGTCGCCCAGCACGTCGTACAGCACCACATCAGGCTTATAGACCTCATAGGCATCCAGTTCCTCCAGCTTTTCAAATGCAGTGATAATGCCACGCCCTGCACATCCCACACCGGGAACCGGACCGCCGGATTCCACACACAAAACGCCTGTTGTGCTTTTGACCACTAAATCTGAAAGCTCCGCGTCGCCGTTCTCTCTCAAAGTATCCAGTACCGTAGGGATATTTTTACCGCCTGTTAAGTTGCGTGTAGAATCAGCTTTGGGATCACATCCAATCTGCATGACGGTCAGCCCCATTGCAGCCATTGCCGCTGATACATTTGATACGGTGGTAGACTTGCCAATGCCTCCCTTGCCGTAAATCGCTATTTTTTTCATCAGCATGCCTCCTCACATTCATCGCCATTTTTGCACATTTGGGGAATAAGGTTATAAGAAACACAGGTGGGGCGTCCTGTCCGCGGTTCCTTCACAATCACGGCATCGATGTGGAAGGTTTCTTTCAGCACCTGGGGAATCATCACTTCTTCCGGCGTGCCGTGCCTGATAATGTCCCCGCAGCGGATGGCAATCATATAATCAGAAAAACGGGCGGCAAGGTTTAAATCGTGCAGCACCATAATGATGGTGCTGCCCTGCTCCCGGTTTAAGCGGTAAAGAAGCTCCAGCACCTCAAGCTGATAGGCAAGATCCAGGTAAGTGGTCGGCTCATCCAGCAGGATGAGGTCTGTCTGCTGGGCAAGAGCCATGGCGATCCACACCCGCTGCCGCTGACCTCCCGAGAGATTGTCCACTGCTGTGGTTTCCAGTTCGATCAGCCTGGTAACTTCCAGTGCCCACTGGATGATTTCCTTATCCTCAGGTTTGAGTTTGCCGAATCCCCGCTGATGCGGAAACCGTCCGTAGGCTACCAGTTCCCCCACGGTCAGCCCGGAAGGAGCCTGGGGAGATTGAGGCAGAATCGCCATCTTCTGCGCTATTTCCTTTGTTGTCAGCCGGTGAATGTCGTCTCCGTTTAAGTATACTACCCCATTCTTAGGCTTGAGAATACGTCCCACTGCCTTTAATACTGTGGACTTTCCGCAGCCGTTGGGCCCGATGATGGACGTTATTTTCCCCTGAGGAATCTGCATATCCAAGTCGTCTACCACAAGTTTTTCATCATAGGCGACGGCTAAATTCTCTGTTGCAATACTGTTCATAATTCTCATCCTTTCATTACTGCCTGTTTTTTGCCAGAAGATACAGGAAATAGGGTGCACCGATAATCGCTACCATAATGCCGGTGGGGATTTCGGAGGGCTGCACGATTACCCGTGCAATGGTGTCCGCAGCCGATACCAGTACTGCACCCGTCAGAGTACAGGCTGGCAGAAGGCCCCCATGCTTTGGCCCCACCAGCCGCCTTGCCAGGTGGGGTGCAATTAACCCCACAAAGCTAATGCTGCCGCTGACTGCCACACAGCAGGCTGCCAGGGCAACGGAAGCAGCAAGAAGCCTTCGCCGCTCTTTTTCTACAGAAGCGCCCAGGCTGTACGCCACCTGATCGCCCAGATTCAGGACATCCAGGATACGGGCTTTATACAGCACATAGGGAATCAATAAAATGAGCCAGGGCAGCAAAGCCAGCACGAACTTCCAGTTGCTGCCCCAAATGCTGCCCGCCTGCCATGTAGCCACAAAGTCGAACTGGGTTTCGTCCAGCCCGACCACCAGTAAGGTAGTCAGTGCGGAAATTCCCGATTGTACTGCCACACCGGTTAATATCAGGCGCATGGGGGCAATTCCCTCACCTTTTTTGAATGACAGCCCATAAATCAGTACCGCAGTTACGCCTGCGCCTGCCAGGGCCAGAAAAGGCAGGGTAAATACCGAGAGGAAGGACTGGGTTCCGAAGAACATCACATACAGAATGACCATCAGCCCGGCTCCGGCGTTAATACCCAAAAGTCCGGGGTCAGCCAGCGCATTCTTGGAAATGCCCTGAATGATGCAGCCGGACAATGCCAGTCCTGCGCCTACAAGAATGGATACTATAATGCGGGGCAGCCGAAAATCGAACAATATCAGATTTTCCTTATCCGTACCGCCTCCGAACAATGTGCGCAGGGTATCCAGCGGAGAGAGCTTCGTATACCCGGTATTCATGCTGATGATGAAGGATATTATGAGCAGCACTCCGCATCCAATAACGACAGTCGTGTTACGAATTGCAACTTTTCGCCTGTATGCTTCATTTTTCTTTTGCAGTTCTGTCATTACAATGCCCTCCTTTGCTTACGGGACAGGTACAGGAAGAAGGGTACACCCACAAGGGCAGTCAATACGCCGATGGGAGTTTCAAAGGGCGGGTTAAGCATCCTGGCACCCAAATCCGCCGTTACCATGAGCAAAGCGCCTAATACAGCCGAGGACGGGATGATCCAGCAGTAGTCCACCCCCACAAGGTACCGGGCCAGGTGGGGAATCATAAGGCCCACAAACCCCACTGCTCCTATAACGGACACCGCAGCTCCAGCCAAAATCAGTACAATGAAAGAACAGAGGGCATTGACAACGGCGGTGTTCAGGCCCAGTCCCTTGGCCACATCCTCTCCCAAACTGAGCAGGGATATGGAACGGGACAAGGCAAACGCCCCCAGCAAGGCGGCGATAATCCACGGGGACATAATTTTAATCTGCTCCCAGTTGGAACCTGCCACACCTCCGGTAGTCCAGAACATAATATTCTGTGCCACATGGAAGTACAGGGCGATGCCTTGACTGAGTGCTGCCAGCAGCGCACTGACCGCTGCGCCAGCCAGAACAAGGCGCATAGGGGCAGCCCCTCCCCGGCCCATAGATGCGATACCATTCACCAGCCCCGCCCCCAATGCCGCACCTAAAAAGGAAAACAAAATCATGTTCATGTATCCAAGCCCCGGAAAAAAAGCGAAGCAGATGGCCAGGGCAAATCCGGCTCCGGCATTGATGCCTAAAAGTCCGGAATCCGCCATGGGGTTACGTGTCGTCCCTTGCATAATGGCCCCAGCCACGGCGAAAGCTGCTCCTACAAGAGCACTGGCAATGACGCGGGGCAGACGCAAATCAATCACGATAAGGTGATGAGTGCTTGACCCGTCAAAGTGAAACAAGGCGTCCCACACTGTCTGCAGCGAAATGTCCGCCGAGCCTTTGGTTATGGAAAATGCCATGAGCAGAACCAATGCCCCGCTGCCTATGACGATGATGAGCCACGCCGCCCAGGCACGGCCTATGGTCTTTTCTTTTATATTCTGAACCTTTGCTTCCGGTTCCTTTCGTGTTTTCATGTTAGTCTATTGCCTCCTTGCTGTCTACGCTCCAGCCTGCGCCATATGTAAACGGCGGTATATCCCGCCTGACTGCAGCAGCTCCTCATGACTGCCCTCTTCCGCTATCCCCTCTCCTGTCAGCACAATAATGCGGTCGGCGTTTCGGATGGTTGCCAGCCGGTGAGCGATAATAAGGGTTGTACGCCCTTTGGAAAGCTCAGCCAGGGATTTCTGTATTGCTGCCTCGGTTTCCGTGTCCAGGGAAGAAGTTGCTTCATCCAGAATGAGGATGGGCGGGTTTTTGAGGAACATCCGGGCAATGCTCATACGCTGCTTTTGTCCCCCGGAAAGCTTTACGCCCCGCTCCCCGATGATGGTATCCAGCCCATTTGGCTGTTCCCGAATAAAGTCATCAAGCCGGGCACGCCTCGCTGCCGCCCATATCTCCGGTTCAGTGGCATCCAGCTTACCGAACTGGATGTTTTCCCGAATGGTACCCGCAAACAAAAATACCTCCTGCTGTACCACGCCAATCTGCCGGCGCAGGGACTGGAGCGTCATTTTTTTAATATCCATCCCGTCGATGCTGATACACCCGTCATCCGCTTCGTAGAACCGGGGCAGCAAACTGCATAGGGTGGTTTTCCCTGCGCCGGAGGTTCCTACAAAAGCAACCGTTTCTCCGGCTTTGACCGACAGGCTGACATTCTTCAGCACATGGCGGTTTTCGTCATAGCCAAAGGTGACATCTTCATATTCAATATCGCCCCGCAAGGAATGTACCTCCACCGCATCCGGAGCATCCTTGATCTCCGGCTCGATATCCATGATTTCAGCAAAGTTCTGAAATCCCGCCATTCCATTGGGGAAGCGGACGGAAAAGGCAGCCAGCATTTGAATGGGCATAACCATAACGTTAGCCAGCAGGATAAAGCTGAACATCTGGCCCCGGCTCATGCCGCCGTTCAAGGTAAACCAACTCCCGCCCAGCAAGGCGGCAACGGGCAGAAGGTTAAGAAAAATATAGGTTACTGCTTCATTCTTTGCGGCATTCTTAAAGCCTTCTATTTTCGCTTCACAGAATTTCTCATTGTCTTTCAGGAACAGCTTTTGCTGATAATGCTCATTTGCAAAAGCCTGCACCACCCGGATGCCGCCAATTCCATCCTCCAGCCGGGACATAAAGCCGCCGACGGCACCAAACATCCGTCTCCTGGCCGCTACCAGTTTCTTCATAAAGTAAATGTTGACCGTAAGCAGCACCATAACAAAAGCACTCATTAAAAGGGCAAGCTGCCAGTTAGCCCGGAACATGAGGAACATGGATCCGATCAAGGTAAAAACCGCAATCAGGAAATGCTCCGGGCCATAATGGGCCATGTTTCCCACATCCAGCAGATCGTTGGAGATGCGGGAGGCAAGCTGTCCCGTCTTGTTGTTATCGAAAAACCGGAAAGAGAGCTTTTGTAAATGGGTATAAAGTTCGGTGCGCAGGTCGGTTTCAATGTATAGTCCCAGCCTCTCCCCCCAATAACCTACAATATATTTGAGGACAGTGTTGACGAGATAGACTCCCGTAAGCGCCCCGCAGGCAGACAAAATCAGAATCCAGTCTCCGGTAGGCAAATGCTTGTCCACAATACGGCTTACAGTGAACGGGAACAGCAGCCCCAGCAAAGCCGCCGTCACTGCGCAGAACAGGTCCAGAAAAAACAAACCTTTGTAGGGGCGGTAATACCGCAGGAAACGTTTCAGATTCTTAATCATAGCCTGTTTTATTCCTCCTCTTATAGATAATAAAGCGATTCCGGCAATAAGAAACCAGGCACAGGCCCACATTCCCGGCTGCACCTGGTTTTCACTTTCATTGGCATATATAACACCACATATGACCCGAATCCAGCAGACTTTCATGCTGGTCAGAGTTTGCTGCCTTGTCAGGCTGTCAGCTGCGAACGTTACTCCGAACGTATAGAAATAATCAGGAAACATTGCAGGCGGGGACCGCAAAAGCAAACCGTACCCGGCATAAAATGCTGTTATCAGTCTAAAAGATTTTCCATGATGGTTCTCACACCCAATTCAATTCCCAGAGGGCCTCCGGCCACAATAGAGCTATCCAGTGCGTGCATATTCCCGTTTTTGACTGCGTCAAGAGAATTCCATACCGAGTTGCTCTCCAGGTCTTTTAAGTATTTTTCCAAAGTGGTAGAAGAACCGTTTATATCCGCAACAAATATGTAATCAGGATTCATGCCAGCCAGAGCTTCTAAGGTAATCTCTTCACCCTTTGTCCCCATATCTACATAATTCTCCGGAGGATTCAGTCCCAGGCCATTTTCTTCATTGAAAACAAATTGTGTGGTAAACGCCCAAAACTGCTTATCTCCCAGCATTATTACTCCAAAGGTCTTATCACTGTAGTCCGCCAGCTGCTCTTTGGAGTCCGCAATCAAGGTCTCGATCCGGGATATCTCGGATTCGGCTTTCTCCTCTTTTCCGAATATTTCACCATATCCCCCCAAAGCGCCTTTCCAGTTATTTTCATTTGCAGCAACGGTAATAACCGGGGCTATTTTCTCAAGTTCTTCACCGTATGTTTCATATAAACCTGAAAACATAATAATGAGATCCGGTTCCGTTTCAAGAAGCTTTTCGATATTCGGGCCTCTCATGGAACCTATATCAGCAATGTCGTATTTCTCTTTAAAGGGTGTCAAAGAAGCCCATTCATCCAGCATATTCACTTCAGTGGCCGCCGCCGGCCCTTCTTCAAGCAAAAACATATGCTCGAAATTACGGAAAAACAGAAGGGCAACTTTTTCCGGTTTCTTTTCGAGAATAATCTCACGCTTAAGCTCATCTACATATGTTCTCGGCCATGCCGCTTCCGTGCCGCTGCTTGCCGCAGGCGTGGTTGTTTCCATAACTGCCGGCGTGGTCTCCGGAGTACTTGTAACGTTATTTCCAGCAGACGTTCCAGTACAGCCCGCCAGCGCTCCTGTCAGCAACACGGCTGATAGAACCAGCCCCATTAATTTCTTCATCATTCATTCCTCCAATGCCATTGTAGTTAGTATTATCTAACTCTGCATTAGTTAGTATAACAAGCCAGCCACCATAGGGGAATGTGTTATTTATGAAACTAGTATGTGTTATTTATGAATTTACTTCGGAATTCACTGGGAGAAATCCCCAATTGCTTTTTAAATGCCTTGCTGAAATGAAAAGGATCGTTAAACCCGGCAGCCTGCGCCACCTCATGCAATGGGGCTTTACTGGAAAGCAAAATCTCCTTTGCCCGGTTTAAACGGTATTGAAGTAAATAATCTCCCGGCCCCATACCTGCATATTTATGAAATACGTAAGCAAGCCTGTTTCTATTTACACCGTTTTCTTCCGCCAGAATTGGAACGGTAAGTGCCTCCATGTATCGTTCATGAATGTATGCGGACACCTGTTCAAATAATTTTTGCGCATCTCCATTGGTCTGATTGCGCATGCAAACGAATACTTCCTCCAAAATTTCACGGAATAATGTTTCTGTCTGAAACATTGCAACACCTCCGGGCTGGCTGGAGATATGGCGTAAACGGTTGAGCAATTGAGTTAACCGGAGGCCTTGACCAACAGCAAGCTCGAAATGCTCTTTTGACAGGTTAAACCCTTTTGGCTCAGGTACGGTAATATGATAAAGAATCAACAGATACTCCCACCTTGTGTTTCCGAGAACGCGGCTATTCAACTGCATATGAGCGCCGCCATGGACGATGTTTCCCGGTGCAAGAATATAAGGGGTTCCGTTAAAAATAAACTCCGCTTTGCCGCTCAAAGGAAATACAAAACCTGGGAACGGCTTGGAATAGGCATTGTAATACATTCCAGGCTCACGCACACAGCGGTATACTGTTTCAACCTGAAAAGAAGTGCGTGCAAAATGCTCCGCCAGTTTGTTTATGTCAATCTTCATATTGCATACTCCTTTCAATCTGTTCACATGGCTCTGTTCGATTTGCCCTCTCCTGCATCAACAGCAAACAAATGTTAGCTTTAACTAACTAACAATACCATGTTTTGATACGATTTTCAAGGATAATTCACACGCCCTGAGAGCTGCCCATAGATATTATAAATCCGTGTATTAAAATGCTTTTTCACAGTAAGTAATAAACTTCTTTGCTGCCGGAGAAAGTTTCTCTGTATTAGGGACTGCAATGCCAAGAGAAATATGCCTCCTTGGCTGCAAAGGCAGTTTGGCAACATTGCATATACGCCCTTTTGTAATGAGTTCGTTCATTACGCTCATCCCAAGACCGCATTCAATCATAGAGAGTGCAGCGTAATTTTCAAAGGTTTCATAACGTATTTTCGGAGAAATCTTCTCATTATGAAATAATTCTATGACATCATAATCATAACCGCAGGCAGGCATAATAAAATCCTCTGATTCACAATTTTTAATTGGATATGCTTTTTCTTTTGCCAAAGGATGATTAAGCGGAAGTACAGCCAGCATGGGATCATCTTTCAAGGGAATCCAATCAAATTTCATTTCCGGATTATAACTCATAAGTCCTAAATCTATTTTTCGTTCATCCAGCCATGCAACCACTTCCTGCCGGATTCCTTCCATTAATTTAATATTGATATTTGGATAATCGCACTGAAAACTTTTTATAATTCCCGGTAACCAATGCACTGCAATACTGGAATAGCTTCCAATGCGAATCGTTCCCGCATTTAACCCATTAATTTCAGAAACAGTTTGAGAAAAATCCTCTTCTAAACGCAGCAGTTCACGCAGAATTGGTACAAGACGGGCCCCGTTTTCGGTTAGTTGAACGCCATTTTTCCCTCTGGTCAGGATTTGAAATCCCAATTCATCTTCCAATGCATTCATCATATGTGTAATACCGGAGGGGGTGTAATCAAGCTGTATGGAGGCTTTCGTAAAACTTCCCAAATCAACCGATGCCAGAAATACTTTATATTTCTTTAAATCCATAATACAGTCTCCTATATATGAGAAACTCTCAACTTATAATTCAAAAAGTGTCATTTTACTTAATACCTTTTTTATTATATACTAATACATTAGGAAAAACAATAAAACAGATTATAGGAAAGAGGTAAGAAAAATATGGATAAGAAGAAATTGGTCTACGATAAATTGACTGATATGAATATTCCTTTTCAAGCAGTGGAGCATGCTGCAGTCTTTACAATTGAAGAAATGCAGATGTTAGATTTTCCTCCCAAATCAAGAATAGCAAAAAATCTATTTTTGCGGGATGCGAAGGGAAAACGCCATTTCCTTGTTGTTGTGGATGCGGAACATGAGGTAAATCTGAAACAGTTGGAAACAGTCCTAAATTGTACAAAACTGTCTTTTGCTTCAAAGGAACGCCTTCAAACGCATTTAGGCCTGGCAAAAGGGGCTGTCAGTCCTTTCGGCTTATTAAACGATACGGCTAATCATGTAGAATTTTATTTGGACAAGAAACTCAGAGAAGGTGATACAATCGGAATTCATCCCAATGATAATACTGCTACTGTATTTATCACTTTTGATGATTTGTTAAAATTCATCGGAGCAATTGGACACCCGGTACAATTATTTTGATTTTACTTTATCATCAAAATATTATTTATCAGTTCTCATTGTGATGCAATGCCATATTGTCCGCTCAGGATATATTTGTCCATTATTCATCACAGGAATGGGGCACTATGGTTTCAAATATCTCCCCTTCTATGCTGATAATTTCATCAATGGAGATTACTGTGCCATCAGCCATAACCACAGCCCGTTCATATTTATCTATCTTTTTAACCGCACCCATAGAAGTAATGTAGGAGCCGCCTCCCTTCTTCTCATCCGGCTGAAAGTAGGTGATTGCAATTTCAGGATGCTCTTTAAGCCTATCTGCTGTGATTTGCAGCTTATTACTTAGAGCGTCCTTCATGTATTCGTCCAGTTCTATTCTCTCATCCGTGAGTCTTGCGGTTTCCTTTACAGCGGCATCATAACCGGTCAGCGCAGCGAAAGGGGAAAACTGTGCTGCCCGGTCAATGGCTGCCATCTGAGGACGGGTCACTGAGATATGGTGCGGCATATGGATGATATCGTCATAGCTTTTTGTCATTCCTTATGCCCTCCAATCTGTTTATTCCTGTCTAATGTGGTAGCGCCTTCCTCCAGATTCATACCCTTTAGGATGGCATTCTTTCCGTATTTCTTTTTTATCTCCAGTATTGCTTTTTGCATACTTTTTTCTCGTTCAAGCTCGGCTTCTTCAGCCTCTTTTTTCGCCTGCACAGCCTCGTAATCCGTAAATAGATTAAGCTGTTCAAAGCTGTCTTCCTTATAAATGGTTTCTTCATCCACAACATGATTCGCCGTGATATTGACCCTCCTGACCAGGAGATTTTTGTCAACGATACGCTCAAAAAGCTCTGTAACAGCCTCCATAATCAGTTTGGTAGAAGATGTCTGCCTGCCAAGATTGGCCGTGCCATGGGCAGATTTCGGAACGGAACGTCCGTAGTGGTCTATGGTAATTGGTCCGTGATACAATTTCTTTATCTTCGGGTTTGTCAGATTTTCAATGTCATATCCGACCGTCAAAACAAGCTGGCCGGTTACAAGCCTTTTGTCCACCAGATCCAGCACCAGAAGATCGGTCATTTCCCGCACAATCAGCTTCGCTTTATCAAAGGCATAGGCACATTGCAATACCTGTCCCGATCCAATGCAGTTTGTGCTTGGCTTATACGCTTTAATATCAGCAATCGTACATGGCTCCCACCCCCATGCATGATCAATCAACAGCTCTGCATTGATACCGAACATCTTATACAGCAAATCCTCATTGTAAAAATCGGAAGGCTTACCAAGGGAACATCTTGCAATATCTCCCATGGTCAAAAGGCCATGTGCCTCCAGCTTTTTTGCATATCCTCTGCCAACACGCCAAAAGTCAGTCAGAGGCTGGTGCGGCCACAGCAAGCGGCGATAACTCATTTCATCCAGTTCAGCAATCTGTACGCCGTTTTGATCTGCCGGAACATGCTTTGCCTGAATATCCATGGCAACCTTACATAGGTATAAGTTTGTACCAATTCCCGATGATGCTGTAATGCCGGTGGTTTTCAGAACATCAAGAATCATTTTCGTAGCCAGTTCACGGGCCGAAAGATTGTAGATATTCAGATACTCAGTGGCATCAATGAGTACCTCGTCGATGGAGTAGACATGGATGTCTTCGGGCGCAATGTATTTTAAATAGATATTGTAAATCCATGTGCTGTATTGTATATAATGGGCCATTCTCGGAGGAGCAATCAAATAATCCAGTGATAGCTCCGGTGAGGATTTTAATTCCGCATCATGAATGGAGGTGCCGGAAAAGGCTCGTCCCGGTGCTTTTCGCAACCGTGCCGCATTTACTTCCCTGACCTTCTGCACAACCTCAAACAGTCTCGGCCTGCCGGGAATACCGTGTGCTTTGAGGGATGGAGAAACGGCGAGGCAGATAGTTTTTTCAGTACGGCTTGCATCAGCAACAACAAGGTTGGTGGTCATTGGATCAAGTTTTCGTTCCATGCACTCGACCGAAGCATAAAAGGACTTTAAATCAATTGCAATATAAGTTCTGGTCTTCATGTTTATTCTGCGGCCGCCTCCTTAAAAATTTATATGCTCTGCAAATTGGAAATTAACTACTATGTTAATCTTCCAAATATGAGGCAATAAATTCTGTTTCTTGTTTATTTTTATTTATAATAGCAATACATACCGCTATATGCCCGTTTGATTAAATTATAACAAATAAAAAGAGAGAAATATAGTCTTATCTATGGCCTGAATTTATACATTTACGGTTTAAGCCTTTCAGCTTGTAGTTAATTGTTAGAAAGCCGGATGCAATTTCTACTTAGCCGAATTTCAGTTTATGATGTCGATTTTTGTAGAAATACGACATTTGTCAGTTATAACTTATAAATCCAAATAGCTTAGCTTGAATAAAAGGTGTGTCTGTGATATTGTAAATATCAGATATATCAAAGGAGGTGTTTTATTTATGATCAATCGTGAGTTATATATGAGCCGCATCCGCCCCTTTATCAGAAATGATCTTATTAAGGTTTTAACAGGTATCCGCCGCAGCGGAAAATCCGTCATGTTGGACTTGATTCAGCAGGAGTTGGTTGCTTCCGGGGTAAATGAGAACCAGTTTATTTCAATCAACTTTGAGAATATGAGCAATGCACACCTTTGCTCTGCCAAGGCACTGCATGAGGAAATCACCCATCGGATCAAGAACGTCGATCGTAAGGCATTTCTTTTTTTTGATGAGATTCAGGAAGTCACCGGCTGGGAAAAGTGTGTCAACTCCTTTCGGGTTGAATTTGACTGTGATATCTATATCACCGGATCAAATGCCAAGCTGCTTTCGGGAGAACTGGCGACATATCTTGCGGGGAGGTATGTGGAATTTGTGATTTATCCGTTTTCCTTCGGAGAATTTTCAGAGCTCTATCATACTGTTTTTCCTGACTCCGATTCGAGAATAATGTTTACCCGGTATCTGACAGAAGGCGGAATGCCGTATTTGAGCAACCTCCGTTATGCCGAACAGCCAGGCCGCCAGTATCTGCAAGATCTTTACAATTCCGTTGTCCTTAAAGATGTTGTAAAACGCAACAACATCCGGGATGTTGATATGCTGGAGCGTATTATTGCATATATTACGGCAAATGTTGGGACTACCTTCTCTGCCACAGCAATTTCAAAATATCTCAAAAGCGAGGGACGCACGGTTGCTCCGGAAACTATTTTAAACTATATAAGGGCTTGTGAAGATGCCTTTCTGTTCTACCGTGTGCGCAGACAGGATTTACAGGGAAAGAAGATTCTCACTGTCAATGAAAAATACTACATTGCTGATCACGGAATCAGAGAGGCTGTTTTCGGTGGGAATATAAAGGATATTAATCTCATTTTTGAGAACATTGTATATATGGAACTCCTGCGGCGGGGATACAAGGTCACTGTTGGAAAATCAGGAGAAAAAGAGATTGATTTTATTGCTGAAAAGCAAGCCCAAAAGCTCTATGTCCAGGTGGCCTATCTGCTTGCATCTGAGGAAACAGTTCGGCGGGAATTCGGAGCATATGATAATATCAGGGATAACTTCCCAAAATATGTGGTATCATATGATGAATTTGATATGAGCAGAGATGGAATGAAACATATGAATATACGCGATTTTCTACTGGCTGAACAATGGAATTAGAACTGCCATAAGAAAAGGCCTGTCATGGATTTTGAACTGACTGCCATGATAGGCCTTTGTATTAATTATGCATGAGGCAGCCAAACCAGACTGTTGAAAGCCGGTCCCTTGGGATCGAATCCCACAGTTTTCCTTGTTATCACAATCTTGGTTTATTCATAGAAACAAGCTCCAAAAATCTTTTCTGTGAGGGAAGTCCTGACAATTTTTCTTTTGGAGTAAAGTTTTTGTCAAACTCCTCCGCCTTTTCTTTATCTATTTCATATACTTCACCCTCAAAAAATCTTCCTTTACACTCAGCAAGAGCACCTGTGTCCAACTCACAAGCGAGTAAAGGCTCCGCGTAGGTGTCCCACGACGTTCCTATCAAATAGGTTTCTGCACCAACAAATCCTACTCTCTTATAAAACTCCGGATCACCCAAAATTAATATGGCTTTATATCCTAAATCTTTGGCTATCATTTTCGTATGTTCAATCAGCTTTGAACCGATTCCCCTGCCCTGGTATTGGGGCAAAACTGAAACAGGGCCAAAGCATAATACGGGATATTTATTGTTATCATCACCAAGTATATAAGCTTCCGTATACATGATATTTCCAACGATTTTATCACCATCAACTGCAACATAATCCAATTCTTTCACAAACTCCGGTGACTTTCTCATGATATGCACAAGATAATGCTCATTACATCCCGGACTGTGATGATTCCAAAATGCTTCTCTCGTGACTTCTTCAACTTCTTTATAATCCTTTTCCTGCTCTTTTCTTATTAGTATATCCATTTCTAATCCCCCGCAAATTTTCTGTGATTTAAAACCATCCGTTCAATCAAATAATAGGATCTAAAATCTGGACTTTTCATAGTTATAAGGTATGCTTGTACCAACGACCACATCTTCAATCTTATCAATAATCAGCCAATCATCCATGTTGCCCTGATGGTTAAAGGCAAGCGGCGGTTCGATTTTCTGAACACCGTCAAATTCAACCAGACATAAGCATTTCTTATGCCAGCGTTCCTTTTGCTTTTCGGTTAAGTTCAGCTTGTCCTGATTGTCATTTAATGTTTTCACAATCTCATCTTCCGTCAGCTTCACATGGTTTTGAACAGATGTTACAGAGGCAAATGCAGAAATAAGAGACGTTCCTTTTTCCATAAAATAAACGTTTTCGCCTTCAAACACCCGGCTGTGGGGTATTTTGCGGCCAGCCGCACCTCTTACAACCATTGTTTTCGTTCCCTCTAAAATCTTATCTAACACATGTTCCCCTTTTTTGCCCGTATTATCACAATACACCAGATGCACCATTTATATTTTCCTCCTATTTAATTATCTTGAATAATCAGTACCTTATAATAAAACGAAAATACCCCCAAATAGCCATCTGCAATTTTAATACTCATAAGACATGAGCTTCATATATCTCCTGAGAGAAAATTCACCGTCATGAGGCATTCCGCAATATCCTTCGGACATCCTCGCTCCGTTTGTAATACGCACCACCCCAGTCTTTGCCAATATGGTTTCAATAGCAGCTTTATCGCACGCCTCGCAGACAAGGGCCGCTGTTTGAAGATGGTTTTTGTATTCACTGAGCACAGCCAGAAGTTTTTTACGGGGAAGAGGCCGCACCCAGCAGTTTCTATACATATATGACGGCATAACAGACATATCGTTATATGCTGTTATACTGCAATTATTTCCATAAAAAACCTGCTTCCGGGATTTTGCTGCTTCCAATCTCTCCGTATATAATTCAAGGGTTTTCTGCGCTGTTAAATACGGATTGTTGTCCGGAAATTCAACCGCCATGGGCTCAAGGATTCTCAAAAAACGCCCTGCAAACTCCAGGACCTGGTCAAAATCCTCTGTATCAAGGAATATTCCCTGGCATGAACTGCAAAGCAATTGGCTGGTATCACAGATATTATAAGCAATTCCTTCCAAATCAGAGTCAGAAACATTCCCTGATACATACGCAAAACTGATTTTATGGCCCCATTCAATGATGCGGGTATCCGGGTCTGATGCCCTTCTTACGGCAGAAACTGCGGCATCACCGCCCCAAACTACGATCCCATCTGCCGCACTCATCAGCTTTTTCATAGCTTCCATATCGTGAGAAGGATAGTCAAATACAAAAACATACGGGACAATAAGAGGTTCGATTTTCATAAGCTCTTGTAAGATGGAAACAGATATTCCATGGTCATTTCCGGGCAGCTTTAAAATATTAATATTGCCTGTTAACAATCCTTCCATGACGCTGAAAACAGGCAGAGCATCAACATTTCCCGCAGCTATATGAAGCAATACGCCAATGGGCATCCATTCCTGCCGCACTGATATGGTTTCGCCATATGGAGAAAAACGGCCCAGCGGCTCACCGAATTCTAGTTTCATCCGGTTTTCCAGGTATTCTTTCGATATCATCTGCTTAATGGTCTGCAGCTCTTTTTTCGCCTTATGTTCGGACATACCAAGATCAAGCAGCAAATGCAAATGCTCCTGCTCGTTGAGGCTTTGAGAGAGAACATCACATGCACGGATCACCGCATTGACGGGAAGAGAGGCTTTTTCCCGGGTTTCAAGTATCAAAGATTTCAGCCGTTCAAGTTCTGTCCGGCTCTCTTTCTCATTCATTAATCTTCCTGAAATTAAATTCATGACCCGCCTCCTCCGGCCAGCTCCCATGCGTCTGCCGTACAGGTTTTGATTTGACTCACTCCTGCCCTGCCCTTTAATTCAAAATACGGGGTGTTTATTCCGCATCCGCAGCTATTTCCATCGTATAATACGGCAATATCGTCTGTTACCACACTTGTGAGCGGCATACTGGATACCATTGGAGATATAAAACTCAACAGCCCTAAGCATCCCATAGGAACAGGCTCCAGTGTTTTCACATCCCTGATAATGGCTCTGCTGTAAATAGAAACATGAAAATGCCCTTTTTTGCATTTGATATAAGGAAGCGGATGCTCAACTGCGCTGTAAAACTCGAAACAATTATGTTTTTCAATCCCCAAAGTGTCCTGTATTAACTGGAAAAAAATATCTTTGTCAATTTCTTCATCGGAAAACTGTTTCCACCCGCCTCCCAGAAGAACCTTGGAATGGGAATTTAACTTTAATGAGATATGATTTTCCTTAAGAACTTTGATCAGGAAAAACATATAAGATGGGAAACCCACAAACCGCACAGGCAGCCCGCTTTTGGCATATTTTATCAATGCCTTTTTAATTCCCTCAATATTTAACCGGTATTCTGTCCCGGTGTCCTTCAGAGCATATTCCCGGTGAAACGCAGGCGCAAATCTGGTTGCCCCGTAAGCTGTTTTTATTGCGCCCATCTGGGTATGTCTGCTGGATTCATATCCAAGTACAATGTAGTTTGTGGGAAGAGGCGATATCAACTTATGGTATGAAAAATACCTTATCACCATTAAAACACCATAAAAAAGCGTCTTTTTATCGAACCCGACCCTGCTCTGCAGCCCTTTTGTGCCGGAAGATGTGGCTCTAACCGTCAGCTTTTCTTCCGGCATGGAGGAGAGGTAATTGCGTTTATAGTAAAGAGTTGGAATTGACGGTATCTTATAAAGCATGTCCTCTGAGCTGATTTCATCTATTGAAAAATCAACTGCTTTCAATATCCGGGCATATTCAGGGCAGTTTTTCTCATGAAATACAACGTCATTTTTGACTGCTTCTAAAAATAAGCTGCTGCTTTTTTGCAAATCATAGGGATCTTTCTGCAGAACCAGTTTTCTTCGCAAATCAGCCATTACCTCACCCCCTTCCCTCATATGGATCATATCATCCGGCCTCAAAGGCAAAGGGCTTTGAAACAACCTCTCCCTCAAATATAACAACACGCTCCTGGGGAACTCTGGCAACTGCGTGAGCCGCCGATTCTGCGGGAACCAGTACGAAATCTGCAGGGTCGCCTGGCTTTGGCCACAGCAATTCTCCTTCCCAGGATAAGGGAGCCACTCCTCTGGTAACCATGGACAGGCATTGTGCCAGAGAGCGCTCATCCACCTGATCAAACTTTTCCGCTGCGCGGCTTGCCCGCTGGAGCAAATCTCCGGTTCCAAAAGGACTCCAGTGATCGTTGATATTGTCATTTACCACATGCACCGTGACACCATTCCTCCGCAAAAGAGGAAGGTTCGGGGCTCCGTCAAGAGGGACCGCACTGTTAATGGCAATCCCAGCCTGGGACAGACGCTGTGCAATTCGAATAATCTCCTTTTCAGGGTGGTCAGCCAGACAAAAACCATGGCTGATCTGTACCTTGCCCTCCATTTGATACTTTTCCGTATAGTCCACAATTCGGTGCATTTCAAACAGTCCCAGAGTTCCGCCGTCATGGAGGTGGATATCAATATGCTTTTCGTAAGCCGCCGCAAGATCAAAAATGGTTTTTAAGGAAGCCTCAATATCACCGTCGATAGTTGCCGGGTCCAGACCGCCGATGGCGGTTACTGCCGGGTGTTTCATGGCCTCGGTGAGCCACCCCTTTGCCTCTGTCGCCAAAGTACCATGCTGAGGGAATACCACGATTTCATATTTCAGACGGTGAGAGTTCTTTTTCAGCACGTCGTAAACACACTCCAAATTTTTCAAGCCCACAACCGGGTCCACATTGACCTGCACTTTTAAGAAGGTGGCTCCGTTGCCTACCACCAAATCTATAAGTGCCTGAGCCTTTTCAAGAGTATGCTCCAGAAAATTCAGCAGGAAGCCTTCTTCCTCCCGGATTCGGTCCTGCACTCCATTTTCTACGGGAACAACTGCCTGCCAGGGGCCGCCGTAATGGCCTTTGTCCAAGTGGATATGGTTGTCCGCAAATGCGGGTAGAAGCAGATATCCCCGTCCATCAATGACCGTTTCCCCCTCCTTTGGAGTAGTATTTTTTTCAATGGTACGGATCACTCCGTCTTCCATTCCAATTGCGGCGTATTCCGTTTTGGTACGTACATTATTTTCTTTGCTGAAATCATATCCTGTTTCCATTTTAATGTTTGTGAGCCAGCGCATCAGATGATCTCCTTTCATCGGTGTACTTATGATGACCAGTAAAAAAATACGGTAACCCTTTTATGAGAAACCGTATTTTTTTGCTGGCAGTATGAGGAATATTATTTTAAATTGCGTGATTCTGAATGCTTAATATTGTACCATACGGCTGTCTATGTGTCCAGACAGCAGGTACGGCTGCCTCACTTCTTACCCTCAGTTTGACCCCAATGGTCAGACGGGTCAACAAGGATATCAGATTTATAAATTCAGGACGGATCAGTCACTCTGCTCCATCCACGGCTATTTTCCCTGGCAGTCACAAAATTCTTGTAAATACCTCCCTTCTCCATCAAATCCTCATGGGTTCCCTGCTCTTCAATACCTCCCCCCGCAATGACCAGTATCTTGTCTGCATGGCGGATGGTGTTCAGCCTGTGTGCGATAACCAGCAGGGTCTTTCCCTTGCACAGCTCGCTGATGGCCTGCTGGATATAGCTTTCATTATCCGCATCCACACTGGCTGTCGCTTCATCCAAAATGACAATGGGAGCATCCTTTAAAATACACCGGGCAATGGAAATGCGCTGCTGCTCCCCTCCGGAAAGGCTTGCACCTCCCTCTCCTACCACTGTGTCAAAGCCATCTGGCAGAGCCATAATGAAATCATAGCACCGGGCCTTTTTGGCCGCTTCCATTACTTCCTCCCGACTGGCCCCCGGTCTTCCCATGCTGATGTTGTTGTAAATGGTATCCTGAAATAAATACACCCGCTGAAACACCATGCTGATATGGTCCATCAACTGACTCAGGGGAACGTTTCTCACATCCTTTCCCCGTATCAGAATCCGTCCGGACTTCACATCCCAGAACCGGGCCAGAAGGCTTGCAATAGTTGATTTTCCTCCGCCTGACGGACCCACCAGGGCCAGCATCCGGTTCTTTTCCAGATCAAAGGTGATGTCATGGAGCACATCTTTTTCACCGTAGGCAAAGCTGACATGTTCAAACTGCACCTCAGGAGCATCGCTGTATTCCGGAATATCCTCCCTGCCTGTATCCAAAAGCTCCTGCTCCGCAAACACCGCTTCAATGCGGTCCATACAGCTGTCCATTACCGTAAGCCGTGCACTTTGTCCGTACAAGGCCTTTAATGGGCCGAACAAGTCGAATACAAAGAGCATGATTCCCACCAGATAAAGCACATCCAGCTTTCCCTGAAAATACAAAAATACAGAAAGGGCCGTTACCACAACCACGCCAAGGCCGTAAACCAGATTCAGTCCCCTCTGCCATGGTGTGTGATTTTCCTCAAACTCCAGGCTGGTACGGCAGGTCTCCCGGAAGCTGTCGGCAAGGGCCTGAGACTTCTCCCCCAGCAGGTTGTAGGTCTTGATGATGCCGATTCCCTCTGTAAAGTCCAAAACCGCCTCCGTCAGATTTTCAAGCTGTTCCTGGCGGATTACGGAATCTTCAAGGGCCTCCTTTTTCAGTCCCCGTGCCACCAGCAAAATCAGAAAAAGCACGGCCAGCCCCGCAAGCCCCAGCCATAGGTCAAAGTAGAATATAAATGCCAGCAAAATGCCCTGGGAAAAGATGTAGCTCATCATGTCGGCCAGCACGCTCATGCCGTTTTCTTCAATGAACACCATATCCGTAGAGAGCACAGAACTGATCTTTCCTATATTTCCCTCCGTGAAATAGCCCATGGGCATTTTACGCAGATGGGCCCCCAGCTCCATCCGCTTATCGGCAAAGAGCAGAAAGCCAGCCGCTGACTGAAGCCGGTCTGAAATGTTGTGAAACAGAATTTGAAGCAGAAGAATAACGACCAGGGTAATTCCAATGTCCAGGGACAGCTTGGGAGTTTCTGTTCCGTGATAAAAAGCGGAAAGCACAAAAAAGCCAAGGCCAATAGGTGCATTTTTCAAAATTCCTTTTAAGAAGGAGAACACAAAGGCCAGAGCGATCCTGCCCTTGTACTTCCCGGAAGAGATAAAGATGCGTTTCATTAACGCTGTCATAAGGTATTACCCCCTTTCTCGGTGCTGACCTTCCACTGTGCGCTGCCTTGGGCTGCCTGCCAAAGCCTTTGATAAGCCGGGCAGCTTGTGAGCAGCTTTTCATGGGTTCCGGCGGCTGCCAGATTTCCCGCCTCCAGCACACAGATCTGGTCGGCGTTTATGATGGAGTGGAGCCTGTGGGCGATGACGATAACGGTCTTTCCCTTAATGACCTGGGCGATGGCTTCGTTCATCTTTTCCTCATTCTCCGGGTCCATAAATGCTGTGGCCTCATCTAAAACTACAATCGGCGCATTTTTCAAAATGGCTCTGGCTAAAGAAATCCGCTGCCGCTCTCCTCCGGAAAGCTGCTTGCCTCCGTCCCCTGCCATGGTATGAATGCCGTTTTCCAGCCGGTCTAAGAATTCGCCGCACTGCGCTTTTTCAGCAGCTTCCAGCACCTCTTCATCCGTTGCCTCCGGCCTGCCCAGGCGGATATTTTCCAGAAGACTTATATTGAATAAAAACTGTTCCTGAGCCACATAGGATATCTGGTTGTTAAGGGCCTCCAGACTCATCTTTTGCACGTCCTGGCCTCCGATTTTAACAGAGCCTTCCGTCACATCATAAAAATGAACCAGCAGTCTGGCAAGGGTACTTTTTCCGCTTCCCGACTCACCCACCAGTGCGGTCAGACTCCCTTGGGGCACCTCAAGGGTGACGCCGTGAAGCACCTCTGCTTCCTTGTACGCAAAGCGCACGTTCTCAAACTTCACTCCGTGATCCTTGCCGGAAAATGGTTCTGCCGACTGGATGAGAGGCGGCTCGTTCATCATCTGCTCCAGGCAGGATATGGTATAATCAATGCGTGCCATGGTGGGCAGAAAGCTTATGGCCCTGAGAAGAGGTCCGCTGATTCCAAAGGACATACACAGTGCAAGGGCCAGACTTGGAAGAGTGGAATATCCCTTCATGACAAACCAGGAACCCACCGGAAGAACAAAGAGGGCTACGCAGGGAACCAGGCTGTTATAAATGGCCATCCAAGGCCAGCATGCCTTATACCAGGCCAGGGTGAAATCCCGGTAGCTTTTAATATCCTGCTCAAACCTGTGATAGGACTCACCGTCCCGGTTAAATACCTTCACCACTTCCATGCCGTTGATATACTCCACAATGGTGTTATTCATCTTCTGGGCTGATTTATAATAATCTCCCATTTTGCTCGTACCGCTCTGGTACATCATCATCATGGCGACAATTCCAAAGGGCAGGGAGGCCAGGGCCAGAAGGGCCATCCGCCAGTCCACCAGAAACATCCCCAGAAATACCAGAACAGGGATGGTAACATTGGCAATTCCCTCCGGCAGGGCATGGGCAAGGGGAAGCTCGATTTTTTCAATGTCATCGATAAACATTTTTTTCACAGCGCCCACACCCTTTTCCTGAATAATGCCCAGAGGCAGGCTCTCCAGCTTTGCCTGCAGGGAAATCCTTAAGTTTTTCAAGGTGTTGTAGGCCGAATTATGGGACAGAGAAAGCCCCCAGATATAGAGCACAGCATAGAGCACTGTGCAGACCCCAATGGCAGCAATTCGCCAGATCATATACCCTGCTGTAACTGTTTCCCCCATGAGTAGAGGACTGATGATCTGGTAAATGAACCAGAACGGCAGCACCTGCATCACCATGCCGGCCAGCATGGCGGCTACGGCGCAGTAAGTTGTCTTGCGGTGCTCACCGGTATATTCCAGTACCTTTTTGAACAAAATAAATCCCTCCTTTTATCAATTGATTTCGGTTAGATCAAACTAACCCATCAGCAAACAGAAATCCCTCTGACAAAGGGATTGCTGATCGCAGGTTAAATAACGGGTGTGTCAAACCCTAAAGCCCGGCTCCAGTTAAACAGGCTGCATATGAGGTGGCTGTGAGCCTCCATCTGATCCCACGTATATCCGTGGATAAACGGTTCGCAGACAGCCGTCCAGAATGCGGAAAGCAGGATGTGCATTTCCTCCTCAGAGATATCCCCATGGGCAAGCCCCCGGGTTTTAGCTTCCTGAAAATATTCGTAGGTCTTAACCGTCATTTTCTCTGCCAGGTCGTGCTGAAAATTTGCATACCGGGTCCCTCCTGCACAGGAAATAAGCAGGGTAAAACCCTCGTGGTACTCATACAGGAACCGGAACCATTCTGTCATGCTTTCTTCCATCTCCCAAGCGCCGACCAACTCCTCATTGGAGAGATCACTGACCTGGGCGGAGCTTCGCATTTCTACAAAAGCATCCAGTGCTGCAACCGTATCCGCCACCACAGCACAGAACAAATCTTCCTTTCCCTTGTACCGCTTGTAAAGAGCTCCTGTCGTGACCCCTGCCTCCTGGCAGATTGTCTTTAAGGATGCCTTTTCAAATCCATTGGCAAGAAACTCCTTTTTTGCGCTCTCCATAATCCGCGGATCAATGGAACGATCTGGCTTTGACATGTATTATTTCACCTCCCTGCATAACCGATAATCCAATTATCGGTATTTTAATTATCAGTTTATCAGGCTATATGGAGAATGTCAAGAAATTATCTATAGCTGCCACATATCCCGTGATAGATTTAAGTTATTGCAAACTATAATTTTTATATATTAACACATATCAGACAAGGTAATATATAATTTATTGCAGAAGCATTGATCAAATAAATTTCGGATAAAAGTCCAGCGGTGTGATGTC
>DGRE01000066.1 GCA_002389905.1 Hungatella sp. UBA4396 | reverse complement strand
CAATTATTTCTCTACCCTATTGGTAACGGTCCTGATATTCAGAGGGGGAAATCCCCACAATCTTTTTAAACTGAACACTGAAGTATGCGGTATCCGAGTATCCAACCTGGTCCGCCACCTCATAAATCTTGACCCGGCAGTTTTCCAGCAGCTTCATAGCCAGCTTAATCCGGTAGAAAATCAGATAATTGCTGAAGGTATAGCCGGTTTCCTTTTTGAAAATACGGCTTAAATAGCCTTCGCTGATTTCCAGATGCCTGGAAATTGTGCTGATGTTAATGTCTTCAATATAATGATGGGAGATAAATAAAAGGGCTTCCTGCACATATCTGCTGAAAGAATCCGGGTTAAAATCCATGGAAAAGATTTCCGGATTTAACCCCGGAGGGGGTTCTTTGGAGGAGGGCGGGCTTTGGGCGGCGATGAGCTGGGCAATGGACTGCTCCAGGTCCCCATCCTTTAAAGGCTTTAACAAATAGTCGCTTACCCCCAGACGGAGGGCGCTTTGGGCATATTTAAAGTCTCCGTGGGCAGTGAGAATAATAAACTTGGAAAGAGAGCCCGTATCCCTCAGCTTTTTTATCATTTCCACCCCATCCATACGGGGCATTTTTACGTCGGTAATGACGATGTCCGGATTTAACTGGAGGGAGAGGGTCAGCCCCTCTTCCCCGTTGGCGGCCTCCCCGATCAGCTCACAGCCAAGTGCGGTCCAGTCGGTGGTTAAGGCAATGCCTTTGCGCACCACAGACTCATCCTCTACAAGAATAACACGATACATAGAACACCGGCCTTTCTGTGTTGATTTTTATATAGTTATCCCCGTTCCATGGGAAGAATCAGGGTTACGGTAGTTCCTCCCTCAGGGTTTAATTCCGCATGCAGCCCGTATTGCTGGCCGTAATAAAGCTTTAAAATCTGGATGACATTATACAGGCCAAGGTGTCCGGTACGGTTTTTCGGGTTAGGGCTGTTAATCCAGTCAATGATTTCCTGGCTCATTCCCCTTCCGTTGTCTGTCACAGCCATGTGAAGCACCTTTTTTTCCTCTTTTTCTATTGCCGTTCCATAGATGCAGATATAGCCCTGGGAGTAGTCCTCCAGACCGTGAAGAATGGCATTTTCTACCAGAGGCTGAAGAATCATTTTCGGAACCAGACAGTCTTCCAACTGATAAGGAATTTCTTCTTCATATACAAAGCGTTCGGTGAACCGGATTTTTTGGATTTCAATATAGGATTTTATGGTTTCCAGTTCCTGACGCAGAGTGATAAAGGAGGAGGAAGAAATGCTGCTCCGGAGGATTTGGGCCAGATTTTCCGCTAAAACCGGAATCTGCGGATTTTGATTGATCTTGGCATTCCACTTGATCGTGTCCAGTGTATTATAGAGAAAATGGGGATTCAACTGGGTCTGATACAGCTTTAAGCTGGTTTCGTTCAGGTCTTTTTGCTGCCTGATTGCCGTTTCCAGATTTGACTTTAAATCCCGGGTCATCCGGTTAAAGCTTTCGAACAGCCTGCCAAGTTCATCGGTTCTGTTGGTGGTTAAGTGAATGGTCAAATCCCCATCCCTGACCTTTTTCATAGCCCGGTCAAGGTTACTCACCGGAAGGGAAAAGCTTCGGCTTAAAGCCAGAGAGACCATGAGGCAAAGCCACAGACAAAACAGGGCGATGGCAATGCTTACGGTTTTCATGGTTTTTATTCCGCTGGCGCTGATCTGGGAGCCTTTTTGCAGCAGTATGGTGTATCCGTACTTAGGGCTGCTGATGCTGTCGTATAAAAATCTTCCAGTTTCTGTTCCGCTCCGGGCCTGGGTGATAATCCGGCTGATTTCCTCCGGGCCGTACTCTCTTTTTGTACAGTAAACGGGATTGCCCAAATGATCCAGGATAATAAAGGTGTCCTTGTCGGAATAATCGCTGTACAGAATCCGGCTTAAATTGTCGTGGGTGAAGTCGAGAACTAAGTAACCGGTTCTGGCTCCCTGGGGATTTTCCAGGGAACAGGCTGCTTGGAGCACCAAACCGGGAATTGTGTTTAAGTAAGGGTCTGTCCAGTAATATGCCATTTTCCTGTTTTGGGAAGCTTTTTTCAAAACTCCCCAGTCACGGGGCAGGTATTCTGAAATCTGGTTATTGCTTTCCGTGGTAAAGCGCAGAAAGCCTCCGGCATCGTAAAGGCTGAAGCTGATAGAGCTGTAAGTTTTCTGGACGGACTGATAAAGAGAAAGATACAAATCTTTTTGAACGTCAATGCTGCTGTTATCAAGCATTGTCCGGTAAATGGTGCTGTCCCAGGCTAATTCGTAGCAGGCGGATTCACAGGAAGAAAAAAGCTGGTCAATCTGATCCCTTGCGTCCTCCAACTGCTTTTTTGTGGCAGTAACAGACTGCCTGCTTAAAGAGGCTTCAAAAATTTTGACTACAAAAACACCTGAAAATAAAAGCGGAATCATGGCAACGAGAAGGCAGCCAAGAAAAATCTGTATCTTAAAGGGCAGCTTATAAGCCGGATTTTTGAACAAACCAATCACCGCCCTTCTTCAACCGTATGCTTCATCAGGGACTGCCAGTTATCCATGGCCTCCTTCCGCAGGGAAACAAATGTCTGTGAATCCTGATAGGCACCTGTAACAGCAAGAGCGGAGTGAACTCCCTTTCTTATGGGCAGACGGTTCAATTTATTTGATAAAAGGCTTTGCACATCCTTGCTGACGGTAAAATCGATGAACTCCTTTGCCGGGCCGGGATGCTTACAGCCCGAAATGAGAGCGGAGCCGTAAAGCTGGGAATAGTTCCCCTCTTTTGGATAGATGTAATTAATTTCACCGCCTTCTGACTTTAGCTGCTCAGCCAGGGTATCCAGGGTCACTCCAAGAGAATACTGCCCGTCGGTAATGGCCTGATTAACCTCTTCCAGAGAGGTGTAAAGCGGGGCGTTTAAGTTTCTGGAAAAAGCATTTAAATATTCCCCGGGATTTTGGGAAGCCTGGGAAGCGCATACCAATGCGGCGGAATAGATATCTGAGGCTTCAGGATTTAAAAAGGCAATCCTGCCCTTCCAGGAAGGGTCCAGCAGGCTTTCCCAGCCGGCAGGTACTTCCCGGTAGGTGACAACCTTGGTGTTGTATACAATTACCGTCTGAATGGAGCAAAAGCCTGTCCAGAGCCGGTGGGAGGAAGATGCATTTGGAAAGAGGGAGGCTGCATCGGGGCTTTCATAGACTTCCCAGCTGTCTTTGTAATGCTCCAGGTCAGCAGAGTGAATGCCGAAGACCACATCATAGCGGTCCGCCAGGGTGTTTTCCTCAATATACTGCTTTAAGTCCTGAAAGGTTCCCGCCTCCACATGAACCTTATATCCGGTCCGTTCCTGATATTCTTTTATGATGGGTTCATATATGGACTTTTCCTGGCTGGTAAAGATTGTTAAGTCCGGGGTGTCCGGCGGCAAAATGGCGGAAGTCCGGGGGGAGCAGGCGGATATGGAAAGGCCTAAAAGCAAAAGGCAGATGTATAATTTTCTTATGGATAAACGGAGCATTTGATTTTATCCTTTCTCATAGATAAAGCATTTATTTGTTCTTTTCCGTGGTTTCCCTGCGAATCAAAATAGGAGTGATGGTTTTATGGACCGGTTCCTTTAAGGGGGCCGGCCTTCTTTTCTTCCGTTCATTCATCAGTGTTACAAGAAGGCTGACTGCTTCAAAAGCGATTTTATCAATCTGCTGTCCAATGGTGCTGATAGGAATGATGGCTTCCCTGGAAACGGCAGAATCATCAAAGCCCATAATCAGATAATTGTCCGGCAAGTTTCCGTATTTGCGGAAAATCTGGTTTAAAAGAATGGTGGCATGAGTGTCATTGGAAACAAAAATTCCTTTTTTCAAATGAGGATAATCGGATTCCAATTGGTCCAGAACGTTGTTTAAAGCCTGATGGATGGAGTCATATGTGTTTTTTATCTCCAGACAGAAAATTTTGTGATCTGCATGATTCTCTTTGCAGAAGTCCTCAAAGCCTTGGATACGTCCATAAGCAGGGACGTCGGGGGAGGTTGGCGTGTTAATGTGGATCAGAATATCGCATTGGTGCCGGGCAAGAAGGCCTGCAGCCTGGACTGCGCCCATATAATTATCAGTGTTGATGCTGCACACGTGTTTATCTTCCCTTTCAATCGCCACAATGGGAATCTGCAGGGATGCCAGTTCCCGGGAGGAAAGGGTATGGCTTAAAATGATTAACCCTTCAATTTTATAGGCCAGCAGTTCCTGAATATACTTCCGTTCCATTTCTGCATTTTCATGGCCGGTGAATACAAGAAATTTATAGCCAAAGGTCTCATAGGTGGACAGAATCTGGTTCAAAATTTCAGAGTAATAATGGAGATACAGGTTTGGAATGATGATACCAATAAACTCTGTTTTTCCGCTTGCAAGGATGCGGGCCACCTTGTTTTCCTTGTAGTTCAGCTTTACCAGGGCATCGGAAATGATTTCCTGGTTTTCCACAGTAAGGGAATCGGGATTATTGAAATACCTGGAAATGGTCGTCTTGGAAAAATTGGTATATTTTGCAATATCGTCAAAGGTAATATTTTTTTTAGGTGCCATTCTGCGTCCTTTCGTGTTCTGTCGAAAATTCTTGATTTCAGTATAACAAAAATTGAAGACGTGTCAAGGATAATCGGTTAAGTAACCGGTTTTGGAAGGGCCGTACCTTCCATCAGAAACAATGGGGAAATCCAATAGAAAAAGCATATTTAGTATTGACATGGGGATGTCTGGATGTTATGATGAAATCACGAAAGTAACCGGTTACTTTACCGGTTACTATAAGGTTTCAAACATAACAAGGAGGAGCGGGTAATGAAAAAGAAGATGTTTACCAGAGCCGTCAAACTGGGGCTTTTTATGGTTTTGGCGGCGGCAGTGCTGACTGGATGCCGGTTTGGCTTTGCAAGTGATCCGGATGATCCCGGCAAAGTGGTAAAGGAGGAACCGATTGATATTTCTATTGATACGTTTGAATACGATTCTTCCCTGTCCGAGGCAAGGATCACGCTTTTAAATTCAAAGGCGGAAATACAGGTGGCGCTTACGAAGATGGCAGAAATATTTGAACAGGAGTCAGGAATCCATGTGGAGGTTATGCCGGTGACGGATGGAGATTCTCCCTACACAAAGGTAGTCAGCATGTATAATTCCGGGACGCCGCCTACCATGGCCATTTTGGATACTACGGATGTCATTGCTCTGGCAAAGGAAAAAGCGGCTGATCTGACGGGGGAGCCCTGGACTGCAGAGGCAGAGGAATATCTGACAAAGGTGGATGAAATGGTTTACAGTTTTCCTCTTTGTATCGAAGGCCGGGGCCTGATTTATAACAAAGCGGTGATTGAGGAGCTTTTGGGAGAGGAGTTTCATCCTTCGGCCCTGACAACACAAAGGAAATTCATAGAGTTTTTGGACAGACTGGAGGTTGCAGGCATGAAACGGCCGGTGGTCCTGGCAAAGGAAGACTGGTCCCTGGGAGCTCACCATCTGCAATACATATATGAGACTTATGACGGAACCTCTGAGGGAGCCCAGGAAGCCATAGAAGCCATTAAGGCAGGGGCGCTGGATTTAAAAACTTATAGCCGCCTGGATCAGTTTTTAAATATGTTTGATGTGCTGAAAGAGCATAATGTAGCCCAAAAGGACCCCTTGGGAGCTGATTATGATGAGATGGCTATTGACCTTGCCGATGGAAAAACTGCTTTTTGGTTTAACGGCAACTGGGCGTGGCCCAATCTTCGGGAAGCAGGGGCTGAAAATGAGGATGAATATGGATTCCTTCCATATTTTTTAAGTGACGATCCCCGGGATTTTGCAAACAGCCATATCCAGGCATCTCCTTCCAAGCAGATTATGGTAGACGGGAAGGTTGTGTCAGAGAAAGAAAGGGAAGCGGCAAAGGAGTTTTTAAGATGGATGGTATTCAGCGAGACCGGACAGCAGATGATTGTAAAAACGTGCAACTTAATTCCTCCGTTTCAGAACAATCCATATGAACCGGCTGATCCCTTAAGCCGGGATATATATAATAAGGTACATGAGGAAAAAGCATTCAATGCGTCTGCCATCGTGCCAAATGACCATTGGTCTGCCCTGGGGGCTGCCATGCAGAAATATCTTGCAGGAAGAAGCGGACGGGAGGAATTAACAGAATCGGTTGAAGGTTACTGGGAGAGCCAGAAATAGGGGAGGGGTGTCAAATGAGTTCAAAAAATAAAGACTTTTTCATGTTTGCTTTGCCTGGGTTGTTTTGCTTTTTAGCGGTTGTGATCCTTCCGTTTGTCTATGGCGTATATCTGACACTGACGGACTGGAACGGGGTTTCTGATGTAAAAAACTTCGTAGGTCTGCAAAATTTCGGGGGAGTGGTGAAAGACGGCCAGTTCTGGCGGTCCCTTCTTCTCACCTTCCGGTATGTGATCGTGGTGGTGGTTTTAGTCAATGTGCTGGCATTTTTCATTGCCTACCTGCTGACAAGGGGAATCAAGGGACAGAATTTTTTCCGGGCAGGATTTTTTACGCCAAACCTGATCGGAGGAATTGTTTTGGGATATATCTGGCAGTTTGTATTTTCCAGGGTATTTGTAGGGATTGGAGAATCAACAGGCTGGGGCTTATTTGAGGCTTCCTGGCTTTCAGAGCCGTCAAAGGCTTTTGCAGCCCTGGTGATCGTCACAGTATGGCAGCTTTCAGGGTACATGATTCTTATTTATGTGGCTGGTTTTATGGGAATGAGTGAGGATGTGCTGGAAGCTTCCACCATTGACGGAGCATCGGGGTGGAGGAAGATGAAGGACATTATTATGCCTCTTATGATGTCTTCTATTACGATTTGCCTGTTTCTGACCCTGTCCAGGGCATTTATGGTATACGATGTAAACCTTTCTTTAACGGCAGGAGCGCCTTACGGGACCACAGAAATGGCGGCAATGCATGTGTATGAAAAAGCCTTTACTTCAAGGCAGTTTGGCGTGGGCCAGGCGGAGGCACTGATTCTGTTCCTGATCGTGGCATGTATCAGCGGAATCCAGGTGTATTTGACAAAGAAGAAGGAGGTGGAAGCATAATGGAAAAGCAGACAGGTGTTGGAGGAGAAAAGAAAAAGGCAGCAAACAGAACGGCTGTGGTGGGGCTGGTGCTCGTATTCATCCTCTATATGTTTCCGTTTTGCATGGTGCTCATCAATTCGCTGAAACAGAAACGGGACATTATCAAGAATCCGTTTTCATGGCTTTTTACCATCAAAGGACTGTCCTTTGATAATTTTGAGAAAGCCTTCAGGCAGATGGACTTTTTAAATGCATTTACAAACTCCTTTATCATAACTGCATCGGCCACACTTTTGGTGACGATTCTGGCGGCAATGCTGGCTTATTACATCGTACGGAACAACAATATGATATCCAGAATCACCTTTGTATTGATGGTAGCGTCCATGATCATCCCCTTCCAGGCCATTATGATTCCTTTGGTCAGCATTTACGGAGGGAAGCTGAGTGTGCTGAACCACAGAGTCACTTTGATATTCATGCATACGGGATTTTCCATGGCAATGTCTGTATTCATGTTTCACGGCTTTATCAGGGGAAATGTGCCCCTGGCCCTGGAGGAAGCCGCACACATTGACGGCTGTACCCACAGGCAGACATTTTTCATGATTGTTTTTCCGCTGTTGAAGCCGATCATTTCTACTATGGTAATTTTAAATTCACTGGCTTTCTGGAATGATTTCCTGCTGCCGTCTCTGGTGCTGTCCGATAAAAAGCTGCTGACACTGCCGCTTTCTACTTACAGTTTTTACGGAACCTATTCCGCAGATTACGGAACCATTATGGCCGGGCTGCTCTTATGCGTAATACCGGTACTGATTTTATATATCCTGCTTCAGAAACAAATCGTCAGCGGTGTAGTTGCCGGGGCGGTAAAATAAATAAAAAGGGCTTGATTACTATGACTAAAAATATGATACATATAAAAGCTCCGGGGAACTGGATCAATGATCCCAACGGATTTATCTATTATCAGGGAAAATACCATATATTTTACCAGTGCTTTCCCTATGAACCGAGATGGGGGAGGATTCATTGGGGCCATGCGGTAAGCGAGGATTTAATTTGCTGGGAACATCGGGGGATCGCCCTTTTTCCTACGAAACCGGGAGACCGGGACGGCTGTTTTTCCGGCAGCGGGGTGGAATACAATGGAAATATGTATCTTTTTTACACGGGTGTTAAGTATCTGGAAGAAGATCCGGAGGACACCAATCGCTGCCTTGGGGACCAGTTTGTCTCTGCTCAGATGATGATTACATCGGAGGATGGGTTTCATTTTGACAACGTCAGGGATAAGCGGATGATCATTCCTCCTTTTGAAGACCCCGAGGTGGCTCATAAAGCCCATACCAGAGATCCTAAGGTATGGAGGGGAGAAAACGGCTGGAACATGGTTCTTGGAACCGGCGGGCCGGAAGGCAGCGGAAAGCTCCTTTTTTACAAAAGCAATGACCTGCATCACTGGTCCTATGTAAATTCCGTATCAAAGGCCGGATTTGGCTGGATGTGGGAATGTCCGGATTATTTTGAGGTAAAGGGGGGAAAGGTTCTGACCCTTTCTCCCATAGGATTTTTAAAGGATGGGTATGAGGAGGAAAGCCAGGCCATCTGCATGATGGTGGACTTTGATGAAGCCTCCTGTACCATGAAAATACCGGATCATTATCAATATATGGATTATGGCCTGGATCTATATGCGGCACAGAGTACGGTGGATGAAGAGGGCAGAAGGATTATGGTGGCCTGGGCCCGTATGCCGGAGGCTGTTGACGGGGAATGGAATGGGATGTTTTGTATGCCCAGAGTGGCAGAGGCGGAGGATGGACACATCTTCTTCCGCCCCCATCCCAATGTGAAAAAAGCCTATTGCAGGCAGATTGAAACTCCGTTTGAAAGCGGAGAGGCGGGATACCGTCTGTCCATTGAGCTGGAAGAGGGGGAGGAGATCAACATAGGGGGATACCGTATTTTCCGCAGGGAAGGAAAAATCTGTACGGACCGGAGCATGGTGTCCGGTAAAAGCGAGGGACGCAGGATGGTTTTTTCCACTCCGGAATTAAAGAAGGGATATCACCTGGATGTCTATGTGGACCCCAATCTGATTGAAGTATTTGTAAATAACGGGGAATTTGTGATTACCAATACGGTATATGGCCTGGGAAGCGGCATATGCACCGGCAGGAAGGAAGAGCTCCTTCTTTATACGGTGGAATGACCGAAGCTTTGCAGGAGCAGAAGGCAGGGGAAAATGAAACAAATGGAATATTGCAGAGAATATGAAAAACGGTTTCAAATGTACTATGACGAGCTGAAATGGCTGTACTGTGAATTATATGAAAACCGAATGCCGGAGTTTGAGGACTTGTGCGGTCAGATGTATAGCTGGTACCAGTCCAGAAAAGAAGGATTAAAGGAGCTGGACCGCATCCGCAGTAAAAATCCGGCGTGGTATAAAGGAAACGGCATAGCCGGAATGATGATGTACGTGGACGCTTTTGCAGGAGATCTGGAGGGCGTTAAGAGGCATCTGGATTATATTGAAGAATGCGGAATCAATTATCTGCACTTAATGCCTCTTCTGGACACACCGGAAGGAAAAAGTGACGGGGGATATGCTGTCTCTGACTTTGGAAAGGTGAGGGAAGAGCTTGGAACCATGGAGGATTTAGAAAGCCTGGCGGAGGAATGCCATAAACGGTGCATCAGCCTCTGCCTGGATTTTGTAATGAACCACACCTCAGAGGAACATCAGTGGGCGAAAAGAGCCAGGGAAGGGGACAGAGAGTACCAGGACAGGTATTTTTTCTATGACAACTTTGATCTTCTGGCTCAGTTTGAGAAGACCGTTCCCGAGGTGTTCCCCACTACGGCTCCGGGCAATTTTACCTGGGTGCCGGAGGCGGGGAAATATGTCATGACCACATTTTATCCTTACCAGTGGGATTTGAATTACTGGAATCCTCTGGTGCTTAACGGGATGATTGGAAATATGATCAATCTGGTGAATAAGGGAATTGATGTGATCCGCATTGATGCGGTTCCTTATATCTGGAAGCAGTTGGACACCAACTGCCGGAATCTGCCTCAGGTCCACAATATTGTGAGAATCATAAGAATTATCTGTGAGATCATCTGTCCGGGGGTTCTTCTTCTGGGGGAAGTGGTGATGGAACCGGATAAAGTGGTGCCGTATTTTGGAAGTGTGGAAAAGCCGGAGTGCCATATGCTTTACAATGTGACCACCATGGCCGCCACCTGGAACAGCGTTGCCACAAGGGATGTAGGGCTTTTGCGCCAGCAGATGGAAGCGGTGAGCAGACTCCCTAAAGAGTATGTATTTTTAAATTACCTGCGCTGTCATGATGACATTGGGTGGGGGCTTGATTACCAGTGGTTGAAACAGTTTGGAATAGAAGAAACCAGCCATAAAAAATACCTAAATGATTTCCTGACAGGGCAGTATCCGGGCTCCTTTTCCAGGGGAGAGTTGTATAATTCTGATCCGGAATCAGGAGATGCCAGACTGTGCGGAACCACGGCTTCCCTGTGCGGAATTGAAAAAGCCGTATACGAAGGAAATGAAGAGGAAACAGACAGGGCCATAAGGCTGAATTTTATGCTTCATGCCTATATGCTGTCACAATCCGGCATTCCGGTTATTTACAGCGGAGATGAGGTCGGGCAGGAAAATGATTACTCTTACCATGACGATCCCAGGAAGCAGGATGATTCCCGGTACCTGCACCGGGGAGATTTCAGATGGGATCTGGCAGAAAAACGGCAGGAAAGAGGAAGCGTCCAGGAACGGATATTCAACGGCCTTAAGAAACTGGAAGAAATCAGGAGGCTTCATCCTGTCTTTGGGACGGAGGCGAAGGTAAGAGCAGCAGATACCTGGGATGATTCTGTCCTGGGGCTTATACGGGAAGGGACAGGAGAAAAGCTGATTGCCCTTTATAACTTCAGCGGACTTGATAAAGTGGCCTGGATCAACGAGGATGACGGTGTGTATACGGATCTGGTAACAGGAAAAGAGATGGAAGGAAAAGCGGTGGAGATTCCGGCATATGGGGGATATTGGCTTTTGAAAAAGCTGTCCCCGGATGAGGGCGGAGCCTCAGTATTATAATTCAGCAGAGAATCTTTACATATCATGGGCAGTTTGGTATGATTCCAATATAGCAGGCCCGGATATGGCGAGAGAGCAGGTGAATTTTTGAAGTTTTATAACAACAGGCAGCTTTGTATTTTTCTGGCATTACTGGAGGCAAACCGTCCGGTTACCAGTGAAGAACTTTCTAAGATTGCAAAAATCAGTGTCCGCACTGTGAAGGAAGAAATCAGGGTATTAAAAGAGCTGATGAAAGATGTGGGGCTGAACCTGGTTTCTAAATCAGGGTGCGGATATTATCTTCAGTATGAGGACCCGGAAAACTTTCATGAAATCCGGGAAAGCATGTTTTCCAAATACCGCTCGGCCAGTGTGGTTCCCACGGATTTTAAAGAGCGGGTGAACTATATCATCCGAAGGCTTCTGACAGCTCCCGGTTATCTGAAAGCAGAAGACTTTGCAGACGGCCTCTATGTCAATAAAAGAGCCCTTGTAAGGGAAATGAAGGAAGCCAGGGAAATGCTGGCTTATTACGGTATAGGAATTGAAACAAGGCCGGGCAATGGGTTGAGAATCAGGGCGGATGAGTACCATCTGCGTATCTGTATGGTAGATTATTTTGAATTTTATCTCCATAGAGTCCAGCCGTTTTTTCGTGCAGAAGGCTTTTTAGAGGCCTTTGACTTTGACTTTGAAGAACGGCTGAACATCCGTAAGGTGCTGATGCAGAACCTGATTTCTTTAAATATCATTGTTCCGGATTACTGCTCTCAAAAATTGGTGATTCACCTGATTTTGATGCGCAGCCGGGCCAGAAGAGGCTTTCCCATGGCCTTGTCTGAAACGGATATGGAACAGGTGAAAAAGTTTCCGGAATACGGGTATGCGGACCGGATTATCGGGGAACTGGCAGAGCATTTTCCGGATTTTGGTTTGCTTGACGAGGCAGACAGGGTCTATCTGGCTCTCCATCTGACCGTAGGACGGGACATGCTGGATGATGTTTATGATATTGAGGCCTATGCCGGTTTTTATTTGGAGGCAACGGGGCTGTGCGGGCAGATCACGGCAATCTTAAAAGAGGAATACGCTTTAGCTCCGGAGCTGTCCCCTTATTTTAAGCAGGATTTGATGCACATTCTGGTATCCCTTTGTATCAAACAGCGGTTTGATATTAAAGAAATTCAGGGCTCGCCTACAAGAACCAATCATATTGGAAGGAATATTCTTCAAAGCCCTGTCTGCGTGGCGGTCTGTATCCGTCTTATTGAGGCGTTGGAAAAGGAGCTGAAGGGGCAGGTCAGCGAATATGATATGCTGAATCTGGCGTACTTAATTTATAATCTGCTGGATTTCATTCCTCTGGAATTTGAAAAGTCCAATGTAATCCTGATTGCCGAAAACTCTAAATTTGCAGTCCGGTCTGTGGAACGGAGTCTTCGCCGGGAGCTGGGGGACTATTTAAACCGGATTGATATTGCAGAGGTGTATGAGCTGCGGTCCATGAATCTGGAGGAGTATGACGGCATTTTCACGGCCCATAATATCCCGAATTTTCTGTTTTCCATGGTGCCTGTAAAAATCAGCTATTTTATCGGAATCAACGAATGCGACATGATTTTTAGGACCATCATATTAAAAAAACAGAGATGGTTTGGTGAGCTGCCTGATTTAAAGGAGGCCCGGATCTATTTGAATTACCGCGTCGATTCCGTAGAGATGATTTTGCAGATGCTGGCATTTAAGCATTTTAAAAATCAGAAGCAGGGCGAAGCTTTTCAGGAGCGGTGGCTGAAATACTCCGGCCAGTTTAATCTGCACAGCTATAATCATATCCTCATTCTCTGCAGTCTGCCGGGAGAGGCGGGGCAGGATGGGGTGGAGATATTTGAACTGGAAAAAGCGTTGTCATGGAAGGACAATGTTGTGAAATATGTGGTTTATTTATCTATGGAGGTACGCGGGGGCTCAAGCCTTAAAATATTAGAAATTGTGCTTCGGACGCTGGCAAAGGATGATTCCCTCTTTCAAAGACTTTTAAAGGGAAAAGCAGACGACCTGTACCGGGAGGCTCTGGAAAAATGCATGCTCAGGAAATAACCTGAGTATGCATTTTTTGCACGAATAATAGTGATAAATTCCATGCAGCACCAATAAAGACGCAGTTTTCGTGGTTTATTTATCAGGTGATGCTGTTATAATAAAGCCATCAAACAAAGGAGGAGAGAGGGAAATGGTACAATTTATATTAGGTTCCCATGGTTCTCTGGCAGGAGGGACGGTAAGCGCACTGGAGCTGCTGTTCGGCAGGAAGGAAAATGTAGCTTTTGTAAATGCATACCTGGATGATTCCGACCCTGGGGAACAATTGGCAGAGCTTCTGAACCGGGTTCCGGCTGATGGCCAGTGCATTCTGTTTGCGGACATTTTAGGGGGCAGCGTTCATCAAAAGATGGTCCGGTTCCTGGAGGACCCAAGAGTGGAACTGATCACCGGCTACAATCTGGCAACTGTACTTGAATTCGTCATGGGAGAAAAGGAACGCTACAGCCAGGAGGAAATTGAGCGGATTGTGGAGCAGGGAAGGGAACATTTGCAGTATGTAAAACGTCTGGAGCAAAAGCCGGATGAAGATAATTTTTTTGAGGAGTGAATGAAGAATGATTAAATTATTGAGAATTGATGAAAGACTGATTCACGGACAGATTGTAACGGGTTGGTCCAAACTGCTCAGTGTGTCGGCAATTGTGGTTGGAAATGATAAGGCCGCCTCTGACGATATTGTGAAGATGAGCTTGAAGATGGCTGCTCCCCAAGGGATGAAAGTGACCATTAAGACGGTGAAAGAGGCCATCCAGCTTTTAAATGATCCAAGATGCGAGAGCATGTCCATTCTGGTAATCGTGGATAATCCTGGGGATGCCTTAGAGATTGCCGCTTCCGTTCCGGGAATCCCGGAAATCAATGTGGGGAATTACGGAAGGCAGGAAAAGGAGGCGAACCGCCGGAAAAGCCTGTCAACGGCGCTGTTTGCCAATGAAGATGAGATTGATACCTTAAAGAAGCTTCTGGATACAGGAATCCCCTGCCATGTTCAGATGACTGCATCTGAGGGAAAGGAAAAACTGGCCGATGTGCTGAAACAGGCATAGGCGGAAGGAGAAAACGAAGATGGAAAATATTAAATATGCTTTGATTATTGCATTGAGCTTTCATTTTGTATTCAATGTTGACTATGCCCTTGGCTGGCAGACCATGATCCGTCCTATTGTGACAGCCCCAATTATGGGCCTGATTCTGGGAGATCTGCGGACGGGAATTATTATGGGTGCATCCCTGGAGGCCATTTATATGGGGATTTCCCCTATTGGAGGTTCCGTGCCCTCAGACCCGACGGCTGCTGCAGTTCTGGCAGTTGCCTTTGTAATCATAGGCGGTTCGGATATTGAAACTGCTCTGGCATTATCCCTTCCCATCGGTACGGCAGCGGCCTCGGTCAACAGCCTGACAGCTCCGGTTCATGTGTATTTTTCCACATATTTTGACAAGCTTGCGGCAGAGGGAAAGGACAGGAGGTTCGCCCTGCTCCATGTGATCTATAACTTTACTATCCGAAGAGGAGCGGTTACCATCGTTATTTTCCTGGCAGTGGCATTTGGCATTGACAAGGTAAATCAGGTTCTGGGTATGCTTCCTGCATTTATCCAGAAAGGCCTTTCAGCAGCAGGCGGAATGCTTCCGGCAGTGGGCTTTGGCATTCTGATCAGCATGATCTGGACGAAAAAGCTGGGCGCTTACTTTTTCCTGGGATTTGTAATGGTGGTTTATATGAAGCTTCCCACTCTGGCTATTGCCCTTATAGGCAGCATCATTGCCATTGTTGAGCTGTTTAGGGATATGGATTTAAATGAAATGAAGAAACAGCGCCAGACAGCTTCTGCTGCTGTGAATGATGATGACGAGGAGGACTTCTTTGCATGAAAAACACATTGACAAAACAGGAAAATAAGATGATAAACCGGATTTTCTGGAGGTCCGGCCTCTTGTTTGGTTCCTTTAATTCTGTAAAAATGCAGGGACAGGGATTTGCCTATACCATGATTCCGGCTATTAACGAGTGCTATAAGGACGATGAGAAGGAGAGGACAGAAGCCTTAAAAAGGAGCAATGAGTTTTTTAACTGCCATTCCTCCATGGCAGGCTTCATCTATGGCCTGGTCTATGCCATGGAAAGGGATAAGGCTCAGAAAAAGTCTGTGGATGGGGCCACCATCACCAATGTTAAGACAGCACTGATGGGGCCTTTGGCCGGAATCGGGGATTCTCTGTTCTTTAATACCATCCGTGTGATTGCTGCCAGTATTGGAATCTCTCTTTGCACCACAGGCAACCTGGCGGGAGTTCTGCTGTTCATGCTGCTTTATGGCGGTACCAGCCTTCTGGTGAAATATATTCTGATCCGCAGCGGATATTCCCTGGGTTCCACGTTTATCGAAAGGGTGTTTAACAGCGGACTTTTAGAAATCGTTACCAAGGCGGCTTCCACATTGGGACTTGTGATGGTAGGAGCTATGGTAGCCAGTATGGTGTCTGTAAAGCTGGGGCTTACCTGGACCTTTGGAGGCACGGAGGTAGTGATTCAGGATGTGCTGGATTCTATTATGCCCGGAATCCTTTCCCTGGCTGTTACCTTTGGAGTTGTGAAGCTTTTAAAAAAGGGATATAATGCCGCAGTTCTTGTAACAGGTCTTCTGGTGGCCTGCATTATTTTGGCAGCCTTTGGAATATTTTAAGGATAAAGGGAGCTTACATATATGAAACGTTTGATAATCAGAGCGGATGATTTAGGAATCAGCGAGGCTGTGACAGCAGGCTGTCTGTCGGCGGCGGAATACGGTGTGGTGACTTGCATGGGGATGATTGTAAATATGGAAGCTTCTCCAAGTGCCGCCCGGTTGATAAAGGGCTATCCGGACATCTGCCTTGGTCTCCATTTGAACTTGATTGTAGGGACTCCCTGTGCTGAGGGGAAGGAGTTAAAAGGGCTGACTGATGAAAATGGAAGGTTTATCTGTTCCAGAATCCGCAGGGAACAGGTTGCGGCGGGAGAGGACCCCTTTATCTATGAGGAAGTATATGAGGAGGCAGAGGCACAGGTAAAAAGGTTTATGGAACTGAACGGAAAGCTGCCGGAATACATGGATTCCCATTCCGTATCAACTCCTGTCATGACCCGTGCAGTGCTCAAGGTGGCAGAGAAGTACGGCATCCGCTATGTACCTATCAGCGGGAACCAGAATGTGTGCTGGAAACGGGTGGGAAACCGCCCGGTCCAGTATGAATTCTATAAAACGGGGCTTCCCTTCAGCAAGTATCTGGATGAAGATACCATGCAGATTGAGGACGGGGAAATCGGATTGTTCGTGCTTCATCCGGGATTTTTAGACCAGAAAATTCTCGATATTTCAGGTATGACATTTGAGCGTTTAAAGGATCATGAATTTTTGGTAGACTCAGAGGTCAAAAGGCGGCTGGAGGAGCTGGGAATTAAGCCCATCAGCTTTCGTGACCTCAATTGTGAGTCATAGAATAAAGGTACAGGGAGATATTGTCGTATGGAAAATCAACCGGAAATAAAGCTTACAGACCGCATCCGGTTTCACATGCTTTTGGCGGCAGCAGGCGGAGTGATGGATGCATATTCCTATGTTGACAGAGGAGGCGTATTTGCAACAGGCCAGACGGGAAACTTTGTTCTGGCCGCAATCCGCCTTCTTTTAAAGGATTATAGGGGAATGGGGCTGGCCTTTGTGCCTATTGCAGCATTTTGGGCCGGCATTTTTCTTGCAAGGCATTTTTATTATATTTATAACAGGGAACAGGTGCGTTGGATGTCAGGGGTATTGCTTTTGGAGACGGCGGTGCTGTTCCTTGTGGGTTTTATTCCTCACACCCTTCCGCACTTGTTTGCCAATACGGCAGTGTCCTTTACGGCGGCAGTACAGTTCTGCTCGTTCCGGAGCTTCGGCAAAAATGCCGCCTATGCGCCGGTTTTTTGCACTGGAAATATGCGTTCCTGTGCGGAAATGTATTATGAAGGATTTGCCAGAGATGACAGGGAGTGCAGGACAAGGGCATACCACTACACTGGAATTTTGTCCGCCTTTTTCATTGGAGCCGTGGCCGGAGGTGCGCTGTCTTTCTGGTTAGGGGAAAGAGCGGTCTGGCTGGCCAGTGGGCTATTGCTGATATCCTGGAAAGCAGTTACCATGGAAAAGAAAAACCAAAAGACTGATTTGCCGACACTTTCATAAGTGGCGGCATTTTTTGCTGTATCACGGACAAAAAAACCC
>DGRE01000049.1:13670-87523 GCA_002389905.1 Hungatella sp. UBA4396 | reverse complement strand
CATATACCGAATTGGGTTTTAATAATGTCAAAAATGAACAGAAAGACCTTAATCGTATGCAAAGACTGTCACTGGGATATCCATGGCGGAAAATGATTTAGAAACAATTGGAGAGCCGTATACATTGAAAGGTGTACGTACGGTTCGGAGGGGGGCAGACAAAAACCTGCCATAGAAATATGGCGTGGCGTTGGCTGCCTACCCTACAACAAATCCAACATCACCTACAGTGTGGAGTTTTACTTCCAATAATCAGCCTCACCTGGAAAGGAGGGCTTTTCATGAGTAACATTCAGATTAAAAATAACCGCATTCTGTACTACGGAAACACGGCAGGCTATCTCTCCGGGGAAAATGCTGTGGTCGATCCTATGTTCCAAACCGATGAACTGAAATCCTATCTCACAGAAAAAAAGGGACTGGAAGTGGAATGGACGCCTGGCACCTTCGAGCGTCTGGCGGCGGGGACCCTCGATCCGGAGGGCAACACTGCACTGCTAAGGCGCTGCCGTGTGTGGCAGATTGCACCTGAAACGGATGTGATGATGAAATTCATCAGCTATGATGACTTTACAAGACGCTTCGGAGAACCGGACCCCGCCAGCTATCAGGTGGTGTACGACGGCGAGGTGGACACCAATGATCTGGAAGCACTCTATACCAAATTTAATGTTGACCACCCACCCGGCTATGAAGGGCACAGTTTATCTATGTCGGATGTGCTGGAGCTGTATGATAAAAGCGGCAGCACCTTTCATTATTGTGATACCTTCGGTTTCAAGGAAATCTCATTTCAAGCGCCGGAGCAGGAACAAATTGAGGGGCCGCAAATGAATCTGTAGCCACAGACAACACAGCCATAGGGCTGTTTTTTATTGCCTAAAAATGAAGGAGGAAAACACATGAACCAGCAATTAACACCCATCAAAATCGATGCTCGTATCAATACGATTCACTTAAATGGCAGGGTAAGAGCCTTTGCATCCATTACGCTGGCAGATTGCTTTGTTGTCCGGGGAGTGAAGGTCATCGAAACGCCCACCGGTCTGTTTGCCGCTATGCCCAGCCGCAGAAGTACCTCCGGCGAGTACCGGGACACCTGCTTTCCTATCGTAAAAGAGCTTAGGGAGCAGATCAACGAAGAGGTACTGGAAGCATACCGTCAGGCACTCCTACAGGCCGGGGAGCAGACCCTGCAAATAGAAGAATCTGAAGAAGGAGGAATCACCCATGAGTAAAACGCAAACTGCACCGAAAATAGCACAGACCACCGCTGAACAGCCGCTCCCTATGAAGATCGACGTTAAAATCGGTTCCATTCGTCCGGACGGCAATGTCAGGGCTTACGCATCGGTTAACCTAAACGACTGCTTTGCCATCCGCAACGTTAAAATCGTGGACAGCACCAAGGGGCTGTTTATTGCCATGCCCAGCTATAAGGCGGGCAATGGCGAGTACAAGGATATCTGCTTCCCGGTCACCAAGGAGTTTCGCGAGCAGCTGAATCAAGCGGTTGTCGATGCCTACCAGCAGGCACTGACACAGAGTCAAACCCAGGGCAGACAGCTGATGGAACAGGCGTCCCAGCCGGAACAGCAGCCCGGTATGCAGATGGCAGGGCTGTAGTCTTGCCGTGTCACCCATTCACCAATATTAAAAACCAAATCAAATAAAATGGAGGTCATTTCAATGAAAAAATTTGTATCCAAGGTAACCAATAAGCTCACCACAAAGGCACTGGAAGCACAGGCTCTGCTCCGTAGAAAGGACGGGGAAAATTTCGTCGACACGGCCATCAAGATCCTTATGGCTGTTGTCATTGGTGCTCTGGTGCTGGCCGGATTGTATGCCCTGTTCGGTGAAACCGTCCTGCCTACATTAAAACAGCGTATCGTTGATATGTTCAATTATGGTGGCTGATCCGTCGCTCCTACTGCAGGGCGGCTTTTTTATTGTCCTGTTGATTGCGGTATCCGCTTGGGATATCTACAAACGGATCGTCCCCGACATGCTGTGTCTATGCATCGCCCTGACCGCTCTGCTTGATTTCACGCCGGAAAAACTGCTTGGTCTGATTCCCAGCCTCGTCCTGCTCAGTGCCGCCCTGTTATGGGGCGGCATGGGCGGCGGGGATATCAAGCTCATGGCGGCTTCCGGTCTGGTGCTAGGCTTTTACAACGGAATGACAGCGTTAATGGCAGGACTTATCCTGCTTCTTCTGTTTCATGCGCTATGTTTTATGATCCAAAAACTGCGCGGGAGGACTGTGCCAAGGGCATACCCCCTCGCACCTTTTCTATCCATTGGCTGCCTTGCAGCCTATTTTTTAGTTTGAAGGAGGACTATCCCATGAAAAAAACATTATTTACTGTCGCTTGTGTTGCGGTTCCTGTTGCTGCAGTGACAGCACTGCTTATCCGCAGATTCCGAAACCACCGCTATTTTTGATCCTGATCCGATTTTAATAGAAAGAAGGAGGAATTGTCTCTATGAGTTTTCTAAAAAACCGCACGATGCTGGGGGTACTCTGCATCGTGCTTTCGTTACTCATCTGCTTTGCGCTTACTCCGCTGTTTAACCAAAGCGTATCGCAGAAAACAAGTATTGTCCGGGTGGTAAAGGAGATCAAAGCCGGCGACCAGATCACAAAGGATACCGTGCAGACGGTGGAGGTGGGCAGATATAACCTGCCAGAGAACTTAATGCGCCAGCCTGATTCGGTGATCGGCAAATATGCCGAAGCGGATCTGTTTCCCGGAGATTATATCCTTACCGACAAGCTATCTGACGTTCCAGCTGCTGAAAATGCCTATCTGTACAGCTTAAATGGTGACAAGCAGGCCATTTCGGTCAGCATCAAAAACTTTGCCCAAGGGCTTTCCGGCAAGCTCATCTCAGGTGATATTGTCTCGGTCATTGCACCGGACTATAAAAAGCAGGGAGCCACAGTCATCCCCCCGGAACTGACCTATGTAGAGGTGATTGGCGTCACGGCCAGCACCGGCTATGACACAGATACCGGAGAGATTTCTGAAGATGAAGATGAAAATGAAAAGGAGCTTCCCTCTACTGTGACACTGCTTGTATCGCCCGAACAAGCAAAAATCCTTGCAGCGCTAGAAGCGGATGGAAAGCTCCATCTTTCACTTGTTTTCAGGGGGTCCAAGGAAAATGCCGTTCAGTTTACTAAGCTGCAGGATGAGGTTATCGCCAAGCTGTATCCCGTACCGGCAGTATCGGACAATACTGAAACAGCGCAGCCTTCCGGCACAGAACCATCTGCTGAAACGGAGGCTCCTGCCACAGAAGCAGGAGGTGAATAAGATGCTGAACTTTATGAAGGGAAGCCTGTTCTCCCGAGATAAAACAGAAGCCCTGCCGGAGGAACCGGAACAGGATGTGCAGGTGCTGGCAGTATGGGGCAGCCCCGGCAGCGGCAAGACCACCGTTAGTGTGCGTCTTGCTAAATACCTTGCCGAACATAAAAAGAACGTGGCACTTTTGCTGTGTGATATGACCGCCCCCATGCTTCCCTGCATCTGCCCGCCCGGTGACTTGGAATGCGAACGCTCTCTTGGCAGTATCCTTGCCGCCACCCATGTAAGCGATCTGCTCATTGAACAGAACTGCGTGACCCATAAGAAAATCGGCAACCTGACCATGATTGGCATGCTCAAGGGAGAAAATGTGTTTACCTATCCGCCCTACAGCCAGGAGCTGGCGGCGGAACTGATCGATCACCTGCGAGACATCGCACCCTACATCATCATCGACTGTGGCAGCTATATTGCTCACGACATTCTGTCGGCGGTTTCTCTTCTGGAGGCGGACTCCGTTCTCCGCCTGGTAAACTGCGACTTAAAATCCATCAGCTATCTGTCCAGCCAGCTTCCCCTGCTGAAGGATCAGAAATGGGATGCAGATAAGCAGTATAAGGTGGCATCCAATGTACGCTCCAATCAATCGGGAGAGCATATTGAACAAGTGCTGGGAAATGTGGTATTTCAGCTTCCGCATTCCGAAGAGATGGAAAATCTGGCTCTGTGCGGAAATCTGTTTGGGGAGCTGAGCCTCAAGGACAGCCGGGGCTTTCGCAAGGAGATTGAAAAAATAGCAAAGGAGGTGTTTGGCGTATGAGCCGAAAAAAGCCTGGAAAAGCAGACCGGCAGACGGTATCTGCTCCGGTTATGAAAATAGATAAGACACGAACTGCGGCAGGCTCTCAGAGCCTGTTTTTTTCATCCTCAAATACCCATGAATTTGGTTCAGTCCTCAGGGAGGTTCAGGCCCATATTTCTTCCCAATATGCGGGGCTCATTACAGATGGAAGCAATGGTGAACGAAAGGAGCAGATCAAGCGCTACATTTCAAAGTACCTCCAGGATAACCGGTTAGCTGTGGCGGAAATGACCGAGGAACAGCTCACCGACGCGATTTATACCGAAATGGCCGAGTTTTCCTTCCTGACCAAGTACATCTTCGGGGAGGGCATTGAGGAAATTGACGTGAATGCCTGGGATGATGTGGAGGTCCAGTATAGCAATGGAATCACCAGAAAGCTGGAAGAACACTTTGAAAGTCCTGAACACGCAATCAACGTGGTGCGCCGCATGCTGCATGTGTCCGGCATGGTGCTTGACAATGCCAGCCCTACCGCTCTGGGACATCTGAGCAAAAATATCCGTATTGCGGTTCTAAAGTCTCCGGTGGTGGATGAAGATGTCGGCGTAGCCGCCTCTATCCGTATTGTAAACCCGCAGTCTATGCAAAAGGATGACTTTACCGGAGGCGGTACAGCCACGGAGCCGATGCTGGACTTTTTATCGGAATGTTTGCGATACGGGGTGTCTACCTGCGTGGCAGGAGCCACCAGCTCCGGCAAGACCACACTGGCGGGATGGCTTCTGACCACTATCCCGGATGGAAAGCGTATCTTTACCATTGAGAACGGCTCCCGCGAGCTTGCATTGGTAAGGCGCAGGGATGGGCAAGTCGTAAACAGTGTCATCCACACCCTGACCCGCGACAGTGAAAATGAACGGCAGCGGATTACGCAGACCAGTCTTCTGGATATGTCTCTGCGCTTTAACCCCGATTATGTAGTGGTGGGAGAAATGCGAAGCGCCGAGGCAAACGCAGCCCAGGAGGCAGCCCGAACCGGTATCACGGTATTGACCACAATTCACTCTAACAGCTGTGAGGCCACATGGCGCAGAATGGTATCCCTGTGCAAACGTGCGGTGGATATGTCTGATGAAACCCTCATGGCCTATGTGACAGAAGCCTATCCCCTTGTGGTGTTCTGCAAGCAGCTGGAGAATAAGGCCCGACGCGTCATGGAAATTATGGAATGCGAGATCCTGCCGGACGGCACGAGAAACTTCCGGCCGCTGTTCCAGTACCACATTACCGAGAACCGTATGGAGAATGGGAAATTCATCATTACCGGACACCATGAGATCGTGCAGGGCATCTCAGGGAGCCTGCAGAGAAGGCTGCTGGAAAACGGCATGCCGCAAAGTACATTGAAGCGCATTCTTGCGATGGGAGGTGCCGCATGACAGGAATCCTTTTAACTGCCTGCATCGGTTTGATTGCAGGAACTTTTCTCATCCTCGGCCTTTCTCCCTTAGAGTTTACAGATGGTTTGTTCGGGTTTCTGACCCGAAAAGATCAAAGCATTCGTGCGCAGATCAACGAAAGCACAAACCGGAAAAAGGCTCACTTTCTGCGCCGGGAGATTATTGAAGTGCAGGAGATTTTAAAGCTCACCGGACGCGCAAGCCGCTTTTCCATGGTGTGCGCGGTGTCGCTGTTGCTTTTCGCGGCAGGGGCGGCCTTTGCTATTCTGCTAAACAATGTGTTTCTGGTGCCAGTGCTGGCGGCGGGGCTGATGTTCCTGCCCTTCTGGTACATCCGGCTGACAGCGTCCCATTACAAAAAGGCGGTGGCGGCCGAGCTGGAAACCGCGCTCTCCATCATTACAACCTCTTATCTAAGAAACGAGGATATACTCACCGCAGTTGAGGAAAGCGTACAGTACTTAAATCCGCCGGTAAAAAATGTGTTTACAGAATTTCTGGCACAAACCCAGCTCATTGACCCGGATGTGGAAGCGGCACTCCATACCATGAAGCCAAAGATTCAGAACGATGTGTTCCATGAATGGGTGGATGCCATCAGCTCCTGCCGCTATGACAGAAGCCTAAAAACCACGCTGACACCCATTGTCTCAAAGCTCAGCGATATGCGGATTGTCAATGCGGAGCTGGAGTATCTGGTATCTGAGCCCCGCAAGGAATTTATCATTATGGCGATGCTGGTGGTGGGCAATATCCCCATTATGTACATGCTGAACCGGGGCTGGTATCATACGCTGATGCACACTATGGTGGGGCAGATCATTCTGGCAATTTGCGCTGCCGCTATCTTTATTTCTGCGGCATTTGTGATACGGCTAACCAAGCCCATTGAGTACAGGAGGTGACCGGGATGATGACACAGTTGTTTTTTACCGGAATCCTAATTGCCGCGGGGTTATTTCTGATATTGGCAGATGTACTAAAGCTTCCCGCCATGGGCGCCGGAAAGGCCATGCTGGGTGCCGGCAAGGAAAATAAGAAAGCTGCTAAAACAGTGGAAGCGTGGCTGATGACAGGTGCCGTAAAGCTCTCGAAATACATCCGAATGGATGAGTACAAGCGAAGCCGGATGACAAATATCCTGAAAGCTTCCGGCATTTCCATGACACCGGAGGTGTATACGGCCTATGCCATTACCAAATCCGGAGCCATAGCACTTGGTGCACTGCCGTGCCTGTTCCTGCTTCCGCTGCTGGCTCCGGTACTGCTGATACTGGCAGTGCTGACCTATTTTCAGGAAACGAAACGTGCCGACGAGCAGCTTCGGGAGAAGCGGGAGCAGGTAGAAGGTGAGCTCCCACGATTTGTGGCAACCATTGAGCAGACGCTAAAGGCCAGCCGGGATGTGCTGGCGATGATTGAAACCTACAAGAAGAATGCTGGACCTGCCTTTGCCCATGAGCTGGATGTTCTGACCGCCGACATGCGCTCCTCCAGCTATGAAGCGGCGCTGACCCGGTTTGAGTCAAGGCTGAATTCGCCCATGCTTTCTGATGTGGTCAGAGGTCTCATTGGCGTACTGCGCGGTGATGACAGCGCTGTTTATTTTCAGATGTTGGCGCATGATTTTAAAGCGCTGGAGCTTCAGAGACTCAAGGGGCAGGCACAGAAGATCCCGCCAAAGATTCGGATATTCTCCTTTATTATGCTGATGTGCTTTCTTTTTACCTATCTCGCCATCATCGCTGTGGAGATTTTAAATTCACTTGGAACTATGTTTTAGATTGGAGGTGTTACGATGGAAAACAAAAATCAAGCCCTGCTGTTTGACCGGATACAGGATAATTATAATGCTTTTACCACAGAATGGGCGGCACTTGCACCGGAGGAACTGATTGAAAAAGCAGAGGAAATCTATGCGGTTCAGATGACAAAAAAACACCTCATGAGCTGTGTGGATGAGCAGCAGGCCGCATGGCTGCTGTGTTATGAAAATCCTCTGGAAATCATGCGCGACAGATGGATTGCAGAGAACGGCATGGAGATGGTGCATGATGAGGATTTTTCCCATGCGCTATGGGCGGTAATGGACTGCCAGGACACGGAGCGCCTTTATGCTTTGGCAAAAGAAGTGGAGCAGTCTCCTGACCAGGATCGCCCTGTAACTGTTCGAGAATTCATTGAAAAGCACCAAGGCGTTGCCTATGATATGATGACACCAGGCGGATATGTGTATCTGACACCGGAAAAGGCACAACTCCTGCTGGACGGGCAGAGCACAAAGGGGCATCCGGGAAGTCCAGAGTATACTCTGGAAATTCCTGCAGAAGAGCTGCTGGAACAGGAGGTTGTAAATGCCCGTTTCAGTGATGGTGCATGGCATCTGCTCAGTGGTTACATTCATGAAATGGATATGGAGCAGGAGCAGAATCCCATGGAGGGGGTGACCCTGTGCTGAAGAAAGTTCTGAAAAACAGACGCGGTGAAGGTTATATTGACGTAGCCGTGCTGGTGCTGTGCGTGATGCTGGTCATCGCGGTGGCAGTCAGCGTCCTGCCTGTATTCGTTACAAAGAATAAGCTGGACACCTATGCGGCCGAGCTGTGCCGGGAAGCGGAAATCGCCGGACGTGTGGGAAGTGAAACCACCCTGCGGGCGCAGGTGCTAACCGAAAAGACCGGGCTTAATCCCAATATCTCATGGTCGAAAAGCGGAAAAATTCAGCTGAATCAGGAATTCACCGTAACAGTGACCACGCAGACGGATCTCGGTCTTTTTGGCGGCTTCGGGAGCTTCCCTGTCACACTGAAAGCACAGGCCAGCGGGAAAAGCGAGGTGTATTGGAAGTGACAAATGGAAAAAAATATGCTATTCTAAAAGATAACAAAGGAACCTCGTTTCCCTTAATTATTGCAGTAGCCTTGGTGCTGCTGATGGTGCTGTGCGGAGCCGCCGAGTATATCCGGCTGGCGATCATTGCCCAGGGAGTCCGGGACGCGGTTCAATCCGCAGTAATTTCCACCGTGAACGACAGCTATGACGATGTATATCATGGTGTCCGTGAAGGTTATGCCGGAGCGTATATGCCATCTGCAGATGAATTTGAGGAAAGCCTTGATTACGGTGACATCTACGGGTATCTGGACGATCTGCTGGGGCTGCGCTACGAAGGCGGCTATCATGTGAAATATGCCGGAGATGGCTTGGAATTCAAACTCTCACGACTATCTGTGAACTTAGAAAATATGCCGCTGGCACCGGGCAGCCCGAACAACAGCCGTGGATTTCTGGCTGATGCAGTGATTCGATTGGAGGTTCCGGTACGATTTGGGGGCAAGCTGCTCCCGCCGATGGTGATCAACCTCAAAACGCAGGCGAAATATATGCCTTTATTTTAGCTGTTTTCGGATTATCCATAGACTTCCGGAAACTTATGTAGTATGGTGTGTCATTGAAAAACATACCATCAACCATTCACGAAAAGGAGGTCATCCTACATGAAACTGACAGAAAAAACAAAACGCAGACTTACAATTACAGGGCTCGGTGTTGTGAGCATCGCCCTTGTAATAGCGATTGCCTCACAGTTTAAAACAGAGGTTCCCAACGAACCGGAAATTTTACAAACGCAGGCGGTGTCCAGTGAGGTCACCCCCAGTGTGGATGTTCCAGACCCTTCCACGCTGCCATCGGAAACGCCGAAGATAAGTGTACCATCAATTGATCCGACAGAAACGCCGGCTGTGGCGGAGGGCGCGGATACTGGAAAATCCACTGGCACCGAGCAGAGTATCCAGGCAGAACCTACGAAACCACCTGCACCTACAGAAACACCTAAACCGGATGTTTCGACTTCAAAGGAAGAAAATCCGACTGTTAACCCAAGCAAGACTTCCGAGAATAAGACGGAGGGCACGGTAAAGACAACACCACAGGAACCGGCAGGTGGAGATAAGAAAGATGGGAAAATATATGTACCGGGTTTTGGATGGATTGAAGATGAAGGCGGCGGTGTTGAACAGGAAACTGTGGGTAACGAGGGCGATGAGCTGACAGGAAATAAAGTTGGGCAGATGGATTAGCCCACAAAAAAGAATATAACATAAAAAGCGCCGATTATTCGGTGCTTTTTACTGTTTTAGGGAGGTATCACATGAAACGACATCTCAGTATTTTGCTTGTACTGGTGCTGCTAGTTTCTACGTTTTTGCCAAACACCGCCCATGCCGAAGGAGATGGAAACATCGATCATGGAGGTGGAGGAATGGGCAGCGGTACCAGTGAAAACTACTGGAATTCTGGAAATGAGGGTGTTAGAATTACTGTTGTTCGTGAAAGCGATAGAGCGACTGTAACAACCCCTATAGATTTCTCAAACAAAACCCCGTCGGTCTCTGTGCATTTTGGAAAGGTCTCGAAAATTGCATATACCAACGGACATGGAATTTCGCCAACTACATCAACGTACACGTGTTTAAAACCAGCTCTTTCAATGCCTCGAATAATAAGTTCAGGCAGCGGGCAGGCAAGTATTGAACAAATTAAAAGTTATTTTACAGATGAACTTGTTATCCGATATATCGCTCAAGTTACCGGTATGAACTATGATGTATTAATTAACGGCGAATACAAGCTTCTGCTGGAACCTATTGCCTATATTACATTTCAGGGTGTAAAAATGGCGATGACAGCCACCGAAGCAGCGCTTTACGATCAGAAGCTGGGTGGTGGACTGCGAAGCAAGATGGTTTCCCTTAGCCACAAAAACTTGCCCTTAGCAATGTTTTTAGAGGTATCGGATCTCGGTTATCCCGCATGGTCAGGCTCAAGATCATCATCGGCCTCTAATGTTGATATCATTTCGTTTCTCGGAATTGGTGTTGTCAGGTTTAAGGAAAAACCGGACGAACAACCCGAAGTGACTGCATGGGATTATGAGTACCGCGTTAATACCGATGTCATCACCTCAGTCACCGTCCGCGGTGGACAGTCCGATCCTGACCATCCGGTAACAGTACGATTTAACATAGGAGGCAGAACCTATACCGTCAGTGGCGTGTACTACCCAGAGGGCGACAGCCAGCTGGTATGGGTGCGCTGGAGGACACCCTCCACACCACAGACCATGACCATTAATGTGTCGGTATCAGGCAGCGGTTCTGCCAGCAAGGGTACCATTACAGCTAAAATCGTTGATCTATCCGGCAATGATCCGCCCAATCCTGTGGCAGATGACCGGAACGACGGCTATACCAAACCATCCGTGCCGAGTAAGGAACAGAAGACCTCGGCCTCTTGGGGTGTCTGGCGCCCGTGGTGGCATGAATATTGGGTCTGGCACAGCGGTGACGACGATGAGGATGGCTGGTGGGAAGACGAAGGATGGTGGGAGTTCGATTGGGACGCATACCATGCCAGTCTTTCCGCATCTATAAGCATCACTCCCGATTCAAAGGTACCGACCGCCTCGGGAAAAACCATGGGAAGCGGTTATGGCATTAATCAAAGCACCACTGCTAATGTCAGTACCAACCAATCCTCTGCGGTGACCGATGCACAAAATGCAGTCACCTATTTTCCAGAGTTCCAGTATCAGACGCACTGGCGGCTTTTAGAGCGTACCCAATCCGGCTATAGCTCCAAGTTTGAATTTACCTCTAATAAGTATTCTACCTACAAACGCAGAACGCACTTCACCCCCGTATGGATGCCGAACGGAAGCTATACTCCCTACACATGGCTGATAGATTGCTGGACACCTTCGGGAATGCTTTCTATGAATCTGACCGACTCAGTAAACATCCAGGGAAGCGTTTGGGATGACTGGCACATTGCGCCTGTCAAACCGGACTGAGAGGTGTGATATGGCATATGAACGCATTGAAAAACCAGAGGGCAGCTTATACCACTACACAAAACGAGCGCAGCTGGACAGCATCCTACAGGATGACAGAATACGCCGGTTTGGTGACCGGGAATGCTGGTTCTGTACCTCGCTGGAGGATACTCTGGCATTGATGGAAAGAACAGTTATGCAGGAGGGTAAGCCCTATTATGACGTGAACGGCATCCTCCGGCAGTATCCAACCTTTATGCCGGAGGATTATGTGATTCTCAGACTCACACCCCGATACCAGAATGGTGAATGGGTTCGCTGGAATCAGGAGATGCCCGACGGCAGTCCTCCCGAGCTGCTGGCGGAGGCACAGGAATTCAGCCGGTTAAAGGTCGGTTTCCGTAGTGATTTAAAATTTCAGGCAAATCCGGAGGTGATAGAGGTTTCTCCACTGTTGGAACAAAATCAGCAGCCCCGGCTTTCCATGTAGCAAACAACAGCAGAAAAACAACACGGCTGTGGAGTGAAGAACTTCACGGTCTTTTTTTCTGCCCCAAAACCAATAATGAAAGGTGGTAACCCTATGAAAATGAAACGAATCCTGTCTATGCTCTGTGTCATGCTGCTGATTATCGGACTGTTCGGTACGACAGCGTATGCGGCAGGTTCCGGCGATGTGGCGGGAGCAATTGAAGGAACATGGAACGATGCCTCCGGGCAAATCAAGACTGTAGTGAACAAGGTCGTATTTCCCGCAATCGACCTGATTCTGGCGGTCTTTTTCTTCGCCAAACTTGCGACGGCGTACTTTGATTACCGCAAACACGGGCAATTTGAGTGGGCCGCGCCCGCAATTCTGTTCGCCTGCCTCGTGTTTGCACTGACCTGCCCGCTGTACATTTGGCAGATCCTTGGTATGTAAGCCTATGGGAAACGAGAAAAAAATGGTTCCTGGTGATGACCATGCAGCATCGACGCATGGTTATCCATTGGAAGAGAGGCTGGAAACCTTTGCAGCAGAGCAGAAAAAACTGCTCCAGGAGATGATCGGTAAGATTGTAGAGGATGCTATAGCTGGAGCCGACACAGAGGAAGAAGAGCTGTACTGTGAGATTGGGTATGACAGCATCGAACGACGGTTGAGTCCGCTGGATGATATGGGCAGTAGACTGACACTGGAAAAAATGGTAGAACTCATTGACGCTCATCCTGCTGTAAATTACTCGGATATGCATAATACGGGCAAAACAATTTATCTCAATGAACCCGAAATTCTGCAAGATCTTGGACTGCTTTCCAACAAGGGATTAAGTGATCTGGCACAGCTATGATAGGAGATAGCTTTAAACACTATAGTATCGAAGGGAGCCGCAGGGCTCCCTTCTTTTTTGGAAGGTGATGCCTATGTTTATATGGGATTTTGTAGCCGATACGGTCTTGGGGCAAATCCTTGATTGGATTTACGGACAAATCATCGGCTTTCTTGGAAATTTCTTTTCCGCAATGGGCGGCATGGGAGCGGATCTGTTTGAAATGAGCTGGGTTCAATCCATCGTCCTGTTTTTTGTTTATCTGGCTTGGGCGCTGTATGGAACGGGGCTGGTGGTGTCTGCTTTTGAGTGTGCCATCGAATACCAGTCCGGCCGGGGCAGCATCCGGGATGCCGCGCTGAATGCCATCAAGGGATTTATGGCAGTGGGGTTATTCTCCACCGTTCCCGTAGAACTGTACAAACTGTCCGTTTCACTGCAGAGTAGTCTGACGGCGGGAATCACTGGCTACGGAAGCGGCTTGGATACCCTTGCAGGAAATTTTATCAATGAGCTATCCGCAGCCGGGAATTTAGAAAGCGCGGGTAGCTTGAACGTCTTTGGCGGGCTGGGAGTGATCACCAGTCCGATTATGATGCTGTTTATCCTGATTCTGATGGGCTACGCCGTAATTAAGGTGTTCTTTGCAAATCTCAAACGCGGCGGTATCCTGCTCATTCAAATCGCTGTGGGGAGCTTGTATATGTTTTCCGTTCCCCGCGGCTACATGGACGGTTTCACCAGCTGGTGCAAGCAGATTATTGGGCTGTGTCTGACCGCCTTTTTACAAGCCACCATCCTCATAGCTGGACTGATGGTCGTGAAGGATCAGGCTCTGCTTGGGCTGGGGCTTATGCTGGCGGCGGGAGAAATTCCCCGAATCGCTGGAGCTTTCGGATTAGATACCAGCACCAGGGCTAACTTTATGAGCGCCGTCTATGCCGGGCAGACTGCCATGAACATTACGAGGACGATTGTAAAGGCGGTGGCAGCAAAATGAAGCTGGTCTATATCTGTTCCCCCTATGCCGGGGAAATTGAACGGAACGTGAGGTTTGCGCAGGATGCCTGCCGCTATGCTATATCGCAGTGCTGTGCGCCGGTGGCTGTGCATCTGTTATACCCCCAACTGCTAAATGATGCTGTACCGGCAGAACGGGAAGCCGGCATTCAAATGGGACTTCGGGTATTGGCGGCCTGCGAGGAATTATGGGTGTGCGGTTCCCAGATCAGCACTGGAATGCGCTGTGAGATTGTGGAGGCTGAGCGGCTGGGTATTCCGGTCAAACGAGTATCCGCAGAACAAATACAAGGAGGACATACCATGGAGAAATACGGAATATGGGCGCGCAGGAGTGCCGCCTCAGTGCGCGGGGCATCGGAAGCCTGGGTAAAGCAGGACGGAGAGCCGTTGACATTTGATACCTATGAGGAAGCCGCCTCTGAAGCCAGACGGCTGATAGAAAATACCCGCACTTCTAATGTATCCTATTTTGCAAAAGGAATGGACATCACGCTGGAGGAAGCGCCTTCCTCTGGCATGAAGCTGCAGTATTGACCGAACCGCTGACCCTCGGCAGCCTGTTTGACGGGATCGGCGGCTTTCCGCTGGCAGGCGTCCGACAGGGCTTTACTCCTGTCTGGGCCAGCGAAATCGAACCGTTCCCTATCGAGGTGACCCGGCTGCGCTTTCCTGGAATGTGTCATGTAGGCGACATTACAAAGCTTGACGGTGCGCAGCTTACGCCCGTGGATGTGATCTGCGGGGGCTCACCCTGCCAGGATCTGAGCGTTGCGGGGAAGCGTGCGGGCTTGCAGGGAGAGCGCTCCGGCCTGTTCATGGAGCAGGTTCGCGTAATCAAGGAGATGAGAGCCTATGACAAAGCAAACGGAAGGCCAGCTGACGCTGTTCGACCTCGGTATATGTGCTGGGAAAATGTCCCCGGAGCCTTCAGCTCCTCTGAGTCAGAGGATTTCCGGGCGGTACTTGAGGAAACCTGCAGAATTGCGGACAGTACCGTATCTATACCTCGACCTCCGGGAGGGGTATGGAAATCTGCTGGGGCCATACTGGGAGATCAATTCTCCGTTGCTTGGCGAGTATACGATGCTCAATACTGGCCCCGCACCCCCCAGAGAAGAAAACGTATATACCTTGTCGCAGATTTTGGAGGCCACACCGCATCACAAATATTATTTGAGCAAGACCGCCTGTTTGGGGATTCTGCGCAGAGCGAGGAAACGCGGCAAGGAACTGCCGCCTGTTTTGAGGCGAGCGCTGGAGATCCAGGCGGAAGCTCCGGAGCCGTTGGAGGAAGATCCGGAGAATGCCTGACGCCATGGGATGTGCAAAGCCGCCGCATTTATGAAGGCGATGGTGTGTGGCCGTCTCTGTATGGCGGCGAAGGTGGAGGACATGGGTATATAACAGAAGAAAAAAGTGAACCTGTAACGATTCCAATCAATACACAGATAGCCACTAGGCATGAGCGTTTGGGAGAAGGAACAGGTCTTGGGATAGGAGCCGATGATGATCCAGCCTTTACCCTCCAGGCATCGCACTCCCATGCCGTATTTCATTCTACACCAGAAAGCGGAACCATTGCCTTTGCCTGTAACCAGCGGGATGAGGTACGGAATTTAAATGATGTATCCGGGGCAATACAGGCTCAACCCGGTATGAAACAGCAGACCTTTGTGGCGCAGCTTTCAGAGGAATTCGGCGTTCAGCAGCCAAACTGCCTGACCCCATGGGATACCCAGCAGGAACGAATCTTTACAGAGGACAGCATCGCGCCAACGCTGGCTGGTGCGGATGGCGGCGGTGGAAGGAATCCGGGCGGGTTGGTGTTTTCGGCAGGTGTAGTTACCAAGGGAAACGGCGACTGCTTCCTGACGACGGAGCAGCACACATCCCTCACATCGGGTGGCGGGCAGGCCGGACAGGGCTATCCTTGTGTGCTGACAGCTGGCTTCTGTGCAGGAGCCGGTCCTGCTGCGGGAGGGATTGGTTACAGTGAGGAAATTTCCCCGACACTGAAGGCAGCGGAGAGCGGAACGAATATGGTACCCTCCATCCTTTGTCTGAATGACCAGGGCGGCGGGCAGATGTACTGCTCCGAAAACCAGACCGGTACGCTTCGAGCACAGGAGCATGGACACCAGCCATTGATCCTGGACTCCCAGCCGGAGCTGTTTGAGAACCATGGCATTGACTCGCGCTATACCGGACCTCACCCGGTAGCTCCGACAATGTCTGCCCGCTATGGAACCGGCGGCAACAATGTTCCCCTGATTTCCCAGCCAGCTGTTCTTGCCGGGGAGTCCGGTGAAGCTTTGGCACATGATTCGACTTACTGTATTGCCGGAAATATCATTGATCGACAGGATCACAATGGGGGCAATGGACTTGGCGTTCAGCCGGACATCAGCTACACCGTGACATCCACCGACCGTCATTGCGTTTTTTCACAGCAGCGGAGCGATGAGTATGCGCCAAATGAGGTAGTCAGCACGCAAAGTGCCAGACAGTATAAGGATGCAACAGACCTTATATGCGACGCGGATGTGGCCGGACTGGATTGCCGCAATGGAGTGGAAAACGGCGACTTAAGTGGAACACTGCAATCCAAAACGAATGGTGGCTATTCCCTCAACAATGTGCATCCCATCCGCATCGGTAAGCTGATCCGCAGGCTGACGCCTCTGGAATGTGAAAGACTCCAGGGGTATCCCGATTACTGGACGGATATCCCCGGCGCTTCGGACAGCGCAAGATATAAAGCCCTTGGCAATAGTGTGGCGATTCCCTGTGTGGTGCATGTGCTCCGGGGAATCGCTTATTTTTTACGCAAATTTAAATTGGAACAGGAGGAATCAGAATGTACATCTACCCCGACAACCTAAAATCGAAAGCCACGCTGTGGCTTTGGCAGCTCCGGGATATCGGCATCATTGGCGTGGGTCTTTTAATCTCTGTGTTTGCGCTGGCGCAGCTGGGATTTCTGCCGCCCATTGTCATCACAGCCCTCTACGCATTTTTGACCATACGGTTTGACGATACCAGTATCCTTGACTTTATCCAATATGCCTGCGCATTCTTTTTTACAAAGCAGCAGGTCTACGAATGGGGGTATCTGCCAAGATGAGCAAAACAGAAAAGAAAACAGAAAAACAGCGTAAGGTTACCCGCCAGCTCATTGGAACCAGAGAAGTGACAGATTACAGCCTGGATACCTATCGCGGCGACCGGCTTGTGTATTTTATGATCAAACCCACCAATATCTCCGTGTTATCTGAGGAAAGTATCTCAGCGCGGATTTATGCACTGATGACGGTTCTCAAGGGCATGGCGGAGCTTGAATTTCTGTGCTTGAACAGCCGAGAAAGCTACGAAGATAATAAGCGGTTTTTGAGAAGCCGTATGGAACAAGAAGACAATCCGGCTGTTCGCAAGCTGTTGGATCAGGATCTCGTACACCTTGACCGTATTCAGGTGCAGATGGCTACAGCCAGGGAATTCCTCGTCATCATCCGGCTCAAAAATGAAAAGGACAGTGAGGTGTTCCCTTACTTAAGCCGCATCGAGAAAACGCTGCGGGAGCAGGGCTTCATTGCCAAGCGTTCCGGCAAGGAGGACATCAAGCGACTTCTGGCTGTCTATTTTGAGCAGAATGTCACAACGGAGAAGTTCGAGAATTTTGATGGCGAACGTTGGATTATCTTCGGGGAATAGGGACCAGAAGAGTTTCCTTTTTTGCTCGCATGCAGTTGAATATCCGCTGAAAGCATGGTAAACTATTCTATAACTGAAAATCAGCATAAATAATTATGAAAGGGAGTGAACAGATTGAACTATCAGGAGTTATTGCAGAAAAAAACACTTTTTGATCAGAGCAGAGATTCACTTCCGGAGATTACGGTAAAAAGTTACGCGAGAGCGTTTGATCTGGAATATACGCACCATTCCACCGCAATTGAGGGAAATACACTGACCCTTCTGGAAACAAAGGCAGTGCTGGAAGAAGGTCTGTCTGTCGGCGGTAAGCGGCTTCGTGAAATTTACGAAGTAGTGAACCACGACAAGGCTTATCGGTACGTGAAAGACTGTATTGCGAAGGGATTGCCACTGGATGAGAAAATCATCAAGGATATCCATGCCATACTCATGGAAAATATCATGACAGGTGGTGTATACCGGAATGTGGACGTTTATATCTCAGGTGCCGCTCATACACCCCCATCTCCGGTTGAAATGTATCAGCAGGTAAAAAATTTTTATCTGGATATGCAGGAAAGAGATACAGACAATGTGATTGAGCTTGCTGCCTGGACTCATGCGGAGTTCGTGCGAATCCATCCGTTCCCCGATGGAAATGGACGGACTTCTCGTCTGATCATGAATTATCAGCTGATGGCTCATGGTTTCTTGCCTGTCTCCATAGCAAAGGAGCAGCGTCTGGAATATTTCGATGCACTGGAAGCATACGCCGTAAAGAAGGAGCTGGCTCCTTTTGCCGACATGATTGCTGGGTTGGAGGAGCAGCAGCTTGACCGGTATCTTGGCATGTCGCAGGCACCGGAACAAATGCAACAGCAACAGTTTTAAGTGAACCTGTTTAAAAGCCGTAACCTTTTCGTAAAAAGAGGTTGCGGCTTTTTTGTTGGGTTTTCCCTATAGACTTGTGCAGGGTATTCGTTTATTGTCTTGTGTAATACACGTGAGGTGATGAAAATGGAATATGAGGAAATCATGGATATGATTGTAGGAGAATTAACCCAGCGGGCACTCAGTCGGCAGCGAGAGGAAGATGAGAACCTCGATCAGCTTATTCTGCGGCAAGCTGAGCTAAGGGCTTCGATAGAGCGATATCTGGAAAAGTTTAATGAACCGGATAGACAGATTTTTCAGGAATACCTTGAACTCAATTTAGAGGTTTGGGGATTTCAGGAAAAGCACCTATACCTGCAAGGGGCATTGGACTGTGTGCGGCTTTTGAAAGACCTTGGTGTTCTGTGACCTTAAGCTTGCCACCAGAGAGGATATAAAAAGGGAAGCCATGATTGTACATAGCTTTCCTTTTTGCTCATAATTTGATGTTCGAAGTCTATATGTTGTTCAAATAGTCTTGTAACGAATCTACGAGTTTTCCAACATGTATTCCATCTACAAAAGAATGGTGTACCTGAACAGAAAAAGGCAGTATCTTCTTACCGTTTCTGTCAAAGTATTTTCCCCAATCAAATAATGGAGTAGCGTTATCTTTTTTACCAGAATTTGTGTGTGAAATATGAGTATATGATACCCATGGCATAGGCGAAAATTGAAATACATCATTACCCAATGGTCCCGTAAAATAGTCTTTTTGATTTGCAGCTTTTTGAGCTGCTACAGAAATATAACTTTCCAAGGTGTCCTGCATGTCAACATTAACAACTTTAAAAAGATCAGTATTCTTATCCAAATAGGTAAATGCTGTATTAATCCTATCGTAAAGCACAATTTGGCCGTCAAGGAAACGATATCGAAATTCTTCTATGTTATTTGCACATTTTGAAACCGCAAAGACAAGCGACAAAGTAAAGGAAAATTTCTCCTTCCGGACTTTTTCCAAGAAATTTGTAATATCCAATTCAAGGGTAACACAATAGGAGGGCTCGATACTGTTTCTAAATATTTGACAGTGCAAAGCCCTTTTCCATTTTGTTTCATCAATTATTTCATACGTATTTCCCATAACATTTGTCTCCCTTCCTTGATACCTGCTGTATAAATAATGGGAACACAGCACTTGATTATATGTAAACATGTAAAAAAAATTAAGATGTTATTGCCAATTATACCTTGTTTTCAATTAGAAATAAACCATTTTTATCAAGCCGTCACAATCAGTGGCGGCTTTTTCAATACCCAAAATCAAATTCAGAAAGGAAGAAGCCCATGGCAAGAAAAGTGAAACCCAAAGCCCAGCCGCAGGAGGAGGTGCGTATACAAGAATTTCTGGATATGATCGCCCCTTCGGTAATCAAGTTTAATGCCGACCATTTCATCTGCGGCAATACCTATCGCTGTGTGTGGGCGCTCCGGGAATATCCTACTGCAACCGATGAACAGGCTATCCTCCGGCACCTTGGGGAGAAAGATGGCGTTACCCTGCACCTTTATACCCGACATGTAACCCCAGTGGAGGAAAAGAAAATCATCACAAACGCTGCCAACAAAAACCGGATGCAGAGAACCAGTACACAGGATCTCCAGCAGACCGTGACCGCAGAGTCAAATCTACAGGACGTGGCCACCATTGTGGCACAGATGCATCGGAGCCGGGAGCCTCTGCTCCATGCCGCTGTATACATTGAGCTGACATCCCATGATTATGACCAGCTGAAGCTTCTGCAGACGGAAGTCCTGACAGAGTTGGTACGCTCCAAACTTAACGTGGATCGGCTGATGCTGCGCCAGCAGCAAGGTTTTATCTGCGTCATGCCTTCCGGCTGGAATGTGTTTGGGGATCAGTTTGAACGGGTGCTGCCTGCCAGTTCTGTCGCCAATCTGTATCCCTTTAATTACTCCGGAAAAACCGACCCCAACGGTTTCTACCTCGGCAGGGATAAGTTCGGCAGTAATATTCTGGCAGACTTCAACCGTCGCGCCGATGACAAGACCAACGCCAACATTCTAATCCTTGGCAACTCCGGTCAGGGTAAGAGTTACCTGCTAAAGTTAATCCTGTGCAACCTACGAGAATCCGGCATGCATATTATCGGGTTAGATCCGGAAATGGAGTATGAGGATCTGACCATCAACCTCGGGGGCTGTTTTATCGACCTCATGTCCGGCGAGTTTATCATCAATGTGTTGGAGCCAAAAAGCTGGGATGAAACTGGTGATCCCAAAGATATGGACGCACCCCAGGCATTCCGCCAGACCAGCAAGCTCAGCCAGCATATCAGCTTTCTAAAGGATTTTTTCCGCACCTACAAGGACTTTACGGATCGGGAGATCGACACAATTGAAATCATGCTGGGAAAGCTCTATGAAAAATGGGGCATCACGGACCACAGCAATTTTGATCGCTTAAATCATTCAGATTACCCGATTTTATCTGATCTGTACGACCTCATTGAAAAGGAATATAAGGACTTCGATGAAAGCCATCGCCAACTCTATACAGCGGATTCTCTTCGGGAAATCTGCCTTGGACTTCACTCCATGTGTAAAGGAGCGGAGTCCAAGTTTTTTAACGGCCATACCAATATCACCAGCAATGATTTTATTACCTTCGGTGTCAAGGGTGTGCTAAATGCAAGCAAGAATTTACGTAACGCCTTGTTGTTTAACGTGCTTTCATACATGAGCAACGAGCTTTTGACTACCGGAAATACTGCAGCCAGCATCGATGAGCTGTACCTGTTCCTGACGAATCTCACCGCCATCGAATACATCCGTAACTTCATGAAACGAGTCAGAAAAAAAGAAAGCGCCGTTATTCTGGCATCACAGAATCTGGAGGATTTCAACGTAGAGCATATCCGTGAGCTGACCAAGCCCCTATTCTCCATTCCAACCCACCAATTCCTGTTCAATGCAGGATCTATTGATGCCAAGTTCTATATGGATACCCTCCAGCTGGAGAAATCAGAATATGAGCTGATCCGCTATCCCCAGCAGGGCGTGTGTCTTTATAAATGCGGCAATGAGCGGTACAACCTGATGGTTCATGCACCAGAACATAAGGCAAAGCTATTCGGAAAAGCCGGAGGTCGCTGATGACCACCCGAAACATAGGGCGAAGGGAGGATAGTCTATGGACATGAGAGAGCAGCGCTTCGGCATTGAGATAGAGATGACCGGCGTGACCCGCGAACAGGCGGCAAAGGTTGCTGCGGAATACTTCGGGACCGACAGCCACTATGACGGAACCTTTTATAATACCTACTCTGCTTTGGATTCGCAGGGACGGAAGTGGAAGTTTATGAGCGATGCCAGCATCACGCCACAGCGTAAGTCCGGGCGTCAAACCATATCAGCTTCGGATGAATACAAAACCGAGATGGTCAGCCCGATCTGCCGCTGGGAGGACATCGAAACCGTGCAGGAACTGATCCGCAAGCTGCGAGATGCCGGCGCAATCACAAACTCCAGCTGCGGAATTCATGTGCATGTGGATGCTTCTCCCTTTGACGCCAACACCCTGCGGAACATTACCAATATCATGGCCGCCAAGGAGGATATGATCTACAAGGCACTGCAGGTAACCGTAGCCAGACAGCACCGCTGGTGCAAGCCGGTGGACAACCGTTTTCTGGAGGAGCTCAACCGCCGCAGGCCCAAATCGCTGGAGCAGGTCAGCCGTATCTGGTATGACGGAGAGGATGGCCGCCATGAGCATTATCACGACAGTCGTTATCATTGCCTTAACCTTCATAGTGTGTTCCAGAAAGGTACGGTTGAGTTCCGTTTATTCAACAGCACCACCCATGCCGGTAAGATCAAGTCATACATTCAGCTGTGTATGGCAATTTCCGCACAGGCCCTGAATCAGAAGTGTGCCAGCCGTACAAAGACCCAAAGCACCAATGAAAAATACACCTTTCGCACCTGGCTTCTGCGCCTTGGACTCATCGGGGATGAATTTAAGACTGCAAGGCTTCACCTGCTGGAGCATTTGGATGGCTGTATTGCGTGGAAGGACCCTGCGCAGGCCCAGCAGCAAAAGGAACGATTAAGGCAGAAAAAAGAAAAGGCTCTGGCTGAAGAAGCACAGACACCCTCCACGCAATTGGAGCAAATAGATGAAAATGAGCAGGAACAGGCCGGGGCTGATGAGCAAAGCCCCGGCCTTTCTATGTCAATGTAAAAGGAGGTAATCGAATATGAAAAATGAAACTCTGTATATTGCCTATGGCAGTAACCTGAATCTGCCGCAGATGTCTTTTCGGTGTCCCACTGCCAAGGTGGTGGGAGTAAGCGAAATCAAGGACTATGAACTATTATTCCGCGGCAGTCGCAGCAGTGCTGTTGCAACTGTGGAACCGCTTGCGGGTTCCAGCGTTCCGGTACTTCTGTGGAAGGTTCGGCCCAAGGATGAGCTTGCACTTGACCGCTATGAGGGTTACCCGAATTTTTACCGCAAGGAGCTGTTTCCTGTGGAGCTGGACGGACGATCTGTTAATGCCATGGTGTATGTTATGAATGACGGTCATCCGCTGGGTGCGCCGTCGGATTACTATCTCAATACGATTTTGGAAGGCTACAAATCTGCAGGCTTTGATTCGGATTTTCTGGAGCAGGCGGTGGAGAAGTCTATTCGTCTGGCACAGGAACAGCAGGAAGCAGAGCCGGAACAGGGCAATTTGTTTGGACAGAGATGGTGGTAAAAAACAAGCCGTACCTTTCGGTACGACCTGTTCTATTCGTCTTCCTTGAGCATGGCTTCCATGGTTGCGTAAAGAATACGCAGCTGGCTGTCACTGCATCGGCGCATGAGCCGCTCTGCCTGGCAAAAGGAATCGTCATTCCGTTCCGGATAAAATAGTGTGTCCAGCGAGAGGTTCAGCTCGGTTACCAACCGGTACAGCACCTCAATGGAGGGCTTACGGTGTTCGCTTTCAATATGCTTTAAATGCGTGGGTGTAATTCCGACCTTTTCGGCCAGAGCTTCATAGGTGTAATGCTTATCCAGCCGCGCCGCCCGGAGCGCAGAGCCCAAGACACCCTTTTGTAATTTGTTATCCATCTCTATCAGCTCCTTTTATTATTAGCTTATAGTTTTCTGTTCTACTTGAAAATAAGCCATAAGAGAATTATAATATCTCTCATAGCTAACTAAAAGAAATAAGAACGGAGGAAATGAGAGAATGACATCAAAGGAAAAAGCAAAACTGATCAAGCAAGCAGGGCGGTTATACCTGTTGGGACACACGGTAGAAAAGCACAGAAGCGAGCTGCGCAGACTGGTAGAGCAAAAGGTACCTTATGATTCTCCGCAGATGGCAGAAGCTTTTGCAAAATTTGAAGAGGCGGACAGTGAATGGAAGCGTCTGGAGCAGGAGCATTTAGACTTTCGCAACCGGCTTGGTATTAAACAAGATCAATTAATTGAATGAGGAAAACACATATGCCCTCCGGGAATTCTCCGGAGGGCATATGTGTTTGAAAGGAGGTTATCCATGGATCCTGCAACCATCACACTTGCAGTCAAAGCGGCAATTGCAGCCGCCTCTGATAAACGAACATGGAAGGCGGTGGGCGTTCTCATCGCTACCATATTAACTCCCTTTATTCTGATCATCGTCATGATCACAAGTCTTTTGTCAGGAACCGCAAACCACAACAATGCCGCTGTTGCACTTTCCTTTCACGGTGGCGTTATATCCGGACAGGTGCCGGAGGACTATCGGCAGTACATTGAGGATATGCGACAAAGCTTCTCGGAACTGGACACGGCAATCTCAGAAATAACTCCCATGATAGAGGACGGAAGCCTTGACTCCACGCAGGTCAAGGCCATTTTTTATGCTCTGTATTTCGGTGTAGATTCCCTGCGTGGAATGGATTACCAGGCATTTGCGGACTGCTTCGTCCGTTATGAGGAACGAACTCGCACCTGGACAGACGGTGATAACGTAGAGCATGAGGAAACCTATACCGTAGCGGTTCCCCTTAGTTCCCTGCCGGAAATTTATGAAAGACTGGAAGAAACGCTTGGTCTGTATATTTCCTACGAGAAGCAGGCGAATGCATCAGAAATCTATTACCGGGCATTGTATGGAACCGGAGCACCCGGTGAAGGCGACGGATTTGACCAGTGGTCAGACTGGCTGCCGGAGCAGCTCTCTGGCCTGACTTATGATTTGCCTGTGGGTGAGACTGGAGCTGGGGCTGTTCAGCTTGCACTGTCCCGTCTGGGAGATCCCTATTCACAGGAGCGTCGTGGGCAGGGCGATTATACGGACTGCAGCTATCTGGTGCAGTGGGTATACCGCCAGTTGGGAGTTAAGCTCCCCGGTACCGCCGCTGAACAAGGTAAATATTGTGTGAACAATGGACTTACCATTTCAAAGTCCGATCTTGCCCCCGGTGATCTGGTATTCTGGAGCCACAAGGTAAATGGTCGTTATCTCAATATTACCCATGTTGGCATCTATGCAGGTGATGGCAAGGTAGTAGATGCCTCCTCTTCAAGAGGACAGGTGGTATACCGGAATTTATTTGATGCAGATAAGCAGGTGCTGTATGCAAGACCCTATGTTGAAAACAAGGTCCAGGCGTCTTCCTCTGGTTTGGACTCCCCGTTGGGAAATGGCTGGCGCTCCATGGTCACTTCCGAGTTTGGCGAAAGAACAGATCCCATCACCGGAGCATGGTCGGGACATTCCGGACTTGACCTCGGGGCGTCCAAAGGGACTCCGATCCGTGCAACTGCCGCTGGAACCATACAGACGGTCAGCTATGGCAGCACCGGATACGGTTATTATCTGACCATTGACCATGGCGGCGGATTGGTTACTCTGTATGGACATTGTTCTGCCTTGCTCGTTACGCAGGGACAGACGGTAAAGGCCGGGGAAATTGTGGCCAAGGTGGGCTCTACCGGACGAAGCACCGGGAACCATCTGCATTTTGAGGTAATTGAAAACGGGGAAAAGAAAAACCCTAGATATTACTTACCATAAGAGGCAGGTAACACAAGGGCTTCATGGGTTACACTTTTCTTTTAACCTTATCAGTTTAATTAGCTCTACGGCGTTTTGGCGTCCGGATTTGCTTAATGACAAAATCATGTTCAATAAGTCTTCAGCTGTACAGCCTGGAATAATGAGTTCATGAAGGGTTTCATGCCGATATTTAAAACTACTTAACCCTAAGAGATAATCTGTTGATACATGAAAATAGCCTGCCAGCAGAGCGATGTAACGAGCGGAAAACTCACTGGAACCACTTTCGTAGTTTGAATACTGCTGTTGCGTCATACCCAGAGCCTTGGCAACATCTTTCTGAAATAAATCCCTGTCTTCCCGAAGACCCCGCACAATCTCATTGATTTGCTTTTTTGTACTGCTCATATTTCACCTCTCTTGTACAAGTATTAATGGTTAATATATATTATCATACAAATAATAATTGTCTTGACTTTGACAAGTTATTATTGTATTGTGAAAACTAATATACAAGTATTGTTTGTGCAGAGTTGGATTTTATACCAGACATGATATGGGAAATTCACGTTATAACAGGTAAAAGAAAAACTTCTCCATCAGTCTTCGGTAGAGACATTTCAGGCGCACAAAGGTGCGCCGTTTCAATTTATTCGCATAAATAGAACATATTTTGCAGAAAGGAGCAGTCAATATATGATGTTCGAGAAAATGGCAGAGGCAATGCAAGTAGTGAAAGCATTAGAAGCAGTTTATAGCAAGATATACCTTCGGGACATATCGGACAATACCGTTCTATATGAAACCGGTAATCTCCAGCAGAATATGCGTCCCAGTGCTACGCATACCATATATCTGAAGCCAAACGATCTAAAAATAACCGTATCTGGGAAAAACGTCGATGTAAAGATGACAATTCCAATTGAAATTCATGGCAGGAACTGCATGCTGGAGTTAAGCCAGGAATCGCAAAACTCCCTCAATCAAATTATTGAATTATCCATTACAGATCCATTGACCAACCTTTATAACCGGCGCTATATAGATGAGCGGCTCCCCATTGATATGCAGACATGTTTTTCAATGGATGAGCCGCTCAGCATTCTATTTATAGACATCGACTATTTCAAAAACATTAATGATGAAAATGGACATATAGCTGGGGATCTCATACTACAGCGTTTAGCAGAGCTGCTTCAGAAAAAGATACGAAAAGGAAATGGATGGGTAGCCCGCTACGGTGGAGATGAAATGTTGATTTGTCTGCCGGGAATCAACAATAACATAGCAAAAAAGATTTCTGAAAGAATCAATAAAGCCATAGAGAACCATGAGTTTAATCTGGAAAATATTAAAATACCCGTTACATGCAGCATCGGCGTACAGACAGTTGACAGGAATACAGGTATATCAAGTGTTAGTGAAATATTATCAATGGCAGATAAAAAACTTTACAGTGCAAAGCGCAACGGTCGCAATAAAGTGTTTTAGGGATTTTTCAGTAAGAATTATCTGTGAAATATTGCGCGAAGTTATTCAAGAACAGAAAACAAATGCCAAAGAGTCATCTACCCGTGTTATTATGAATTATGGCAACAGCGAAACAGCTATTCATCTGGAATGATAATGTAATTGAATGACCTAAAATCACTAAACAAAACGGAGTAAAGTAACCTATTATCAGTTACTTTACTCCGTTTCGTATGTGACTAAATATTCAATCCTTTGGCGCTGTAAGACTGTCAGCTGTGGCAGCACCAGTTACGGTTATTATCTGGCGATTGACCATGGCGGCGGATTGGTTACCTTGTAAGGACATTGTTCTGCCTTGCTCGTTACGCAGGGACAGGCAGTAAAGGCCGGGGGAATTGTGGCGAAAGTGGGTTCCACCGGACGAAGCACCGGAACCATCTGCATTTTGAAGTGTGGATAAACGGAACAGCTAAAAACTCAAGAAGCTATCTGCCATAGGCAGAAAAAGAAAGGAGTGCACTATGTTGAAGCTACAAGCAATATTTGAACGAAAGGTATCAGAGTTCCCCTTACGGGAGTGTGTGATTGAAAAGGCAGTGGAGCTTCCGGAAGCGGAATACACCCGTTTCCGTTCCGGGTTGCTTCGGGACGCTCCCTTTATTTCAGAGAGAACCGATTCCATGTACATGGAGAAAAACGGAACATACCATTGTCTTCTGGTGTTGGGAGAAAACCAGTCCGATGGTGTTCTTGTTGAAGCAGAGGGATTTGGCTATGCCAGGTATTCCAGTTATCTTCCGGGGGCAAGAGATTATCTGACCACCCAATTAAACGAGCTTGCGAACCGGATTATTAGGGAAGGGACTCAAAGCACCTCCAGTGGCTCATGGGCCATTTATTTTGATGAGATTCAAGAGCAGTACGGCGTGAATCTAAAGGACAGCGAATACATCAGCACGATGCTGTGTGACCTTCTCTCGGTTCGGCAGGAAATGGCTGAAATTGTACTATTGGAGGACGGTCTCGACATGACCTTCTATCTGGATTACTGCCCAAATCTGGAGAATTACACTTTGAGTGAAGGGGATGCCGGAGATCAAACATTGCGATTAAAGGAGCTGATCCGTGTACCTTTTGAAAACCTCCATCTTGTGCATCACGAGGTGGATATGGACCCTTCCACCATTGTGTATCTTGACTCTGCCACCTTGACAGAGGAAGGAAAACAGGCATGGGAAGATGTGCTGAATGCACAGGTGCTTAGAGTGTTTCACGGAATTTATGGCATGCAGGCGGAGTGTGTGGGAGTATCCTCTCAGCGCCTGACTGAATTCGCCCGGATGCTTGCCGGGGATTGTCCCTGTGAGGATTATGACCGCTGGGTCAGAGAGCCGGAGGATACTCCCGGCATGGAACTGAAATTGTAAAAGAAGGAGGAATTAACCCATGAGTACAACCGAATTGAAGCTGTCCTTCCCAACGGAAAAGCTGGAAGCCCTCCGCTTTTTCATGGATAAAAAGGAGCTTACCATTGAACAGGAGCTGCAGGATTATCTGGATAAAACCTATGAAAAGGCAGTTCCGGCGCAGGTGCGGGAATATGTAGAGAGCCGCATGGAGCAGACGCCCGTGTCACAGGAAACACAGGGGTCTCCCCCGGTTAGAGAACGTCCGGTACGCCAAAGCCGCCGCCAGCGGGAGCAGACTGCTGCAGAGTCTCAAATGGACGCTCCCCCTCAAGAAGAACCATCGGAGGATTCGCCGCAGGAAACCCAGAGCATGAACATGAGTATGTAACAACAGAAAAAGAACAAGGAGGTGTTAGTCATGATTAAGCTTGGCATAGACAACGGAAATTACAATACAAAATCCTCGGAGGGGATGCTTTATGCCTCCGGCTTTGCGGTCAGCGACCGGGAATTCATTACACCGGAAATGCAGCTGTTCTATGAAGGCAGCTATTTCGCGATTGGAGAACGTCGCCTGCGCTTTCAACAGGATAAAACCAGAGAGCAGGATACGTTTATTCTTACCCTGCCGGCCATTGCAGAAGCAATGAAGCGCATGGGTGTGAGCAGTACCGACATTATGCTGGGTGTGGGGCTTCCCATTGACAGCTATGGCACACAAAAGGAGGCGTTCCGCCGGTATTTTCTGCGGGAAAATATCTCCTTTGTGTTCGAGGGCAGACCTTACCAGTGTCGTATTGCAGACTGTAAGGTGTTCGCACAGGGACATGCGGCGTTATGCCGCTATTATCCTCAGCTGAAGGGATACCGCAGTATTACCCTCATTGACATTGGCGGTTATACGGTGGATGTTCTTACCGTCCACAATTTCAGACTGGATAGAGCCAGCTGTGCCAGTCTCAGGATGGGAACCATCACCTTATACAGCCGCATTCAGGATACCCTTCAACGAAGCGGCATCCTGCTTTCAGACAGCTTAATAACCGATGCTATCCAGGGCAATATTCAGCATACTGCCAGTAGGCAGATCGAAGAAGCTGTGGAGCAAGAGGTCTCCGCCTACTGCAAAGAGCTGTTTAATGCACTCCGGGAACGGGGGCTTGATCTGCGGCTCCCCACTGTGTTCGCGGGCGGTGGTGCTGAACTTCTGGAATCTCGGCTGCGCGGGGATGGACTCAATACTGTGGCGGTGCTGAACCGGTTTGCAAATGCAGACGGGTACAAGCTCCTGCTGGGTTAGGAATATGCGCAAGCGTTACTATCTGTCCTTTGATATGGACGATCCCAGACACCGGGAGGCCGAGCGGCTGTTCACGCAGCAGGCCAGCCGCCAGCGCACAGAATTTGTGGTGTCCAGTATTCTCGCCTTAGAGCAAAATGTTCAACTGGAACATTTGGTGCGGCAGGCTGTTCGGGAAGAACTGAATCAGCTCCGGGTAACAGTCCCTTCTTCGACAAATGCGCCGGAGGCCGCTGTACATCTGGAGGAAATCCCTGACAGCCTGATCCACGCATTGGAGGAATTGTAGCGGCTCCACTTCCCGGCCTAATACCTGTTAAGGGAAAAAATAACTTGCACCAATTTGGCGCAGTTTTTCGGTATGGGTGTAAACGGTATGCACCAACTTGGCTCACTTATTTATTCAAGAATTCTATGAAAAGGAGATGTTATCTATGAAAACAGCGGTAATTTCTGTTTGCTACAGCACAGAAAGGCTGGAGGCCCTCCGGCAGTATCGGACAGAAGCAGAGCTGCAGGAAGGACTGGAATCGGTGCTTCCCGCGCTTTATGAAAAGTATGTTCCCTCCGATGTGCGGGAACGAATTGAAGCAGCGGTGAAAGGCGGCGCGTAGTGTGAGTGCTGCCTCTTTTTTCTCTGAGGTTCGCGCTGCGAAAATCAGTGTGTGGATGATATGAATCTTAAACTCTAAAATGACAGGAGGATTGAAATGGGAGACGAATCAATCGAGCTTTGGCTCAATAAATACCAATATACCGCACTATCGGATATCCTTTATGAAAAAGGCGCAGACATAAAAGCTGTCATGCAGGAAAAGCTAGGGGAGCTATATACACAAACTGTTCCCGAACAGAAGCGAATTGAAATCGAGAACCGGATCAATGCAGAACGCCTTGCTGCTGAGCAGCTTGCACAGGAGATGCGACGGTTTTCGGTATACCATGTGACAGAAAACGGCAACAGCCATTGCTTCGAATCGGATTACTGCTTGGAGCTGATGCAGCTGGCGTTGTTGGTACGCAGATACCAGCGCGGTGAGCTAAAATATCAGCCGGAGAGCTTTACAGCCCTGTTCCGGAATTCTGTTTCCATCAACGCCGTACAGTTTGAAGAAAACGTGAAAAAGCGGATGGACAATACCGGTCAGATCGCCGGCGTGTTTGACATTGACTTTGACCGGCAAATGATTTCCGGAGTCAATATCATGGATGGTTGGAGGGCTTACTCCATGAAGGATGCCGGCACTGCGGCCTATTACGCCTACCGCGCCAATTATCTTCCAGAGGATAAGCGCTGGCCTATTTTTCTTGAACATCTCGAAGGTCGTGAGCTGACACAGCCTGCTCCACTGATCACGGCAGGCTGCCGCAAGCTGGAGGAAGATGATATCTCCTTTTCAGACGAGATCATGGAAACGGATGGGCGCCTCAATTTTTATATCAATGTCCCCTTCAACGTGGACGAGATATTCGGAACCCATGTGGAAACAGCGAATAACGATGACTGGATCAATGTCTATGCCAACTATGATATCGTTCATGGACAGGTGTGTGATACCCTGGACATTGTCCTGAATCGTGGGGATGGCTCCTGCGAAGAGCTGGCCTATCAGCTGGATGATCATGAAAAGGAGCTTTTGCTGAGCAAAATGCTAGACTACTGCATGAAGCAGGAGGGTATGACGCTGGAGGATTACAGCCTCCAGCTGCAGGAGGAATCCGAGCCGCTGACAGGCCCAAGCAATCAGCAGATGTAGATACGCCACGTTGCCGCCCGTGTGCCCCTGTGTCGCGTTCTTCCGGCTGGGGTGGCAACGTTACACCATAAGGGCGGTGAAACCCGTTGTTGAAGCCGTGTGCGCACAGGCTTGACAGCTGGAGAAATAACGGAAACCGGGATGAACCATGGGGTCGAAAACGATGCGGGTTAAAGGAGCGGGGTCGTAAAACGCCCTCACTCCGGCTTACACCGCCCCGCAATGCGGGTCGGAGGGCATTTCTCACCGGGGTCTGAAACCAGCCATTGGAGTTGTCTTCGGGGTTGCGGTAAAAACGAAGTGCCGGAAAAACACCGGATTTCAGGAATATCATAGGGGTTGCAGCCGGGGTTGCGACCCTTTTTCACGCAAAGGAGGGTTAAGTATGCCAGAGGAAAAAAAAAACAAAATGAAGTTTCCGCTGTGGATGTATCCGGAAACCAGAAAACTGGTTGCGGAATGGTACGAGCGGGATAACTGCCAGAGCCAGAGTGAATTCATTGAAAAGGCAATTAAATTTTACTGCGGATACATCTCCGCAGAGGAAGGCGTGCGCTATCTCCCTGCCGCCATCACAACGGCCATGACCGGTATGGTGGATGGTATGGAGAACCGCATGTCCCGGCTGATGTTCAAGCTGGCTGTGGAAATGAGTATGATGATGAATGTCCTCGCCACTACTGCTGATGTGAATGAAGATACCCTGCGAAGGTTGCGTGGAAAGTGTATCAGCGATGTAAAGAAATCAGTCGGCACCGTGACCTTTGAGGATGTGGCAAAATTTCAGAAGGGTGAATAACCATGCCGCGGATCATCTTTAAATGCGGTTACATCAAAAAAGAGGCAACACACGCCGAAAATCTGGTGACCTACGTGGCAACGCGGGAGGGCGTTGAAAAGATTCCACAAAACAAGCGGAGCCATCCGGCTACGGCGAGGCAGAAGTTTCTTATTGCGGATATTCTATCTCAATTTCCCGATTCCAAAGGGCTGTTTGAATATGAGGACTATAAGAACAGCCCAACTGTGGAAAATGCCTCGGAGCTGATCTCAGCGGCACTGGATCAGAACCTGGATCAGCTGGCCCATCAGGAGGTTTATGTTAATTATATTGCCACCCGCCCCCGCGCTGAAAAGCTGGGATCTCACGGCTTGTTTTCCGATGAAAATACGCCTCTGGTGCTGTCACAGGTAGCGGGAGAAGTGGCTAGGCATACCGGAAACATCTGGACACCGATCATTTCGCTGCGGCGGAAGGATGCCGCTAGGCTTGGTTATGATAATGCTGATGCATGGATGGCGCTCCTTCGAAAGAAGCGAAATGTGTTTGCAGAGCAGATGAAGATCGATTCGGAGAACCTACGCTGGTACGCTGCCTTTCACAATGAAAGTTATCATCCGCACTGCCATATGATCATTTACTCCGTCAATCCTCGCGAGGGGTACATTACTAAGCCGGCCATTGAAAAAATGCGAAGCAGCCTGGCACGGGAAATTTTTAAACAGGATCTGATCCAGATTTATTCTGAACAGACCATATTGAGGGATTCTCTTACCGGTGAAAGCAGGGATGCGCTGCGGGAGCTTCTGGAGCAAATGTGGGCAGGAACCTGTGAAAGTCCGGTTATTGAAGATTTGATGTCCAGGCTGTCGGAGCGGCTGCAGTATACCACAGGAAAAAAGCAGTACGGATATCTGAAAGCTCCGCTGAAGGAGCTGGTCAACCAAATTGTGGATGAGCTAGCGAAGGACAAACGGGTAGCTGTGGCCTATGCCAAGTGGCAGGAGCTGCGGAACGAAGTCTTGCGCACATACAAGGATGAACTACCGGAAACTCCCCCGCTTTCTCAGCAGAAAGAATTTAAACAGATCAAGAATATGGTGATTGCCGAAGCAGTTCAGATTGGCAGTCACCGTTTTTCTTTTGAGGGAGATGAGGATGCCGACCTGTTTTCTGAAGAAGAAAATACTGCCGGGCATATCGCTCCCGAACTCCCTCTGCCGGAACCGGAACCTGTACCTGAAGCTGCTGGTGATGATCCGGATGATTTCCAATTTAATAATCCAGGAGATGTGTCTCTTTCGGATTTCATTGAAGCCGTATCAGGCAAACCGCATATTACGTGGAATGACCGTTACAAGAAGGCCCGTACATTTCTCTTTGGCAGTGGTGAGACGGAGCCAGACTTTGAGCAGGCCCTCCAGTTGTTTCTGGAAGAAGCGGAGGACGGCAATGCCCTTGCCATGCACGACATTGGCCGTATGTACAAAGATGGATTAGGCGTTGAGATGGACAACGATACTGCATTCACCTGGAATGCAGATGCTCTTGCCGCATTTGAAGACATAGAAGAAGAGAAAGAAAACCGATACGTAGAATACCGAATCGGTAAGATGTATGCTGCGGGGCTCGGAACAGAACAGGATTATGAGGCAGCGGCAGGATGGTTTGGAGTAGCGGTCGCCAAGGGTCATAAATATGCACAGTATTCCCTTGCAGGTCTTTATTACCGGGGCCAGGGTGTGGAGCAGAGCCATGAAACCGCCCTTGACTTGTACTTGAAATCCGCCCGTCAACGGGTGCCATATGCCTCGCATGAGCTGGGGAAAATGTTCCAGGCGGGAATCGGTACAGCAAAAGATACGGAAGAAGCGCAGCTTCATTTTGAGGATGCCTTCCACGGATTCAAGCAGCTGGAGGAACAAAGCCATGACGATAAGCTTCAGTACCGTTTAGGGCATATGCTTTACAATGGCACCGGAACGGAAAAGGATGTGGAATCCGCCATCCGCTATTTTGAAATGGCCGCCCGGCTTGGTAACGTCCACGCACAGTATGTGCTGGGAAAAATTTACCTGGATTCAGACAGCGGTCATGAAAATGTGGAGCAAGCCCTCCTTTGGTTAATGAAGTCTGCGGATAACGGGAATGATCTGGCGCAATATGCTCTTGGCAAACTCTACCGGGACGGAAGTCATGTAGAGATAGATATTCAGAAAGCCCTTGACTTTTTTACTTTAGCTGCGGAACAGGATAATTCTTATGCGGCTTATGCTCTAGGTAAGCTCTATCTTGCCGGAGAAGGTGTTTTAAAAGATATGGAAACAGCTGTTAAATGGCTGACGATATCTGCAGATATTGGTAATCAGTTTGCGCAGTATACACTGGCAAAGCTGTATCTGAAAGGCGAAGATGTTCCAAAGGATATTGCAAAAGCAATGGAGCTGTTCAAGAAATCGGCATTACAGAACAATTCATTCGCACAGTACCAGCTTGGCAAGCTCTATCTGATAGGCGAAGATATCCCCAAGGATGTGGAGGCTGCCGTCCGGTGGTTCACCGCCTCTGCAGAGCAAGGAAACCAGTACGCGCAGTACCAGCTCGGCAAGCTCTATCTGCAGGGAGAGGACATTACAAAAGATGTAGCTGCAGCTATCCGGTGGCTTAGTGCTTCTGCGGAACAGGGCAACCAATATGCCCAATATGCCCTTGGTAAGGTTTATCTCATGGGGCATGATGTTCCCCGCGACCGGGAGGCCGCGGTGCGATGGCTGACCCTTTCTGCGGAGCAAGGTAATATCTATGCACAGTTTTTCCTTGATCATCTGGATTCCTTCCGTGATCATTCCCTCTTCCTTGCAGCAACAAGGCTCCTGCACCACATGAGTCGTATTTTCCGAGATGAGCAGGAGAAACTCCCGGCAGGTCCGCGCATGCAGGTGGAAAGCAAATTGCGTCGGAAGATCAGGCAGAAAAAGATTGCCCAGGGCCATGCTCCGGGTGATCAAGATCAGAGACTTATCACTTACTAAACAGGAAAGGAGAATTCTCATGCACAGATCATTTGAAAAACTACGGCAGAAAAAAGAAGCACTATCAACAAAGCGCAAACAGCAGCTTGGAAAGCCCCCCGTTCATCAGCGGGCGGCTTTTTTTCGGCGCTGCGGCAAGCGCAAACGCTAACGAAGGAGGGATTCTGGTATGGCGTATGTGTATTTTACGGATGAACAGAAGCAGCGGGCAAATTCCGTAGATCTGGTGGATTTTCTGGAGCGACAGGGTGAGAAACTCACTCGCTCAGGCAGAGAGTGGCGCTGGAAGCGTTATGATAGCGTAACCGTGCGGGGGAGCGAATGGTTCCGGCACAGTCGGAAAGAAGGCGGCCACGCTATCGACTTTGTTCAGGAGTTCTATGACATGAGTTTTCCTGAAGCGGTGCAGTGGCTCTTAGGCGGAGAAAGCGGAGTGGAGTGGAATCAGACGGACAAGAGCACCCAACTTCCCAAAAAGGACTTTGCTCTGCCGGAAGAAAATCCTGATATGCGCCGGGTGTTTGCCTATCTCATTAAACAGCGTTTCATAAACCGGGATGTGCTTTCCCGCTTTGCTCATGAAAAGCTCATTTACGAGGATAACCAATATCACAATGCAGTATTTGTGGGACTGGATGAGAACGGGACCGCGCGACATGCACATAAACGAGGTACTTATACACAGGGTGAACCCTATAAAGGCAATGTGGAAGGCAGCAATCCAAGATACAGCTTCCACTGGAACGGGAAAAGCGACAAGCTGTATGTTTTTGAAGCACCGGTGGATATGCTGTCCTTTATTACGCTGTACCCGAAGGATTGGATGGAACACAGCTATGTTACGCTGGATGGCGTGTCAGAGCATGCCATGCTCCGGCAATTGGAGCTCCATCCATACTTAAAAGAAATTGCACTTTGCCTGGATCATGATAAGGCAGGGATTGAGGGCACCGGACGATTAAAGGACATCCTGGTACAAAATAATTACTATGCCCCAGCTTATATGAAGATCACGGTTTTGCAGTCAAAATATAAAGATTGGAATGAGGACTTGAAAGCCATGCATGGTATCACTCCTATTCCAGCATCGGAGCATCCAAAGCTGGAGCTTCTTCCCAAGGTATGCGACGGTATTTCCTGCCTGTGTGAAACCCTTGCGCCGCATAAAGATCTTTATGGTCTTCTGAACAGCTGCGGTCAGGATTTGCAGCCGTTGGTTGCGACCGGAAAAGTTGCTCCGGAGAAAGCAGACATAACCGTTGTTTGTTTGGATTACATGGCGACAGTCTCTCTACTGGCTTTAAAGGAACTGTGCCGACAAATGGAACGGCCGGTGACCACAGAACAGCTTATATATAAACTTCAGAGCAGCTACCGACCTCATGAGGACAGAGGATGGCTGCGCTCCCGCTCGGAGGATATCCGACGTGGGCTTGCAGACATTAACCGGCAGGTCACAACACCTGGTATCCGAAGCGAAGTCGAGATGAGGAGTCTCTGCCAGTCTTATTTGCATCTCGCCCTTAACTGTGTTAAGGCACGAATGCTTGTTGAGATGGAAGTGCCACAGTTACTGCCGGAACAGGAACAAACCGTAAATTTTCTATGAGTATGTAGGATGCATCTGTCTAATCGACTCCTGATTTTTGCATGTTAAGCACAATCAGGGGGTGATCCTGCATGCCTCTATTTACATTATACCGGCTAAGTGATCGAGAGAACACTTTCGCCGCAGAAATTGGAGGTTATGACGAGGGCTCTTTATCCTATTTACAAGTACGGAGAAAATGATTTTTCCCTTTCTGTAGTTGATACAAGGGAGCAATATGAGATTGAGGAGGAATTATTCCTCGGAAGCCTACGCGCACTTTCCAGTTATCTTGACCAGGCACCGATCAGCAATCAATCATCCGTCATCGCTTTATTTCAGGCGGGACCGGATCAATACAAAATCTGCATTATGAAAGACACCGCAGGTTTTTATGATTTATACCGAGATTCCGGTTATTCGGAAAGGGGCAGTATGTACCAGATTCTTATGTTTGCAAAAGAAATCGCTCCTATGAATCAGTATGGTTCAGAAAATGAAAGTGATATGAAATTAAACATGTAACGATTTTGTAAATGTAAACCGCCAGGGATTTCAACGTCCTTGGCGGTTTCATTTTTCAAAATAATCAAGGAGGGCTTAGAATGCAAGCATCTCAAATTATTATTCTGGTTGCCGCTGGGCTGACCATGTTCAGCGTCATCGGGTTTTTATCTTTGCTGGCCCATTACTATACTCTAAATGGAATTAAATCAAGAACGGTCGGAGATGGTCAGCACGGTACGGCACGATGGTCAACTAAGCAGGAAATTAAAAAGACTTATACTGAAGTCCGATATGAACCCGAAAAATGGCGGAAAGGAGAAAATCTTCCCGAGGCTCAGGGGCTCATTGTTGGCTGGAGGAAAGCCTCCCTGTTCGACAAAACGGCACCTCATGGGTACGCACTGGTGGATGACGATGATATTCACTGCCTGATGATTGGTGCTGCCGGTGTCGGCAAGACCGCAAACTTTCTTTATCCCAATCTGGAATATGCATGTGCAAGTGGCATGAGCTGGATATGCACCGACACCAAGGGTGATCTCTACCGTAATTACGCTGGAATTGCAAAAGACTACTACGGATACCATGTGTCTGTCATTGATTTGCGTAATCCCACCCGCTCGGACGGTAACAATTTGCTTCATCTGGTGAATCGATACATGGACCTGTACCTCAAAAATTCGGAAAATCTGGCGTACAAGGCCAGAGCAGAAAAGTACGCGAAAATTACTGCAAAGACCATTATTAATTCCGGTGGATTTGACGCCTCTTCAGCCGGACAGAATGCCTTCTTCTATGATGCAGCAGAAGGAATTTTGACCTCGGTAATCCTTCTGATTGCTGAATACTGTGAGCCAAGGCAACGTCACATTGTATCAGTGTTCAAACTCATTCAGGATTTGCTGGCTCCCAGCGGCGTAAAGGGCAGAACTCTGTTTCAGCTTCTTCTGGCACATCTGCCGGATGAGCATAAAACCAAGTGGTTCGCGGGAGCCGCGCTTAACACAGCGGAGCAGGCTATGCAGAGTGTTCTTTCTACAGCACTCTCCCGGCTCAATGCTTTTCTGGATTCTGAGCTGGAGCAGGTACTGTGTTTTGACACAGCCATCGACGCAGAGAAATTCTGTACAGAAAAAAGTGCCATCTTCCTCGTTATGCCAGAAGAAGATAACACGAAATATTTCATTATTTCGCTGATTGTCCAGCAGCTCTACAGGGAGATCCTTTCGGTGGCTGACGAGCATGGCGGAAAGCTACCAAATCGTGTGATGATGTTTTTAGACGAGATAGGTACCATACCGAAGATTGAGTCCGCAGAGATGATGTTCAGTGCCAGCCGCTCCCGCCGGGTATCCATAGTAGCAATCATACAATCCTTTGCTCAGTTGGAAAAAAACTACGGCAAGGAAGGTGCAGCTATCATCATCGATAACTGCCAAGATACGGTGTTCGGCGGCTTTGCACCCAACAGCGAATCGGCTCAAATTTTGTCAAAATTTCTTGGCAGCCACACTGTGATGAGCGGTTCTATCAGCCGAGGCAAGAACGATCCCAGCCAGTCTCTGCAGATGATCGAACGCCCGCTGCTGACGCCTGACGAGTTGAAGTCCATGCCCAAGGGCCGTTTTATTGTAACCAAGACGGGCACCTATCCTATGCGTACTCGCCTGAAGCTGTTTCTCGAATGGGGCATAACTTTTGGAAAGGCATATGAGATCGAAGAAAAATCTGCTCGTAAAGTCGAATATGCTGACCGGCACTCGCTGGAGCAGGAAATCATCCGACGTAATGCAGCGTGTGAGGAATTACCGGAGGAAGTGAAGGGTGATCCGGTGGATTTTGGGGGAATGGCACACGCCCCGAATCCAGCCATTAATCTTGAACCATTTGATCAAAAGCACCACTGCAGGAGGTGAAGACATGGCTTATTTTACAGCCATCTACAAATCGGAGCTGCCGCACCGGGCAAAATCGGTCTACATGTATTTGCATGACCGGGCGGATAAGGAGGGAAAATGTTATCCGGCGATTGGCACCATTGCCAGAGAGCTAAAGTTATCCCGCAGCACCGTCAAGCGAGCGATTGCAGATCTTGATAAAGCTGGTTATCTTCGCAAGGAACAGCGTTGGAGGGAGAACGGTGGCAAGAGCAGTAATTTGTATTTCTTGACTTCTAAATCGCTGGAATAGGCAAAAAGGCAGACTTTTCCTCCATGGGGAAGGTCTGCCTTTTTCATGGACTATGGAAGGGTTCATGGTGAACCGTGAAAGTGAACCTCTCAATCTAAGAAACTTTAACGACAGAAAAAGAAAAATATATTTATTCTATGATACCGGTTATGGACTAATAGAAATGGTGCTTATTGCTTATTGTTGCAAAAGTGATTCACCACTATTAGTTTAAATAAATCTTGGTAAGCTTTTCATAAATTTTGTAAAATGGAATGTTATTTCTGCTACATTCATAAATGGTTTTTCTTTATTTAACAAACGGTTAATAAACTCTTTGTGATATGAGGGGAGTTTCAGTTCTTCATACCAAGGAGTAGAAGCAGTAGATTGTCCATTGTTTCTGGTGAATCGAGAATAAAGTAAAAACAGCAATACTTCGCCGAAACAATAATAATCAAGCCAAGCCCCAGGTTCTTCGTAACGAATTGAACGAGACATTCCAAAATCCACAAGAGATATTTGTACTCCGTCATCAATAATGTTATCAATACTAATATCTCTGTGTACGATATTTCTCATATGAAGATAGTCTATTACAGAAAGCAATTGTAAACCGATTCGAAAGATGTCAGAATTGTTGAAAGTTTTTTGAAAATAAAATAAATTTTTTGCTAATGTATTTCCTGGCATGTATTCCAACAATAAGTACATTGAGGTTCTAGTGTGCAGGATGCCAAAAAGCCTTGGGATTGCAGGGTATGTTAGAGTGGAGAGAGTGCTTGCCTCATAATGATTTTTTTTGGGGTTAATTTGAAAAGCTTCTGCTTTATATTGTTTTAAAATGACAGGTTTTCCTAATTGGTTTTTGCATAAATAACACGTTCCAAATAAACCAGTACCTAATTCTTTTTCAAGTGTATAACCTGCAATAGCCTTAGTTCCATGATGAAAATCATAATACATCCCTTTAGACCTTCGCCCCACAATGAGGACAAAAATTTGAAGAACTTGGAATAACAGTATTACATTGATGGCAACTGAACGAAATACTTTGTATCATTTTAGTGCCGCAAGCAGGGCAAAAATTGGAGTTTGAAGCAGCGCTGAACTGGCAGTTCGGACATAACATAGGAGGCTGTGATAAATTTGGACTTTCAGTATACGTTTGGGGAGGTCGTTGATAGTAACTGCTTCCCATATGTGAATGATGAGATCCATGTTTTCTTAAATGTGAAAAAAAGCTCATAAAAGTTATTTCCTTTCCACTGATTAAATGATTTGTGTAATTAGATTTATAGCATACTCTTAAAATATGGGAGAAATGTGGGGGAATTTAAGAGATTACAGTAACTTCATGGATAGTTACATACTTTGCTGAAGTAACACCTTGTAATCATTGAAATAATTGTAAAGTGCGGCCACATAAAGCGGGTCCTCAGTAATTCCATTTCATCATAATAATTTTCTTTTTAATAGGCGGTCAAGCGCTCTGCCTCTGATGAAACGAACTAAAATGTGGAAGGATCTTCCTCGTGAGAAGAGAGATCTGGAACGATCAGACAGTAACCGTCCCTCGGATCCCTCATCATGTTCATACAGGAGGAGCTGCAAGTATTGGGCTGCAAAGGATCCTCAGGTGTTAGTTTTTGGTCCGCAGAACCCGCATGGCGTTGAGAATCGCGATAAGAGAAACACCTACGTCTGCAAAAACGGCTTCCCACATAGTAGCGATACCGTAAGCACCCAGTAGCAGGAAAATTCCCTTTACGCCAAGAGCAAACGCGATGTTCTGCCAGACAATTCGTTTGGTTTTACGTGCGATGGTTACGGCATCCGCCAGCTTGGAAGGTTCATCGGTCATTAACACAACATCGGCCGCTTCAATGGCGGCGTCCGAGCCCAGCCCGCCCATGGCAATACCGATGTCCGCACGTGCCAGTACCGGCGCATCGTTGATGCCATCTCCTACAAATGCCAGCTTACCCTTCGTAGGCTTATTTTTATCCAGAAATTCAAGCCGCTCCACCTTTTGGTCGGGCAACAGCTGTGCATGCACCTCATCCAGACCAAGTTCTCCGGCAATTGCTTCGGCAATCTGTCCGTTGTCCCCTGTGAGCATTACTGTTCTGCGCACACCGGCTTCCTTCAGGCGTGCAATTGCCATATGGCTGTCAGCCTTAATTTCATCAGTTATGACTATGGTTCCGGCAAATGTACCATTTACCGCGATATATACTTTGGTGCCGATTTCATCATTCTGCTTAAATTCAATATTTTCCCGCTTCATCAGCTTATCGTTACCGGCAAGAATCACCGCTCCTTCCGCCGTTACACGGATGCCGTGTCCGGAAATCTCTTCATAATCCCGCAGGGTATCCCTGGCAACCTTGCCGCCATATGCTTTCATAATGGAAAGCGCAATGGGATGGTTAGAGAAGCTTTCGGCTTTGGCTGCATACTCCAAAAGCTGTGCGACCGTAGTTTTACCGGCAGGGTGCAAGCTTCTGACGGCGAATACGCCCTTGGTCAGCGTACCGGTCTTATCAAACACAACCGTATCCAAACTGTCGAGCGCTTCCAGATAGTTGCTGCCCTTCACCAAGATGCCCCGACGGGAAGCGGCGCCAATGCCGCCGAAAAAGCCGAGAGGAATCGAAATAACCAGTGCACAGGGGCAGGAGATAACCAGGAAAATCAGTCCCCGGTTGACCCATTCCGACCAATTGCCACCGAAAAACAATGGGGGAACAACGGCAAGCAGGAGCGCAAGCCCTACCACTACCGGTGTATAGTAGCGCGAAAAGGTTGTAATAAAGTTTTCAGAGGGAGCCTTTTTACTGCTGGCATTCTCCACAAGGTCAATAATTTTTGCCACGGTAGATTCACCGAATTCCTTGGTCACCTCCACGGTCAGCACGCTGTTCTGATTGATACAGCCAGCTAGTACGGCTTCCCCAGTTTTCACAGAACGCGGAACAGATTCACCGGTTAGCGCGCTGGTGTCCAGCATGGATTCCCCGTCAAGAACCGTACCGTCCAGGGGAACTTTTTCGCCGGGACGAATCATGATAATATCACCGATTTTCACAGTGTCAGGCGCAACCTTTTCCGTATTGTTTCCACGCTTGAGGTTAGCATAATCGGGACGGATATCCATTAAAGAAGTAATAGACTTTTTGGATTTGCGCACTGCCGCATCCTGAAAATATTCACCTACCTGATAGAACAGCATTACCGCAACGCCTTCCGCAAAATCCCCGATTGCGAAAGCGCCGATTGTGGCAACACTCATCAGAAAGTTTTCGTCAAAGATCTGACCCTTGGTAATATTTTTCAGTGCCCGCAGAACCACTTCTCCGCCCAGGATTAAATAACTGAGTGCAAAAGTGACAAAATGGTAAGCAGCAGCTTCAGGGAAAGCTTCTTTCAGCACCAGGCCTATTCCAAACAGAAGAATACCCGATACCAATTGTATGATTTTTGTTTTGTTTAAGTCTCCTCCTCCATGCACATGGTTGTGGGAGTGTTCATGATTGTGTGCCATATTCATTTCCAACCTTTCCTTCGTTTATGTGTTTAAAATCTTGTAATAAAATATCCATTACATGGTCATCTGCAAAAGAGTAAAATATGATTTTACCATCTGCTGCCGCTTTGCTGTTTCAGACAGAACACAGTGTTTGACAACAGTTTCTAAATCTGTGTATTATGTTTATTCCGGTGGAATAAGAGTCTCCGTCTATGAATAATAAACGGTTGATCACTTGCTCAACTGTGTTATAGTTGAATAGATACTCAAATGCCAACGGCTATTACAATATTTTATAAAAATGAGAGGGGGGATCGAATCAACGATCCCCCCCTCTCGTTAGGTCCTGGTTATAGTTTTTCGGTTAATAGTTATTCTTCCGTTATTTTTTCTCGAATATGCTCCAGTCCTTTCTCGAAAATTTGCTTTACATGTTCATCTGCAAGAGAATAAAATACATTTTTTCCTTCTCTGCGGTTTATGACCAGATTGGCTTCACGCAGAGCACGTAATTGGTGAGAGATAGCTGATTTAGTCATATTGAGTAACGCCGCTAAATCACAGACACACATTTCATGTTCATCCAGTGCCCAGATAATTTTTGACCTTGTGCTGTCTCCGAGCACCTTAAAGAAATCAGATAGATCATATAATTCGTTTTCTTCCGGCATTTTCGTTTTTACCGTTTCCACAACATCTGCATGAATGACATCGCAGTCACAAATCAATTCTTCTTTTTTTATCATTGCACTTCACCTTCTTTTTTATTCTTTCTATAAAGCTTAAATCTAAAATATAATTAATATTCAAATAACTCTTGACAATTGAGCGCACACTCAACTATAATGAACGCAACAGTTGAAAATATACTCAACTGTTATTGTAGCAAGTTTTTAACTAAAAATCAATCAATCAGGAGGTATTTACATGAAAAAAACATTCAAACTTGAAGGTCTGGACTGTGCGAATTGCGCATCCAGAATTGAAACGCAGGTTGCGGCTTTGTCCGGCGTTACCTCTGCGACTGTTAACTTTATGACCACAAAGATGGTAATTGAGGGTGATGATGTCGGCTTCGACCGTATCGTTGAACAGGCCAAGGGAATTGTGAAAAAGCTTGAGCCGGATGTTGTTGTAAAGAAGGCTTAGCATATGAAACTGACATCAAACCAAAAACGGCTGGTGAAAATACTGGTTGGCACATTCGTTTATGCAACGGGAATTCTATATAAAACAGATAATACAATTTTGTCCCTTGGTATATTTCTGATTGCTTACGTCATTATTGGCGGCGATGTACTCTGGCGTGCCATCCGTAATATTTTGCGGGGGCAGGTATTTGACGAAAACTTTCTGATGAGTGTTGCCACAATCGGCGCTTTTATTGTAGGTGATTTTGCTGAGGGTGTCGCAGTTATGCTGTTCTATCAGGTAGGTGAGCTGTTCCAGAGCTATGCGGTGGACAAATCGCGCAAATCCATTGCCAGCTTAATGGATATCCGTCCAGATTACGCCAACGTTCAGAGGGGCGATAAGCTGGAAAAGGTGGACCCGGACGATGTTCAGATTGATGATATTATTGTCATCAAGGCGGGAGAAAAGGTTCCGCTGGATGCCATTGTAACAGAGGGCAGCTCCACAGTGGATACTTCTGCCCTGACCGGCGAGTCCCTGCCCCGTGAAGTGTCAGAGGGCGACAGTCTGCTCAGCGGGTGCATCAATATTAATGGTTTGCTGACTGCCCGTGTTACCAAGGAATTCGGGGAATCCACCGTAAGCAAAATACTTGATTTGGTAGAAAACGCAAGCACCAAAAAATCTAACTCAGAAAACTTTATTACCAAGTTTGCGCGCTATTATACCCCTATCGTGGTAATTATTGCAGTACTCATGGCAGTGATTCCTCCGCTGGTATTGCCGGGAGCAACTTTTAGCGATTGGGTCTATCGCGGACTGATCTTCCTGGTGATTTCCTGTCCCTGTGCGTTGGTAATTTCGATTCCGCTCAGCTTCTTCGGCGGTATCGGTGGAGCATCACGGCGCGGGATTTTAGTAAAAGGAAGTAACTATCTGGAGGCTCTTGCCCAAACAGAGATTGTTGTATTTGATAAAACTGGTACGCTGACAAAGGGTATCTTTAAAGTTCAAGAGGTAGTACCTCAGGGAATCAGGAAAGAGGAACTGCTGGAGCTGACTGCCTATGCCGAAAGCTATTCCAACCATCCCATCTCTCTTTCGCTAAAGAAAGCCTATGGAAAAGAAATTGATGCTGCCCGAATTGCAGATGTTGAAGAAATCTCCGGGCACGGCGTGACAGCACATGTAGACGGAAAATCTGTATCCGCCGGTAATATCAAGCTGATGAGAAAGCTGGAGATCCCCTTTATCGAACCGGAAGATATCATCGGAACGGTCGTACATGTTGCAGTTGACAAACGCTATGTGGGGTATGTCATCATTGCTGATGAAGTGAAAGAGGATGCCGCACGGGCGATCCAGGAGCTGAAAGCTGCACATATTCGCCAGATTGTTATGCTTACTGGAGATTCCAAAAAAATCGGCGAGAAGGTTGCCGGTCAGCTTGGTCTGGATAAGGTATATACGGAACTGCTTCCGGCGGATAAGGTCGGGCAGGTGGAGGAACTTTTTAAACAGAAATCCTCCAAGGGAAAGCTTGCCTTTGTAGGTGATGGCATTAATGACGCGCCTGTGCTTGCGAGAGCCGATATTGGTATTGCTATGGGCGGTCTGGGTTCGGATGCGGCAATTGAGGCAGCTGACATCGTTATTATGACCGATGAGCCCTCTAAGCTTGCCACGGCCATTCAGCTTTCCAAGAAAACACTGCGCATTGTAAAACAGAATATTGCTTTCGCGTTATTTGTGAAAGGTGTGGTTCTCGTTTTGGGCGCTATCGGTATGGCATCCATGTGGGCGGCCATCTTTGCAGACGTAGGCGTGGCAATCCTTGCAATCCTGAATGCAATCCGCATGCTCAACGTTAAGAATCTGAAAGAGTATTAAGCTGCAGACGTTGCTTATGAAACTCGTATTCTATTAGCAAAGTATAAAAGCCGGGAGTGTGGATCCTGGCTTTTATACTTTGCTATCATTTTATAGGAAGATTTTTTATGCGAAAAGGACAGAATTTCTTCATCGCTTATGATGAGGTGCTGGTAACAGAATTTTTGCAGTTCAATCGGGTGCTTATACTGCCCAGCAGCATATATCTTGGCTTTACTGATTTGATTTGTATAATATTTTTATTTTCATTCCCATATTATTCCCATAATATTTTGATATAATTACTTACAAATTTATATTCTATTTAATTATTATCAATAGTTTTTGCAATAGAAATTATCATTTTACTAAATGTAGAATGTTAATCAATTTTTTATATATGGGAGGTTTTTTATAAATAATTAAACATGTAAAAGATAAAGGTCCTTGACAGGATAATTAAGCAGATCCATAAATTATAACAATTAAATTTCTGCAAATTTGTTTTGATTTATAGGTCTGTGAAAATAGAGGGAGATACTGAAGATGCGAAAAAGCAAAAATACGGTTGTAACGCTGGGGTTAATATTACTGATTTCGGCAGATTGCTTTATGGTTCAGGCAAAAGCAAATATATCTTTGGAAGTAGCTGATGACATACATAAGGAGATACCGATTGTGGAAAAGCCTCCATTAGAGACAGCGCTGAATACCACTGGAGAAAAAGGTCCGGATATCTTGTTAAAAGATGTGCAGTCATTAAATATAGGAGAACAAGTAGTTGCATTTGCTTCTCAATTTATAGGAAATCCGTATGTATACGGAGGAACGAGTCTGACAGAAGGTGCAGATTGTTCAGGATTTGTCATGAGTGTTTACAAACAGTTTGGAATTTCTCTTCCCAGGACCTCCAGTGAACAAGGATTATCAGGAAAAACCATAGATGGAATCGAGAATGCAAAGCCGGGTGATCTTGTGTCTTATGAGGGACATATAGGAATTTATATGGGACAAAATCAATTGGTTCATGCGAGTACTCCAGAAGATGGGATAAAGGTATCTCCGGTGACTTATAAACCCATTCTTTCGATAAGGCGAATTATATATTAATCGAAAAAGCATGGGCATAATAAAAAATAAAGGAGAGCGGAGGCATGAGGAAACATAGAACAATACTTATAGTGGATGATGAAGAGAAAATAGTGGAAGTATTACAGGCATATTTAGGAAAAGCAGGCTATGATATTTTATGTGCTTATGACGGATCAACGGCTATGGAACTGTTTCGGGACAATGATGTTTCACTGATTTTACTTGATCTGATGCTCCCGGATATTATGGGTGAACAGGTTTGTCAGATGATTCGGATGCATTCCCGGGTGCCGATTATCATGCTTACGGCAAAAACGGAGGAATATGATTTGATTAAAGGGCTAAAAGTGGGGGCAGATGATTATATATTCAAGCCTTTCAGCCCAAGAACGGTAGTGGCAAAGATCGAGGCAGTTTTAAGAAGAGTGGAAAGTGATCAGCTTACCGGGATTCCTTTTTCCTATAACGGGGGAGATTTGGTAATAGATTTTCAAAACGGGGATGTTAAGGTGCGGGGAAAAGAAGCAGGACTAACCCCTACGGAATACAAGATACTTGTGACACTTGCTAAGGCACCGAACCGGATATTCACCAGAGAACAGCTTATTACGTATGCATTAGATGATAATTTTGACGGCTATGACAGAAGTATTGATACCTATATAAAAAGTATCCGGACGAAGATCGAGGACGACAGGAAGAAACCGGTTTATATTCTCACAGTCCATGGTATGGGCTATAAATTTGCCGGTATAGAGCTATGAAAAGAACTCTAAAAAATACCCTCATTGTGTCATATTCTGTTATTGCATTGTTCATTGTTCTCGCGTTGAGCTTTTTATTTAATTTCACAGCGGATAAAATTTTTGAACAATATGCAAAAAAACAGCAAAAAAATCAAATTGAGCAGATTATGACTCAAATTGATCAGCTATATAATCCGGAATCCGGCTTATATGATATGGAAGGGCTTGAACTCATTGGTTATGCTGCTTTGCAGAATGGTATTATTATACATGTCCAGACAACCAATAGAGAAATCGACTGGGATATAAAAAGCCACAGAGCGGAAGAATGTAAAATAGTACTTCAGCATGCCGAAAATGTTATGCATAAAAAATACCCTAATTTTAAAGGGAGCTATTTAGAAGACACCTATACATTGAAAAATGAGGGGGCAGTTACCGGAACATTAAAGATAGGATATTATGGCCCGTATTCATTAAATGATGATGAGCTGGAATTGCTGAGGAATTTAAATAAATCTCTTGTGTTTATAGGGGGTGCAGCCCTTTTTATTGTGATTGTTTTAGGAGTTGTGATAGCCCGGACCGTATCAGAACCAATTACAAACGTAATTGATGTGGCTCAGAGAATAGCAGGTGGCGAATACGGTGTCCAGGCAGAAAAGCGCTCTCCCGTGGTAGAAACGGATAAAATGATTGAATCCATTAATGAAATGTCGAAAGCGCTGGAAATGGAAGAAAAGCAGAAACGCCAGATTACATCGGATGTGGCTCATGAGCTTCGTACCCCTTTAACCAATCTGCAAAGCCATATGGAGGCAATGATCGATGGTGTATGGGAAGCCACGACGGACCGTCTGGAAAGCTGCCACGGAGAGATTTTGCGCCTGGTTGGGATTGTTGAACAGCTTAAGGAATTGTACGATCTGGAGAACCGGAAGCAGACTCTGGACAAATCAAAGTTTGAATTTTGGGATTTATGCAAAGCCGTATTCCGTGATTTTGAAATAATGGCGAAGGAAGAGCAGATTAATCTTTTTATGATAATGCCTGAGGCAACGCCGGTGTATGCAGATTTTTACCGTTTAAAGCAGTGCATGGTAAATCTTATCTCCAATGCGCTGGCTTATACGCCAATGGGTGGGCATATTTCTGTGGAATACCGGAGCAGGGGAAAACAAATACAAATTATTGTGTCAGATAGCGGAATTGGTATTCCAGAAGAAGAACTGCCCCATCTGTTTGACCGGTTTTACCGGGTAGACAAATCAAGAAGCAAGAAAACCGGAGGTATGGGAATCGGATTATCGATTACGAAAGCCATAATTGAAAATCATGGAGGAAACATCTTTGCAGAAAGTCAGAAAGGGTTTGGCGCAGTATTTACAATAATTTTACCGCAATAATTCCGGTTTTAAAATTTTATATCATTCTTCATAAAATCCCCATAAAAATTTAATAAGATTCCATTATCTGGTAATAAAAAATGAGGAGGACATTTATGGAGGATGATAAAAACCAGGACTCAAAAAATTCCGATAAGGATGAAGGATCGGCTCTAAGGGATTTCTTTCATGTGGTTGGATTTCGGCAAGGAAAGAAGAAAACGGAATCGAAAGGGAAAGAATCGTGGAATCTGCCGGATATTCCGGACGGTATGGATTCAGACGGACCTGTGGCTCTTTGGAAAGGCCGGGAGAAACCATGTAAAAAGCGGGGAAGAAAGCTTGTTTTGGCAGCGGTTTTGATGGCAGCATTAGGGATATCGGGCTATCTGATTCTCCGCATTCTCGAACCTGAGCCGCCTGTCCCGGAAGCAGTGGCTTCGTATAATGGGAAAAATCTTACGGTTTCCCAGCTGATTGATTTCATAGCGATGGAAGGGACCCGGAGCCAGGAACATACAGTTTGTGACACTCATGGATATGATCATTCCAAATGCGGCCCTGATGAGCCTTGCGAGCAGCATCCGGTTGACAGTCTAGAAGAATACCGTTATGCGGTGCAGATGATGGCGGTCGAGCAGATTATTCTGGAGTGGGCGGAAAGTGAAGGAATCACAGCCAGGGAAGAGGTGCAGCACGGAATCAAGGACCTCATAGGTGATGAAAGCGTAAAGGAGCTGCTTAATAAAATCCATCAGGAGAATATAACTTCTGACTCTGTCTCCAAATGGGAAATACAGCAGTATTACGATAAGAATAAAGAAACCTATAAAGACCGGGGACTTTCCGAAGTGGAAGAAGAAATCAGAAGTATTCTGCTCGCTAAAAAGGATGAAGAATACTTTCCAGATTATATCAACAAGCTGAAAGAGTCTGCGGGTTTACAGGTTGATTTTGATTTACTGAAGGTTTCAGAGCCTGCAAGAGAGGAAATTCTGGAATACTATCAGAAAAATCCGGACCAGTATCGAAAAGATCCATCGGCTTCAGTAAAGGAAATAAGGATTGAAAACAGTGCCAAAGCATCAGAGGCAGTAAAAAAGCTAAAGTCCGGTGAGACATTTGAAAAAGTTGCAGAAATATATGCAATAGATGGAAAAGAAAATGATCTGACTGTGGAAATATCCGGAAGCGGCAGCCTTCTGGAAACTACGGTATCCCCAATGAGCAAGGGAGAGATAAGTGATTATCTAGCTAACGAAGACGGTACATACAGTATTATAAAAATGGAAGATGTTTCAGAGGCCGGGACGCAGACGCTTGATGAGGTGGAAGTAGAAATAAAGGAAATGCTGCTGAGCCAGGCCATGGATCGGCAATATACACTGAAAAAGGATGAAGCTCTGTTTAGTGTTCACAGTAAGCGTTATACGCTGGGGGATTTTTATACGGAGTTTAAAGAGCTTCCTGCAGAGTACCAAAGATCTTTAAATAATTTTGATAATAAAAAGGAACTGCTGGAGCAATTGATTGCAAAAGAGCTTCTTCTAGAAGAGACAGGTGACATAAGTGGGGATACAGATAAGCAGCATGAATTTGAAGAACTAAAAATACAATATGTTTCACAGGTGATGCATAAGGAAGAAGTCGATGAGAAATTAGAAGAAGCTTCAGAAGAAGAAAAAAAGGAATACTATGAAAAAAATAAAAGCCTGTTTCAGATACCTGCAAGGATTAAATTAAGTCTTATCTGGATAAAAAGTACGGAAGGGCAAAAAGATCAGGCAAGGCAGAAAGCAAAAGAAGCGATGGGACTCATCGATAAGGGGACAGATTTTGCACAGGTCGCTAAGCAGTATTCGGAGGACGGGACGGCTGAGGCCGGAGGTGAAATGGAAGACTGGTTTTATCAGGGGTATCTGGCACCGGAACTGGATTCCAGTTTCTTTTCATTAAAACCGGATGAAATAAGCCCTGTCATTGAAAGTCAGGGTGGACTTTATATTGTTAAGGTAAGAGAAAAAGAGGAGCGCAGGATAAGGACTTATGAAGAGTCGGCGGAAGAAATTGCCGCACATATAAAGGAGCAGAATCACATAGAACTGGAGAAGCAGATGGAGAAGAAAATATTAGAAAAAGCAAAGCTGACAATTTACGATAAGACGTTACGCAATTTGCTGAAGGAGAGGTTAAGCACATGGGAAGAAAAGAAAAAACCATCTTTATAACAATAATCGCTAACGTAGTTTTAATTTTACTGCGTTTTTTTCTTGCCGGAATATCCGGAAGCATCGGGCTGGAGGCAAATGCCTGGCATTCATTCACGGATGTTTTTGTGTCTTCCATTGTTTTTATCGGACTTATGGTTGCCAGACTGGGAGCCAGAAAGTGGAATAAGGCTGTAAATAAGATAGAAAGCATACTTGCGGTTTTCGTTTCGGTCTTCATATTCTATATGGGATTTGAGATTCTGGCAGATGCCTTGGATGGCGCAAAGGCCGAACTGCGTTACGTTCCTTTTGTGGCTGCCGGGGCTTTTGTCGGAGTGATAATTAATTATTTTATGGCCAGATATAAAATTTATGTGGGAGAACAGACCGGCTCACAAAGTCTGATAGCGGATGGATATCATTCCAAGATGGATATGTATTGCTCCATAGCAGTGCTGGTTGGAATTATCGGCTCATTGTTTGGCATGAATAGTTTAGACAAGATGGCAGCTATTGTTGCAATGGTTCTTTTAATGATTTCCGGTTATGAAATTCTGGTTTCCAATCTGAAACTGCTTTTGCATCCTGAGGAGGAACAGAATCATGAAGGACATTCTCACGGAATACCGCATGGAAGTAAAAAAATGTATGCGTGGATTTCCGGCGCTCTGGCTGCAGCTTTTGCATTATCCGGAGTTTATATAGTAGATATGGATGAAGTTGGAATCGTTCGAAGATTTGGGAAAGTTGTAAGTGAAGAAGTGACTCCGGGACTGCACTATCGTATACCGGCCCCGGTTGATCAGGTAACTCTGGTTAAAAAGGATATGATTCAGAAACTGGAAACAGGGAGCCTGGAATTATTATCGGGTGATACCAATTTAGTGAATGTGAATATGACAGTACATTATAAAGTGATGGATCCAATTTCTTATGCGCTGAATGTTACAGAGCTGGAAAGCCTTGTAAAGGCAGGTGCCACTACCGGTATACGTGAAATAGTCGGACGGAGTAAAGTTGACTGGCTGCTGACGGAGGGGAAGTCAGCTGTGGAGACAGAGGCTGAGGAATTGCTACAGAAAGTAATGGATACCAATGGAACCGGCATCGTAATTGTGGGAACCCAGCTGATAGATGTATCTCCTCCGGAAGCTGTGAAGGCCAGTTTTCAGGATCTGGCCAGTGCGAGGCAGGATAAGGCTGTTTATATGAATGAAGCTGCGGCCTATAAGAATACCATAATCCCGCAGGCAAATGCGGATGCATATAAACAGGTTGCTGAAGCGCAGGGATATAAGGAACAGAAAATAAAAAATGCGGAAGGCGATGCCGCATCATTTACCGAAAAGCAGGCGGCTTATTCTGCTTCAAGGGGAGTGAACGAGTTCCGAATGTATATGGAAACAATGGATAAAATCTTGCCAAATGTCCAGAAAATACTGTTGGGGGGAAATGTAAGAATCGATAATGCAGAATTATGGATTTCAAATTTAAACAGGAAAACATCAGGAGGAGAGGATTAATGGAAAAAAATCATGCAGCAGGAAAGCGCAAGGCAAATAAAAAAATAATGGCTGGTATCGCTATGGCAGTGACGCTCTTTTTTGTGACTCTGGTTGTATATAAGGTAGATGTAACTGAATATGCAGTGGTTACACAGTTTGGTAATCCGGTAGCAACCATAGACGAAGCAGGAATAAGAATAAAGCTGCCGGATCCTCTCCAATCGGTGCGGAAACTAGATAAAAGGGTCCAGATTTATCAGGCTGATTCCCTTGAATTGCTGACGTTAGATAAAAAAAGCGTGGCAATTGATTATTATGGCACATGGAAAATCAAAGAGCCGGTTACATTTATGAAAACAGTAAAGGACAAGGCTGGAACAGAGGCCAGGCTTTCAGACGTATTTTCCTCAAGCCTTGGCATACAACTTGGCAAATATAATCTGGAAGAGCTGGTAAACACAGATAAGGAGCAGTTAAAGCTTGATGCGATGCTGGCTGATACTGTGACCTATGCAAAAGCAAGAGCTTCAGAGTATGGAATTGAAGTCATTGACGCCAAAATTAGAGTCCTGAACTTTCCTGAATCCAACAAGCAAAGTGTATATGACCGTATGAAAGCAGAGCGGGAACAGATGGCGAAAAAGTACCGCTCCGAGGGAAGCGAAGAGGCAGCAAAAATCAGGGCCGATGCAGAAAAGGAACAGCAGATCATTTTGTCGGAAGCATATAAACAGGCTCAGCAGATCAAGGGAAGCGGTGATGCGGAAGCAATCCGGATATATGGAGAGGCTTTCCAGAAAGATCCTGACTTTTATGAGTTTATTAGAACTCTGGAGACTTACGAAAAAACCATAGATGGGAATACCACGCTTATTCTTCCTTCCACGGCAGAAATATTGAAATATTTAAGCGGGAATCCGGACTCAAATTAGGGGGAGATATTAGAATGGATGATAAACTGATCAATACTCCGGAAAAAAAGAAGAAAGAAAAAAGGAAGCTTTTTCGTCTATTTCTCATTAAATGGAAGGTTATATGGAAAAACAGACGGCAGATTGGAAATGGAAATAAAAAAAAGAAGCCTTCTGCCCTGGACGATATAAAAAAGGCATTTGGGCATATTAATCCGAAAAAGGCGGCTGTAACCCTGTTTTTGGGAATCGCGATCATCTATCTGCTGACAGGAATTTATGTGGTAAATCCGGGAGAACAGGCAGTTATTCGCAGATTTGGCGCAGTGATTCCTGCTACGGTGACAGAAGGAATCCATTACCGCTTGCCAAGTCCTGTTGATCAGGTACAGAAAGTGAATGTATCCGAGGTCAGGCGTGCAGATGTAGGCTTGAGTCTTCCGGAGCATATGCACCAGGAGGACAGTCCACAGGCCATACAGCTGCTTACAGGTGATGAAAATATCATAGCATCTGAAGCAATTGTTCATTATAAAGTCAAAGATGCGGTGGCATTTTTATATAATGTTAACAGTGATGAGGAACAGTTAGTCAGAAGGAGTGTAGAGGCGGCTTTGGTGGAATTGATTTCCAATATGTTTGTGGATGATATTCTGAGCAAGGAAAAAGTTGCAGCCCAGAATTTTGTGATTCAGGAAGTTCAGAGAACTCTGGACAGCTATGCGTCTGGTATACAAATCACGGCATTTAATATACAAAATATCAATCCGCCGGAAGCTGTGGCAGCGTCGTTTCTCGATGTAAATGCGGCAAAGGAGGATAAGGAAAAAGAAATAAACCAGGCAAAGGGCTATTATAACAGTCTGATCCCCGAGGCAAGAGGTAAGGCTGAGGCGCAGGTATCCGAAGCTGAAGCATACAAAGCGGAGGCAGTTAACAAAGCAATTGGTGATACGGATAAATTTAACAGCATGCTAACGGAATATCGCAATAACAGTCAGATTTATACTCAGGACACTACGAAATACAGGTTGCTTCTGGAAACTTTTGAAAAGATTTTACCTCAGGTAAAGAAGTACATAGTTAATTCTTCTGATGGATCTGTTGATGTTAAATTGCTCAATACAAATGAATTACCAGATATTACCGGTACTGTGAATACACAGCCTTAATATTGCTGTACAGAAAAAGCATCGTCATTTGATTATTGACGTTGCTTTTTTATCTCCATAAAATCACCATATTTTTTTGATAAATTAAAAACTAGTCTGTAAATCACAAAGTCAGAATGAGGGAGAGAGTGGATTATGCGCCAATATGATGGCAGAAATAGAAAAAAAAAGCAGAATAACATGAAAGGCCGTAGGTCAGAGCGTGCAGTTTGGATTATTGTGCAAACTGTGATTTTTGGAGCTTTTTCCATTGGATTAGTAGTTTTTTTATTATCTTCTATTTCAAAGGGGAAAGAAAAACCGGAAGAAACGGTTCTAAAAGTTGAGCAGCAAAGTAAAAGAAACAGAATCGAGGAAGAAACGGTTACGAAAATTTTAAAAGAAATGAAAGTTGATAATATTTCCCTTACAGATCTGGATAGAAAGGAAGCTAAGAAAAAATTATTGGATTTGTATTCGTGGAATCTTGGACTTAAATACAAAGAGCAGACAATTACACTAATAAATCCGTTGCCTGAGATGATTGATGAACTTCTTGATCGTATCTATACACAGGCAGAGGGTGGTGAATATATTTTGGATATGGCAGGAGCTGAGGAAAGTGTAAAGCTTCAAGTGGCAGAAGCTGCCTCTAAATGGAATAAAAAGCCTGTAAATGCTCAATTAACCGGACGTGACAATGAAAACAACAGATGGATATATTCGGAAGGTGAGAATGGAATCCTGATTGATGAAGAAAAAACAGTTCAGGAGATTATGCGTATGGTAATGCAAAAAAACTTCGAGGGAGTCGTTGAGACCGAAGTAAGAGAAGAGGTTCCATCTTTAACCGCATCTCAGGCAAAGGAAGAATATCAGGTCATCGGAACATTTACAACGATTGTTACGGATAATCAAAATAGAAACAATAATATTAAACTTGCAGTAAATGCTTTAGATGGCCTGGTGATATTTCCGGAAGAAGAGTTTTCCTTTAACAAAACTACCGGGAACCGTACCATAGAGCGCGGATATAAACCGGCCGGGGCTTATAGAAATGGAGAATTTGTTGAGGAACCGGGCGGAGGTGTATGCCAAGTTTCATCCACCCTTTATAATGCAATTATACTTTCAGGAATTGCAACAACAGAAAGACATCCTCATAGCTTTGAGCCATCTTATGTGATACCCGGAGAGGATGCAATGGTAAGTTATGATGGTTACAGTGGTCCTGACCTTCGTTTTATTAATAAAGATAATACATCAGTGGCATTACGCGCTGTATTTAAGGATAAGAAAATAACTATTTCCATAATTGCAAGACCGATTCTGGAGAAAGGCGTAACCATATCTATGCGATCCGAGAAAGTAAAAGAATATGATCCTCCGGAGTCTAATTACGAGGAAGATCAGACTTTGCAGCTGGATCAGGAAGTGGTAGTGACACAAGGGATAAAAGGCACAACCTGGAAAACCTATTTGATAACATCAAAGGATGGGATCGTAGTAAAAGAGGTTTATTTTCATACCAGTACTTATAAAGGAAAGCCAGGTCTGGTAAAAAGAAATTCATCAGGAACAGTTATCCCGGCAGAGACGAAAGAAGTTGCGGAAGAAACTTCTGCGGAGCAAAGCGCCGGCGAGAAACAGACAGCTGATGATCAGGCGTTACAGGAGGATATGAGAAATATAATGGAATCCCAACCAGCGGAGGAGACAAGCGAATTTACTGTAATCCCACCGGAATCAGAAACAGCAGGTAGCGGACCGCAGGCTATAGGACCGGGAGTTGAATAAACATCGGAAAGGAATTAAGATACAACAATGATAAAAATCATTAAAAAACATAAAAGAGCGGTTATCCTGTTCTCGGTTACTGCGTTATTAGCGGTTATATACGGTATTTCTTTATACAATCAAGTGAATCCCCTTTTGAAGCCAGAACAGGTAAACGAAGCGGCGGCCCCGCCGGAGAATGAGCTATCCTTAAAGCTGGAAACAGAGACCGAATCAACTAAAACTGCAGAAGAAAACGATAAAGAATCAAATCCAGTACCGGAAAATCTAAAAGAAGGTACGGAACATCCTTATGTGGCAGAAATACAGGAACGGCTGATGGAACTGGGATTTATGGAAAATGATGAACCGACCATATTCTATGGTCCTGTTACAGCTAATGCGGTAAAGATATTTCAAAGGCAGAGTGATCTTATTCAGGACGGGGTTGCAGGACCGGAGACACTGGCGGCAATTTTCTCACAGGAAGCGAAATATTATGCAGTTTCCCTGGGTATTTCCGGGGAAGACGTAAAGCGGATACAAAACAGACTTTATGAGCTGGGGTATCTTTCGGTTAAGGAAGAAATAAATGGTGATTTTAACGAAGCCACAGAAAAAGCAGTTATCAAACTGCAGGAGCTTAACCAATTGTCTGCGGATGGGAAAGTAGGCAGGCAGACAATTAGTCTGCTTTACAGCGAAGAAATCAAACCAGATTTTCTTACTTATGGAGAGAAAAGTGATGTAGTTCTTTCTGCTCAGAATCGCTTAAAAGTATTAGGATATCTAACAACCATACCAGACGGAAATTATGGAAAAGATACAGTGATGGCAGTCAAACAGTTTCAGTCCAGAAATGATCTGGTTGTTGATGGATACCTGGGTCCATCAACAAGAATTGCACTTGAACAGAGTGCTGCCAGACCGAATGGACTGGTACTGGGAGAGCAGGGAGATAACGTAAAAAGGGTTCAGGAGCTATTAATTAAATCAGGCTATTTATCTTCAGCCAATGCAACTGGTTACTTTGGAGAAATAACCGAACAGGCAGTGAAAACTTTTCAGTCAAATAACAGTTTAACAGTAGATGGATCAGTAGGAGTTCAGACACTTTCTGCTCTCACAGGAGATAAAACAGTTATGGTTAAGACAGGGAGCGTTTCTGTTTTAGGAAATTTGGAAATAGGCGGTAATAGCGGTGGAGGTACTGTAAGTGGGAGTGTGAAAGCGCTTATTGATATTGCAGCTTCAAAGGTTGGATCAAAATATGTCTGGGGATCAAAGGGGCCCAATTCTTTTGACTGTTCTGGTTTTGTGTACTGGAGTCTAAATCAGGTTGGTGTAAGACAGAGCTATCTGACCTCAAGCGGTTGGAGAAGTATTGGGAAATACAAGCGAATATCCAATTATAATGAAATCAGACCGGGAGATATTGTGGTGGAAAAAGGTCATATGGGTATTGCGGCAGAGGGAGGAACTGTAATTGATGCCTCTTCAGGCAACGGAAAAGTGGTTTATCGGAAGCGGTCCGACTGGTGGAAGAATAATTTTATTGTAGCGTGGAGAATATTTGAATAATAATTAAAACTTGGTGAGCACAGTATTTTATCTGCGGGTACGGTACTGATGAGCTTGTATTCTTTATCTATCCGATAATTAAGATTGTATTCAGATGATACCTGCTGATGAGAGCAATCCTAATGCAGTGCGGAGACTTGTGACTGTGATCTTACTACGCGAATAACAAGACCGATAGAGCGTGTTAGGGAGGGGGGGAAGCGAAGATACGGGAGATGGACTATTGAGCAAGCTAGATTAACTAGGAACCAGCCTTTTTTCCTGACATTAATCGCCCCCCCCCCGCCTGTTTCAAAGTCTGTGTAAACTCGAAAAACTGAAATAAGATATGTATTTGGTTTTGGGGTGGAATCTTTTTTGAACTCCACCCTTGCTTGTATTTGCAGATTATAGGCACGTCAAGCAGTATTGATTTCTGACAGCCCGGAAAGCCTTATATGTACCTGCGGATGGGTTTGTGCGCCTGTTCGGAAACCAGAAGGGATTCGGTGTACTGATGGCAGCGACCATCGGGGTACCCCTATATGTGTGCGGCGGAGGTACAATCCCTTTGCTGATGGAATGGCTGTCCTCTGGCATGAGCATGGGGTCTGCAACTGCCTTTATGATTACCGGCCCTGCGACAAAAATTACGAACCTTGGAGCGGTTAAAATTGTCCTTGGAATAAGACGATTTATCCTGTATCTATTGTTTAGCATGTTGTTTGCCTTTTTAACAGGTCTGCTGGTAGACAGTCTGATATGACGTAAGAGAAATTATATAATTCTTCAAGGCAGAGACTGTTGTTCATGACATTATATCTTTTATACTTCCCTTTTTACCAGGGTGATTTTATAGAAGAAAATACTTGGAAACCAGATACTCCATCTTTAGTGGTTACTGATCTGATATATAGCGCCAGTTTGTTTTCAGATATATCAAACTAATATAATAATAAAAAGTACAACTCCTGTAATATCATGAAAAAATCAAATAGAGTCAAGGGCAAACCCACTTAAAGGTGGGGACGCAAAGCTACAGGGTCTAAGGCGTTTTCGGACGTTATGACAGCCTGGCTGCAAAAAACTAGCAAGTGCCTGCCCTCTTCAACTGAGGGTAGGCACTTGCTAGTTTTACTTCTTGTAGTGGATTGTACAGGCATTAGGATACTAGCTTTTACTGACCCTTGTGAAAGGGGAACTTTTATGAAAACATCCATTTCTCATTCTTCTATGAGGTGGGACTAAGACGGCAGAGTTTATACATATCCTTTACCCATACAATTTTATATCTGGTTTATAAAAAAGTCAGCATTTTGCCATTGGCATCTTGCTGACTTTTTTCATTCGACAAGAAATCTGATACAACGACTGATATTTACAAATAATCACAAAAATTTTTTTCTCTCATTTAAAGAGATATCAACTCCACACTGCCGTTCCCCTCCGCTTGTTCTTCGTTTTTTGATTTCAAACATCACGAAATGGAGGACAAGCCTATGGCTATACATAAAAGTAGAATTAATTACCGAGCAAAATATCCGGATGCAAGTGAGGCGGTTATTGAAGTGCTTGAAAAAAGCGACCGTAAGATGGAATACCAGCAGTACGATCTAAAGGTGGAGCGCTATCAGCTAGATCATACTCGGCTATCTGTCACCTGGATTCCCAGCAGAGAGGATTCCTATGAGCGTTTGACTGATGAGAGTCGTCAGTTTGCATCAGAGGAAGAAAGTGTGGAGGATGCTGCCATAAAGGCCGTGTTGATTGAAAAAATGTTATCCAGCCTGAAAATACTCACGCCAGAGGAACAGGAACTGATCAAAGAGCTGTTTTTCAATGGAAAAAGCGAAGAAGCCTATGCGAAGCAAGTTGGGATTTCGCAGAAAGGAGTTAACAAGCGAAAATACAAAATTCTGGACAAGATTAAAAAAATGATGAGAATTTAAAAGTTTTGGTTCTGAACCCCCTCGCTCAACGTGGAAGTAAGTGAGGGGGTTTTTCTATTCTCCCTTTTGCTCCTTGAAAATTTCATATCCGGCAGCATCAATACATGATCTGTCCAGCCGTGTGAAAAGCGGCAGCGACCTTGACGGGCGCGCCAAAACTGCCTGCGGATTGGATAAGGTGGTATAAATATCACTTTATCCGTCCGTCGAACCGATGGTATCGAAGGTGACGAGCGAGAACGCCCGGTCATGAAACAGCTTATGGTGGGCTGTATCGCAATGAAATGGACAGTGCTAACGCTACTTCCGCCCAGCCACAGACATCGCAATGGGGGCGGCTCGCAGAGATCCTGGGAGAGGTGAAATTCCTATGAGGCCCGCTTAACCGGCAGGTCGTTGCTGTTGCCGCCCTAGCTTTGGGAAGTAGTGTCAAATAGAAGCGTAGAAGCAAAATGAAGAACAAGCAAAATATCTCATTTTAGAGACCATGCGGCGGGACAGCTCTGCCCCGCCGCATTCCTGTGAAATGAAATTGATCAAACTTTAAAGGAGGAGGTTTTTAATAATGGAACAGAAAAAAAGAGCATGGCTGTATTGCCGTATTGATGCACCAGAGGACACGCATGGCACATTAAAGGAACAGCAAAAGGAGCTTTGGGACTATGCCGAACAGCTTGGATTGGAGGTTGCCGGTACATCGCAAGATCTTGGAAGCGGTTTGACACTTGACCGACCTGGACTTAACGTCTTGAAAACTGCCGCCGCAGAAGGGCGAATGGATATGGTGCTGATAAAAAGTCTATCTAGTATCGGACTAAGTATGGAACAAACATTGAAGCTTTCTCAGCAGATCAATCAAATGGGGATCACCCTATGCTCCCCTCTTGAAGGAGAAATACGAATTTCATCTGATACACAGCTTTCCCAGGAACCGTTTTTACATCTGAGATAGGGCATTCATACGACGATCTGGCTGCTGCTCATGAAATAAACCATCGAAAGGAGAGTTGTTATGACTAACAAAGAAATAGGTAAGATGTTTGAAAATAACAATGTAGTCAGGGGGGATGTCTATCCCTATGAAGAAGGTCGAAGTGAATATTGGTTTGAGAATTCGCCCTTCAACATTGCCAACTTTATCATGCAGCATAGGGATGCGAAAGAAATCATTGTCACCGATACAGTAGACAGAAAAATATTAAACACCATTGGCGAATTTATCGACCGCTACCCGGATCAGGGGATCCTGCAAAAGATTCTGCCGCACCTGATTCCGATACAGATGGGAGAGGCTGAGCCACAGGAGATTTTCGTTGCGACAGACGCAGAGGTAGAGGAATACTTCGAAATGCTTGATGAGCCAAAGATGGGGCTTGAGCTATGAGACCCTTAATGTCATTTGTCTGGAGGTAACCAAATGAGCGTAAACGCCAGAAAAGAGCAATATGAACATGTCGAATTATACGGGAAGCCAGCGCTTTTCACTGATTCCCGTATTGATCGAAGTACGGTACCAGAGGGCTTTCATTGCTACGATCTTCGGGGGTCTGACTATGATCCCGGAAAGCCTATTATAATGGAGGATCATGTTGTCGTAAATCATGCCGGTACGGTCCTCACATCAGAATAGGTTAGCATAGCGTATTGTTTTATCTTAGAAACTATGCGGCAGAACTGGATTCCCTTTTTCTGCCGCATCCTTGTGGGATAAAACATCAATTAAGAAAAAAAGGAGGCATTATATGAGTAATCATTCTTTAAACGAGTTGCTGGAAAAGGATCTGGTGGTGGGGTGTGTCTGCAATAGCAACGGCTCAAACAAAACCTATTATTTTGAAAACACCCCGGAAAATATTGCGAGCTTTATTATGGAGCATCAGGAAAGTACGAATCAACTGCTTCTGACCAGTCTGTCAGACCGTCTTATTTTAAGTACCCTTGGAAGCAGCATCAGCCATTGTCCCAATCAGAAACTGCTGCAGAAGGTACAAAAGGAGCTGTGTTCACTGCAGAAGGGAGAAGGCTCCCCGGCTCCCCTGGTAGTTGCCAGCGAGAAAGAATTTCAAAGACTTTTATATGAAGAGGAGCAGAGAGTAACGGCTGCTGAGCTGCGGATGCTTTAGGTGGGAGCAGATATGTAGGAACAGGAGGAAATGCTATGGAAAACAAAAAGGAAGCTAGAGAAATGCAATATAAGCTATCGGTAAAATTGCTGGATATTATGGTGAATAGCGGCTTTTTACTGCCAGAGGAGTATGAAAAAATTGATGCACTGAACCGGGAAACATTTTCTCCGGAGTTGGCTGAAGTATATGCGTAAAAACACTAGCTATATATGAAAAGGTGTGGTAATGTGTGTTGCTAACAGGAGAAGAATCTTCTGGGAAAGGAAAAGCATATGGAAAAGAAGACAGTAAAAAAGGTAGTAAAAATTGAGCCTGTTAGCACCATTTCAAACATGGAAAAGCCCCTTGTGAAACGAGTATGCGCCTATTGCCGAGTCAGTACAGGATCAGCAGAGCAAATCAGTTCCTTTGAGTCTCAGGTGGAGTATTATGAGCGGCTCATTCAGGAAAAGGACAGCTGGGTATGTGTCGGTATTTATGCGGATCAGGCACGAAGCGGTACGAAAACCAGTGGACGTGATCAATTCCGACAGATGATACAGGACTGCAGATTAGGCAAAATCGATCTGATCCTTACGAAGTCCGTCACCCGCTTCGCCAGAAATACCGTAGACAGTATCAAGGCGATTCGGGAGCTGAAGCGTTTAGGTATCGAGATCTACTTCGAAAAGGAGAGGATCAGCACCCTGTCTGAGAAAAGCGAACAGCTGCTGACAATCCTAAGCTCCATAGCACAGGGTGAAGCCGAGAGTATCTCGACCAATTCCAGATGGTCCGTGCAATATCGTTTTCAGAATGGAACCTTTATCATCAGCTCCCCTGCTTATGGGTACATAAACGATGAGAATGGAGAGCTTATCATTCAGCCGGAAGAAGCCAAAATTGTCCGCAGAATTTTTGATCAGTACCTTGGTGGAAAAGGCTCCTACGCTATAGCAAGGGAACTGCGGAAAGCGGGAATTCCTACTATACGAGGATCGAAGGGCTGGCAGGACGGTGTGGTCAAGGAAATATTGCAGAACCAAGTGTATGCAGGTGACCTGCTCTTCCAAAAAACCTACACTACTGAGGGGGTTCCCTTTACCAAGAAGCATAATCGCGGTGAGATGCCGCAGGTTATGATTACGGATAACCATGAACCTATTATCAGCAGAGAAGAAGAACAGGCGGTTCGAGAGCTATACGCATACCGCAGACAGAAGCAATGTGTGGAGAATGTCGAGGTCTACCAGAATCGATACGCATTCAGCAGTCGGATTATCTGCGGGGAATGCGGCTCCATATTTAGGAGGCAGAAGCTATACATCGGAAAGCCTTACGAAAAAGTACAATGGTGCTGTCATCAGCATATTGAGGATATTTCGAAATGCAGTCAGAAATCAATTCGGGAAGATTGCATTAAACAATCCTTCATAACCCTGTGGAACAAGCTGGCCGGTAACTATGAAGATATCCTCTATCCCCTTCTGGCGATATTAAAAGCGGTTCCGGATGATCCGGAGCAGGTACAGGAATTGCTGGAACTGGAGAATAAAATACGGGAATTAAAACAGCAGAGTCATATGTTGCAAAAAGTCCTTACGGGCGGCGACATTGGCTCTGTTGTTTTTATAGAGAAACGAGGTCTTATAGATACGGAGCTGGAGAAAGCATACCGCCGACAGCAGCTTCTCAAGGAGCAAAAATTATTTGATGAGCAAATCAGCCAGACAGAGTATCTAATGGCGGTATTTAGGAACTGCCATGCCATACTAGACGATTATGACGAGGAGCTCTTCCGAATGATTATCGAAACAGTGACAGCTTACCCCGGACAGCGGTTGGTCTTCAAACTGAAGAACGGACTGGAGTTGGAAGAAACCTACGGAAAGGAGCTGTAAGCAGATGCAACGACATATGCCTCTTGGATACCGGATCGTAGATGGTAAGGCTGATATCGTACCGGAAGCTGCTCAGATAGTAAAAGATGTTTTTCAGGCATATTTGGGCGGAACCTCTACCTATCAGATTGCAAAAGACTTAACGAAACAAGGAGTCTTAAATGCCAGTCACAAGCCCTCTTGGAACCACGGTTCGGTAGGAAAAATATTGGAAAATAGAAAATACACTGGAGATGAATTTTATCCTCCGCTGATCGAAAGCGAACTTTTCGAGCAGGTACAAAACCGCAGACAGGAAACAGTTAAAAACCTTGGCAGACACGTACAACCAAACAGCTTCCGGAACCAAACACAATTCAGCGGAACACTGTACTGTGGTATCTGCGGACAGCCTTACCGGAGATATGTGGAACACTGCAATCAACCCAGTGAGAATGTGAAATGGAAGTGCAAGCATTATATCAAGTCCAATCGGGTATCCTGTCAAAACATCTTTCTGATCGATGAACAAATCGAAAATGCTTTTATGGATGTCATCAACCAAATCATAGCAACACCAGCTATGCTGGAACAAAGGCATCCAATAAAAACACCTGCTCCCTGCCCTGTCGGAGAAAAGCTGACCCGACAAATAAAGGAGACTCTCAATGCTGGTCAGTATAAGGTAAACGAAATAAAAGAGCTTGCTTTTACAAGAGCTGCCGCACAATATCGGGTATCGGTTATTGATGACAGCGCTTACCGGACGGATCAGATAAAGGCTGCTGTTTTAGGCAAAGAAAAGCAGATGGATTTTGATGAAAGACTTTTTCAGCAGGTAATCCGTAAAATCATAGTAAACCCGGATGGCAGACTCCGGTTTGAACTGCTTAACGGTCTGCTTCTTGATAAGAACATCGAAGAAAATTAGCGAATAGGAGGAAAACATAGATGCAAGCAGTAAAGAAGAACATCTCGATTATCCCTGCAACACGAGGATACGACAGAACTATTCGTCCACAAATGAAAGCCCTGCGGGTTGCGGCTTACTGCCGCGTCAGCACCCTGCAGGAACAGCAGGAAACCAGCTACGAAGCACAGGTAAACTACTACACAGAAAAAATCGAGAATAATCCTAGCTGGAAGCTAGCGGGAATTTATGCGGATGACGGAAAAAGCGCAACCTCAACGAAGAACAGAAGTAATTTCCAAGCCATGATTGAGGACTGCTTGGCAGGTAAAATCGATATGGTTATCACCAAATCCATCAGCCGTTTCGCCCGAAACACCGTAGATTCACTGATGAATATTCGAAAGCTAAAGGAAAAGAACATCGCGGTCTTCTTTGAAAAAGAGGGCATCAATACGCTGGAGGGCAGCGGTGAACTTCTGGTTACCATCTTAAGCAGCCAGGCACAGGAGGAAAGCCGGAATATCAGCGAGAACTGCCATTGGGGAATCGTCCGAAAATTTGAAAGCGGTAAGGTGATTGTCAATCATAGCAAGTTTTTAGGCTACACAAAGGATAAAGACGGAAATCTTGTCATCATACCAGAGGAAGCAGAACTGGTGCGCAGGATTTTCCGCCTTTTTTTAGAGGGAAACAGCAGTTATAAAATTAAAAGGATACTGGAAGCCGATGGTATCCTCACTGTCACTGGAAAGACTGTATGGCAGGCAACGGTCATTGACAAAATGCTTACTAACGAAAAGTACATGGGCGATGCTCTGATGCAGAAAACCTATACAGTGGATTTCTTGACAAAGAAAAAGGTGATTAACAAAGGTATCGTACCGCAGTATTACATAGAGGATGACCACGAAGCCATCATTTCTAAGGAGCTTTTTCATAGAGTGCAGGAGGAAAAAGCCCGCAGATCAGCAATCTACTATCCGCCTGATAAGAAAAAGTGTGGACCGGTCAAAGGAAAATATAGTGCCAAATACGTGCTTTCAGACATTATGGTATGCGGAGAGTGCGGTCAGCCTTACCGCAGACAGGTATGGTCTAAGTATGGTGTCAAAAAGGCAGTGTGGCGCTGTGACAGCCGCCTGAAGCACGGCTCCAAGCGATGCAGGCATTCACCTACTTTAAAAGAAGACAGCCTCCATGAAGCAATTATGACTGCAATCAACAGCGTGGTAGAGGATCGGGGAGAATTTGTGCAGGCATTCCGTGAGAATGTTATCCGCATCATCGGAAGCTACTCGGCACAGGATGAGCCAGCCAAGTATGACGAACAGCTTGAACAGCTGGAGCAAAAAATGCTGGGGCTTATAGAGGACAGCTCAGGAGGCGCATATGCAGATGATGCCTTTGATCTGGAATATCAGAAGATTGCGGATGAAATTAAAAAACTGAAAAGGAAAAAAGCAAAGGCGGCCAAGGAGAAGACGCTGTCTGAATCCTATGGAGAGCGTATGCAGGAGATGGACGGTTATATGAGAAAGGTCAATTATCTGAAGCGGGAATTTGATGATGACCTTGTCCGCAGGTTGCTTCAGTCAGTCAAGGTAATTAATGAGAGAAAAATAGAAATCCAATTTCAAACGGGCATTGTTATCAAGCAGGATGTCCTGTGTGATGATTAAATGACGGCAGGAGCCGAAAGATCAGTGGTTCCTGCCAGTATATAAAGTACTGGTAAGAATAAAATCCTCAGACAGTGGGCTGAGGGTTTTATTGTTGGCAGCACCATTCTATCGTACCTTGACATTGTATCGGGACACCGATATAATGGAAACAGGTGATGAAAATGACAATACAACAGCTTATGCAGGGCATGAATATGTCCCGCTATCGTTTATCAAAAATTAGCGGGATTCCATGGGCGACTCTCGCAGACATATATTCGGGAAAAACACATCTCGACCGATGCGGAGCGGGAACACTTTCCAAGTTATCCAAGGCTCTCGGTCTTTCCATTGAGGGACTGCTGGAACTGGAATCTGAACCTATAGAAACCGCACCGGATGGTAAGCCCAACAAAAAGACATATCTGGAAACCGGATTATCCAGCAGCATTCAAAAGGCAATCGAGGATTACCAGCAAGGTGAAAAAGAACAGGTTCTGCATCTTGATTGTCTGTCGGATGAATTATATGGAGCCATTAATGCGGACCTTTGGTCAGGTATAATTACAGAGGAACAGGCTGGCTATCTGCGTGAAAAATATCTTGGACTAGTTGGAAAGGAGGATGGAATAAATGATTGATTTTACATCATGTGAAGTGAATAAATTCAGAGCCTACGGCGGGGCAAACGGGAACAAAATTAATATACTCTATGAAGACAGTAGTTATATGCTAAAATTTCCTCCGGCGCCCAGCCGCAATAAGGTGATGAGCTATACCAATGGATGCATTAGCGAATATATCGCTTGCCATATCTTTGCTTCTCTTGGGTTTAAAACACAGGAAACCTTGTTGGGAAACTATACCGATTCGCGAGGAAAAGAAAAGATCGTGGTGGCTTGCAAGGATTTCACCGAAGGCGGTAAAAGGCTTCTTGAGTTTGCTCACTTAAAAAATACCTGTATCAACAGCGAACAAAACGGATATGGAAAAGAGCTGTCTTCTATTCTCCAGGCAATTGACGAACAGACACTTCTGCCCCCGGATCAGCTTCGGGATTTCTTTTGGGATATGTTTATTGCGGATGCACTGCTTGGCAATTTCGACAGGCATAATGGAAATTGGGGTATTCTTGTTAATGAGCAGTCTAAGGTGGTAGAAATTGCTCCTGTTTATGACTGTGGCTCCTGCCTCTATCCACAGTTGGCTGCCAATGATATGGAAGCTGTTCTGAGTAGTGAAGATGAGATTAACAAGCGTGTCTATACTTTTCCAGCTTCATCTATAGAGGAAAACGGAAAGAAAATATCCTACTTTGATTTCATATCTTCTCTGAAAAATGCGGATTGTACAGAAGCATTGAAAAGAATTTCTGCACGGATAGATATAGATCAAATTAGGGGACTTATTGAGGAAACACCAACTCTTCTTCCAGTGCAAAAGGAATTTTATATGGTGATGATCTCAGAACGAAAGACAAAGATCCTGGATTATAGCATGGAGCAGATCATGAAATTTGAGAGACAGGAATCCGAGCAAGATGAAGACCTAGGACAACAGTTTTCAGTGTAAGTGAAATGGTTTATAAAGCCAAAATGCAATTGTATATGACAAATTTAAGGTTAGGATACGTTGAGTAGTGAAGGAATAAACTTAAGAAGATATTCAATGAATATGGTGTGTACAAAAATCTTGAATAATGGCTTGAACTAGTGCAATTAAATACAAAGGCCATATTGGATAATGACAAGTGACAGGGTAGCTCTACACCATATGTTGGAGGGGAAAACATGACACCGGAGAATCAAATAGAAAAGACATTCATTGACATTTTAACTATGAGAGAAAATCAGTGGACGTATCGTGGTGATATAAAAACGGAAGCTGCTCTTTGGAATAATCTGCGCGGACATATCAACAGGATTAATCTTGCGGCATTAGAAGGTATGTTGCTTACTGACACCGAGTTTGAGCAAATAAAAAATGAGTTTATGCGATTGACTCAAACACCCTTTTTAGCTGCAGTATGGTTAAGAGGGGAAAATGGTATTGCTCAAATCCCTATTGAACGAGAAGATATTTCCAAAGGCAAGATTACGCTTACGCTTTTTAGTAATAAGGATATTGCCGGAGGTATATCCAGTTATGAGGTCGTAAGCCAAATTGTGCCGGTAACGGAAGGCAGAGCAACGCGTGGAGACGTTACACTACTTATAAACGGATTGCCCATAATACATATAGAATTAAAAAATGAGGTTGCCAAAGACGGATACTGGCAGGCGTTCAAACAGATTGAACGTTATGCGCAATCAGGTTTTTTTAATGGCTTGTTTGCTACCGTGCAGATTTTTATAATCAGTAATAAAGTTTCCACAAGATACTTTGCCCGTCCAAGTACAAACAACAAATTTGACTCTGCCAAAAAATTCTTATTTAACTGGCGGGAGCAGGATAATACTCCAGTAGAGGATTTATACGACTTTACGCGTAAGGTCCTCAGCATACCGATGGCTCATGAGCTTATTAGCCGATTTACTATTTTAGTAGATGATAAAAAGAGTCAAAAGTTTATGATGGTGCTGCGTCCATATCAGATACATGCAATAAAGAAAATTATGCAACAGGCCTATAGTCATAAAGGTGGTTTTGTCTGGCATGCCACCGGTTCAGGAAAAACCATAACCAGTTTTGTTGCTACAAAGTTGCTTGCTCAATCAGCAGTTTCTGTTTCTCGGACGGTGATGATTGTTGACCGTAGAGATTTAGACAGCCAGACCAAAGATGAGTTTTCGAAATTTGCTTCTGAATACAATACTGGGCTTTCCACGGGAGATGCCAAAGACAACACGCTTATTGTAGGTATCAATAATCGCCGTGAACTGGTGGATAATTTTTTGAGTAAAAAGAACAGCAATACCATTATTGTTACAACAATCCAGAAGTTGAGTCACGCAATACGTGATTGTGCGGAAGCAGAGATAAACAAGTTTGAAAAACTTAAGGGTGAGCACATTGTGTTTATTGTAGATGAGTGTCATCGCGCGGTTTCTGATAAGGAAATGAAAGCAATCAAGAAGTTTTTTCCAAAATCCAACTGGATAGGCCTCACTGGTACCCCGATTTTTGAGGAGAATAAAAAACAAGAAAATGGCACTTATGCTCGCACTACATTCGATCAATATGGTGAACTTCTTCATGCCTATACTACTAAAAACGCAATGGACGATAAATCTGTGTTGGATTTTCAGGTAGAGTATCATTCACTTATGAGTGAGGAGGAAGAAACCCGGTTGTATCTAAGTAAACTCAGCAAAAAATATCCGGACGAAAATCCACAGACAAAACTAGCCGCTACCACCGATGCTATAGATAAAGAGGCGCTTTTAGAGACCTCAGACTATGAGAATGATATCTATATCGAAGCCATGCTAAAAAAAATATTCCGTCATCAGTCTATTTTGGAAAAATTCAGGGTCATAGATGGAATCCCAACGATGAGTGCTATTCTTACAACTCATTCCATAGCTCAGGCTAAACGGATATACCATAAACTGCTTGTACTTAAAAAAACAGGAGCACTTATCATGGGTAATCCTCTGGATGAGCGCAGACGACTGAATGATCCTGATTTCCCGCGTGTGGCAATTACCTATTCGGTTGCTGAAAACCAAGAAGGAATGATTGATGCAAACAATGAAATAATTGAAATAATGGAACAGTACAATGCAATGTTTGGTACGAATTATACAGATATAGATTTATATAATCAAAATATTAATAAACGCCTTGCAAGAAAAGAAGCTCAATATCAGAAAGATGGACAGTGGCTGGATTTTGTAATTGTTGTGGACAGACTCTTGACAGGATTTGACGCACCTACTATTCAAACACTTTATGTGGATAGAGAATTGCGTTATCAAAAATTACTGCAAGCATTTTCACGCACAAATCGGACATATCCTGGCAAAAATATCGGAATGATCGTTACATTTCGCAAACCAAAAACAATGGCGGCGAATGTCAGAGATGCGATAAAATTATTTTCAAACGAGGACAGGGACTGGGAAAATCTTGTGCCCAAGCAGTATGCGGAGGTTAAACAAAGCTTCAAGGTCGCTTACAAAAATTTTGTGGAAGCTCATAAAGAATTGACTAAAGACCCACAAAATATCAAAAAGCAACTCAGCGCCATTAAAACTTTTCAAACTTTGAGCAAGCTTGAAGAAGCCATAAAAAGCTATGAAGAATATGAGGATGAGTTTGATAAGCTATGTAATATCACTCAAACAATTACGGACGAAGTAGGAAATATTGAAAATCTGAAGGCTGAAGTTAAAGAAACACTAGCTGAGCAAAATGTGGGTGATGAGGAAATCAAAGAATTGTTTGAAATAGAATTTTCCTCAGAACAACGAGCATCTTTTGAAGAAAAAATTGACAGTTATTACATTGCTCAACTTCTCAGAGATATACAGAAAGAGGATAATAAACAGAGGTTTGATGAGATAATCCAAAATAAACCCAAAATTGTTAAAGAAGCGTATGACCAAATAATGAACTCACTTTCGAACGAAACGGAGATTGTAGACAAAGTTGCGCTTTATTTCAAGAAACTGATTCGTGAGATTATTGCGGAAACCGCCATTGTTCTTAAGGTTTCAGAAGATGACTTGTTGGTTAGTTTTCATGAATACCGTAACGATAAGGCTGAGGTTCCGTATATCAATGTGATTATTGACAAATCTTCCATAACACGAGAAGAATTTGAACCGCTGTTTCATAAAAAGTTTAGAGAGCGCCGCCGAACGATAGAGGCTTATTGGAAAGCAACTATTGAAGATAAACTACTTCCCCTAAGAGAAGAACTTTCGAATTTGGCCGTTGAATTTAAGAAAGTGGAGGAACCCCAATTATGAGTGAACTTAACAACCAACTATGGGCAAGTGCCGATATATTGCGCGGAAAAATGGATGCCAGTGAATATAAAAATTATTTGCTAGGGCTGATTTTCTATAAATATTTATCGGATCAAGAATTGCGCGCTGTTTATGAAGAAGAACATGGCAAGGTCTCTGAGTATCCGAGCAGACAAGACCAGCTCGCCGGACTTTTGGACTGGTATAAAGAAGATGCAATGGATGTCAAAGATATAATTTCTAAAAAGTTGGGTTATTTTATTGCTCCCGATTATCTTTTCTATACACTCCGAAAGAAGGCTGACGAATATGAACTTCAAATTTCTGACCTCCAAAATGCATTTATAGAACTCGGACGGCAGGGCGATCATTTTACGGGATTATTTGATGATATCGACTTAACCTCCACAAAACTGGGAGCGAACGCTCAACAACGGAATGTAACCATCACTGAAGTAATTAAGGCACTTGATGAAATCTCTCTTTTTGGTCACGATGGAGATGTCATAGGAGATGCTTATGAGTATTTGATTGGCCAGTTTGCTGCAGGAGCAGGAAAAAAGGCAGGAGAATTTTACACGCCGCAATCAGTAAGTAAGATTATCTCCGAAATTGTTTCTATAGGGCAGGAAGAAGTTACACCGTTTCATATTTATGACCCGGCAATGGGCTCGGGTTCCCTCATGCTCAATATACGTCAGTTTGTAAAAAATCCGTGGAAGGTACATTATCACGGGCAGGAATTGAATACAACTACTTATAATTTGGCGCGAATGAACTTGATTTTGCACAATGTGGAGCAGTCACAGATGCAGCTTAGAAACGCTGACACGCTTGATGAGGATTGGCCATCTGACGAGCCATACCTTTTTAATGCCGTTGTTATGAATCCTCCGTATTCGGCAAATTGGAGTGCGGATGACAAATTTTTAAGTGATCCTCGCTTTGAGCGATACGGAAAACTTGCACCCAAGTCCAAAGCCGATTTTTCCTTTTTGCTTCATGGATTTTATCATTTAAATGAGAACGGAACAATGGGAATCGTACTGCCCCATGGTGTATTATTCAGAGGTGCATCAGAAGGCATGATTAGAAAGACGTTACTCGAAATGGGTGCTATTGATGCAGTTATAGGGCTTCCTGCCAATATTTTTTATGGTACAAGTATTCCTACTACTGTACTTATCTTGAAGAAAAACCGAGGCACACGAGATGTTCTGTTTATAGATGCTTCAAAGGATTTTGAGAAACAAAAGAATCAAAATAGCTTACGTAACGAAGATATACGAAAAATTGTAGATGCTTATAAAAAGCGTGAAAGTATACCCAAATATACGCATTTGGCGGAGTATGATGAGATTGAACGCAATGAATTTAATCTCAATATTCCACGCTATGTGGATACTTTTGAGGAAGAACCGCAGATTGATATTGTTGAGCTCAGCAACAAAATGGTTGATTTAAATTTGCAAATAAAACAAAAGGAAACTGAGTTTTTAGGCTTGCTTGATAAACTTGCCATAACTGATGAAACAAGAGAATTAATTGAAGCCACAAAGCTGATTTTTGCGTAGGAGGAACAAAGGATGAGTAACAACATACCTAAAATTAGATTTAAAGGCTTCACTCACGCTTGGGAACAGCGAACGTTAGGGGAGGTTGCGGAAATTTCTTCCGCTTCTCGGGTCCATAAAGAAGATTGGATGAAAGAGGGTGTACCATTTTTTAGGTCAAGTGATGTCGTCTCGGCCTTTAAAAACGCAGAGAATGTCAAAGCATATATTTCATATGATCTTTACAAAGAACTCGTAGCAAAGTCAGGTAAAGTAAGAAAAGGTGATGTCCTGGTTACTGGTGGCGGAAGCATAGCAATTCCTTATATTGTAACGAGTGAAGATCCATTGTATTTCAAAGATGCTGACTTAATATGGTTTAAGATGAATCAATTTCTTAACGGGTCATTTGTTTATTATTTTTATAGTTCACCAAAACTAAGAAATTATGTTTCGACCATATCTCATGTTGGAACTATACCACACTACACTATCGAACAAGCAAAGGCCACACCGCTATCACTTCCTAGTGTCCACGAACAAGCCGCCATCAGTAATTTTTTCCGTACTCTCGATGACGCTATCACCCTACATAAGCGTAA
>DGRE01000049.1:0-13664 GCA_002389905.1 Hungatella sp. UBA4396 | reverse complement strand
AGAAGCGGAAGTTGGGGGAGATGGTTAAAAAACTAAAATCGTATTCATTGTCTCGCGATGTTGAAACCAAAGAGGAAACTGGCTACAGATATATTCATTACGGGGATATTCATAAACAAGTAGCTGATCTAATAGTAACTGATAAACAGTTACCATGTATTAAAATCAGTGACTATATACCTCTTAACCGTGGTGATTTGGTTTTGGCAGATGCTTCAGAAGATTACACAGGGATTGCGGAACCCAGCATTATTCTTCATGAACCACATGAAAAAATCATTGCTGGCTTACATACCATAGCATTACGTCCACAAAATACGAACGCTCTATATTTATATTACTTACTTCATACGGATACGTTCAAAAAGTATGGATGTAAAGCAGGAACAGGCCTGAAAGTATTTGGCATTACCTTCGACAATTTATCAATTTTTGAAACGACTATTCCAATTATTGAAGAACAAATTGCTATAGGATACTTTTTCTACAATTTCGACTGTATTATTGAAAAACAAAAAATAAAATTGGACAAGTTGAAACAGCTAAAATCTGCCTATCTACAAAAGTTGTTTGTATAAAGGCACTTACAGCGCCTTTATACTCACTTCCAAAGTAGACAAATGATTCATAATTTTGTCATTATCTTGATTTTCTAACTCACGGATAATATGTAGGTAGGTTTCTTGGGTTGTAGTGGCACTTGAGTGCCCCAATCGTTTGGCGATACTGGCGATAGAAACACCTGCAAATATCAAAAGTGATGCATGGGTATGACGAAGACTATGAATTGAAATTACCGGAACTCCAGCTGTTTTACATAGGTATTTCAGCCGACTATTGACTGTTGAATTAAAAACTCTTCCCCGTACAAAAATTAGTTCATCAGTTGCCAGATTCTTGGTTAATGTCTCAATGTTTATAGCTAAGGGTTGATCTATAGGGATGACACGCTTAGAGGAGGAATTCTTCGTTTCCATAAAACCACCCTCAGGACCTTTATAATTCCATGTTTTTGTTATACTTAATTTATGGGTACAAAAATCAAAATCGTTTGGAGTTAACGCAAGTGCCTCAGAAAATCGAAGTCCCGTTTTGGATATAAGAAGGATAAGCCAATCCCAATTTGGGCTATCTGTCAATGATAAATTTTTCATCAGAGATTGCAGTTCATATTGGCTTAGGTACTTTTTTTTTCTTTTTACAGCTGCCTTACCTTTTATAACAACTTTTCGGGTAGGATCTATTGTTAACAGACCTTCATCAACAGCATCTAAGATTGCACTTTTTAAATGATGATGAAAATCCATTGTCGTCTGCCTCTCATGAGTTTTGGCATAATCATTGAGTAAGGTTTGATAGCTTCTTTTATCCAGTTCGGAAATTTTTAAATTTGGAGAAAGTTCGGTAAGTCTACGCAATGTCATTAAGTATTTTTGATATGTGACAGGACGCACAGCACCAAGCTTATATATTTTTATCCATTCGGAAAAATACTCGTAAAAATATTGCGACGTTCTTTTGTTCATAATCATAAAAGCCTCCTGAAATAATTTGATGATAAAGTTAACATCTCTATTATAACGGAGACTTCAAATATTGTTATATATTAAACAAACATTTTCTGCATATATGCAAGTTTCAACTTTTTTAGCTGGTTTAGCTTTTGCTGTTGAACCGCAATTAGGTCGTCAAGATTGCGTAAAAAACTTCCTACAAGTGTTTGTTCCTCGACACTTGGAAAGGGAATAGGCATCTCTATGAAAATGCTGTCCTTAATATTAAATCTGTCTGAGCGCACCCCATTATCTCCGTTTAATACCATGAAATCATGCCAATAAGCAGTTTCAAAATATTTTTCAACAAATGTGTGGTTGCCTTTTGTTATTCTAAATACATAATATAGCGGTGACATTACACCGGTTCGTCCTAACAAATTTCTTTTTATTGGCCCTACAGGAGCAAAATTTGAAATTCTTGGATTATAAACAAAATCATTCGGTCTTACAATAAAATAACCATCCAGATTTTTCTCATTGGAGATATCTTTTTCAAAATAATCTCGTTGACTGATAATTCCATATTCTGCTGAATTTGTTAGTGTTTCATGAAATTCATTATTTCTATTTTTATCAGATATTTTGGTTGATATCTCCCCCAACTTCCGCTTCTNNTTACGCTTATGTAGGGTGATAGTATCATCAAGGGCACGGAAGAAATTGCCGATGGCTGTTTGTTCTTCAATAGCGGGGAGGGAGAGTTTGTATTCTGTTAGAACCTTGAAATATAGACGAACTCTTGTACCACCCAATTTTTGCATCATTGAAAATTCTAAGAAGCGTGGTGAATTGTTAAGGTGTGTTAATAAAAAATATTGTTCTGAGTGTTTGTTAGATTTGAATACAGGATATTCTTTGCTTACAAGTACATCGCTATCAAAATTATTTTGATTAAATTTAAATATCGAGTCATCTGACATGTGACGATATGTTATGTAACCTTTTGGTACCAGATGAAAATTTATGTTTTCATCAATTCCGGTTCTACCGCCATCAAAATACTCATCTTGTAGAAAAAAGCCTCTTCGAGATGATGTTGCAATAGGTAAACCAGTTTTTCCCGATATCACTTCATCAAACGCTTCAATCAAATCCCCTAACGTTCGCTGTTCCCAAGCGTGAGTTAAATATAATATTGTACTAAAATTACTATCATGTTCTTATTGGCAACTACTCTGAAAGAGGACAGCTTACATAAGGTAATTATGACAGAGGTCAACAGCGTTGTACAGCATTACAATATTCATGACTAATTTTGTCGGTATTTAGGCTGCTTATTGTTGAAATAAATAGTATTATTTGGTATAATTAGACAACGGTAGGCTATTAGCCTTTCCTCTTGAGATATACAGTAGCCAAGTGTAACCGTGCAGGATTAATTCTGCACGGTTTTTTCAAACAAAACTAAAAAGTATTAATAAAAGATTAAGCTTAAGTGATAAGGAGATAGGTTCAGTATGTGGAATGATGTTGAGACAACTCAAGATTTTCTTAACTTTTCAGTAATTGCGGAAACAGTCGCTGAATTGATAGTTGAGTCAGGTGAAAAGCCCATATCTATCGGTGTCTCTGGTAGTTGGGGAGCAGGAAAGTCCTCAATGGTAAAAATGATAGGAAAAGCCTTAAGAACCAAAGACAGTGATAAAGGTGATGAAGAAAAAAACTATGTTTTTTTAGAATTCAACGCTTGGCTCTATCAGGGCTATGATGATGCGAGAGCTGCCCTATTACAAGCTGTTTCAGATAAACTTCTTGAAGAATGCAAAAAGAGGAGCAGCCCTACAAAAAACCTTACGAGCAAAGTAAAGGGCTTTATAAGTCGAATCAATTGGCTTCAAGTTGCTAAAATGACTGTTCCGCTGTCAATGGGCTTAGTACCTGGGGGAGTTGCTGTCGGAGGAATAGCATCTCTGATAGGTTCTGTTACTAACCTGATTCAAAATAAAGACGATGAAACGCAAACTGAAAAAAGCGAAGCAGTTAGTGCTGCATTAGAGGATCTGACTCCGGATATGAAAGCACTACTAAAAGAAAATGCATCAAAATCAACGCCACAGCAAATAGAGAAGATTCGAGCAGAGTTTGCAGAGTTGCTTAAAGATTTGAATATCACACTAGTTATATTGGTGGATGACTTAGACCGTTGTTTGCCTTCAACAGCTATTTCTACGCTTGAAGCAATGCGTCTTTTACTTTTTGTGGAGAGAACGGCATTTATTATAGCTGCTGACGAGCAAATGATACGAAATAGTGTAAAGGCACACTTTGCAGATGTGGAATTGTCTGAAGGACTTGTAACAAGTTATTTTGATAAACTAATTCAGATCCCTTTATCCGTTCCCCATTTGGGTATCACTGAAGTCAAAATATATTTAGTAATGTTATTTGCTGAGTTGCTAGATAGAAGAAGTGAAATAAATAGTGATAGTTGGGAGAAGGTCAAAGTTGATTTGTTGTCTCTTCTGTCTAATGCTTGGCAAGGGGGCATTTCTAAAGAAAAAATTGAAGAAGTTTTTGATAGCGATTCCATTGGGAAAATGCAAGAATATATAGATATGGCTGAACAACTTGCCGGAATTATGGTTACCGCTGAACATATTAATGGAAATCCTCGTCTCATTAAGCGTTTTTTAAATAATTTAATAATAAGGGACAAGGTGGCTCGTCTTAATGGTATGTCGCTTGAGATGAGTGGCCTTGTCAAGATGCAACTATTTGAGCGGTGCGCTTCGCCTGCTGCATTTGAATTTCTTGTTAAGAAATCCGTTGAATCAAAAGATGGAAAGCTGGTGTTTCTTCAAGAGATAGAGGCAAAATTAGAAAGTGGAGATGATTATGAGACAGAGGACTCAAACTGGAAGACCCCATTTATAAATGAATGGCTAAAACTTGAACCCAAACTCGGGAATATGGACATTAGACCATTATTATATTTGAGTCGTGACAGGTCACTATCTCTGGCCGCTTACGATGAACTTTCACAAAAGGCCAGTGAAATATTTGCTGCACTAACTTCTGTTGATAAAGATATTCTTAATGAGCTGGTAGATAGAATTAAAGAAATCGGAGAGACTGAAGCTGAGAAATTATTAGTGAGGCTAGGACGGGTAGGTAGTGGAAATCAGTGGGAGAGGAAAACTTTCATTGCGTCATTACATATTACGAAGGCCTATCCTAATCTAGGTAGTAGGTTTGTCAACATCTTGGATTCGATTCCAGCGAAGGCACGAAAGCCAACTTTTATTCCTCAGTTGCGTAAAGAAACATGGGCATCAGAAATGCTGACCAGATGGCAAAAAGATCAGGATACGCCTCAAACAGTAAAAAACGCTATTACACCAAAAGGAGGGAAATAATATATGGGAACATCTGCATCGCATAGTGGCCCCAAATCTGGTGTCTCATTTGACCCCCCTTGGTTGGATGATATTGATACTCCAGAGACGACGGAAACACCCAAACAGAATCCCAAAGAAGAACCTGTAGCACCATTGCTTGCGCCTCCTGCTCGATTTAGGAGCGCTCGACAAAATTTAGGAGATTACATAAAGAGCGGCAGCCGTGATTCTCTGAAAAAATCATTGGGACATTATTCACGTACAGGCATGGGTGGTGCACGGAATGTAGCAAACCGTATGCGCCATTCTGCGAATATTGCATCTAAATTATATTCTTCTTTTAGTCTTCTCAGAGAGGGCAATGAGCCCACAATAAGAAGTATCATCAGTAGCTATCGAATAGAAGGTACTGATGTATATGGAATGATTGATGCAATTGCAGGATTCATTTGCGGCGATGGTGGAAGTTTAGATGAAATTTCTCCAATAAATTCTATATCTTCAGCATTGAGTGACTTATTTGACAAAAATCCTGACATTGATATTGCTGCCCTTTCAGATGACAATGTTTGGTCGTTAGTTTCTTCATTTCTCAGCTATGAAGCATTTAGCAAGATCCAACTTGATATTGGACAAGGATTTGAATCAAAGGATATTCCCCTTGTTGATCGAATAACTAGACTGAGCGATATGCGCGAATATTTAGAGTCAGAGATTAGTTCTCAGGTGAATGATGTTCGCAATGAATTGGGAGATAAGATTCCTTCAAATCTACAAAATGTTATGATGACTGCCATAGAAAGAACTTTTAAAGTATTTGAGGTGACAGAATGAGAAAGATAATATGCTATCCAAGCTCATCAGTGCCAGATCATTTTGACAATGATGTTGATTACTTTGAACTATTTTCACGCCCTGATAATTCTCATGATAATGTCAAACCCTTAGGGCTTTCATTACCAAATGAATTGAAAAGATATGGGATAGTGCCACCAGTTGTGGCAATTGATTTTGCTTCTTTTGCATTTTCCATAGTTGCTGTAGACAAATTGATTCCCAGAGATCAAAGTCCAGATGGTTGGACAAGAATGTTAGATTTAACCGTGTTTTTATCTGAACCAGAAAAATGGATGTCAGTAAAAGTAAAAATTGAAAAAATGCTTAAGTTTTTAACAGGAGACTTTTGGGCATTAACGTTCAAATTAGCTAAAGAGCCAGCTATTCAATTTACATATGAATCTCGTCCACGAGAGAACGATTGTGTCTGCTTACTTTCTGGTGGCATGGATAGCTTAGTTGGCGCAATAGACCTGCTATCTGAAAAGCGTAATCCACTATTTGTGTCGCAGATTATTCGTGGAGATGCAAGGCGACAGAAGAACTTTGCTAAGCGATTTGGTGAGCACAACCATTGCCAATGGAGTGTAGGACGGCTAAGGGGACCAGAGGGATCAACTCGAGCCCGATCCATCGCGTTTTTTGCTTTTGCACTCTTATCTTCCTCTGTAACTTCAAAGGTAGGTGAAATTACAGAAATAGTAGTACCGGAAAACGGCTTTATTAGTTTGAATGTGCCATTAGACGCTAACCGTATTGGGAGCTTAAGCACAAAAACTACCCATCCAGTTTATATGGGATTACTACAAGAAGTTTGGGATGCACTTGGGATTAATGTAAAATTAACTTTGCCTTATAAGTATAAAACTAAAGGTGAGGTCCTTAAAGAATGCAAAGATAGGAAGTTGATGGAAGAGCTGATTTTTGAAACGAATAGTTGTGGCAAATTTCAGCGGCATGGCCTTAGGCATTGTGGCGTATGTGTCCCCTGTCTTGTGCGTAGAGCAGCATTTTTAGAAACCGGGCTTCAAGATATCACACAAACGGGTTATCACTATGACAATATCAGTAAGTCAAACTTTATGGATTTGACTGCTGTTGCAATGGCAGTTAAACAGGTTGAACTCTCAGGTATAAACAGCTTGATTAAAGGAAATCTGTCATTTGCCTCCGCCGAGGAGCGTATTTCCTATTTGGGAGTAATTTCACGCGGTATTAAAGAACTTGAAAATTTGTTGAAGGGTTATGATATTTTATGATTGATATGCACTGCCACCTTGATTTATATAAAGACCCTATTGCGTTACTCCCAGAAGTTCAGAAACGCTGTAAATATGTACTGGCTGTTACAACTAGTCCGCGTGCTTGGCAAAAAACAAAGAAAGTATTCTCGGAAATTGATTGCGTTCAGGTGGCTCTCGGCTTACATCCGGAAATTCTGTCTCAAAAAAGTAATGAAATTGATATGCTGTTATCTAATATTCAATACTGTAATTATATTGGAGAAGTTGGGATAGACGGTTCTGAACAATATAAATCTTCTTTTCTAGCACAAAAGGATTTATTTAGAGAAGTTGTTTTGACTACCGAAAAGTGTGGAGGTAGAATAATTAGCATTCACTCAAGAAATGCAGTAAATGACGTTTTAGATATTATCGAGAGTAATGTGGTTAACAGTATTCCTATTCTTCATTGGTTTTCAGGAAACATGCAAGAAGTTGAGCGGGCAAATACACTTGGCTGTTGGTTTAGTATCAGCCCTGCAATGCTTTCAGGTAAAAAGGGCAAAAACCTTGTTTCCAAGATGCCCCTGTCGAAGATTTTGCCTGAGACTGATGCACCATTTACTGAAAAACGTGGAGTGCCTTACATGCCTTGGCAAGCTATTGAAATAGCTGATACACTTAAAGATATTTTTCATCTTGATCTTGAGCAAATAAAAAGTCAATTGATTTCAAACGCTAGTGAGTTGAAAAAGGGTATAAAATAATCATTGATAAGAATAAAGTCCTCAGTGAACACCTTGAGGATTTTATTATTGGCAGTGATCAATGGAAAGTTCCTCAGCTACCAACTAGTTAGACATTTCTTATACGAGGGTAGAATTTATTAATTCAATATTCAGGAGCAGCACCCTACCATCAAGGGCAATTTTTGCATTGGGAGAAGTTGAACCAGATCATCAACGCATTGCAGAATTAGCTGTATATTATCGAAAGAATTGTCTCGTTTAGAATAAAATGATTGTAAGCATAGGGGGATAAAGATGAACAATAAATCTAAAGAAATAACAAAATACTTTAGAAGTGCAGTAGCAGCTCAAGCTAATATTGGCATTGATTTTAAGGCTGACTACTTTTCCATACTTTCACTTGATGAAGTAATTCAGGGAAAAATCAACTTGGCAGCATGCAAAAGAATTTTTGTAGAAGCAAAGAAAAACACCTTGGATGATGAGAATGAAGCAAAGAAAAAGCCTCTGGTTAATGTCATTATCTGTGCGAAAACTATAAAAACAATTTTTGAAGCTAACGAAAAGTTACAGGATGAAATTGACGAGCTGACCGGAATATACTATATCCCGGCAATTCTCAATGAGCAAGGCCAGTTGCTGTTTGACGAGGGTGAGAAAAAGCTTCCGTGGTTTCCTAGAGAATACTTAATGCCGATGGTTGAGCCCAAATTAGCCATAGGGGATGCCGATGTAGTTGATGGCTTTATGAGCAACCATGTAGACCGGATTGAAAAGATCAAGTCATGGTCTGACTACGCTGTATTCTTTAAAGGCTTATACGAGGCCGTTGCAGAATCTCCCTTTGAACAAACCACAATCCGTAATATGGATGAAAAGGAACCCTATTTTGAGCTGGAGAGCAATGTGTACCTTTTCCTAGACAAGACTGTATATTCCACTTTTCATATTATGAATTTGTACAACCACTTACAGGAAGATGACCAGCCCAAAGCGCTTTACAATAATTTCTTATCTACGCAGGTAGCGAATGCAAGCCCACTTATGGAAAATGGGTTGACGCAAATGCAGGCACACTGCGGTCAGATGAATGGCGAATACCCACTGTCCCCTTCTCAAAGGGAAGCCGTCAATCATTTTGATACCATAGACTACGGCGAAATTCTGGCGGTCAATGGCCCTCCTGGTACCGGTAAAACGACCTTGTTGCAGACCATCGTTGCAGATATGTATGTTAAAAGAGCGATGAAAAAGGAAAAGGCTCCACTGATTGTTGCTTCTTCAACGAACAACCAGGCGGTAACAAACATCATTGCCTCCTTCGGAAATATCAAAAAGATGGGAATCTCTAATTTGGAAGAGAGATGGATTGAGGGAGTGCACAGCTTTGCCAGCTATTTTCCGTCTTCCTCAAAGGTGAAAGAAGCAAAAAGCAAAGGCTATCAGTACACCAATCAAAAAGGAGAATTTTTCGTCTCTGATATTGAAGATAAAGATAATATAGAAAAATCTAAGACCAAGCTAATCGCATGCTGCAATGAATATTTTGGGAGCGAGTTCAAAAACATCACTGCCTGCCAGGAGAAACTGCATGAAGAACTGTTATTCATTGCAAACAGTAAGACAGCATTGCTATCACTTGCTCAGGAAGCCGCCCAATGTGATTTGAACGGTGAGGCCATTAACATATTCATTGAGAAATTGCTCCTAGAAATTGAACAAAAGCAAACAGCAATTTCCGACATCCACCAAAGAGTCCTTGACTGGGAAAACTGTTATAAGGAGATTCCCTTTTATATAAGATGGCTGAAATTTATGAAAATCTTTGCAAGGAAAATACAAACCGAATTCAGACTGTTTATAAATGACGAAGAACAGGATTTTCTCAATGAATATATGACCTTTGACGAAATCAAGGAAAAATACAGCCAGCTGTATGCTCAGTGCAATACAGCAATTTCTGCGCTTAAGCAGAAGAAATCCGTGGCTGAGAAAATAAAAAGCCGGTATGACAGCGAGCTGGAGCGGCTACAGCAGCACAATATTAATTTGCACGGAGAAAAAGATGAGAAATATAAACTTGACCTTGAGTACATAAACAGCCTGATGGATAAAAAACACAGGTATGTAGAGTTCTGGCTGGCGGTTCATTATTATGAATGCAGGTGGGCCGGCGGAGAGGACGAGCTGACAGAAAAGCAGAAGGGCAAGAACTTTGTAAATGTTTTGGATAAGTTTTATAGCAGGCTAAGCATGATAACACCTTGTCTGGTCATGACCTTCTATATGCTGCCTAGGCAGTTCCTGGCATTCGGAGAACAAAAAAGCTTTTTCCTCTACAATTATATTGATTTGCTCATTGTAGACGAAGCCGGGCAGGCATCGCCGGAGATTGCCGCAGGGGCATTTTCCCTTGCCAAGAAATCCGTAGTCGTTGGTGATGTTTATCAGATAGAGCCGGTATGGAGTGTGAACAGAGCTTTGGACAAAGCACTGGCAGTCTCTAGTGGTGCAATACATTCCACAGATGAATTTGAATTACTGGAGCAAACCGGATTAAACAGTTCTCGCTCCAGCGTAATGAAGGTCGCTGCCAAGTGCTGCAAATATGAAAAGTTTGAAGAGAAAGGCCTGTTCCTCAGCGAGCACCGTCGCTGCTATAATGAAATTATTGACTACTGCAACAAGTTAGTGTATAAAGGCAATCTCCAGCCAATGAGAGGAAAAGGTAATGAGGACGATAAGCTTGCCATAAAGCACTGGCCGCAAATGGGCTTCAAGCAAATTGATACTGAGTATTCCAGCAGAAAAGGCAGTAGCAGAGCAAACCGTTTAGAAGCAGAACAGATTGTAGAGTGGTTGAAAAATAATTTTAAGCTGATTGTGAATGCTTACCCAAGCGAGTCGAAAGAAAATCTAATTGGGATTATAACACCATTTAAAGCTCAGGTTCAATGTATAAAAGCAGAATTGAAAAAGCAGATGCCAGCTAATTCTGCAAAAATAAGTGTTGGCACAGTTCATACTTTTCAAGGGGCAGAAAGAAAAATCATAATATTGTCTACAGTATATGGAAAACAGGACGGTTGTTTTTTCATTGATGCAAACAAGAGTTTGATGAATGTTGCCGTATCCCGAGCTAAGGACAATTTTTTCGTGTTCGGAGATATTAACTGCTTTAAAGATACAAAAAACTGTGCGAGTGGGTTGCTTAAAAATTTCATTGCAGGATTTCAATTATAAAAGGCATTACACTTTATAATGAAACTGTATTTATTTGTCTAGAAAATCGGAGCATATTGCTCAGAAAAAGCTTCTCCGCTAGGGCTAAACTATGCCCATCAGGAATCCGATTCACGGCATCAACACATATAGAAAACATCGTTTTGTTGGAACAAAAGGGACAGTGAATCAGAGCAGTTTGAGGTCTTGATAGGGATATGCAAGTGTGTTTTTATGGCTAGTGAAGGAAATGAACATTTTAACTGAATTAAAGAGATATCTTTCTGATATTGATAATACAGAAATGAAAAAGCGGCTGTGTGACCTGTATAAAAATTCTGACGTGGTAGAAAAAATGATTAATGTGTTCCTGTTAGGCAGTCGCTATAAGTAAAAGATGTTAGTATATGGAAATGACTTTATCTAATAATTTTATAAAGTGTCCGGAAAAAACGTTCTATAAATAAGAACTGTAATTTGCATTATAGATGGAAAATATTAAAGTTATGAATTAGAGAACGTTAAGGATTGGAGATAATTGATTATGAAATCTGATGATAGAGAAGCAAAAATCAAAAAACTAGAAGAGCAAAGAAATAAAGCGATTAAAAGTTTGACAAACTATAAGGAAAGTAATTTGCCAGTTTCTGCAGCTGCAGAATATTTGACATTTATCGCTGGCAGTGGCGAAAGCTCCGTTGAAGTTCGCTATCAAAATGAGAATATATGGCTGACACAAAAAATGATGGCAGAACTGTACAGGGTTGATCGTTCTGTGATTACAAAACATTTAAAAAAGGTATTTTTGGACGATGAATTAGAGGAAGATTCAGTATGTGCAATTTTTGCACATACTGCTAGTGACGAAAAAACATATAAAGTGAAATTCTATGCATTACAGGCGGTCATTGCTGTTGGATTCAAGATTGATAATCAAAGAGCCGTACAGTTCCGTAAATGGATCATCACAATTGCAAAAGAATACACAATAAAAGGCTTTGTCATGGATGATGATCGGTTTAAACTCGGTCATAAATTGACGAATCAATATTTTGAAGAACAGCTTGTCAGAATTCGTGAAATTCGTGAATCTGAGCGTATGTTCTATCAAAAAGTTACAGATATTTATTCAACAGCCATTGATTATGATAAATCAGCCAAGACGACAAAGGAATTTTTTAAAAAAGTGCAAAACAAACTACATTATGCTGTTCATCGACACACCGCAGCAGAGATAATTATAGAGAGAGCAGATGCAGATCAAAAGAATATGGGATTGACGACTTGGAAAACGGCACCAGAAGGGAAAATTCAAAGGTTTGATGTTTCCATTGCAAAAAACTATTTGACAGAAAAAGAAATTGACTTTTTGAATCGTCTGGTTTCGATGTATCTCGATTATGCAGAAATCCAAGCAGAGAACAGCATTCCGATGACAATGGAAGACTGGGCAAATCGCTTAGATAGTTTTATAGAGTTCAACGGAAGAGATTTGTTGATGGATTCAGGGAAAATATCAGCAGAACAGGCAAAGCTCCATGCTGAAACACAATTTGAAAAATACCGCATTGTGCAAGACCAATTATTTAAGAGTGATTTTGATTTGTTTTTAGAAAGTGATGATGAGTAATTCTGCTTAGAAAGTACACACTTTATGGAAACTTAAGGCGCTTACATCTGATATGGGGGTGAAAATATACCTTGACATCAAGGGAGTATCAGATGCTGTGGTCATCCGAATTACGGCAACAGGGCATGTGGAGTGCGTGATTCTGATGCAGGAGCCTATTTTTTAGATATAGCCTTCAAAATGATATCGAAATAGCTTTCAGGTATAAAAGATTATGAAATAAAAATATAACAGAAAAACAGAAATAGCTGAAGAATTGAAGTGCGATTTTAGCATTCTAATTCTACGGCTTTTTTTGTTTTCGGAAAGGAGAACCATACTAACAGCTATATTTCAATATTAATTATGTAAAAAAAGCATGTCCGAAAATAGCCAGACATTTTTTATATATGTGATATAATTAGACTAAAAACAGGAAGGAGGGATAAATAATGACAATGAATGATAGCCGTCTATATGCTGCATTTCAGGCGAAAGATGCACGTTTTGACGGACGTTTCTTTGTAGGAATATCATCCACAGGAATATACTGCCGCCCGGTATGCAGGGCACGAAAGCCTAAACCTGAAAACTGTACATTCTATACTACGGCAGCGGAAGCGGAACAAGCCGGATACCGCCCTTGCCTTTTGTGCAGGCCAGAGGTTGCTCCTGGCACTTCCATAACGGATGCTTCTGCTAATTTAGTTTACCGTGCAGCGAGAATGTTAGAAAAAAATTGCGGAAGCAGACAGAGCTTAGAGGAAATAGCCGCAAGGCTTGGTTATACTGACAGACATTTGCGGCGTGTATTCACAGCAGAATACAATGTGTCACCCGTTCAATATCTTCAAACATGCCGTCTGCTTCTTGCAAAAAACCTACTTGCAGATACGGATTTATCTGTTCTGGAAGTTGCAATGGCAGCGGGTTTTGGCAGTTTGCGCCGTTTTAACGACTTATTCAAAAAACATTACAATCTTGCTCCCACGGCTTTGCGAAAAAGGTTGCCGAAAGAAAAAAAGCATAACAGTGACATTACTTTGGCTTTAGGCTACCGTCCTCCCTACCATTGGGATAAAATGTTAAACTTTCTTGCAGGACGAGCAATTGGACCTATGTCAATACTT
>DGRE01000070.1 GCA_002389905.1 Hungatella sp. UBA4396 | reverse complement strand
TAGTGCCATGCCTGGCACACATGGAAAAGCACCCGGAAGAAAAGCATTCTTTCGGGCACTTATTCACTCTGAATCCTACAGCTCTACCTTGTATTCGTCGGAGCCTTCTCCGTTTACCGTGTAGTAAGCGGTATGTTCCTCAGGCTTTATGTACAGTTCAAGGGTCTTTACAGCAGTATCCTTATTCTTTGATAAATAGTCCTTTTTGGCAGCTTCCAGAATCTCTTTTCCCGAAATCTGTCTTCCGGCGTATTCAATAAAGAACTCCGCTTTTGGTTCTGCTTTTTTTGCCGCTGTCTTTCTGGGTGCAGCCGCCTTCTTCTCAGTCTCTTTTTTAGGAGCGGTTTCCTTTTTTGCCTCCTGGGTCTCAGGGGCTTTCCGGGTTCTGGAAGGTGCTGCTTTTTTCTTCTCTGCGGTGCTTACAGCTTCCTTGACTTCCTCAGTTTTTACCGTCTTCTTTTCCGCACTTTTATTGCTTTCCATAATTCTCCTCCTCAAACAAATAAAACTGTTTTCATTAACAGGTACAAATCTGGTCTGCCAGTGATGTCAAAAATTAGCTGAGTGAATTATAGAACGAAAAATCAGTTTTGTCAATAAAAACCATGGTTTTCAGGCAGGTACAGGCCTTTTAAGGCCTGATTACCGTACCTGCTGCCGCCAGCTTTTCCGCAATTTCATACATATTGGTAACAGAACCTACCCGGAGTTTTTCACCCAGCTCAAAGTAATTCAAGCAGGTTCCGCAGGTCAGGATTTCCACTCCAAGGGCTTCCAGGCTCTTTAAATCCTCCAGTGACTGGGAGCCTTCCACAGACAATTTGGCTCCTCCGTTATAAAGCAGGATGGTCTCAGGAAGCTCTTCCAACTGAGTCAGGGCATAGACAAATCCTTTCATGAGAAGGCGGCCCAGTTCTTCCTTTCCGCTTCCCATCTGGTCAGAGGCCAACACTGCCACAAGCCCTTTTCTCCGGCTCTCAGGAGCACAGGCTTCTTCTTCCTGGTCCTTTGTTAAATCTGGCGCCTCGCCGTTTACGTGAAACAGGATTTCAAACTCCTTGTCCGCCTTTTTCTCCGAAGAGGGGGAAAGTCCTGAATAATTTCCCAGCTTCATTACGTTCTGCACTGCGATCTCATTGTCTACAAGTATCTTCAAGGTCCCTTCTGTCATCTCCTTTAGTGCTGACTTGGCTTTTATAACCGGCTGGGGACACGCCAGACCTCTGGCATCTACAATTTTTTCCATTTTGAGCTTCTCCTTTTCCTAACTATCCTTTTCAAGTTGTTTCTTTTCAAGCTGTTCCTTTTCAAGCTGTTCCATCACAATAATGATGGTGCGCAGAAGGCGTCTGTCGTGTTCAGACAGAGTCGATGCCTTTTGTATCATCTCCATGATTTCGTAATCATGGGAACAGGAGGACTCTGATCCGGAATCCTCTTCCAGAAGAGCAAAGAAATCCGACACTTTCAGGCTAAAAGCCTCACAGATCCGAAACAGCTTGGGAAGGCTTATGTTGGCTCTCCTGCCAAACAGGCTGGACAATGTAGACTGAGCGATTCCGCTTTCCTTTGACAATTTATACATGGACCAGTTTCTGCTTTGGTTGATTTCTTCGATTTTCCTAAGTACCGCCTCGTTATCCATATGGACCTACCTCACTTCTCATAGATAGAATTATAGTAGTATATAGAATGCATAATTTATAGATTTCAATATTTGGCATATATGCTTCTACTTTTCGTTCTATGATTAGCAGGGCTTAAAAGTCCGCTCTCTTTTATTAAAACCGGGACCTGCCTTATAAAGGGCCTGTCCCGGTTTTCCTGCATCCGGCGGGTTATGCCGGGGTATTTACTCTTCCTCTTCGCCTACCAGCTCATCGTATTCCGCTTCATCCAGTAATTCATCAAAGGCCTCTGCAACGATCTCATACTCATCATCATCCTCGATATTTTCAAGATTCGGCTGTCCGTCTTCGCCCTCAGAGTAGCGATACAGATAAACCTCTCCTTCTTCTGCTTCAGGGCCATTGGTGGGAAGCAGAGCAATGTAATCTCTCTCACCTGCGGTAAAAATGGTAAGTACCACGCACTCCAGTTCTTTGTCGTTATCTAAGGTCAGAGTAACGGTCATTTCCTCCTGGGGTTCCATATTGTCGCGTTCTAAATTAGGTTCCTGTGCCATCCTGATACCTCTCTTTTTTTCTTTAAAATTTGTTATCCCGGTGCCTGATTTGCACCTGCTTTCACTCTATCAGACAATTCGTCAAAAATCAAGGGATTTCGCCTTAATATTCAATTCCCTTCCTGGCTTTTATGCCTTTGTCGTATGGGTGTTTTACCTTTCTGATTTCAGATACATAGTCCGCTTCTTTTAAAAGACTTTCCGAAGGATTCCTTCCTGTCAGAACCACTTCAAGCCTTTCCGGACGGTTCTTTAAAAAATCAAGGACCCGTCTTTCCTCCACAAGACCGTAATTGCAGACTGCCATAATCTCATCCAGGACTAAAAGATCAAAACCCTCCTCTCCAGACTTCACCAAGGTAGTTTCTAAAAGCCCGGAATAATAAGCTTTTGCCTCTTTCTTTTGTTCCTCTGTCATATTGGTGAAAAAGCCGAAGCTTCGTTCACAGGGGGTGACTTTTATTTCCGGCAGGGCTTTTAAGCTGTTCACCTCACCGGAGTGGTCGGTCTTTAAAAACCGGGTAACCAGAACCTTTTTCCCGCTGCCCGCTGCCCGCACCGCCAGCCCTATGGCTGCAGTGGTCTTTCCTTTTCCGTCTCCGCAGTAAATATGGATACAGGACTTCATCAAATTTCCTCCTTCCTATACAGACATAGTCTATTCCCTGCCTAAATATTCTCTGACAAAGCGGGAAACCTCCTGCTTTTTTCCGTACCGCTCCCGGACGTAATTGACATGGAGCCGTTCCTTGCCTCTCGTCATTGCCACATAAAACATCCGCCTTTCCTCCTCCAAATCAGCAGGAAGAACCGCCTTGTGATGGGGAGTAATCCCTTCGTTGGCATCTATGATATAAATAATCCGGTATTCCAGCCCTTTGGAGCTGTGCATGGTCATAAAGGCCACCCCCTCAGGGCTTGATTCTCCGGATTGAACCTGGGCCTTTAACTCTCGGCCGTAATCCTCCATATGGTCAAACCACTCTTGAAAGGAGGCATAACCGGCCCCGCTTTCCTGAAGCTGGTCCAGGATTTCCAACAGCTCCTCCGGCTTCATCCTACGGTACTGGGCATATTCCCTGATGTAATCATCATAACCCATGGCTTTCCTGATGTAGTTTACGGCAGCCACCGGAGCCATATTTCTTATCATCCTCAAATCATACTCCAGCTGCTCAATCCGCTCCACCATCCAGCCCTTGTCCTGATAAAAGGATTTGACTGACTCCCAGTTCACCTGGCTGAGCTCTAAGGCATCCCGGCTGACATACCGGTTGGGACGGTTTATGATGGAAAGCACATTGGCCCTGGACAAGTCTCCTGCCGCCGCATTAATATAAGAAATAATATTTTTAGCAATCCAGTGGTCGTATAAATTGGGAAGGGAATCTCTCATGGAAAAAGGGATGTTGTATTCCATAAACTTTTCAATCAAAAGCCTCGGCCCCAGATTGGTCCGGTATAAGACAGCCATGTCCTCCCAGGCAAATCCGGCCTTTTCATAGGCCATGATTTCCCGGACAATCTCCAAAGTCTCCTCCTGAGGGTCCTGCCACACTCTGGTGACTACCGGCTTTCCATGTCCCTTTTTTGTGACAATTTTCTTCGGAAAACGCATTTCATTGTGCCGGATCAGCTTTCCTGCCGCTTCCACAATTTCCTTTGTGCTTCTGAAATTAATATCCAGAAGAACCCTTTTTGCCTGGGGATAATCCTTCTCAAATCCCAGCATGATCTCAGGCTTTGCTCCCCGGAACCGGTAAATGGACTGGTCGTCGTCTCCCACAATAAAGAGATTGTCTTCGGGAGCCGCCAGCATCCGGATCACTTCGTACTGAACCCGGTTAATGTCCTGAAACTCATCTACAAGAATATGCCGGTATTTTTTCTGCCATGCCTGTAAAATATCCTTTCTCTGGGTAAACAGCTCATGGCACATGACCAGCATATCGTCAAAGTCAATGAGATTGGCCCTGCGCAGCCTGTCCTCATAGCCCATATAGAGCTGCTTGAACATTTCCTCCGAGCAGTTTTTGGAATAATAGTGGTCCAAGCTGATCATTTCCCCTTTTACCGAACTGATTTCCGAAAGAATGGAGGTCACAAATTCCGCTTCATCCTCCACCTCCATCCGGCATTTATCCATCTCTTCTTTTATGTATCGGATCTTCTGGTCGTCCCTGACAATGCTTCCGGCATCGTACCGGTAGGCAAACTTTAAAATCCTGAAAAAGATGGAATGAAAGGTTCCGAAACTGACCCGTGACCTCCCCTCTCCTGACAGAGCTTCAAAACGCTCCTGCATCTCCCTGGCCGCCGCCCTGGTAAAGGTGATGACCAGAATTTCAGAAGGGTCCACGCCATAGCTTCCCGTCAGCCGGCATATCCGGTGGGTTATGGTAAAGGTCTTTCCGGAGCCCGGGCCTGCCAGAACCAGCATTGGACCCTTGTGGTGGAGAATGGCTTCCTTCTGGGCTCCCTCATAGGTAACTTCTTCCTTCATGGCGTCCTCTTTCCTGCCCATGGCCTGGGCATCGTAGTATGTCTAAAAAGCAGGGGCTTGGTAGAATCCAGGCCCCTGCTTCTGTTTAAATCCTTATTCTTAAGCCTCTTCTAAAAGCTGGATTCCCTTTCTGATTCGTTCCAGGGACTCTTCTTTTCCAAGGACTTCCATGATCTCCGTAGCTCCGGCAGGAGTCATCTGCTTTCCGGACACTGCAGTCCTGACGGGCCACATGACAAATCCGGTCTTACACTCCTTTTGTGCCACATATTTTGACAGCGCCTCATAAAGAGCGTCATTGCTGTAATCCTCCTGAGCTTCCAGTATGGGAAGAATCTCTTTTAAAAGGGCCAGGGAAGTCTCGCTGTTGGTTTTCATCTTCTTGTTGGTATACATGGATGGATCGTATTCCGGCAGGGCTTCAAAGAAATCAATGTGCTCCGCAATATCCGGAAACACTTCAATTCTGGTCTTGACCATGGACGCGATCTTTCTCAAGTCCAGATCTTTTTTGACAACAGCCTTTAAGTAAGGCTCTGCCAGCTCATAAAAGCGGTCAAAATCCATTGCCTTCATATATTCGCTGTTCATCCATTTTAACTTGACCACATCGAAAACAGCCGGAGATTTGCTGATGTTTCGGTAATCAAAGTCCCTGATCAACTCCTCTAAAGAGAATATCTCCTGATTGTCCACTGGGGACCAGCCTAAAAGAGCCACATAATTGACCACTGCCTCAGTAATAAAGCCCTGTTCAATCAAATCCTCATAGGAGGAATGTCCGCTTCTCTTGCTCAGTTTCTTATGCTCCTCATTGGTAATGAGGGGACAGTGAACGTATACCGGAACCTCCCAGCCGAAAGCTTCGTAAAGGCGGTTGTACTTAGGGGAAGAGGATAAGTACTCGTTTCCTCTTACCACATGGGTAATTCCCATCAAATGGTCATCCACCACGTTGGCAAAGTTATAGGTGGGGTATCCATCGGATTTGATGAGCACCATATCATCCAGCTCTGAATTGTCCACGGAAATATCCCCGTAAATTTCATCATGGAAGGTTGTGGTTCCCTCAGTAGGGTTATTCTGGCGGATGACGTAAGCCATTCCAGCCTCTAAATTAGCTTTTGCCTCTTCTTCAGAAAGGTGAAGGCAGTGCTTATCATAGCTCATGATCTCCTGGCCTTCTACTGTTCTCTTTAAGGAGTCCAGCCTTTCCTGGGTGCAGAAGCAGTAATAAGCCTCTCCCTTTTCTACCAGACTTTTGGCATATTCCAGATAAATGCCGGAAGCCTGGCGTTCACTCTGGACGTAAGGACCCACTCCTCCGTCTTTATCCGGACCCTCATCATGGATCAGGCCCGTCTTTTCCAGGGTTCTGTAGATAATCTCAACAGCACCTTCTACGTAGCGCTCCTGATCCGTGTCCTCAATGCGCAGAAGGAAATCGCCGCCCTCATGCTTTGCAATCAAATATGCATACAATGCTGTTCTCAAGTTTCCCACGTGCATACGCCCTGTAGGGCTGGGGGCGTATCTTGTTCTTATTTTATTCATTTCAAACTCACTCCTGAATTTATGTTAGTATATTGGTTAACCGGCCCGTCAGAGCCAAATCGAATTTCATTATATAACGAACCACTGTAAAAAACAATCATTTACAGGAAATCTTTACCCAATTCCGGGACCTGCCGCCTCTGCACCGGGTTCGTAATCCCCCGGTCCCATGCCAGGGTCCCAGTCTTCCTCATAATCCCAGTCCTCTTCATAATCCCAGTCTCCCGGAAAAGTCGGCGCCCAAGTCTCCCTGGGAGCTGTTTCCCTTGGAATAGTCTCTCTGGGAGCTGTTTCTCTTGGAGCGGTGGGAATTCCAGGTCCGATTTCCTGAGGCTTGTGGCCGGAATCATCCTGCTTTGGCAAGGACAAGGCCCGTCTGACGGCTTCATCAACCTGGGGTTTTAAGCTCTCGTAATATTCCGTAGCGGCCAGATTCTGCAGGATGGTGTTTGCTCTTGCAATTGTTTCATCTGTGGTGCTGTCCCGGTACTCTAGGGCATTTAACTCCCCTATGATGGCCTGAATGTCTGCAAGGGCCTGCTGGAGAGCCTGTACGGCCTCCTGCTCCTTCTGAGCCTGGATCTGGGCATTTCTCTTCTCTTCAAAAAGCTTCCAGCGTCCGGCATCAGACCTGGCCGCCGCCTCTGCTACAGAAGAAAACAAATCCTTTCTTCCTGTTTCCGCGGTGGTCTTCTCTCCTGTAGAATCCACATTCCAGAGAGAAACCGTGGCAGGCATATCCCAGTCTCTGGCCGGTAGGGAACTGTTTATTTCCGCCATAAAATCCTGCCAGATCCTTCCGGAATACGTCTTCCCATAAACTCCCGGCATAGCCTTTGGCGTGTCGTAACCCACCCACACAGCAGTGGTGTAATACTTGGTGTAGCCGCAGAACCAGGTGTCCTTATTGTCGTTTGTGGTTCCCGTCTTTCCGGCAGCCGGAACGCCGATTCCCAGGCCATGGCCCGTTCCGTAGGGCTGATCCAGGGTTCCCTTCAGCACGTCGGTGATCATGTAGGCGGTGTCCTCTGTAAAGATTCTGTCATCGCCCTGGTTTCCTTTGTATACCTCCCCATCATACTGACTGGTTATGCCTGTAATGCAGGTGTTGTTGCTGAACATTCCGTTGTTGGCAAGGACAGAATACCCCTTAGCCATATCCACCACTCTGGCGCCTTCTGTAAAGCCTCCGATACTCATGCTGTTATTTCCGTTATCCAGATAGCTTATGCCCACAAAATCCATTTTCCCCAGATACCGGATTCCCGTATTGACTCCGATATCAGCCAGCACCTGCCATGCTACGGTGTTCAGACTTCGGTTTAATGCTTCCCGGACGGAAATGCTGCCGAAATACTGGCCTCCGCTGTTTTTCGGTCCCTTGTCAAACAAATAGTCATTGACCAGCCTGGAGGGATAATAATATCCGGTCTCAAAGGCAGGTGCATAGTCGATCAATGGCTTTATGGTGGAACCGGGCTGGCGTTTGCTTAAAAATCCCCGGTTGTATTCGTCATCAGTGCCTCTTCCGCCCACAATAGCCACCACATATCCGGTCTGGTTATCAACGCATACTGCCGCCCCCTGAAGGGCGAACTTGCCGTTTTCCTGCAGGTCCTTAAAGCCCTCCAGCCGCTTGTCAAGGACGTTCTGGAGAGAATTCTGAATCTCTGTTTCCAGGCTGGTATGTATCTCAAACCCGCCGTTTCGGATCATATCGCTTTTAGACTGGTAGAGCTCCTGATACTGTTCCCTGTAGGAATCATAGTCTTCTTTGTTCTCAAACACATACTGGAATACGAATCCGTCGTTTTTCATCAGCTCCAGAGCCGCACTGTAAATGGCATAGCTGGTCTGGTAATTTTCCTTTGTTCCAGGCTCATAAATCTGCAACACAGTAAGGTCCTGGGCCTTTGCAAAGTCCCGCTCCTCTTCTGTGATAAATTTATTCCGGGCCATGTTGTCCAGAATCTGGTTCCGCTTTTCTTTTGCGTTTTCCGGGCGGACCACAGGATCGTATCTGGATGGATTGTTGCTGATTCCCACCAGAGTGGCTGCTTCCCAAAGAGTCAAGTCCTTTACCTCTTTATCAAAATAATACCGGCTGGCCTCTGCCACCCCGTAGCACCGGTTGGCATAAAAGTTGGTATTGCAGTAAAATTCCAGAATCTCATCCTTGCTGTATTTTTCCTCCATCCGGGGCGCTGCAAAAAATTCCGTCAGCTTTCTCCGGAAGGTTTGTTCCTGGGTTAAATAGGTGTTTTTGATCACCTGCTGGGTGATGGTGCTTCCTCCCTGGGTGATTTCTCCCTTGTTCTTCACAAGCTTAAGGCCTGCACGGGCCAGACTGATGTAGTCAATTCCATGATGTTTATAAAAACGCTTGTCCTCCTGGGAAACGTAGGCATCCTGCAGATTCTGGCTGATCTCTCCTATTGGAACGTATTCATAATGGCCTGAATTAATGGTTCCGATCAGACTGCCTCCTGAATCATAGATTCTGGTATCCACAGGCTGGGAAAAATCCGTTTTGGTGGTATTTTGTATAATGGAGTCAGCCTTTTCCTTACAGGCTATAATTTCCTCCTGATACTTCAAAAATACGACGCCGCCGATTAAGCAGCCCAAAACCATTGCCCCAAGAAATGCGAAAATGATCACTTTAATAGGCCGAAAAAAAACAGACCACGGGTTTTTTGGTTTCTTTTTCTTATTTCCCAAACCACTGTACCTCCTTATCGTCCTTTTTATACGAAATTCCGGTCCTCCCCGGCTTTTTTCTTTCAGAGCTGACCGCGAGTTAATCCAACGAAAAACGGGAAGTCTCTTCACCTAAGACTTCCCGTTTGTTACAGAGCTGATGACGGGACTCGGACCCGTGACCTCCTCACTACCAATGAGGTGCGCTACCACCTGTGCCACATCAGCATCTTTTTTTTGGTTCCCTGTTCGAACCTTGTATATCATAGCATGGGAATATATCTTTGTCAACATTATTTTTGTTTTTTTACTAATGTGTACAAAATAGCAAAAACTTCAAATCATATGCCTTCAAAGCTTTCCCGAAGGGTGCTGCACGTTTTATTAAACTGCCCCATCTCTTCCTCTGTCAGGGACAGGGGAAGCACTCTCTGTACTCCGTTCTTATTGATGATACAGGGAACTCCGGCGTAGACCTCAGACTGACCGTATTCTCCCCGAAGCATGGCCGATACCGTTAAAACGCTGTTTTCATCTCCAAGAATGGCCCTGGTAATTCTGGTGAGAGCCATTCCGATTCCGTAGTAGGTGGCCTGCTTTGCCTCAATAATCCGGTAAGCCGCTCCCCGAACCTCTTCTTCGATGTCCTTTAGCCCGTCCCTGCAGACCCATTCCTCCTGCCCGCCTTCCATACAAAGGGAAAGGATGGGTTTTGTTGCCACCATGGCCTGACTCCAGGGGACAAACTCACTGTCTCCGTGTTCCCCCATTACATAGGCATGGACATTTCTCGGGTCAACCTGCAGGGACTCTCCCAGCAGATAGCGGAGTCTGGCAGTGTCCAGAGCCGTGCCGCTTCCAAGAACCCTTTTGGGATTAAATCCGGACAGGGTATAAGTGATCCTGGTCATGATGTCCACCGGATTGGTGGCTACCAGAAATATTCCGTTAAAGCCCGATTCTGTTACCAGCCGGACAATGGACTGAAATACAGAAGCATTGCGTTTTAATAAGTCAAGCCTTGTCTCTCCCGGCTTCTGCGCCACTCCCGCACAAATTACTACAATATCCGCATCCGAACAATCCCGGTATTCTCCTGCGTAAATCTTCATATGAGAGGAGGAGAAGGCCAGCCCATGATTTAAGTCCATAGCCTCACCCTCTGCCCTCTTCCGGTCGATATCGATTAAAACAAGCTCGTCACAGGTGCTTTGGTTCAGCATGGAATAAGCATAGCTCATTCCCACCATGCCCGTACCCACTAAAGCAACCTTTCTGTTATCTGTTCCCGTCATCAAACCACTCTCCTTATCTTAGAGCGTGTCTGAAAATTCATTGCCCCAATCTGCACGTCCCACTTCGCGGTATATTTGCCTCAAATTCAGTTGGCGTAGCCCACTACGCCGCCTTCATTTGGAACAAATCTCCCACGAAGTGTAACGCACATCTTGGAACAAGCAATTTTCAGACACACTCTAGGGCAGACTGTGAAGCTGCCTCAAATGCAAACTCAGGGATACTATGACATACGTTCTATTTTCTTTTCCATCAGTTCTCCGTTGCCGGCATAGATCACAGCGCTTTCTCTGGTGATCTTCCCTTCCTTATACAGGGCTAACAGGCTGGAATCCATGGATACCATTCCTTCTGACTGTCCGGTTGCAATGACGGAATCGATCTGATGGGTCTTTGCCTCCCGGATCATATTCCGGATGGCATTGTTGAAAAACAGGATTTCAAAAGCCGGATAAACGCCTCCGTCCAAAGTGGGAATCAACTGCTGGGAAACCACTGCCTGAACCACCATGGAAAGCTGCATCCGGACCTGCTGCTGCTGGTTGGGAGGAAAGCTGTCAATGATTCGGTCAATGGTGTTGGCCGCTCCTACCGTATGGAGGGTGGAAATGACCAGATGTCCTGTCTCAGCCGCTGTCATGGCAATCTGAATGGTCTCATAATCCCTCATTTCTCCCACCAGAATCACATCAGGAGCCTGCCTCAGAGCCGCCCTTAAACCGCTCACATAGCTTTCCGTATCCGTTGTGATCTCCCTCTGGGTCACCACGCTCTGCTTATGCTTGTGCAGGTACTCCAAAGGGTCCTCCAGGGTGATGACATGGGCGTTGCGGGTATTGTTTATTTTATCAATGATACAGGCCAGGGTGGTGCTCTTTCCGCTTCCTGCCGGTCCTGTAACCAGCACAAAGCCCTTTGTCATCCTGGCAATGTCCATGACGCTTTCCGGCACGTGAAGGGCACTGTAATCGGGCAGGGTAAAGGTCACCACCCGGATTACGGCTGCCAGAGAGCCTCTCTGGCGGAATACGCTGGAACGGAATCTGGAGATTCCGGGAAGTGCAAAGGAAAAATCATCATCTCCCCGGTCCCGCACCCTCTGCATACTCCGGTTTCCTGCCACCTCATAAAGCTGGGTGATCAGTTCTTCCATATGCTCGGGAAACAGCTTTTCTTCATTTTGATAAACAATCCGGCTTCCTATCTTACATGAAAATGGCATGCCAGGCACCAGAAATATATCAGAGGCATTCTGCGCCACAGCAGAGTTTAACAAGTCAACTACATTCATAATAAATCTCCTACTCTTTCTACTCTTCCCCTTCCCCGCCGGTCCATACCGGCATGGAATCATAGATTTCAAAATCCTCGGTCTGAATCACCTTCCACTGGGATATGACCGGAGCCTGCCCCTCCTCTAAGGAAGGAACCACTTCGATCAAAAGAGCCTGTGACCGGTCCATGGCGATCTGGGTCATTGCCGCATCCCTTTCGGGAATGTAATATTCTCCCAGCTTCTGTCCAAGAAGCCGTCTTACTTCGTCAATGTCAGCACCTTCCTGCATGGCCTCTTCTGCCGCCTCTGACACCAACCGGTAGAATCCCTCTCCCTCACGGTCCGCGCGGTAATATTCCGTTACGGAAGCAGCATTGCGCTCCGCCAAGTCCCATTCACTTTTGGCAGTGCTTAAGGAGAGCATCCCAAAGGTTACAAGGCACATGACAATAAATATTAAAATAAGGGAAGGACTGCCAATACCCGGCCTGTTTCCTGTTTCCTGCTTTGCCATGGTTTTACCTCCCCCATTTCTTTATTTCCTGCCTGTAAACCAAAAGGCTGTATACCTCTTTCCCATTCCGGCTCACAGTCACTTCTGCCTGCCCTCCTGCAGGAAACCCGGCCTTCGCCTGGAAAGCTACGTCCTCCGGCTTGCAGGGAGCCCCGTCCTTGTCAAAGCCCATGACGTAAGCCTCTCCGTTCTGATCGGAACCGGCTGCTTCAAACCGCTTCTCAAGTCCCTCTTCCCCCTCTGCCTTCCATACCTCGGCAATGCTTTGGGCGATCAGTACTCCCTGGTTTAAATCCGAGGCCCTGCGGCTCATGGAATCGGCCTTTGCAAAGGTCTGGATGCAGATGGCGGCGCAGAGGATAAAGAACAGGACCACAGCGATCATTTCCATCATAAACACGCCTGACTGGTGATTTCTATTCATGGGCCTTTCCTCCGCTTCTGAGGGAAAGCCATAAATCTCCTCCGCCCTTTCCCTCTGTTTTAATATGAAGAAGCCCGCCGCTTATTTCCATGGAAACCTCACTGCATTCCAGTATTTCATTTCCATCGCCTACGGAAAGTCCGCTCTGGGCATCGGTAAACAGCTCCCACAGCCTTCCATCCTGGTAGTAAATATCCGTCACATAGACCGAATCCCCTATGCTTTGTTCCAGCTTAAGGACCGTCACTCCCTTATCCTCCGAAAGGAATACCCTTCCGGCTTCATCTCCCTGTCTCACCTTATTGGCGATATAGCTCAAAGCCACGTCGCCCCGGTAGGTGTCCTCTGCCCTGGCATTGATATTTTCATAAACCTTGCTTCCGATGAGAACGGAAAACAGGGCGCAAAGCACAAATACCAGGAACAAAAGGATGGTAAAGAGAACTCCGGTCAGCCGTCCTCTCTGGTTTTCCTGACCTCTCACACTTCCACCTCCTGGTTATTATTCACGCAGATTGACTGTAATATCCGGCATAAAATTGGAAGCAAAACCGCTGTAAAACACGTTATACCGGTTCCTGTCAATCTGTATTCCATAATTTTCCTCCAGATATTCCACGCTGGGCGGATACCTCCCCTCAATGGCATAGCACTGGACCGAAGCCCTGCGTATGGCATCCCTGAGGGTTTCCGCTCCCCTTGCGCCGGCATTTTTTGAAAAAGACATAATCCCGGACACAAAAAGGGCGACCACGCAGACAAATACAGGCAGAGAGATCAGATAGACCTTAAAGTCTTTAAACGCCTGTTTCCATTTCCTCATCTCTCCCCCTCCTATCCGATTGCCGATAACACGCCCATAAGAGGCAGCATGACGGAAAGAAGGATCAGTCCCACGGCCACAGCCAGAACAGCCACAATAGTGGGTTCAAACCGGCTGACCATATGCTCCAGGCTCAAGTCTGCCTCTTCTTCATAGCTTTTGGAAATTTCCTCCATCACACGGTCCAGTCTGCCGCTTCTGGTTCCCACCTTGATCATCTGGGCATAAAAGCCTTTAAACAGGCCGGTGTTTTTCATGGCACTGTAATAATCAGAACCTGCCTCCAGCTCCTCTGAGCAGGTCTTTATCTTCTCTTCCACTGTCTTATTTTCCACCAGCTCCCCTGCCAGCTCCATTCCCTTTTCAAGGGCAAGCCCGCTGTGAAGGGTCAGGGCCAGTACGGAAGTGAAACGGCGGTTAGCCACTGCAAGGGCAATCCTGCTTCTCTTTTTGATCCACTGGGTCAGGCGCTGGGCGATGGGAAATTGTTTTCCCTTCCGGCCCAGAAACCAAAGAAAGGCGGATACTGCTGCCAGCAGAACGCCTAAAACCAAAGCAGCTCCGCAGAAGGCCCCTCCCATCCTTGTGGCAGCAACAGAAACAGGAGACATCTCTGCCCCCAATTGTTCATAAACATTTTCAAATACAGGCATTACCCTGGTAAACAGCACGAACAAGACCACCAGAAGCATGAAGATCATCATAACAGGATAAGTGACCGCATTCTTTATATTTTTCATGAGAACATGTTCTTTTTCATAATATCCGGCCAAGGATTCCATGATTTCATCCAGGGTTCCTGTTTCTTCTCCCAGCTTTGCCATACGGACCACATAAGGAGGATAAGCCCCGGTCTGCTCCAGCACCTTTGAAAAAGGAACTCCCAGCTCTGCTTCCTCTGCCATCTGCAGAAGAAACTTTTTTTCCTCCTCCCAGGCTGAATCCTCCGCCATAACAGACAATCCCTCGTCAAGAGGGATTGCTGCATGAAGAAGAATCGAAATCTGGAGGCAGAAAGCGGAAAGTTCCCTGGAGGAATATTGCTTTTTCCCTTCCATTGCCATATGTCAGTTCTCCTTTTTCTTTTGTTTTTTCACCCAAACGGGAAATTAATATGAGTATTTTGCCTGATAGTTAGCGCTGTTGTTAATATATTCCAGAATGGCCGGGTCCTGCCCTCCTGTAGAGGCAAAGGTCGGGTCCATGAGTTTCCAGTTGTAGCCGTCAAAGTAAATGATGTTATCCACCCAGCCCTGGCCTTCAATATACACATTGACCCAGGCGTGGTAAATACTTCCCGTATACCCTACCACAAGCTTTGTGGGAATATCCTGGGAACGGAGCATAGCCGTCATCACTGCGGCATAGTCAAAGCAGATTCCTTTTTTCTTTGCCAGCACATCATCCACGTTAGGCAGATATCCAACCTGAACAGAATTAGCAAGGGCCGTATCATAGGCGAAGTTCATTGTGACATAGTTGTATACATTGGTTACAACACCGATTGCATCTGCTGCAGAAGCCGAAACCTCCGCTCCCTTCTTAACCACTTCACTTCCTGCTGAGAAGTTCACATACTGGTTAGGATAAAGGAATGGCTCAAATTCATTGACAAGAGTCACATTGATGTCATTGCTGGATTTTACAGCGTACTGGTTTCCCTGTACCTGCTCCAGCACACGTACCGTATATTTTCCGTTTCCTTCTGTCAAAGGAAATACTTCATAGGCTGATCTGGCGTTGAGATCATAATTATAGGTCTCTCCTCCGCTTTTTATTACCTGAACCTTTATTTTAGAAGAACCGCCGGTATAGCTTACCATCACATATCCCTGGCTGGTATTGGAGGCATCTACGGTTACGGAATTATTGCTGTAGGTAACGGTGCCGGAGGCCTTGGGAGATCTTGCATTGCTCCCTGCAGGCTTGGAGTAAAGAGGCACCGCCTCATCTTCAATCGTCACCACAGTTTTCCATTCAATGCTTTCACTTGGGACATTGGCTGCCGGTGTGCGGCCAATTGATGCAAAGCCTCCCATAGAAAGCAACGCTGCTGCAAAAACTGCGACAACAATTGCATTATCTTTTTTCATAGTCTTTTCCTCCTTCTTTATCTTATGCTAAACGCTGCCTTACGATCTCATATGCCAGAACGCCTGCTGCTACAGAAGCATTGAGGGAGTCAATATCTCCCTTCATGGGTATGGAGGCCACCATGTCGCAGGTTTCCTTTACAAGCCTTCCCGCGCCGCTTCCTTCACTTCCGATTACCAAGCCGATGGAGCCCTTTAAGTTGAGCTTATACATCAGCTCTCCGCCCATATCGGCACAGACAAACCACATGCCCTTTTCCTTCAGTTCTTCCATGGTTGCAGTCAGATTGGTAACCTTGGCAACAGGAGTGTAATTAAGCGCTCCGGCGGAGGTTTTTGCAACCGTAGCCGTAAGCCCCACTGCCCGGCGCTTTGGAATGATCACTCCATGAGCTCCTGCCAGATTGGCGGTACGGATAATTGCACCTAAATTGTGAGGATCCTCAATGCCGTCAAGGAGAATGAGAAAAGGCGGTTCCCCCTTTTCTTCAGCTGCTTTTAACATATCCTCCACAGTTGCGTATTCATAGGCCGCAGCGTGGGCGATGACTCCCTGATGGTGGCCTTCCTCAGACATCTGATCCAGACGTTCCCGTTCCACAAAATTAATGATGGTATCCGTCTTTTTTGCTTCCCTGACAATGGACTGAATGGGACCGTCCTGAACGCCTTTTTGCACGTAAAGCTTATCAATGGTTTTTCCGGAACGGAATGCTTCCAGTACCGCATTCCTTCCCTCTATCGTAAATTCCTCTATCATTCCAGTTCTCCTATTTTCTCAAGTCCCTTGCCCACCAGCGTGGTCAGACGGGTAAAACTGCCGTTTAAATACAGGTATCCGCACAGGGCTTCAAAGCCTGTAGCTGTCCGGTAATCAACCATGGTGGCATGTTTTGCCGTGGTTGCGGATTTGGCGTTGCGCCCCCGCTTGTAGACCGCTACCTCTTCGGGAGTCAGTTCCTCTTCCTCCAGAAGCTTGCGGACGATATCCGCCTGGGCCTTGGCATTTACCAGCCTGGCGCTTTTTTTATGCATGTGGTTTACCTGGGTGCTTCCGTGGTTCATCACCTTGGTCCGGATGATCACCTCATAGACCGCATCCCCGATATAGGCCAGGGCCAGAGGGGAATAGCTCTTTATATCCACTTCTTTAAGCCTTAAGGTATCCTTAAAAAAACCGGAAAACTCAGGCAGTGACATTATGCTCTCTTCCATTTCACGCCTTCCCTGGTATCCTCTAAAACAATTCCCTTTTCTAAAAGCTTTCCGCGTATTTCATCGGCAAGGGCGAAGTTCTTATCTTTTCTGGCCTGCTGTCTGGCTTCGATCATGGCTTCAATTTCCTCATCCAGAATCTCTTCCTTCTTTTCCGTAAGAATGCCCAGAACGCCGCAAAGCCTCTCCATAGTCTCTCTTAAATAAATTACATATTCCCTGGAGCTTTCTTCATTTGTGGTGGAATTGCTCAGCTTTACCAGTTCAAAAATAGCTGAAATGGCATCTGCCGTATTAAAGTCGTCATCCATGGCAGCTTCGTATTTGGAAACCAGCTCCTCTGCGGCTTCCCTGCTCTCGCAGTCACGGAACTTCTCTGTTTTCGCAGAAGCCTCCAGGCTTCTCAATTTATCAAACGCGTTCAAAATCCGTTCAAGACCATTTTTTGAAGATTCCATTAAATCGGCGCTGAAATTCAGCGGGCTTCTGTAATGGGCGCTCAGCATGAAAAAGCGCAGAACCTGAAGATCATACTTTTCGCCGATTTCCCTTACTGTAAAGAAATTACCCAGGGATTTGGACATCTTTTTATTATCAATATTTAAAAATCCGTTGTGCATCCAATATTTTGCAAAGTCTTTGCCATTGGCAGCCTCGCTTTGGGCGATCTCGTTTTCATGATGGGGGAAAATAAGATCTTCTCCGCCTGCATGAATATCGATCTGCTCCCCAAGATATTTCTTTGACATGACGGAGCATTCGATGTGCCAGCCAGGTCTTCCGTCACACCAGGGAGACTCCCAGTAAGGCTCTCCCTCTTTTTTAGGCTTCCAGAGAACAAAATCCGCAGGGTCTTCCTTCCCCTCTTCCCCGGTCACTTTAATCTCACGGAAACCGGACTGTAAATCTTCCAGGTTCTTGTGTGACAGCTTTCCGTATTCTTCAAAGGATTTTGTGCGGAAATATACGGTTCCATCCTTGGCGGCATAGGCATGACCGGCTCTGATCAGTTCCTGAATCATAATCAGCATACCGTCTATCTCCTCTGTAGCCAGAGGGGTGCTGGTGGCCGGTTTTACATTCAGGCCTTCCATGTCCTTTTTGCACTCTTCAATGTAACGCCTGGAAATAATTTCAGCCTCAACGCCTTCTTCCATGGCTTTTTTAATGATCTTATCATCTATATCGGTAAAATTAGAGACAAAATTAACCTCAAAGCCCCTATATTCAAAATACCTTCTTACTGTATCAAACACGATAATGGGTCTGGCGTTTCCGATATGAATAAAATTGTATACAGTCGGTCCGCAGACATACATCTTCACCTTACCGGGTTCCAGGGGGATGAACTCCTCCTTTTGTCTGGATAATGTATTAAAAACTTTCATAATATCTCCTTTCCTTATTATTGCCCATGCTTCCTGGGCATAATGGTATACCCGCAGGGTGCTTCCTTATTATTGCCCATGCTTCCTGGGCATAATGGTATACCCCCAGGGTGCTTTAGTCATTCTTTATCTTCCCACATCCGCCGCAGCCTCCGCAGCCGGACGACATGATTTTATCATCAAAGCAGTAATCCTTTATTGAGGTCAGCAGGGTGATTGCCTGGGAGGAAATTCCTTCTCCCTTTCCCGTAAAGCCCAGCCCCTCTTCTGTGGTGGCCTTTACATTCACCTTATCTTCAGGCAGATTTAAGGCATCTGCAATATTCTTCACCATATCAGGACGGTAGGGCAAAAGCCTGGGCTTCTGGGCTATGACTGTTGCGTCAATATTCTCGATCACATAGCCGCTGTCCTCCAAAAGCACGCCTACCTGCTTTAAAAGTTCAATGCTGGATACTCCTTTATACTGAGGGTCTGTGTCAGGAAAATGTTTTCCAATGTCCCCCAGTGCCGCAGCTCCCAAAAGAGCATCCATGACCGCATGGACCAGTACATCGGCATCGGAGTGGCCTAAAAGTCCCTTTTCATAAGGAATCGTTACGCCTCCCAGGATCAAATCCCTTCCTTCCACCAATTTATGCACATCGTATCCCTGTCCGATTCTCATAATCTTTCCTTTCTTTAATTACCGCCCATGCTTTCTGGGCATAATGGTATACCCGCAGGGTGTTTCTTTAATTACCGCCCATGCTTTTTGGGCATAGTGGTATACCCCCAGGGTATTTTTTTCTATACAATCATATGCAGCCTTTTTCCAATACACCGAAGCTGCACATCGCTTTGACAAAAACAGCCTTCTCCATCCACATGCACTGCCATGGGCCGTTCCATATGGATCACCGCTTCCCGGCAGGTATAAAATCTGGCACCTTTATTCAGAGATTTTCTCCCTAAAAGGGCGCTTAACAGCACCTGGATCAGATTTCCCTTTTTCCTTGTATTCATAATACAGATGGACAGCAGCCCATCCTCATAATTCGCATCAGGGGCAAATTTAAAGCCTCCCCCCTCATAAGGGTGGATATGGGCGGATATAAAATAAGCATGGTTAAACTCCACCTTCCGGACGCCGTTTAAGAGAATATAGCCCTTGGATGGCCTGGCCTTAATAAGCTGTATCACTCCTGCAAAAAGATAAGTGAACTTTCCTGAAGGAAGCTTTAAAAACCGGCTTTTGGCCTTAAAATTGAGAAGACTGTGACAGACAGCCCCATCCATTCCGATTCCCGCACTGACTGCAAAACGACGGTGGAACACCTCATCCTCTCCATAGGTGAGAACGCCGTAATCCATAACTTTATAATGTTCCGGATGCAAAATTTTCTTTAAACACTTGACCGGATTTTTAGGAAGCTTTAAGCTTCTTGCCAGATCGTTGCCTGACCCTGCCGGAACGTATCCCAATGTAATGGAACCGCAGAAACAAAGCCCGTCTAAAACCTCATTGACCGTTCCGTCTCCGCCTACTGCAACGATGATGGTCGATTCCCTGCACCCTTCTGTCAGTGTCCTGGCAAATCCCTTTGCATCTCCCGGCTTTTCCGTAAGAAACACCTGATAATCCACACCATAAGTCCTGAGAGTTTCTTCCAGCTTCTTCCAAATGCTCTCTCCCCGTCCGCGGCGCGAATTGGGGTTTACAATAAAATAGTACATGGAATCCCTCCGCTTTTTACTACCTGCTAGTATATCATAAAAGATAAAAAATGAATATAAAAATTATGGAAAAATCGCGTTTCACGGCTTTTTAGGCCAAATGCATAAAAAAAGACTCCACAACCAAAGGATTGTGAAGTCTTCCAACAAGTAGCGGAAGGGAGATTTGAACTCTCGACACCACGGGTATGAACCGTGTGCTCTAGCCAACTGAGCTATTCCGCCATATATTTAATTGCGATAAACAAATTGTTTATCAATGGGACCTACAGGGCTCGAACCTGTGACCCTCTGCTTGTAAGGCAGATGCTCTCCCAGCTGAGCTAAGATCCCAGTGCTTGTACGATTGCTTTCCCTTTGTTTTGGTCTTGCTCTCGACTGCTTCACTAGTATAATATGAATTGTTTTAATTGTCAACATTTTTTTGTCAATTTTTTTCCTTTTTTTCTTTCCCCCTGTAAAGCCTTGATTTTCTGGGGATTTTCGCCGTATTTTCCCCTTGACCGGGAGGAAGGACCCTGCGGGTCAAGGGGAAAATACGGCCCTTTCAAATAGGTTTTACAGATTTTGCTTCAGATATACGGTCTTACTGTTGTTCTTGTTTTCCCGTACCTCCAGTTGCCCAATGCTGTTGACAAATTTGAAAAATGTAGAATATCCGTAATCCTTGACCTTAAAATCCGTAAACTTCCGGTGAATGCCGTTTCCAAGGGCAGCCAGCTCCATGCCGTTTTTTCCGCAGTCCTTTACCAGCTTGATGGCATAATCGTCAAGCTCCTGCTTTTTGGTCCGGTTGTCCTTCACGAGGACAGTCACCACATTCTTGGATTTTCTCAGCTCAAAGCCATCCATCTCCTCTAAAAACTTGGACAGGGAGCTATAGCCGTAATTACGCACATCAAAGTCGGAATATTTTTTCACAAGGCGGTTGCCGATTTCTCCCAGCCCCGTGGATTTATTTTTGTCGTCATTTTCCAATATAATAGAAGTGATATCCTGTTCAATCACATCTTTTCCCATGACTCCGCCTCTGGTTCCATCTTCATCCTGGTCAAGAAGCACCTCTAAATTGGTGAATACCGTACAGGCGGCACGGAAGGATTTGGGTGTCTTTTCCTCTCCCATTCCAATGACTTCTTTTCCCGATTCCCGAAGCCTGCTGGCTAAGCGGGTGAAATCGCTGTCACTGGACACGATGCAGAACCCGTCCACATTGTTCGTATAAAGCAAATCCATAGCATCAATAATCAACGCGGAATCCGTTGCATTCTTTCCCACAGTGTTGGAAAACTGCTGAATGGGAGTAATGGAATTTTCCAGCAGTTCCATCTTCCACTTTCCCATCTGGGCACTGGTCCAGTCCCCGTAAATTCTTTTGTAGGTAATCACTCCGTACCGGGTCATCTCATCCAGAATACACGTAATATACTTTGCGGAAATATTATCCGAATCAATCAATACTGCAAATTTCTTGTCACTCAACGCTCTGCTCTCCCGTCTTTATTTTTTCCACCTTTTGTCAGGATCATTGCCTGCCTACTTATTATATTTCATTTTTCCATTTATTACAATATCGCTGACTGGTCAGACTGGGAGAATTTTTACAATATATTTTAAACGATTCTAACCATAATAAAAAAAGAAAGCCCTGCCAACCACTGAAAGGAGTATTATTATGAAATCAGTACCAAAAGAAAACACCGCCCCTTTATCTCCTCCTTCTCCGTCGCCTTTGGCCATTTGCTCTGTTCCGATCCAGACCTGGGAGCAGCCTTATGACCCTGCAACAGCCTTAAAGCACGGAACTATTTTTCCGGGCCTTAATTTTCCTTTCTTTGCTTCGGGAGGTGAACAATAATGGCAGATCAAAAAACTCTTTTAAAGCAAATTACAGAAATCAGCTTTACAGTCAATGATTTAACCCTTTATTTAGACACTCATCCTCTGGATGAAAATGCATTATCTGCCTTTCAGCAGGCCATGATGCAGAGAAAACAGTTGTTAAAAACCTATGGAGAAAATTTTGAACCTCTCACCATGGACTGTGTCTGCCCCGATTCCAACAACAAGACTGCCTCTCATACAAACTACGGGGGACAAAAGCATTTTACCTGGTGTGACGGCCCTATGCCATGGGAAGGAGGTGCTTTATAATGTGGAATTATGAAAAAAGACTGCAGTTTCCTGTCAACATCAAGGAAACCTGCCCGAAAACAGCGTCCCTGATTATCACCCAGTTCGGCGGACCTGACGGAGAATTGTCCGCCTCTATGCGGTATCTTTCCCAAAGATATTCCATGCCATGCAAGGAAGTGGGAGGACTTTTAACGGATATTGGAACAGAAGAGCTGGGACATCTTGAAATGATCTGCGCCATCGTTTACCAGCTTACGAAAAACCTGACTGCAGAACAGGCCAAAACAGCCGGTTTTGACGCTTATTATGTGGATCATACCACCGCGCTCTGGCCTACGGCTGCGGCAGGAGTTCCCTTTAACGCCTGTGAATTCCAGTCCAAGGGAGATGCCATTGCAGACTTAACCGAGGACCTTGCGGCAGAACAAAAGGCAAGAACCACCTATGACAACCTGATCCGTATTATCACAAATCCCGATGTGCGGGAGCCTTTAAAGTTTCTCCGGGCAAGGGAAGTAGTTCATTTCCAGCGGTTCGGAGAGGCCATGGAAAAAATCAAATCCAACCTGGATTCCAAGAACTTTTATTATTTTAATCCTGAATTTGACAAGCAGTTTGTTAAAAAACCAATGTAACAGGAAAGTTTAAGAGGACCGGGGGCCTGTTTTTTCAGGGCTCCGGTCCTTTTTGCTAAATTTATTGCTCCTCATAGCAGTATTTCATCAAATTATAGACCTCATCCTTCACCGGCTCATCCTTATAGTATCCGTCAAGAAGGGTTGTGATTTTGGCGGCAAATTCTGAGGGTGCAGGCCTTCCTCCGGCAGCGGCAAAAAAATCTGCTTTCATCTCACTCACCGTTTCTTTTTTCCCGGGAAAAGGAAGATTGTAAATCTTATAAAGTATTCCAAGAGCCGAACACACCTCGTTGGCTGAGGTGAGAGGCGCATTTTTAAACCTGGCTTTGATTTCCACCGCCTGTTTGTTGATGTAAAATACCATAAATCTTTCACTCCTTTACAGGCCTTTCACCTTGGCAATGTCGATCAAGGTCATTGCCTTTGATTTATTTTCCATGCTGGTCACCAGAGCAGCAGCCGTATCCAGGGAGGTCAGTACGGTCACTCCGGTTTCTATGGCATTTCTCCGGATCACAAATCCGTCCCTGCTTCTGTCCGCTCCCTGAGGGGGCGTATCGATGATCAAATCAATTTCATGACCCAGGATCAAATCCAGCAGGTTGGGAGATTCCTGTTCCAGCTTCCGCACCTGCAGGGCTTTGACCCCATGTTTATTTAACACCTTTGCGGTACCTGAGGTGGAGAATATCTTATAGCCCTGGGCCTGAAATCTTCTGGCAATATCAACGACTTCTTCCTTATCGGAATCCCTTACGGTTATGATCATATTCTTATGCTTTGGCAGACGGACTCCTGCCCCTGCAAACGCCTTATAAAGTGCCTCGTTAAAGGTCTTTGCAATTCCCAGACACTCCCCTGTGGATTTCATTTCCGGTCCCAGGCTTACGTCAGCGCCCCTGATCTTTTCAAAGGAAAATACAGGCATCTTAATGGCAATATGCTCTGCCTCAGGCTGAAGGCCCGGCTCATAGCCCAGTTCCTTAATGGAGTGTCCGCAGATGACTTTAGTCGCCAGGGGAACAATGGGAATTCCGGTCACCTTGCTGATATAGGGAACGGTTCTGGAGGAGCGGGGATTTACTTCTATTACATATACGTCTTCCCCGCTGACAATAAACTGAATGTTGATCATTCCCTTGACGTGAAGGGCTCTTGCCAGCCTCCTGGTGTATTCCACCAGAATATCCTTTGTCTTTTGGCTGATGCTTTGAGCCGGATATACGGAAATGCTGTCACCGGAGTGGACGCCTGCCCGTTCAATATGCTCCATAATTCCCGGAATCAGAATGTCTTCCCCGTCACAAACCGCATCTACCTCGATCTCCTTGCCCACAATGTACTTATCCACGAGAATGGGGTGTTCCTGAGCGATCTGATTGATAATTCCTATGAATTCATCTACATCCTGATCCGATATGGCGATCTGCATTCCCTGTCCGCCCAGCACGTAGGAGGGCCTTACCAGCACCGGATAGCCTAAGGTGCGGGCTGCTTCCTTGGCTTCTTCTGCCGTAAACACGGTCTGCCCTGCAGGTCTTGGAATCTGGCATTCCTCTAAAATCTTATCAAACAGCTCCCTGTCTTCTGCTGCATCCACATCTTCTGCCGCGGTTCCCAGAATAGGAACCCCCATCTTCATCAGGGCCTCCGTCAGCTTAATGGCAGTCTGGCCCCCGAACTGAACCACTGCCCCGTCCGGTTTTTCCATGTCCACAATACTTTCCACATCTTCCGGAGTCAAAGGTTCAAAGTACAGCTTATCCGCAATGTCAAAATCCGTGCTCACTGTTTCCGGATTGTTGTTGACAATAATGGTCTCATAGCCTTCCTTCCGGAAGCTCCATGTGCTGTGAACCGAGCAAAAGTCAAATTCAATTCCCTGTCCGATGCGGATAGGACCGGACCCAAGGACCAATACCTTCTTTTTCCCAGAAGTTTTTTCCGCCTCATTTTCACTACCAAAGCAGGAGTAATAGTAAGGCGTTTCAGCGGCAAATTCGGCTGCGCAGGTATCCACCATCTTAAAGGCCGCAAGGATGCTGTTTTCCTTTCTCATCCGGCGGATTTCCTCCGAAGGAATCCCGGTAAGCCTGGAAATAACCGTGTCCGGGAATTCCAGCCTTTTTGCTTCTTTTAACAATTCAACTGTGAGAGGTCCTTTTTTCAGCTCTGCCTCCATTTCCACCAGAATTGCCAGCTTATCGATAAACCAAAAATCAATCTTTGTAATATGGTGAATGGTCTCGTAGGCAAATCCCCGGCGCAAAGCCTCTGCAATGACCCATATCCTTCTGTCATCCACCAGATGGAGGGTCTGGGTCAGTTCATAATCGGAAAGTCCCGTAAAATCATAGGACATCAGACTGTCCACATGCTGTTCCAGAGAGCGGATCGCCTTCATCAGTCCCCCTTCAAAGCTGGGACATATGCTCATAACTTCTCCCGTGGCCTTCATCTGGGTTCCAAGGGTCCGTTTGGCACTTAAAAATTTGTCAAAGGGAAGGCGGGGCATCTTGACCACGCAGTAATCCAGCATGGGTTCAAAGCTTGCATAGGTTTTCTTTGTGACCCCGTTTCTGATCTCGTCCAAGTGGTATCCCAGGGCGATTTTGGCCGCAACCTTGGCAATGGGATAGCCTGTGGCCTTGGAAGCCAGGGCCGAGGAACGGCTGACACGGGGATTTACTTCAATGACGCAGTATTCAAAGCTTTCCGGGTGAAGGGCATACTGGACGTTGCAGCCTCCGGTGATTTCCAGTTCGCTGATGATCCTAAGGGCAGAGGTTCGCAGCATCTGGTATTCCTTATCTCCCAAGGTCTGGGAAGGGGCCACCACAATGCTGTCTCCCGTATGGACTCCCACCGGGTCTAAGTTTTCCATGTTGCATACGGTGATCACGTTTCCTGCGCCGTCCCGCATAACCTCGTATTCGATTTCCTTCCAGCCTGCGATGCACCGTTCCACCAGAACCTGCCCCACACGGGAAAGGCGGAGGCCGTTTTCAAGGATTTCACGGCACTGGGCAGGGTCCTTGGCAATTCCCCCTCCGGAGCCTCCTAAAGTGTAGGCCGGGCGGAGAACCACCGGATATCCGATTTCCTGGGCAACCCGCAAGCCGTCCTCCACACATTCTACAATATCGGAAGGGGCTACAGGCTCCCCGATCTTTTCCATGGTATTTTTAAACATTTCCCGGTCTTCCGCCTTTTTAATGGTGAGGGCGGTTGTTCCGATAAGCCTTACATTATGCTCTTTTAAGAATCCGGCATCCTCCAGCTCCATGGCAAGGTTTAAGCCTGCCTGACCGCCTAAAGTGGGGAGAACGCTGTCCGGCCTTTCCTTTAAGATCAGCTGTTCCACTGTTTCCAGAGTTAAAGGTTCAATGTATACTTTATCCGCAATGTCCTTATCCGTCATAATGGTTGCCGGGTTGGAGTTTAAGAGAATGACTTCAATTCCCTCTTCTCTCAGGGAGCGGCAGGCCTGGGTTCCCGCATAGTCAAATTCTGCTGCCTGTCCGATGATGATAGGCCCTGAACCAAGGACCAGCACCTTTTTTATATCATGATTTCTGGGCATGATCGTCTACCTCCATCATTTTCAAGAAACGGTCAAATAAGTAACTGGAATCCTGGGGGCCGGGACAGGCTTCGGGGTGGTACTGGACGGTAAATATGTTTTTGCCTTTGTATTTTAAGCCCTCATTGGTCCCGTCATTGACGTTTATAAATGCGGCCTCTGCAACAGCCGGATCAACTGTGTCCATATCCACCACATAACCATGGTTTTGGGAGGATATGTACACCCGTCCTGTTTCCAAATCCTTTACCGGATGGTTTCCTCCCCTGTGGCCGTATTTCAGCTTGTGGGTATCAGCTCCCGTGGCCAGGGCCATAAGCTGGTGTCCCAGACAGATGGCAAAAATGGGAACACCGGACTGATACAGCTTCTTAATTTCTTCAATGATTTCCTTACACTCCTTGGGATCGCCGGGGCCGTTGGAAAGCATGATGCCGTCAGGGTTTGAAGAAAGAATTTCCTCTGCTTTTGTGTATGCAGGATACACGGTTACCTGGCAGCCTCGTTCCTGCAGGGAGCGGGCAATGTTTTTCTTGGCTCCAAGATCCAAAAGGGCCACCTTTTTCCCTTCTCCCGGAAGGACATGGGTTTCCTTGCAGGTAGTGGCTTTTACAACTCCTTCAACAGAATATTTTTTCATACGTTCAATGACTTCGTCAAGATCAAAACCTTCATTGGTTGTAATCATGCCGTTCATAGTACCTTTTTCTCTTAAAATTTTTGTTAGGGTTCTTGTATCAATACCGCTGATACCTGGAATATCATATACTTCTAAGAAATGCTGAATGGTATCCCCGCATCTGAAATTGCTGGGAATTCTAGATAATTCTCTGACAAGAAAGCCTTTCGGCCATGGTTTAAATGACTCCATATCTTCATAACAAATGCCGTAATTACCGATCAGGGGATAAGTCATCACAACAGCCTGCCCCGCATAGGAGGGGTCGGTGAGAACTTCTAAATAACCGGTCATGGAAGTATTGAATACGATTTCACTGATTACTTCCCGGGATGAACCAATACTGGTCCCTGTAAAAACAGTTCCGTCTTCTAGTATCAAAAAAGCTTTCATACGCAAAATCCATCCTTTCTCTGAGTGTATGGTTTTTGAGTCTGCTTAAGTCTGCCCAAATTGAATAGATTATACATGATCCCGGAAGATTTTTCAACTATTTTCTGCAGATTTATTTTACTATATTTTTATGCATATCCTATGTATTTTTAAGCCATTTTACTAAATACAATGAATAAATATTCAAAAACAAACTGGCACTTTCTTTTGACGCATACTTTTGGAATCATTGGAGCAGACTATGAAAGAGGTGATGATGATGATTGATAACAGCGAACTGCCCATTGGTTTTACCATGGAGCTGGCACAGCATTCCGACATTCTGGCCCGTTTTGCAGGGCTGACCGAACCGGAGCGGAACAGAATCGTCAACGGCGCCAGATCCATTGAAAGCCGCGAGGAAATGAGAAACTATGTAGAATCCATGTTTCATGAACCAAAAAACTCCTTTTTCTAAAAGCTCCCTGCAGGATAATTTTCCATCCTGCAGGGCTTTTGTAATCATTCCTACTGCCCTTTAATATATTTATAATAATTATCTCAAACAAGGGGCATTTTATGATTCGCTGCAAGACACTGGCCGCACAGCAAAATTCTTCTACAGGGCTTCTTCAGGTAGATGTGGTTTCTGCGGAAAGCAATTTTCCCATACAGGGTGCAGAAATATCCATTTCTTATAAAGGAGAACCGCAAAGCATTCTGGAACAGGTTACCACAAACGTATCAGGACAAACGGAAAATGTAAGTTTGTCTGCACCTCCCATTGACTTAAGCTTATCGCCGGGCCTTATTCAGCCTTATTCGGAATATTCTCTCCTGGTCCGCGCCCAGGGCTTTGAGCCGGTTGTAATTTCGGGAACGGAAATTCTGGCCGAAACTCTGGCACTCCAGCCGGTGCGCATGATTCCCGTTGCAGATGCAGTTTCTCCTGACGTTCCCATTGTCATTCCCGACCACACACTTTATGGATACTACCCTCCCAAAATTGCGGAAGACGAAATAAAGCCTGTGGCAGAAACCGGAGAAATCGTATTAAGCCAGGTTGTGGTTCCCCAGACCGTCATTGTCCATGACGGAGTTCCCACCGATCCCACTGCCACCAATTATTATGTCCCCTACCGGGATTACATTAAAAACGTGGCCTCCAGTGAAATTTATGCGACCTGGCCCAGGGAGACTATTATTGCCAATGTTCTGGCTATTATGAGCTTTACCTTAAACCGGGTTTATACGGAATGGTACAGGAATCAGGGCTATAACTTTACCATCACTTCATCCACTGCTTTTGATCATAAGTGGATTCATGGACGGAATATTTATGAAAGCATTGCCCAGGTTGTGGATGAAATTTTTAACAGCTATTTATCCCGCCCAGGCGTCAGGCAGCCCATACTTACCCAATACTGTGACGGAAACCGGGTTCAGTGTCCAAACTGGATGACGCAGTGGGGCAGCAAGAATCTGGGCGAACAGGGATACACTGCCATTGAAATTCTCCGGTATTTCTACGGAAGCAACATGTACATCAACACGGCGGAACAGATCGCCGGCGTTCCTTCCTCCTGGCCCGGCTACAATCTGACCTTAGGCTCCAGCGGTGAAAAGGTCCAGCAGGTTCAGGATCAGCTCAGTACCATTGCCGGTGTTTATACGGCCATCCCACAGATCACTGCCGACGGAATCTTCGGCCCTGCAACAGCAGAGGCAGTCCGCGAGTTCCAGACCATCTTCGGGCTCCCGGCCACCGGAGTGATCGATTTTCCCACCTGGTACCGGATTTCCCATATCTATGTGGGAATCACCAGGATTGCGGAGTATTCTTAGGTTCAATCATTACCTCCATAGAAAAAACCGCTAAGGGCCGTTATTATCGGCCTTTAGCGGCTTTTTATTTATCCTTCCCCGCCCAGTCCTACAGCACAGACATATCCAAGAAGGCTCAAAGAAATGCCCGCCAGTATCTGGTGAGTCATGACACTGTTCCATGTCACATCCCACAATACGACAAAAGGTGAAGAAAAAACCAGCCCCATAATAACCTGGTACATCCTCTGTTCATGGCGGCTTAAAAGCCCTTCCACTACCCTTGCAAATAAAAATATCCCAGCAGCAAGACCGGCATAGTATGGAACCATCACGATTCCATTGGTAAATAGGCTGTTAAAATCAAGAGCAGATAAAGCCCGTATACAGGCATTATTAGTCTGGAGAATGGGCTCGTAAAATCCCAGCATCATCATGATCATGGAACCGCTGATTCCCGGAATTACCATGGTAGCTGCCCCAATCATGCCGATCAGGAATAAAACAGGAACCCAGTAAGTCCCCGAAGAAAGCCAGGCAGCTCCCGATGCCATTTCCGCTCCGCCCTGACTGCCGGTAATCATCCTTTCAGCAGCAAAGGTAAATAAAATCACTGCCCCGCAGGTCAGGCATGCGGCCACCAGCCCCGCCATCTTGCCTTTTCCGCCTTTTGGAAATCCTTTCCGGAACAGGGAAGGAAGCCCTCCGCCGATCATTCCCAGAAACGCCATTTTCGTCTGAAGGGGATATGTATAAAAAAGATATTCAAAGGCCAGGGAGAGAAACACAATTCCAGCCAAAGCCCCGATTCCATAAGGAAGGAGAATCCGGAAGCTTTTTACCGGCTCCTTAAACAGACGGTTCACCGCATGGATGATCTTATCATACACTCCCATGGAAATAGCCAGCACCCCTCCGCTGATTCCCGGAAGTATGTTTGCCGCACCAATGATCAGCCCTTTTAAAAGCTCATTGATATACTTCAATCAATTCCTCCTGATTCAATATGTATATCACAGCTTATGCCTTCTCCACCTCTTCTAACACATCTTTCACCCGCTGAAGCTTATAATCCGCCAGGCTCTGATCAAAGCCATACCGTTCATCTATGAGTGCTGCAACCTTCATGCCGGCCTTGTAAGCAGCCAGAATTCCCACCGTAGAATCCTCCACTGCCAGACACTCTTTTGGGTCAACATTCAGCAGTCCTGCGGTGTGCAGGTAGATTTCCGGATCAGGCTTGCTTCTCTTAAACTGGCCGCCGCTGACAACTGCCTCAAAATAATGCCGGATCTCATTTTCCTCCAGAACCCGCTCCACCACCGGAAGCCTTGTGGAGGAAGCCAGCGCCAGCCGGTATCCCCTCTCTTTTAACTCCATAAGAGTTGTCCTTACCTCCGGCCGGAAAATCTTTCTGTAGTCCATCTGGCTGTAAATATCCTTCTGATAGAACTCCTCCCGAAGCTCCTGCCAGGGCTGTCCGTTGCTCACCACCCCTTCCAGGATTTCCCAGCACTCCTGTTTCGTGGCTCCCACCATGGGAAACAGCTGTTCCAGCTTCACATCCGGATTTTTAGTCCTGGCAAATTCCAGTTGGTGTTCCAGGTAAACGCCCTCGCTGTCAATGATAACTCCATCCATGTCAAAAATAACTGCCTTAATCATTTCTGCCTCCTTTTTTGTTATCTCTTTATAAACATTACGATACTTCAATCCATTTTGTCAAGCCATAAAGGAAAAAGCAATTTCCGCCGGACACAAAAAAATGCCCCTGGTGCAAAGCCTTTTCTTAAAAAGCCAGCATCAGGGGCATTTGATTTTCAATATACCGCCGGTTTTCTCACCAAAAATGTGTTGTATCCGCACTGCTTAAGGGACTGCTCCATGCGGACTGCATTATCCAGATTGCGGAATGCTCCCACACGGACCTTGTAAAGCCCATCCTCAAGAACGATAAAGGCAGGAAATCCCTGAGATTTTAAAGTGTCCATCTGCTTCTCAGCCAGAGGCCGAACCCTGTAAGCACCTGTCTGCACCTGGTAATATTCTGTTTCTTCCTCCGGCTGACCCTGGAATGTATTTAAAATTCCCTGGGCCAGGGCTTCAGCGATTTCCTGGAAATTCTGATCAAATAAATTGTTATCCCCTTCATTGTCAATAAAACCGACTTCTACCAGAACCGACGGAATATTTGTCCGCTTGAGAATTACCAGTCCGGAACGCTCCACAGTGCCCAGGTTAGTAAATCCGGTTTGACTCAACGCCTCCCCTATGTTCTTTGCAAATACGGCCGGGTCTCCATCATCTTCAAAAACAAGAGTTAACACCCCGGAACCGGAGCCTGGAACAGGCATTGCATTACGGTGTATGGATACAAGAAGGTCTCCCTCCGAATTATTTGCCATCATAGCCTTTTCAAGAGGGGTATTGTAGGTATCGTCAATTCTGGTATATCTGACGTCAACTCTGTTGTCTGTAAGGATCTGCCCCACAGCCAGCGCAAGATTTAAGTTATCATCTTTTTCCTTCCGCTCGTTATAGGTTGCACCTGGGTCTGCGCCGCCGTGACCCGCATCTATTACTACGATCTTTCTCTCTTCCAAAAGAAAAACTCCTTTCACATACCTCTATTCTATAAAGTATGTAAAAGCAGTCCCCTCCGTACCATTTTTCAGACCGGATTTATTCTTTTTCTCCCATTTCCGCCATCACATCCACACCTCTTGGCTCCACTGGAGCGGAAAATACGATCTGGGTACTGGTCTTTCCGTATTTCTGGAGTCTTCCGATGAAAACATCCAGTTCCATGGTGCTTGGAAAGGCCACTTTAATCAGCATGGAGTAATCTCCTGTCACGCAGTTGCACTCCAGTACATTGGGAACGGACTTCATATGTTCATAAAACTGGATCTTATCCATGGGAGAAACCTCCAAACTCACAAAGGCAATGATGTGATAACCCAGCTTCACCGGATCAACGGAAGCATGGTATCCGGTGATGACCTTCTCCCTCTCCAGCTTTTCAATTCTGGATGATACAGCAGGAGAAGAGAGAAAGGTATTATCCGCTATGCTCTTTAAAGACGCCCTGGCATTTTTCTGTAGGATCCGCACTATTTTCTTATCAATATCGTCCATATTCTCCTCCTTCATGGGGGAGAGGCGGGAAAGGAAAACTCCCTTCTCCTCTACCCTTCAAATAAAAAAAGCGCCAGCACCATCAGGGTACCGAACGCTTTTGTTCTTACAAGTTAAGCTTACTTTTATTTTTTTTACGAAAATAATCATAACGAATTCCAGAAGATTTGTCAACCTCTATTTATATAAGGAAGGAAGGCACTTTTTCATCCGTTCAATGGCTTCCACCGTATTTTCATAGGTTCCAAAGGCGGTCAGACGGAAATAGCCTTCCCCGTTGGGTCCGAATCCGCTTCCAGGAGTTCCCACCACGCTGGCTTCTTCCAGCAGGCAGTCAAAGAATTCCCAGGAGGTCATTCCAGCAGGCACCTTTAACCAGATATAAGGAGCATTGACACCGCCGTAAACCTGGCATCCCGCCTCTTTTAATCCATCGTAAATAACGCCTGCGTTTTTCATGTAATAAGCCACCTGTTCCTTTAACTGGGCCTTTCCTTCTGCCGAGTAAACGGCTGTCCCCGCCTTCTGGATGATATAAGGAGCTCCGTTAAACTTGGTTCCATGGCGTCTGGCCCACAGGGAATGAAGGGATACTCCGCCCCTCACAAGAGCCTTGGGAACCACAGTAAAGCCTAAGCGGACTCCCGTAAAGCCTGCGTTTTTAGAAAAGGAACGAAACTCAATGGCGCATGTCTCAGCCCCTTCGATCTCAAAGATGGAATGAGGAACATCCTCCTGGCTGATATATGCCTCATAAGCAGCATCATAAAGAATGACAGCACCGTTTTCATTGGCATAGTCCACCCATACCTTTAACTGATCCCTGGTGAGAGTGGTTCCCGTAGGGTTATTAGGAACACATAAATAAATCAAATCCGGCACTTCCTCAGGAAGACAGGGAACAAAATCATTTTCAGCGGTACAGGGCATGTAGATTACATTGCTCCATTTTCCGGTTTTCTCATCATATTCCCCAGTTCTTCCCGCCATGACATTGGAATCCACATAAACCGGATATACCGGATCGCAGACTGCAATTTTACAGTTCTCGTCGAAAATCTCCTGGATATTTCCGCAGTCGCTCTTGGCTCCGTCGGAAACAAAGATCTCATCTGCCGATATAGGGCAGCCTCTGGAACTATAATCCTCTTTTGCAATCAACTCTCTCAAAAATCCATAGCCCAGATCAGGCGCATAGCCATGAAAGGTATCCCCGCTTCCCATCTCCTCCACAGCACTGTGAAGGGCTTCAATAATTGCCGGGGCAATGGGCTGGGTCACATCTCCGATTCCCAGACGGATCAGTTTTTTATCCGGGTTCTTTTCTGTGTAAGCACTTACTTTTTTTGCAATGGTGGAGAACAGATAACTTCCCGGCAGTTTTAAGTAATTTTCGTTGATTTTAACCATAGGTTCCTCCGTTATTTTAAAGACTTCTTTCGTCAAATTCCCCTTCAAACACCTGGACAGCAGGCCCGGTCATAAACACATGGCCGCTTCCCTCCCTGTCCCATTCAATTGTCAGGTTGCCGCCCTTTAATTCCACTTCCGCCTTGTTGAAGGTCCGTCCGCTTAAGGCTGAAGCTACCACGCTGGCCGTGGCTCCGGTTCCGCAGGCCCAGGTTTCCCCGCTTCCTCTCTCCCACACCCTCATGCGGATATAGCTTTTGCTCTTTACTTCAATAAACTCTGAATTGGTGCGCTCCGGAAAACGGGCATGATGTTCAAAGGCAGGGCCAATGGCTTCCAGATCCAGACCGTCGATGTCCTCCATAAAATAGATGGCATGAGGGTTTCCCATGGAAATGCCGATGAATTCATAATCTGTTCCATCTATGCAGATAGGCTCCGGCACCTGGCTGGTAATCTCCGGCACGCCCATGTCCACAGTGATCATCACAGCCTTTCCATCTTCTTCCGTAATTTTTAAATGCTTGATTCCGGCCCCTGTCTCCACATCAAACTCTGTTTTCCCTGCCATGCCGTGATCGTACACGTATTTTCCCACACACCGGATACCATTTCCGCACATCTGGCTTTCTGAACCATCGGCATTGAACATCCTCATGCGGAAATCTGCAGCTTCTGACGGGCAAATGAGAATGAGCCCGTCGGAGCCGATTCCGAAATGGCGGTCACTGACCTTTTTAGAAAGCTCTGCCGGATTTTCCACGGTTTCCTCAAAGCAGTTTATATACACATAGTCATTTCCAGTTCCCTGCATCTTTGTGAATTTCATTCCTTGCCTCCATAGCTAAATATTAATCAGGCTCATGATCATCTGGGCAGTTTCCACCAGATTGTTTCCGCTATCCATGCTGCATTTTTGGATATAGCGGTGGGCCTCTATCTCAGACATGTGATTTCGTTCCATCAACAGCTCCTTGGCCTGCTTGATCATATCCTGTTCTTCCTTGCTCCGTTCCTTTGGCTGGCTTTTCAGCTTTTTTCTTCTCCGGGCCATGGTTTCCATCATCATTTCCAATGTACTCACAAGATCCTGAACCTTTAAAGGCAGCCCTAAGCAAACCACATCCTCAGGAGCCCTGCCGCTCCACTGGCTGGGGGAGGCCACCAAAAGCATCCCCATCCCTTTGGGAAGGCAGTCATAAATGTCCTGATACACCATATCTGCAAATCTGCATCCGCAGACCACGATTCCGCTGCCCAGCTCATCGGCACTGTTGACCGCCTGAGCGCCGGAGGTGCAGACCGCTGACACGGAAAAGCCGTTTTTCATAAGAATATTTTTAATATTTTTCGCATCTTCCGCTTTGGAAAATGCCACTATCACATTGGTCAAACACTCTCACCTCCAGATAACCCCATGGGAATCAGAAATCCTAATACTTATACAGGTATTCTTCTACTTCCCAGTCTGTCACCTGGGCCCGGAACTGACGCCATTCCGCTTCCTTGGCTTCCAGATACTTGGTGTAGATGTGTTCACCCAGCACTTCCCTCATAAATTCAGCCTCCCGGAATGCATCAATGGCTTCTCCCAAAGTTTCCGGAAGCTGCCCGATTCCCCTTTTCTGGATTTCGTCGGCAGACATAACAAAGATATTATCGTCAACACTTTCCGGAGCAGACATCTCCTTTTCGATTCCGTCAAGACCTGCTGCCAGGCAGACCGCCAGAGCCAGATAGGGATTGACAGAGGCATCCGGGCACCGAAGCTCAATCCTGGTGCTTTCCCCTCTGGAAGAAGGAATGCGGATGACCGAGCTTCTGTTTCCCCTGGCAGACCATGCAATGTAAATAGGTGCATCGTAGCCGGGAATGAGCCGTTTATAGGAGTTGACCAAGGGATTGGTCATAATTGCCATCTCTTCCATATGATAAAGAATTCCGGCTATAAACTGGTATGCCACCTTGCTTAAGCCAAGCTTACCGTTGGGGTCCTCAAACATGTTTTTACCCTTTAAATCCGATAAGGACATGTTTAAATGCATTCCGGAGCCATTGACGCCTGCCTTGGGTTTGGGCATAAAGGTGGCGTGAAGGCCGTGGCGCTTTGCAATGGTTTTTACCGCCATCTTAAATGTCATGATCTGGTCCGCTGTCACCAACCCTTCCGTGTACTGGAAATCAATCTCATGCTGTCCCGGTGCGATCTCATGATGGGAGGACTCGATCATAAAGCCCATGTCCTCCAGGGTCATAATCATATCCCTGCGCACATTTTCCGCCTGATCAATGGGAGCCACATCAAAATAGCTGGCCATCTCGTGAGTATTGGTGGTTGGCTGGCCTTCCTCATCGGTGTGGAAAAGGAAAAATTCACATTCCGGGCCTGCATGAAATACAAAGCCCATGTCTCTGGCTTTTTTCAGCACCTTTTTCAGCACAAACCTGGGATCGCCCATAAAAGGTGTCTGATCCGGACAATGGACATCGCACATCAACCGGGCCACCTTTCCCTGCTGGGGACGCCAGGGGAAAAGCTCAAAGGTGTTAAAGTCAGGATAGAGATACATATCCGTTTCCTCATTTCTGACAAAACCTTCAATGGAAGAGCCGTCAAACATGCAGCGGTTGTCAAGGGCCTTTCCAAGCATATTTTTTGTAATGGCAACATTTTTCAGCATGCCAAAAATATCAGTAAACTGAAGCCGGATAAACTCCACATCCTCCTCTTCCACAATACGCAATATATCTTCTTTGCTATATTTGCTCATAATACTCCTTTCTTTATTACCGCCTACGCTTTCTGGGCATAATGGTATACCCGCAGGGTGCTTCTTTATTACCGCCTACGCTTTCTGGGCATAATGGTATACCCGCAGGGTGCTTCTTTATCAATACAAAAAAGGGTATGCGAAAATTGTCTCTCAACAATGGACCATCTTCGCACCACCCCGTATATGTGTAAAATATAACAGCTTAAAAAAAGTTTGTCAATGTATTTTTATTTGTAATTTTCATATTTCAAAGCCCGCACGGCATTTAAAATAGCCAGAACCGACACTCCTACGTCTGAAAATACAGCAGTCCACATGTTTGCAAACCCAAATGCTGACAAAAAGAGAACCAAAACCTTGATGCCTATGGCGAACACAATATTCTGCTTTACAATGCCAATGGTTTTCCTGGCTATCCGTATGGCATCCACCAGCTTTGACGGCTCATCGGTCATGATGACCACGTCTGCCGCTTCCACCGCAGCACCTGATCCGATTCCGCCCATGGCAATGCCCACGTCAGCCCTGGATAAAACAGGGGCATCGTTGATTCCGTCTCCTACAAAGGCCAAAGTAGAACCTTCCCGCTTTTTCGCCAGTAATTCTTCCACTTTTCCCACCTTGTCACCGGGGAGAAGTCCGCCGTGAACCTCATCAATGCCAATTGTTTCTCCTACGGCTTTTCCTACCTCCGGCTTATCTCCGGTCAGCATAACAAGCCTTTTGACTCCGGAATCCTTTAAGCCCTTTAAAGCCTTGGGCACATCTTCCCGAATGGTGTCGGAAATGGTAATAGAACCCAGATAAGTTTCTCCGTCAGCCAGATAAAGAGTGGTTCCCGCTGCAATGCCCTTTTCAGAAATCTCAATATTTCTCTGGTCCATAAGCCTTGCATTGCCGATGAACAAGTTTCTGGTTCTTCCGCCATCCTCGATTTCAGCCCTGATGCCGTATCCGGCAATTTCTTCTGCCAGGCCGATTTTGGACTCATCCACAGCCTTTCCATAAGCTTCTTTTACCGACAAAGCAATGGGATGGTTGGAATGAAATTCCCCATAAGCTGCCAGCTTCAGCAGTTCTTCCTCAGTGCCCTCTGCCGGATCTGTTTCTGTCACTTTAAATTTGCCATTGGTGAGCGTTCCTGTTTTGTCAAACACAACCGTTTCCAAAGAAGCCATTGCCTCTAAATAATTGCTGCCTTTCATCAAAATACCATGTCTGGAGGCTGCTCCAAGACCACCGAAAAAGCTTAAGGGAACGGAAATCACCAAAGCACAGGGACAGGAAACAACCAAAAAGCTGCAGGCACGATAAATCCAGACTCCCCAGCTCCCTCCCAGCAAAAGGGGAGGAATCACTGCCAGCAAGGCCGCCAGGATTACTACCACAGGGGTATAAACTCTTGCAAACTTTGTAATGAAGTTTTCAGCCTTTGCCTTTCTGGAGCTGGCATTCTCCACCAGTTCCAGGATCTTTGCAACTGTAGAATCGTCAAACAGGCTGGTTACCCGGACCTCCAGAACGCCGTTTAAGTTAATGGAACCGCTGATCACCTCAGATCCTTCCTTAACTTCTGCAGGCATGGATTCTCCGGTTAAAGCCTTGGTATCAAGGCTTCCTGCTCCCTTTACCACCACTCCGTCAAGAGGAACCTTTTCCCCTGGCTTTATCACGATAATATCCCCGATAGAAACCTCATATGGATCTACCTTTTCTTCTTTTCCATCCCTTAAGAGATTGGCGTACTCCGGGTTAATATCCATCAGCTCTGTAATGGATTTTCTCGACCGGTTCACCGCATAATCATTAAAGAATTCACCGATCTGATAAAACAGCATAACTCCTACGGCTTCTTCCAAAGCCCCGATGCCGATGGCTCCGAAAGTTGCCAGGGACATGAGAAAGTTTTCATCAAACAACTGGCCATGCCGCAGGTTTCTCAAAGCCCTTAAGGGAATGTCATAGCCTACCAGCAAATAAGAAACTGCAAAGGGAAGCCAGTACCAGGACACCTTTCCTTCCACAAGCAATCCAAATATAAAAACCGGAGCGCCGGCCGCCAGTCTGGCGATCATCTTTTTCTGCTTCTTCGTCATAGCTGCTTCATCTCCTTACCGAAGAACCTTGAATTCTGCTTCTGGTTCAATCTTAAATGATATCTTTTTTGCAGCTTCCATAATGCCCTCAGATTTTCCGTCTTCTACTTCCAAAACCAGCCTCTGAGTCATAAAGCTTAAGGAAGCACTATCCACACCGTCAAGCTTCTTTACTTCTTCTTCAATTTTAGCCGCACAGTTGGCACAGCATAACCCCTCTAATTTAACAATCTTTTTCATAATTGATTCTCCTTTTCATCTGTCTCGTTTTTTTGTCATTGTTTTTATCACTCTTCAATGTGCTCCATGCCCTGAGCCAGTATGGTCTCAATGTGGTCGTCTGCCAGGGAATAAAATACGGTCTTTCCTTCCCTGCGGAACTTCACCAGTCTCATCTGCTTCAGCACACGAAGCTGATGGGAAATGGCCGACTGGCTCATCTGGAGCAGGCTGGCAATATCACACACACACATTTCTGAACGGCTGAGGACGTAAAGGATCTTTATTCTGGTGGTATCTCCGAATACCTTGAAAAAATCTGCCAGATCAAGAAGCTCCTCCTCTTTTGGCATTGCCTTTAACACCTGATCCACAACATTTTCATGGACACATATAAAATCACATTGGTCAATTTCACCTCTGGTAATACTTTTTATGGTCTCTTCTCCCATTAAGCTCCTCCTCATCTTTACTATTATCATATGAATGATTGTTCATATGTTTATATTATCATCTTTTCATGAATTGTCAAGGGTTTTTATTGAGTTCTTTTATCATCAAAACAAAAAAGGTGCAGCCTCTGCTCTCATTGCAAAGAGCTTAAAGGCTGCACCCATGGTCCATTAAAAATCAATCCGCTGTTTTTTTGACCACCATCCGGTCAAATACCAGGAATGTGACCGTCAATGACACCACAACGCTGGCAAAATCAGAAACCGGTTCAATATAAAAGATCTGCTCCACCCCGAACCAGATCGGGATAAGAGCTGCCCCCACTAAAAAGACAGCTTTCCGGAACATGGAAAGGGAGATTGCCACTTTGGCGGCTCCCATTCCCACAAAGCCATCTACAACCGTATACTGGAGGGCCAGGGGAATGATTCCCATGGTATAAATCTTAATAGCCCACACCGTCAGCTCCACATAAGCTTCATTACGGATAAAAATACGGACAAAATATTGAGGCACCGTATGAGCCAGAATAAACATGATGGTGGTAAACACAAGAGCCAGGCCCCCAATATGGCCTGCTGCCCTTTTAATCCGGTCCGGTCTTCCCGCCCCGAAATTATAACCCAGTATGGTCTGGGTCCCTCCCGTAATTCCTCCAAGGGGCATGGTGACCATCAGCATAAAGCTCTGTACAATGGTCATGCAGGTAAGAAGCTTATCCCCCTGGCTTTCCCCGCCGTAACGCTGAATAATCATGTTTAAAGCGATAATCAGAACATTGTCAAAAGCAATGATGAGAAAAGGGCTTAAGCCCAGAAGCAGGACCCGTCTCATAATCTGCCAGTCGTAATGACCAAAGGTAATCCGGATAGGGGGCTTGTCTCCAAATAAAAAACGCAGCACATAGGTGCAGGAAGCCATCTGGGATAAGACGGTGGCAATTGCGGCTCCCCTTACCCCCAGGCCAAAGCCAAACATGAATACAGGGTCCAGCGCAATATTGCATACGGCCCCTAAAATAACGGACTTCATCCCCACCTTTGCAAATCCCTGGCAGATAATAAACTGATTCATCCCGGTAGCCAAAAGAGCGAACACAGTGCCCAGGAGGCAGATGGTAATATAATCATTGGCATAGGAAAACGTGGCTTCACTTGCCCCAAACCACATCAAAAGCTTATCTTTTATTATAAGGGAAAAAACAGTGATCACCGCCGCTAAAACCGTTAAAAGCAAAAAGCAGTTGGCAAGGATCTGGCTGGCAGCCCGGTGGTTTTTCTCTCCCATGCGGATGCTCATTAAGGGAGAGCCTCCCACGCCCACTAAAAAAGCAACAGAAGAAACCATAGTCACTATAGGACCGCAGATTCCCACTCCTGCCAATGCAATCTCACCGGTTCCGGAAATATTTCCTATGTACATCCGGTCTACGATGCTGTAAAAAACACTTACAAACTGGGCCAGCATGGAGGGAATTGCCAGCCTCCATACCAGTCCTCTTATTTGGTCTGTATCTAAATTATTCTCTGTCATTTAAACCTCATTCAGCCGGTTCCTGCACCATGGCCCCGCTGGAATCAAAGGTATAAGAAACCCCTTCAATATTCACCGTGGCATCGTGAACCATAATACCGTTGGAATCCAGATAATACCAGATATCTCCCACCTGGACCCAGCCGGTCTGTTTTACATAATTTTTCGTATAATACCAGTTTCCATCAATCACCTTCCAGCCTTCGGAAGGAATGAGGGAGCTGTAATCTGCAAAGGACAATTCTATGGTCACATTTCCGTCAATGCCGTCTACCCGTCCCTGGTCCGTGCACTGCCAGATGGTGCGGTTCTGGTAATTGTTGATGGTTCCGTATCTGGCATACCAGACGTCATAAGGAACCTGGCTCATATCAATGTGGTTGGTCAGCCATTCGTTGTTGGCATAGACGATGGGCCGGTAGCCTGCCTCTGCAATGGTCCTGCAGAATGCGTTGATGTTATCCGTAATCTGCTGCTTTGATAAGTTATTATCCAGCAGATACTGGGATTCCACATCATAGGCAATGGGATAGGAAACAGCATAATCCTTTACCATGCGAAGCACATATCTGGCCTCTTCCACTGCCGCCTGGGTGTCCAGGGCCTGGGTATAAAAAAATACTCCTGTTTTGATTCCCTTTGCAGCCGCACCATTCATGTTCATGGAATAATAAGGGTCCATATCCTTAAAATAACCGATGCGCACCATGGCAAAGGAAACCCCGGACTTTGCCACCTTATCCCAATCAATGCCTCCGTTTTCCCCGGTCTGGCGGTTCTGGTACTTGGTCACTGTAATTCCCTTTTCCAGGGCTCCGGCAATGGGCGCTCCTGACGCATCTACAAACTGGCCGTTTTCCAAAGCCCAGGGCTGAGCCGAATACCCGGTAACAGGCGCCGCCAGCATGGACAGGGCCATAATGCCTGCGGTCATACACGCACATGCGCTGAGTTTCAATCTGGTTTTATCTCTCATCGTTTAATCCTTTCTCCTGCGGAATTCATTGATATCGTGAAGCAGAATTTTCACGCTGCCCATAAGGGAATCAAAGGCACCGAATTCATATAAGTTAATAAACAGCATTCCTACGGGTACAGCCAGAATCATTCCGGCAATTCCGCTGATTTTAAATCCCAGGTACAAAAAAAGCAGAGTCATAAATGGATCAAGTCCCATGGTATCTCCCACGATCTTAGGCTGAATGATCTGCCTTAAGACCAGAGTGAGAACGTAAATGGCAACAAGGCCGAAGCCAAAGGCATACTGGCCTGAGACAAACCGCAGCAGTGCCCAGGGTATGAGAATGGTTCCCGTTCCCAGAATAGGCAGAAAGTCCAGCACAGCGATGAGAATTGCCAGAAGCAGGGCATAATCAACTCCCAGCACCAAAAAACCGGCTGCCAGAACTACGGCCACGATGAACATGATCTTAAACTGAGCCAGAAAATACCCGCCTATGAGGTGCCTTACGTCTTTTTTCAAATGGCGGTAGTACCTGGTTCCTCCCTCAGGCATATACCGGTGGAGTATCCCCATGACCTTATCTCTGTCCACAATAAAGAGATAGGAGGAAAAGATGGTCACAACGGTGTAAACCAGTGCCGCCGGAATCCCTTTTACCACATTTCCGGCTGCCATGACCGTAGGAGAAGCGATCTTTTGCACCAGTACATTTAAATATTCGCCCATATGGGTGAAAAACCGGTCCATAGAATCCTGGACTCCCTGGGGAAGAAACTGCAAAATTCCTTCCAGCTTTAGAAGCATCTCCTGGCCTCCTGCCCATGCGGTTTCATAATACCTGGGCAAGTCTGCCGCAAACCCGGCTGCCTCTGAAATCAGCTTGGAAATCAGAAAGTACAATCCGGCGATAATGAGGGCAAGAACAGACACCACGATCAAAACAGAGCTGTGCTTTCTCACAATCCTAAGCCGGCTCTCCAGGAAACGCACAAGGGGGTTGGCAATGACTGAAATGATCCAGCCGATGACAAAGGGCAGGAAGAAGCTCAAAAACCTGGGCCCCCAAACGCAGATCAAATAAAAAGCCAGAACCGGAATGACAATATTAAGTATAAGCCTGAAATATTTTTTCACATGTTCCATTTGCATCACCTGTCCTTATTATACTCCTGGAAAGTATTTCCCGCAAAGGAATAAAATCTAAAGAATTTCTTTCAAAAAACTATAGAGCTTTTCCATTTCTTCATCTGTACCGATGGAAATGCGCAGATGATTGTCCAGTCCCGGTTTCTTAAAATAACGGACAAAGATGTTATTTTCCCGGAGAGCCAGATAAATCTCCTCTGCCTTCCGTTCTTTGTGAGAGGCGAAAATAAAGTTTGCCATAGAATCAGGAAATGAAAATCCCAGTTCCTTAAGCCTCTCCTTAGCCCGTTCTCTCGTATTCACGATCTTATGAAGGGTTTCCTTAAAATACTTATCATCCAGCACCGCTTCCACCCCTAAAGCCAGGGAGGGCGCATTCATGGTATAGGAATTATAGGAGTATTTCACATCATTTAAGGCCTTAATCAGATCCCGGTGGCCTATGGCGTATCCGATTCTCATCCCTGCCATGGAACGGGATTTGCTGAAGGTCTGAACCACCAGCAGATTTTCATATTTTTCCACCAGCTTTAAGGCGCTTTCCCCGCCAAAGTCAATATAAGCCTCATCAATGATCACCACAGACTCCTGATTATGGGCTATAATGTCCTCAATCTCATCAAGAGGCATCAAAACGCCTGTGGGAGCATTGGGATTTGGAAATATGATTCCCCCATTTTCCCTGTAATAATCTTCCTTCCGGATGCAAAAATCCTGATCAAGAGCAGGAGTTTCATAAGGAACCTGAAACAAATCAGCCCAGACCTGATAAAAGGAATAGCTGATATCAGGAAACAGCACCGGCTTTTCGGAGTTAAAAAAGGTCATAAAAGCCATGGCAATCACATCATCAGAGCCTACGCCGGGGAAAATCTGATCCTCCCCTACCTGATAATATTCGGAAAGAGCCTTGGTGAGAACCGATGCGGCCGGGTCCGGGTATTTGCGAAGCTGTTCCCAGTCCATCCGGGCCAGGGCTTCCCTCACCCCCGGAGCCGGAGGATAGGGGTTTTCATTGGTATTGAGTTTTACTAAATCCGTTCCCTTTGGCTGCTCTCCCGGCACGTAAGGCGCCACCCGGCGGATATTTGCTTCCCATAGTCTCATAAGCTGTACTCCTTTGCAATTTTTTCAAAGGCAGGCAAAGCCCGCTGAATCTGCTCATAGGAAACACAGTAAGCGATCCTCACATAGCCGGGACACCCAAAGGAGGTTCCAGGCACCACAAGCACCCTGTGCTCCTTGCAGACCTGACAAAATGCCTTATCATCCGCCTCCGGAGCCTTTACAAACAGGTAAAAAGCCCCTTCCGGTTTCACGCAGTCAAAGCCGTATTCCGTAAGGCTGCTATAAAGAAGCTGCCGGTTCTTATCATAAGCTTCCAGATTGGCCTGTTCATCCACGCAGCGCATGATAACCCTCTGCATAAGGGAGGGCGCATTGACGCAGCCTAAGATGCGGTTTGCGATGGCTGCTGCCGCCAGAACCTGGGAGGAATCCTCCAGCTCATCGGGAATCACCAGATATCCGATCCTCTCTCCCGGAAGGGATAAGGATTTGCTGTAGGAATAGCAGACCATGGTATTGTGGTAAAAGGGAGTCACATAAGGAACTTCTGCCCCGTCATAGGCCAGCTCCCTGTAGGGCTCGTCAGAAATCAGCACAATGGAAGTCCCCAGCTCCTTTTCCTTTTTCTCCATGATCTCTGCAATCTGTCTGAGAGTTTCCGAAGAATAGATTACGCCTGTGGGATTATTGGGCGTATTAATGATCACAGCCTTTGTCTTTTCAGTAATCCGTTTCTCAAACTCCACCAAATCCGGCTGGAAAGTGTCTGTATTGGGGGGAACTGTCACAAGCACCCCGTCATAATTTCTCACATAAGAGCCGTATTCCATGAAATAAGGGGCAAATACCACCACCTCATCTCCCGGGTCCAGAATGGTTTTCAGTATGACATTCATGCCGCTGGCTGCTCCAACGGTCATCAGGATGTTTTCCAGACGAAAATGAGTTCCAAACCGCCTGTTTAAAGACCCGGCAATGGCTTCCCGCACATCTGCAAAGCCTGCATTGCTCATATACCCATGAACCAGGGTTGGGTCTTCCTCCTTTATAATGTCTAAAATGGCCTGGCTGACCGCGGCCGGAGCCGGAACATTGGGGTTTCCCAGGCTGAAATCATAGACATTTTCAGGGCCATACAGAGCCGCCATCTTCTTTCCTTCTTCAAACATGGCACGGATGGCAGAATTGTTTTCTAAAAGAGGTCTCATCTTGTCTGCTATCATGATTTTATCCTTTCTATATATGGAGGAGGCGGTCCGCCCCTTCCGTTTATCGCTTCACGGTATCTGTAATATCCATACAGGAGTTTATAATAACGGTGCGGCCGTTTTCCACCCGGAGGACCCGTCCTCTTGTCTTCAGCCAAAGCCAGCTTCCATCCCGTTTTCTAAGGCGGTGCTGCAGGGTATACTCCATTCCCGGAGAACTGAAATGGGAAATATTCTCCTGTATCACCTTCATATCCTCGGGATGGAGGATATTTCCGACTTTTCCTTCAATATCCTCTGCAAACACCTCATAGGAATCGTATTCCAGAAGGCGGAGCACCTCTTTATTGGCAAAGTAGAGGGGAAAGCCTTTTTCACAATATATGCCAAGCAGTCCGCCCGGAATCATCTGGGTAAATATGTCGCTGACTGCCTTGTAGCCTTCCCTGGCTATATCTTCAAGGGAAAGGTTCTTTCCCGTCATCTTTACGATGCCTGTCAATATCTTCTGGGAATCGTCCAGCCTCTGGCGCTGTTCCACCTGCTCTGTAAAATCCCGGACAGAACCGTAATAAAGGCGGCGTCCATCCTGTTCCCTTAAAAAGAACACCCTCAGCTGGACCCACATAAGGGAGCCATCCAAGCGGCAGCGCCGGAGAACTCCTTCCGCCCCGCTAGCCGGGTCCTTATGTGCCAATTCAAAGAGATTCAGCATCCGGTCCGCATCGTCTTTGTAGATTTTATTTAATATAAACCGCCTGCGCTCCTCTGTTTCCATGAAATTATCTCCGGTAATGCGGTAATACTCCTCATTGGCCCAAAGGACTTCGCAAAGATCCTCCTGAACCTCATAAAGGGCAATGGCACCCAGCAGATTGTTCATCATGACCTCGCTGGTAATGTTCTCATTAAATAAATCCTCCAGCTTAAGCTGGGTCTGGCGGGCCCGGATTCCTCCGTAGTCCACATAATCATCCTTCAGCAAAAGCTGCTCTGCTGTCTCCACAGGCATAGGCTTATAATAATAATACCCCTGACCGTAAATACAGCCCGTATTAATCAGAAAGTCAACCTGACTCTTTTCCTCCACGCCCTCTGCAATGACCTTCAGCTGCATGACCCTTGCCATTCTGACAATGGTCTCTAAAATTCCCATTCCACGGGTCCGGCTGTTTTCATTCATATCCAAAAACTGGGTGTCGATTTTTATGACATCCACATTAACATCCTTCAGCATGTTGAGAGAGGAATAGCCGCTTCCGAAATCGTCCATAAACACAGGAAAGCCTGCCTTCCTCAAATTCTCCACCGCATTCCGGAGCAAATCATAATCCTCTGCATAGGCGCTTTCCGTAATCTCTATTTCCAGAAACTTAGGTTCAATTTTGTACTGGTCCACCAGTTCCCGGAATTTAGAAACAATATCAATGGCACGGATATCCATGCGGGATACATTGACGGAAATAGGGATCAGCCGCCTTCCCTGTCTTTTCCAGCGGTTTAAAAGCTGGCATACCATCTCCCAGATGTAGACATCCAGATAAGTGATAAAGCCATTCTGCTCCAGAAGAGGGATGAAATCTCCCGGGAAAACAAGTCCCCTCACCGGATGCTGCCATCTGACCAAAGACTCCAGCCCCACAATCTTCCCTGTCAGCATATCGCACTGGGGCTGAACCTGGAAAATAAATTCTTTTTTTTCAAGGGCTCTCTGAATCTCCGACAAAAGAACCTGGTCGTTTTGCATCTTCTGCTTCATGCCGGGATCAAACCAGCCGATGCGCTGGGTGTATTTCCCTTTAATAGAGTTTAAGGCAATGGAAGCCCTGTCATACATCATGCTGACCGGAAGGCTTAAGTCCTCGATGAGATAGATTCCAAATGCAGGACGAAAGCCTGCATTTCCGCCGTATTCCCTGACATATCCGTTAAGCCCATCCTCCAGGCTGTCCAGTAATGAGCTGTCAGCAGGAAGGATTACAACAAAATCATCTCCGCCCATGTATCCGGCCACCGTATCATAGGCCCGTTCCATATCCTTTAAATGGTTTCCGATCTTTATGAGGAACCTGTCTCCCTCCTCTTCCCCATACCACTCGTTGAAAAACTTAAAATGCTCAATATCAATGGCTACCATAAAGTGAACAGTGCCGGCCTTCCTTTTTAACATCTGTTCCGCCTTCTCAAAGAAGGGGCCGTAGCGGAAAAGCCCTGTCATAAAGTCGGTTTCTTCACGCTTTTCCCGGAACTTCCGCTGTTCTTCCTCTTCTTCCGCTTTCCTCCGGCTGATATCCTGAACATAGCACATGATAATGGCATCTTCGCACTCTCCGCACCGGAACAGGACGAAGATCATGCAGACCCAGCCATAGCTTCCATTTACCAGCTTTTTGCGGAACTCTCCCCTTAAGATTCTTCCGTTAGCATGAAGACGCTCCAAAACAGTGGACGCGTCCCAAAACTCCAAAAAAGTCTCCCGGTCCTCGGGATGAATCAGAAAATCCGAGGATCGGGCTACCAAAATATCCAGCCCTCCATCCATTTCGGGAAGAATGTACTTATCCTTTTGAAAAGAGAGCATCCGATAAGTATTTGCTGAAATATTTAATTCAAGAAGTTCATCATAGACCGTATTATCAGTCAGATAATAGAACAGATTTTTATTTTTTTCACTTACCGGGCGAAACATAATGAGCCTGCACCGGTCATAGCCAGGCCATTCGATTTCTCCGGAGGACACATCCATCCAAAGCTCAGATGATGTATTGTAATAGATCATGTGCCCGGAATCCTTTCCGGGACAAGGGCAGGGGGCAGAGCCCTCACCCGCTTCATAACAGTGCATTCCTGCTTTCAAATTTGGATAATAGGACCTTGCCATATCATTCAGATAGATGATCCTGTAATTCTGATCAACGATGTAAATACCAGCCTCTCCGCTTTCAGCCGACATACGATTCATAAACTCCCGCCTCTCCTGCACTGCATTAACTACGCATCAACTGAATTATTGTAATATTATAGTATGAAAACGCTATTTTCGTCAACACATTCACTGGGAAGTTTTACCTGATGCTCCTGGCGGGAGTCTTTTATTAAGTTGTGCGAAGCTGCTCTGTCATTTCATGGGAAAGGATAAATCTGCCTACATATCCAACTGCCCCTGTCATCAAAACCTCCCCGCTCTCTTCAATCTCCACTTCTAAAGTGCCTCCGGGCATGTGAACATACATATTAGGATCTGTAAGCCCCATCCGGAAAGCAGCTCCTGCCGCCGCACATCCGCTGGTTCCGGAAGCCAGAATATACCCGGCCCCTCTTTCATAAATTTCGATTTCAATATTGGTCCTGTCCACCACTCTTAAAAGCTCTGTATTCACCTTTTCCGGAAAATAATCCGCTGCTTCGCTGTGCTTTCCGATCCGGCAGGCCAGGTCCTTTGATATGTCGTTTAACCATATGACACAGTGAGGATTTCCCATGGACACGCAGGTGACCCGGTAAGGAATGCTCCCAAACACCATGGTCTCGTTAAGCACCTCTCTTCTGGGCCCTGTCACCGGAATTTCATCGCTGTAAAAGCTGAGCTTTCCCATGGAGGTTTTGATTCTGGTTCCCTCTTCATTTAAATACCGGATGGTCTGCAATCCGCTTAAGGTGCTGACTGTAAAGCTGTTTTTCTGCACATAGCCTGCATCCTTTAAATATTTCCCAAAGATCCTGACTCCGTTTCCCCCTGACGCCGCTTCGCTTCCGTCGGGATTAAAGATCCTGACCCCGGGCTTATCCTCCTTCAATACAGGACCCTCCAAAAGCCCGTCAGACCCTACTCCGAAATTCCGGTCGCAGATCAGGCGGACCCTGTCTTTTGTCAGCTCCAGTTCATTTTTATTGGCATCAAAAATCAGATAATCATTTCCCAGTCCGTGATATTTTTCTAAAACAATGTTCATAAAAAAGCCCCCTTTCCCCTACTCTACAATATTCCTATTCCAGCCGTAAAAGTCACACAAATCTATAAACTTTTCTTAAGTTTTTTGCCCATTCTTGAAATGGGCCAGGGGCCATGATATACTGAATTCATACTATTTTTCTGGAAATAGAGAGGAGGGATTTTATGAAAAAAAGGAGCCTAAAAGCTATCTTCCTGCTTCTGGCAGCTCTCCTGCTGGGCGGATGTGCAGGCAAATCTTCTGCCCGTTCACAGGCTGTACCGGCAGAGTACGCAATGGAAGACAGAAGTGTTTCAGGAAGTACAGAGGCGGCGGCAGAGGAGGCAGAAGTTTTTTCCGCAGCCTCACAGGCTATGGGAGGGGAAAGCAAGCCTCTTCTTCCTGCCGGGAGAAAACTGATACGAAATGTGAGTTTAAACCTGGAGACAGATAACTTTGACACTCTGATCTCAGGGCTGGAAACCAAGGTTCAGGAATTGGGCGGATACATAGAACAGTCGGATATGGGCGGAAACAGCCTGTATTCCTCCGGAAACCCGGGCCCCAGATATGCCAGCATCACCGCCCGGATTCCAGTAAACCAGGTGGACGGCTTTTTAACTGCCGTGGAATCAAATACCAATGTGACAAACAGGTCCGAGTCAACCCAGGATGTGACCCTCCAGTACAGCGACTTAGAAAGCAAGAAAAAATCCCTGGAAATCGAACAGGAAAAGATGTGGGAATTTCTTGAAAAAGCTGAGTCCGTGGACACGGTCATCACCATCCAGCAGCGTTTGTCGGAAATACGCTACCAGCTGGAATCCATGGAGTCCCAGCTCAGGCTCTACGACAATCAGGTGGATTACAGTACGGTTACCCTGTACATCAGGGAAGTCACCATCTTTTCTCCCACCTCCCAGGATTCGGCCGGAACCCGTATCAAAAAAGGTCTGGAGGATAACCTGCGGACATTCAAAAACGGCGCGGTCAGCTTTGTGGTAGTTCTGGTCACCACCATTCCCTTCTGGCTGCCTGTCCTGGCTTTGGCGGGAGTCGTCATGGCCTTCCGGTGCAGGCGCAGAAAAAACAAAAAGCCCTCCCCGGATGTCTCAAAGGAAAAAGAAGAGACTCCAAAGACACCGGAGTCATAATCACAATAAAAGGGGCTGTTGCAAAATGCAAAAGTTCAACAAGATACGGTTCCTGGCTGCTTAGTCAACGCCAATATCTTGTATGAAACATTCATTTTACAACAGCCCCTTTTATGAGCATATCTATCCCCGTCTTCCGTTATTCTTACAGGAGCAGAACAAATACAAGGCGGCCGTGGCTCCTAAATAGAACCAGGTAGCCGGATTGCTGAACCATGTGGTGAAAAAAGAAAGGATCATGTATATGGCAAACTGGGCGTAAAATAAGTAGGCAATGGGATTGCGGGCCCCTTTTGCCAGTCTCATGAGAAAGAAGGCCGCCGCGCCCAAAATGGCTCCGAACAAAAGCACCCCTGCAATATGAAAATCATAAAAGGAATCGTAAAACAGGGTCACTGTGGTCAGTTCCTCTTTTGTTACATAAATAGGAAAATCCACAAGGGAGGGAACCAAAAATTTAAGCCCTGTAAGAGCCCATAGAGGAAAGAGCATCCGAAGCCCAAAGGTATGGGAAGGGAGCCATTCCACCAGACAGTTGAAGTTGTCATAGTTATTGGCAATATACATGTAAGGCTGGGTAATAAATATGGGCATCCGGCTGTTCTTCATCTCAAAAATGCCGTTTAAATAAGCCACATCATGACCTCTCGCCACAGTGAGAATTCCGTAAATGACAATCATCCCCAAACCAAGGCCTGCCGCATAGATGATACTGAGCCGGTGCTCCATGGCAATGTAGGCCAGAACAGCCAGCCCTACAGCCAGAATCAACTGGAACCGGGATACGCATAGAATGGGAATGGCACAGGCAATCAGAACCATGATTATAGCCAGAATCATGCGCAGGCCGTTTCTCCCCTGCTCAATGCTGAAATAAAGGACAGCCAGAGGCGGAACCAGCACACAGGATACGGTAAAATAATGAACCCCGGTGATGTGAAAGGAGGAATAAGCGTGAGGCACTCCCCTGGTAAAAAAGGGAATAAATCCCAAAACAGCAGCTTCAAAAATAAAAGCCCCAAGGGACAAAGCCGTTACGATAACCATGGACAGAAAAAGAGGTCTTTCATACCCCTTAAAGCTGAACCAGCTGGAGCGCTGGCCTCCCGGCTCCCCCTGCAGCTTTGTGAGAAATTCAAAAGTTAACCAAAAGCCGAGAAAGGCCACAAGAAAACAGAGCCATGTAATCATGCTCCAGTCAGAAGAAAGCTCTGAAAGCTTTAAGCAGGCAATGCCTTCCCCTCCCACCCAGAACAGGGAAAACAACCCCCGCAGATGAATGATATTCCCGGTTTTTTTGTAATCCCTCCAGTAGAGGAAAAGAGCCGCCAGCATCAAAACAATACCGGACAGCCAGTAATATCCTGCCCTTGCAAATAAAAAAGACGCCGCATAGCTGATCAGATAAACGCTCATTGTAAAATACCCCTTTGGTAAATAAGGGCAGCGGCCGCTGTTTTGCGGACGCTGCACCTTTTATACTGATACGTAAGGAAGGATTATGAACGACGGATAAATTCCTTCATATAATCTTCCACTTCTTTGGTTGTAGCAAAGGACATGGCCTTGTCAGCCACTGCCTGAAGCTCTCTTGTACTGTAGCCGGTGATCAGCTTTCTGGCATTTAAGATGGCAGAGGCGCTCATGCTGAATTCATTTAAGCCAAAGGCCAGCAGCAGAGGAATGAGCATAGGATCGCTGGCCGCTTCTCCGCACATGCCTACCATGATTCCCTCCTTGCGTCCGCATTCGATCACGTGGCGGATGCTTCTTAATACTGCCGGATTGAGAGGAGAATACAGGTAAGATACCTTGTCATTTCCTCTGTCAACAGCCATGGTGTACTGGGTTAAGTCATTGGTTCCGATGCTGAAGAAATCCACTTCCTTGGCAAACACATCTGCCATTAAGGAAGCAGCAGCCGTTTCCACCATAATTCCTACCTGAATGTCTTTTTTATAAGAAATTCCCTTTGCATCCAGTTCCTTTTTAAGCTCTTCCACAAGGGCCTTGGCTTCCCGGTACTCCTCCAGACAGGTTACCATGGGAACCATAATCCGGATATTTCCAAAAGCGCTTGCCATCAAAAGAGCGCGAAGCTGAGGCTTGTACACATCTTCTTTCCGGTCTAAGCAGAACCGGATGGCCCGGTATCCCAGGAATGGATTCTCATCCTTTTCCAGACCCATGTAAGGGATTTCTTTATCCCCGCCAATATCCAGGGTACGGATAATAACAGGCTTGCCGTTCATGGCGGAAGCCACCTTACGGTATGCTTCATACTGCTCTGCCTCCGTAGGCATGGAATTGCGGTCCATAAATAAGAATTCTGTCCGGAACAGGCCTACGCCCTCTCCGTCGTACTGAAGAACCTTCTCCACATCTGCAGGCTTGCCGATATTGGCAACCAGCTCAATGTGAACTCCGTCTCTTGTGACAGTGGGCTTGCCGATATATTCTTCCAGTTCTTTCTTTTCTTTTATAAAAGCTTCTCTCTTTGCAGCATATTCCTCTTTTACGGCCTTCTGGGGATTTACAATGACAATTCCCTCAGAACCGTCAAGGACGATGTCCTCTCCCTCTGTTACCTTGTTCAGAACTCCTTCCAAAGCCACTACGGCCGGAATTTCAAGGGCTCTTGCAAGAATGGCGCTGTGAGAAGTCTTTCCGCCCAGCTCCGTCACGATTCCCGTCACCTTGGCAGGATCGATTCCGGCAGTCATGGAAGGAGTCAAATCCTTTGCCACGATTATGCTTCCCTCAGGAAGGGCTGCAATGTCCACCGAAGATACTCCCATAAGGATTTTCTGCATGCGGGTCTTAATGTCACGCATATCCGTGGCTCTCTGCTGCATCAGCTCGTCCCCCATGGAAGCAAAGGTATCCGCGTAAGTATTGCAGACGTTTTCAATGGCATATTCACTGTTAACGCTCTCCCCTGCAATAATGTTCTCGATTTCTCCCAAAAGAAACATATCGGAAAAAAGAAGCAGATGACCGTTTAATATTTCAGCTTCTTTAGGTCCTACTCTGGTAGCCAGGTCCTTTGCCAGAACCTCCGTTTCTTCAATAGCTTTCTTTACCGCTGCCTGAAAACGGACTTTTTCCGCCTCAGGATCTGCAATGGTTTCTTTTTTAATCTTTAAATCTGTCTCCTCCACCACGACAGCTTTTCCGATTCCGATTCCGGCAGATGCACTGGTTCCTCTCATCATAATATATCCTCCTTATTAATTAAAGTAATTACCCACCTATTCACCCAGGCCTTCCTCAACAGCCTTAACCATGGCTGCAAGTGCCTCTTCTTCGTCTGCTCCCTCACAGACAAAGGTAATCTCATCGCCGCTTTTTACACAGGCGCCCAATACACTAAGCACGCTTTTGGCATTGGCAGTGGTATTTTTAAAACAAAAATTCACTGTGGATTTAAAGTTCATGGCTTCCTTGCAAAGAATCCCTGCCGGCCTTAAATGGAGACCGGTAGGATTCTTAATGACAACTTTAGCACTGACCATCCTGAATCCCTCCGTTTTTTTCATCATTATCCTTTTTTAGAGGAAGTTTATTTATTGAGTCTCTTCCCCTGGTCCAGAGGATTCGTCTGATGGCTCCTCTGACTCTGGTTCCTGACTTCTGACTGTAACCGTAACATTGAAAGGAGTAACTGACGCCAGTTCAAATCCTCCCGCCACTTCAAGCTTCAAAACACCTGGATGAGTACCGGGCCCCTGATTGGTTAATTCTATAACAGCCTTTAAATCCTGGACTTCCAAGGTATCCAGATCCTCTGTCAGCCCCCTTATGGTAACATCCACGGAATCCTTGTCAAAGCTGTATTCATAATCTGCCGATGCTCCCTTCTGAGCCAGATCCCCCGGATCTAAGGTAAAGGTTCTGCTGGTGAGAGGCTCCACCTTAAGGGTTACGGTGATGTTTTTGTATTGATCCCTAATAGAAGTGTTTGGCGGCAGGTACTGGCTTAAGTCCAGTTCCACTACTTTATCCTCTGTAGCATCTTCAATGCTCAGTTTATCAGAAACAACGGATAAAGAAGACAGAGTAGCCAGTACAGACTTGGTTCCTACAACGGGAACTGACTTTACTTCACTTTCCACTCCTGTAAACCGGTATCCCTTTTCCACCTGTCCGAAAACTTCAAAATTAAGGGTCAGGTTCTTGGCCTTCAATACGGACACGTTATAATCAACGCCTTCGGTGTTGACAGAAACCTTATTGCCTATATCCGGCAGCTTGTTGCCGTTGGCATCATAAAAAACAGGAACCGTTGAGCCGCTGAAATCAGCTGTCTGATTTTCCACATTGATTTCCACCCCTATTTTGTTAATCTGTCCAATGGCAGACTCCGGCCCTTCCACAGTCACACTGTCCGGAGACAAGCTGACCATGCCAATGTCATATCCATCCGGCTTTTGTCCTGTCGTATGAACCGCAAGATCAAATACCTTACTCTGAAGTTCCTCTGTGTCAACCCGGATCACCATGGGCCTTGCCGTAATGGCATCGCTTTTTACCAGATTCTCTTTATCTCTATTGATCTCCACAGTAACGGGAATCGCTCCCGTCACATTAAAATCCTTTAAATCGACATAAGCATGAAAGTCCGATGCCCTTATGAGGGAACGGTCCCTGGTCCTCACCTGATAGCTGACAGTGACCGTGTCCTTCACAAGTTCGTAGGTCAGGTTAGAGTTTTTCAGAACCTCCTCATTGCGCACGTCCACATTCACCGGCTGGGAATCATTGATGACGGGGTTTGAAATGTTGACCACCGCCATCCAGACCGCAAAGGCCAGGGCCAGGGAAGCAACCTTAAGTCCAAGGTTATTTAAGAGTTTTTCCTTCATTCTTCCGCCTCCCTTTTAAAATCCGGAATCTGCTGCCTTCCTCCTCCGCCTGTTTTACACCTGACAGAATGGAGCGGAGCATATCCGCGTCTGTGATCCGTCTCAGCCCGCCTTCCGATGCAACAGTCACCCGCCCGGTCTCTTCCGATACCACGATGGTGATGCTGTCGCTGACTTCACTGACGCCAAGTGCCGCCCTGTGTCTGGTGCCCAGCTCCTTGCTGATGGACATGCTGTCAGACAAAGGCAGATAACAGGTTGCTGCTGCCACCCGGTTTCCCCGGATGACCACCGCTCCGTCGTGAAGCGGCGTATTATGTTCGAAAATATTGATGAGAAGCTGACTGCTGACAATGGCTCCCACTTCAATTCCGGTACGTTCTATTTCTTTTAAAGAATCATTTCTCTCAATTACGATCAAAGCGCCTGTTTTGACCTTAGACATCTCAAAGGTGGCCTTTGCCAGCTCGTTGATGGTCTTGTCTGTAAAGGCAGAGCTGTCCCTTCCGTCATCAAAGGTCAAAATCCCTGTAAAGGGATTTTTGCTTCCAAGCTGCTCCAGCGCCTTGCGGAGCTCAGGCTGGAAAATCACAATGGCCATAGTCACGGCAGGAGTTGCAATCTTATTGAGAATCCAGAAGATGTTGTCAAGCCGGAAAACGTATGCGAACAAATAGAAAAGGAGAATCACCACAATTCCCTTTAACAGGGTCCACGCCCTGGTGTTCATGATCCAGGTCAGCAGCTCATACAGCAGAACAGCTATGATAATGATTTCAACCAGATTTGTTTTTGAAATCCTGGGCAGAAAAGATACCCAGGAGTACATTCCATCTAAAAAATCTGCCATAATACCCACCTCCCTCTCATTTCTTCCTACCTCTGCGGTCTTTGGAGTTTTCTGGCATTAATTTTTTGAACCTTTACGTCAGGGGTTTTGACTGTAAGTTTTGGAACAGCCTTCACATAATAATAGTAATCGTCATCTTCAAACTGGACGTATTCCGTCCTGGAATAATCCACTGCAAAGACGAAAAACGTATAAATGGCCGCAAGAACCATGGAAGCCAGCACTCCCGCTAAAAGTCCAAGAACTGATACGGATACGGTGGAGGTGATATCTCCCATAAAAATCACGCCAAGCTGGGTAACAGTGCCGCCTGCAATGGCAATGATCCAGGCGTAATCTACAGATAAATTTCTGATGATGACCACGATTACAAGGGCCAGAACGAATGCTGCAATCATGATCAGCATTTCTTTATTTGCCATAAGGCTTCTGATGATCTGCATGAATTTCTGCACTTCATCTTGAGATAAATCATTGGTAAGGACTCCGGCATTCTGCTTTACATAGAGAAGGGCGTAATAAATAAAAACGCCGCAGCTTACGGGAATGACGGAAATAGCGCTTCCTGAAAGTCCTGCAATCAGGGGGATTGCATAGGGAATCTTGAAAAGGAAGCATATGGGTGTCAGTATCAGAAGATAGCTGTCTCCGGGTTGGAAGCCATAGTATAAAAGGCCGGCAGCCAGAACAAATACCAGCATCACCAGAGTGATCTCCAAGGAGATTCCCCATAAATGGGCCAGCATAAATAATGCAGCCATAAAGGAAATGGCTCCATAGGGCAGAAAGGAGCATACCAAAGCCAGAACCAAAGGAACCAAAGGCTCTGTCAGAGGTGCCGTAAAGCCAATATTATTATTTATAAGGAAAAATGTCATACCGCTGAAAATGAATTTAATCACCGGCGTGATATAAATATCAAACCTGGCGTAAAGTTCCTTCAGCCTTTCCTTCAGCACAAGGAGGCCCATCATGATGTCCGCCCTCCCTTTGTTCGTTTTATTGGTCTGGAAGTTCCTCCATACCGTTTGTCCAGCTTTTTCAATTTGCCCAGGTAAACCTTTACCCTGCGGCTGGCATATTCGTAGCGTTTTAAATAGACATAAGCACTGATAAGCAGATAGATAATCAGGCCTGCGCAGTAAATGGTGCCGATCCAGATTCCGGCCTGGGTCAGTTTTTCAAGTTCTAAGTTGTTCAGCCAGTATTCCATGTGGTATAGGCCCCATAGAGTCAGGCATAAGGCAAAGCTTAGGGTGTAGCTGAAAAAGGAGCGGAACAGCTTGCTGCTGATGTAGTCGCTTTTAAAGTACCGGGACGCAGGCAGGATCTTTTTTCCTTCATGCTTTTCAAACATGGCCAGGTTTGTCATGATTTTGATTTTTTCTTCGCTAATCATCGGATCTCCTTTATTAGGCGAGTCCGCAGGACAAACAGGAATCCCGCGGGGCCGCAGGGCAGCCAACAAATCCGCAGGATTTGTTGGCTCACGGGCTTTCGCCCTATGAATCAGGACATGCGAAAAGATTTTTTCTTATATGCTAGCATAACGAAAAAATCTTTTCCCACGCCCTGATTCGCCCTGCTCATTGCTTTCGTGGATATTATAGCATACAACTCCCCATTTTGCGACCCCAATACAGAATTTTTATTTTTTGTAATAGTTCTTATTCATACCGCAATGCGTCAATGGGATCTGCCTTGGCTGCTTTCTGGGCCGGATAGATTCCGAAAAATAATCCTACCAGGGCAGAGAAACCTACTGCCACCAGGATGACAGCCGGCTTTATGACTACTCCAATGCCAAATAAAAGGCCTCCTGCCATCACCAGCCCTGCCCCTGTCAGAATCCCCAGGATTCCTCCTAAAGCAGAAAGTATGGCGGATTCAGTCAGGAACTGGATCATAATATCCCTTGTTTTTGCTCCCAGGGCTTTCCGGATGCCGATTTCTCTTGTTCTCTCAGTGACGGAAACCAGCATAATATTCATGATCCCGATTCCTCCTACCAAAAGAGAGATGGCCGCAATACCGCCTACCGCAGCGGACAAACCGCCCATAGCCGCGTCCACAGTGCCCATTTCACTGGCGGCTGAAGAAAAGGCGATATCCTCTTTGTTCCGGCCCTTGGCCTTTGCAAGATAGGAAGAGAGCTTATCAGAAAAAACCTCCATATCCGTACCCTCTCTGGCAAATACCCTGGCTCCGAAAAAAGTATCATTGGGCCAGGTCAGCAGGGTATCTGGCATATATCCTGCCCTGGTTTCGCTTCTTCCTGCCATAATGGCCTCAAAAGGACTTTGATCCAGGCGGTAAATGCCCACCACATGGTAATCATCCGTATTGCCGTATATGGTAGTGCGGAAGGTTTTTCCCACGGCATTTTCTGTGCCGAACAGTTCCTTTGCCCCATTGGCCTCCAGCACAACATTATTTTTCCTTCCTTTTATATCAGCTTCATTTAAATTCCGTCCGTAAATAACATTGATTTCATGCACATCAGTATAATGGGCATAAATGCCCTCAAACTGATATTTGACCTTATTGCGTCCATAAAGGGCTTCCGCATTGACTGATGCATTGCTGTCAATGTAAGCCAGTTCATCTCCAAATACTTCTTTCATTCTCTCTGTCTCATCAAGGGTAAAATAATCGCTTTCCCGCATACTGTCCCCGTCTGAAGGCCAGATGTAAACATAAGCCATGGTCATACCCACGTTCTTATAAAGGTCCGATACCATGGAACGCATGGTATCTCCAATGGACACAATGGCTATGACAGAGCCAATGCCTATGATGATCCCCAGCATGGTCAAAAAGGAACGCATCTTATTGGCCTTGATGGCATGAATAGCCATATTCATATTTTCCAGCAGCATGATGCCCTCCTTTTACTCATATCTCAATGCTTCAATGGGATCTGCCTTAGCTGCCTTGGAAGCAGGGTAAAGGCCGAAGAAAATTCCCACCAGGGCCGAAAAGCCCACTGCCAGGATGACCACGGAAGGCCTGATGATTACAGTCATCTGAAACACTGCTCCTCCGGCTTTTACCAGAAGTGCTCCCAGCAAAATTCCGGTCACCCCTCCACATAGAGACATAAACGCGGATTCCGTCAGAAACTGAACCATAATATCCCTTGTCCTGGCTCCTAAAGCCTTACGGATTCCGATTTCCCTTGTCCTCTCCGTGACTGAGACCATCATGATATTCATAATGCCGATCCCGCCCACCAGCAGGGAAATGGCAGCAATTCCGCCCACTGCGGCTGACATGCCGGAAAGGCCCGAATCCACGCTTCCCATCTGGTCCGCTACGGACATGGTCCTGATTTCCGATTCTGCCCTGTTCTTTAACTTCGCCACATACCTGGTCAGTTCCTTCAGAAAGGAAGCCATGTCAACTCCCTCCCTGACATAAAAATTCACAGTCTGAAACGAATCCCCCGGCTTTGTAAGTACCGTATCAGGCAGAAATCCCGACTGGTTCTGACCGTTTCCCATCATCATAGCCACCATGGGGGATAAATCTTTGCGGTACACGCCCACCACCGTATACTCCTGAGTGTCTTTATTTATGGTCATGCGGAAGGTTCTTCCCGCACAATCGGCTGTGCCGAATAACTGCTGTGCGCCTTTGTCTTCCAGAACCACATTCCTGGCCCCGCTTTTTATATCCCCTTCATTCAGAGACCTTCCGTAAATCATATTTAAGGGCTGGACATCCGTATAGTTGGAATCAATTCCCTGGAATTGGAACTTCACCTTCCTGCGCCCGTTGACAGCCTCTGTTTCGGCATAGGAATCGCTGTCAATGTATTCTATTTTGTCCTGGTATATATCCTTAATACGGCCCATTTCCTCTCTGGTGAAAAGATCCGTCATCCGGAAATCCTCCACCTCCCAGGACACCATAATGATAGCCCGGTTAAATCCCACATCCTTATAGGCATCGGCAAAAAGATTCCTCATGCTGTCACCTACGGACACGATAGCAATAACCGCTCCAATGCCTATGATAATTCCCAGCATGGTCAGAAAAGATCTCATCTTATTGGCCCTTATGGCATGAAGTGCCATACTCATATTTTCAATCAGCATGACATCTCCTCTCCCTGTTTTACGGCCTCTCCGCTTCCCGGGCTTTTGGGAATATTGGAGATGTCGCTTACCAGTTCCCCATCACGAAACCGTATGATCCGTTCCGTAAATGCCGCAATGTCCTCTTCATGGGTTACCACCACCACTGTGGCCCCTTCCCTGTGAAGATTGGAAAACAGCTCCATAATCTCCAGAGAAGAAGCCGTGTCCAGATTTCCCGTAGGCTCATCAGCCAAAATGAGAGGAGGTTCATTGGCAAGAGCCCTGGCAATCGCCACCCTCTGCTTCTGTCCTCCGGAAAGCTCGTTGGGCATGTGCTCATACCTGCTTCCCAGGCCCACCCGCTCCAAAAGCTCCAAAGCCCGTTTTTCCCTTGCCTTTTTCGAAATATGGGCATAAGTCATGGGCAGCTCTACGTTTTTTAAAGCAGAGGTTCTGGAAATCAGATTAAAGGACTGGAATACAAAGCCGATCTTACGGTTACGGATGGCAGACAGGTCATCGGGAGGCAGATCCGCCGTATCAATGCCATCCAGATAATAGTGTCCCATCGTAGGCCGGTCCAGACAGCCTAAGATGTTCATAAGCGTTGATTTCCCGGAGCCGGACTGTCCCATAATGGCAACAAATTCCCCTCTTTTTATGGTCAGGTTGATCCTTTTTAATCCCAGCACCTTGATGGAGCCTGTATCATAAATCTTTGCCAGATCCACCAGCTTAATCAAATCTTCTTCTACATTTTCTGTTATGTAGGCCGGAAGCTTATCTTTCATTTTCCACATAGCGCCTCCCCCTTACTGAAGCCGGGGAGCCACAATCACTGCCATACCGTCAGTCATCATGGGAGAAGGCGTTTCAATCACCTCCATCCCTTCTGTAAGGGCTCCCTCCTCTTTTGGTACGATTTCCGCTTCTATGTCACTTTCCACTCCCGTTTCAACGGGAATGTATTTTACTTTATTATCTTCCACTGCCGCAATGACCATACTGCCATCAGGCTGCTGGATCATAGCGGAAATGGGAACCACCCATGCCTGCTCCGCCTTTTGAAGCTCGATCCTGGCCTTAGCCGTAATTCCGGCAATGAGCCTGGTATTCTGATCTATAATGCGGATGGTGGTGGGAATGACACGTTCCGTGGAACCGCCGCCCTTTTCCTCTCCTGTAGGAGAAATGGCCGTGACCTCTCCCCTTACGGTTTCACCGTTTAAAATATCGGCGCTGATTTCCACCGGCTGTCCGATTTCTACTTTGCCTATGGAATACTCACTTACATTGATCTTCATTTCCAGCACATCCAGGTTACTGATAATGAACATGGGTTTATCGTCATCGGTTTTATCTGCAAACCGGCCCACTTTACAGTTGACGCGCACCACTGTCCCTGATATGGGGCTTGTAATCCTGGTGTTTTCCAGTGCCTCTTTCTTCTGTTCCAGCTCAAATGCAGCCTTTTCGATCTGCAGGGCATAAGATTCGTTGGCAATGGGCCTTCCATCTTTTAATGAATAGGAACTCATCTGTCTTTGGGCATCATTCATGGCATTGGAAGCCGCCTCCAGGTCAACCTGGGAAATATCGCCTCCCTGAAACAGGATAAGGGACCGGTCATAATTGGCTTTTGCGGTCTCAAAATCCTGCCTTGCCTTTGCATACCCGTTTTCTGCTTCCAACTGGTTATCGTTATAGGTGCTGACAGCCAGATCATAACCGTTCTGGGCGATATCCACCTCTTTTTTTACATCCTGGTCATCCAAAGTGGCTAAAAGCTGTCCTTTCTCCACCCGGTCCCCCTCTTTGACCGGCAGCTCCAGGATCTCCGCATGGAGGTTGGAAACCACTTCCACGCTGTCGGTCTCCTGGACAGGGCCGCTGACTGAAAGCATTTCCACCACTTCTCCCTTAGAAAGAGGGATGGTGCTGACCATGACCGGCTTTGCACCTCCCCCTGAAAAAATCCGAAGCAGGAGTAAAACAGCTCCCAAAGCCCCGGCTCCTGTAATAATCTTCCTTTTCCGGGTCCACTTTTTCCCCGTTTTCTTCTTTTTCTTCTTTCCGCCTGTTTCCTCTGTCATCAGGCTCTGCAGTTCCATGTTAAACTCTTCCTCAGACATGGGCTCTGCCTCCTGATCTGCAGCTTCGGTTTGGTCAAATTCACCTTTCCTGCCTTTCCATATACGCATCTTTTTTCCCTCCTGTATGATGACAGCTTACGCTTTCTTTCAATTATAGCAGGTCTTCATAACAATTTTCCATACGAATTTCTTATAACTTTCTAAATATTCCCGTTATTACTGATAAAATTAAAAAATGCGCCATCAAATTATGACAGCACATTTTCTAAAATTTATTGTTCAGATTCCACAATGCCTAAAGAGGTATCTCCCTTTCGGGCCTTTTCCATGAGAAGGGAGGTCATCTTCTGAAAGTTTCCTCCGGAAACAGAGGCTCCGCTTACGGTATCGATTCCCTGATCACTTTGGGCAGCAAGGAAGCTGGCGGCGTAAGCCCGTGTATAGTGGTTGGGGTATGTACCCTTTTTGGAATCCATGTTGCGCATATAGGCAATGTCCCAGGATTTGATAAATCCGCTTGCATTCCTTGCATTGTATTCAACGGTTACAATTTTGCCGTTGCTGATCCGGATGGTGACAAATTCTTTCCAGCCTTTGCTGTATTCGGACATTTCTGCCGTGTAATAGCCATCCTGTAAGCTGTGCTCTCCCTTTTTGCAGCCGTTTATGAAAAATACCAGCATAAAGGCCAGGAGGATTATGAATATGTATTTTCCCCGTTTCATTCTGCATCCCTCCCTTCTGCGTCAGAGCGGAGACGGAAACGTCCTGACATTTCCTCAAGGCTCTGGGCCTGCTGTGCCAGATCTCCGCTTAAGGAAGCCACATCGGAACTGGATTCCAGGTTCTGGCGGGCAAGCTGGGAAATTCTGGTTATATCGAGAGACGCATTTTCCAGGCTGGACTTCTCATTTCCCACAAGCCTTGCTAAGTCTTCCGTTATCTCATAGGTCTGTCTGGACATACTTGTCAGCTCGTTTAAGAAGCTGGCTGTTAAGTTGGCATACCTGGAACCTTCTTCAATGGCTTTTTGGGAATGCTCAATCATCTCAGCCGTGCGCTTGGAGGAATCCGCACTCTTTTCAGCCAGATCACGGATTTCATTGGCCACAACCGCAAAGCCTTTTCCAGCCTCCCCTGCATGGGCAGCCTCTACGCTTGCGTTAAGAGCAAGAAGGTTGGTTTGGAAGGCTATCTCCTCCAGGAATTTTGCAATTTTCGTTATTTCAGAAGCATTGTGACTGATGTTCTTCATGGACTGGAGGGTGTTTTCCATGTGTTCATCCCCCTTTGAAAGCCGTTCCATGGACTGCTCCATCAGCTCCCGGGCTGTTCTTGCGTGTTCATCCACAATGTTTATATCTCTGGATATGGAATCCGTCTCCTCTAAAAGCCGGTCAATGGAAGAAGACTGATGGCCTGAGGACTCATTCATCAAAAGGGCGCTCTGGGATACTCTCTGGGCCGCATGATTTAAGGCTTCCGCTGACCGCTGCAAGTCGTGAATCAACTGGTTTAAGAAGTCGGTGATGCTGTGAATAGAATCCTTCATAACCACGAAGTCACCTGCAAACTGATTGCTGACATTGACATCTAAATTACCGGCTGAAAGCTGTTCCAGGGCATTCTGAAGCTGTAAGATATATCCGCTCACCCGTTCCACTGTATCCTTTAAGGAATTGGAAAGAGTCTGGGCTTCGTCGTTTGTCATCATCACTTCCACAGGGCTGGTTAAATCGCCTTCCGCCAGCTTTTGTATCCGTCCCGTCACATTTCCCAGAGACTTGGAAATCTTTCCTGCAAAGCGGGCAATGAACCATATTGCGAGAAGGGTCAGAGTCAGGGTAGTTCCTATATTGACCATAATAGCCGTATTGACAACGCCGGTAAAATCTGATTTTGGGGTGATGATAGCCAGGTACCAATTGACACCTCTTACAGGTGCATAGACAACGAGAGTGTCCTCTCCATCCAAAGATACGGAGGCAGAACCGATCCTTCCCGTTTTCATGGTGTCAAATACGCTTAAAAGCTTTGTATCATCCTTATAAAGAGAATAAATATTTTCTCCCTGTCTGATAAACTCCTTATCCGGGTAAGCCATGACCTGTCCGCTTTCGTTCATCACAAAGGCATGGCCGCTGTAGCCGATATGGATGCTGCTGATTACATCGTCAAGCATATCATATTTGTAGCTTCCCACCAGATAATAGGTATTCTCTTTTTCCGTGACGATAGGCATCCCCACCGATACCTCAAGCCCATCTTCACCGGCATATGTATCCCCTACTACAAGGTTATTGGTCTCCTGCATCATCTGAAACAGCTTGTCTCCGGAAATGTCGGAAGGACTGTTTCCCTTTCCTGTGTAAAGCTTCCCTTCTTTTGTGTAAAGGGCAAGCCAGACAAATTCTATTCCTGATGTGGCTTTGTCGAGAACCTGCTGTTTTTCCCCAATAGTCGCCTCCTCTGAGGACAGTTCCCGGTTTTCCCCTATCATAAAGATGCGGTCCGCCATAATATGTAAGTTGCTTTCAATGCTTTTTGAGGCTGTTTTGGCAAAAGGCACAAGAGTTTCCTCCAAGGTGACATTTGTCAAAGACATTGCAGATATTGACAGCACAATGGTTGTGACCGCTGATATAATGATGGTGACAATCAATGTATTTAAAATGATTTTCTGACGAATCCCTTTTAAATTCATAGCTCCTCCTTTGTATTGTTACAAAAATAATTTATTGCCTATAAAATAATATAACCGATTTTGGGCAAAAAACAATACTTTTGTTAAAATTTGTCATTTAATTGACAAAAAAGCTCAAATAGTACCGAAAAAGAACATTCCTCTGTCTCTTCCTCCATCAGGCTGTTGCTATTTTTATTCATATATGTTAGGATAGCAATATTTAAAAAAATCCAACGCATTTACTGGAGGCAAACATGAAACACACCCTAATGATTATGTTAAAAGGCTTTATGATCGGCTCATCCATGAGCGTTCCCGGCGTCAGCGGCGGAACAATGGCAATCCTGCTGGGAATTTACGACAGACTGATTCATGCTATCAGCAATTTTTTAAAGGATATTAAGGGAAATACCATTTTCCTTTTTAAATTCTGTCTGGGAGCGGGAATCGGAATCGGTTCCCTGGCATTTTTGATTCAGTGGCTCCTTGAAAAATTCCCCTTTGTGGTTTCTTTCTTTTTCCTGGGAGCGGTAATCGGAGGAATTCCGGCCCTTTATCAAAAGACAAAGGAACGGAAATTCAGCCTTTCTTCCCTCCTCTACTTTCTGCTGGGCCTTATCATTGTAATTTCCATCGGCTTTATACCGACAGGCAATTTTGATATTGTTTCCGGCTCCGGCTTCATTCACTATGTAATGATCTTAGTGACAGGAATCGTAATTGCACTGGCCCTTGTCCTTCCCGGAATCAGCACCTCCCACATGCTTCTGGTGCTGGGAATGTATGATACCATGCTGGCCGCCATCACCAGGTTTGACGTTCTATATATCGGGATTCTGGGCATTGCCACCCTGATCGGCGTATTTTTAATCACAAAACCCCTGGAATTTTTAATGAACCGTTTTCCTCATTCCACCTACTGTATGATCATCGGCTTTGTTATCGGCTCCACCTCTGAAATATTCGGTGAAACCATACTGCCGGCAATCCCGGCGGATGCTTCTATGTCCTGGTGGATTCCCTCCCTTGTTCTGGCTGCCATTGCCTTATATCTGGGAGGCGCCGGAATCCTGGCTTTGTCAAAATACTCCAGCGACTGAAACATTTCATCTTTCTTGTCCATGCCTTTGGACATAGCGGTATGCCCCCAGGGCGCATCATCAAAAGAAGCATGGCTTTCGGACAAAAGTCCGGCCGCCATGCTTCTTTTTTGTCTATTATCCTTCTTCCATCATGCCGTATGCCACCAAAGGATCTCCCTCTTTGATTCCCATGCCAACGGTCTGGTAAAGAATAATTCCATCATACTCTCCATAATAAGCCTTTTTTAAATCTCCCCACACATCCCTGATTTCTCCTAAAAGCCCACCGGAACAAAACTGATCTCCTGCGTTTAAGGCAGGATACCAGAATCCTTCTGTCTCTGCTTCTATGTATGTAGCCTTGTTTACCTCTGACTGGCTGACTGTATGGACCTCTTCTCCCTCCAACACTTTAAGGCGGATCAGAATATTTCTGATATCCTGCTTATAAAGCTCTACCTCTTCCCTGGTAAAGACTCCGCCGCCTCCCCTTTCCAATAAAAGAGAAGGAATGCCGTGAGAACCGGCGCAGCCGCAGGCTCCGGTTAAAGACCCTGACCTGGCACGAACCGCCATATCCGCTGCTTTTGCCATATTTTTAGAAGCTTCCGCCACATCCTCACTGGCTCCTCCCGGGAAATAGAGAAACGGCATCACCCGTTCACTGGTATCCCCTGCGTGTATATCCAGAAAGTAATCAGCCTTGGGGTAAAGCTGATTCACCATAGTAAAAGCAATCCGCTCCGATAAACTGCCGTCTTCTTTTCCGGGAAACATCCGGTTTAAATTCCTGCCGTCTTCCGGCACCGTAAACCGCACAAAGTCCTTAAAGGCGGAAGGGTTTGCAACCAGAAGAAAAATCAGGTTTCCTTTTACATCTTCCGGCTTTATTTCCCTGGACAGCTCCATGGCAGTCTGGATTCCAATATATTCCGCCCCATGGATTCCTGCTGAAATGAGAACCGCAGGCCCTTCTTCTTTTCCGCAGATCAGGGTCATGGGAAGCTTTGGATCATGTTCTCCCACTTCCAGCATTCCGTTTTTCTTTTCTCCTGATTCCACCTGACAATTTCCTATATACAGACTCATTAATACTCCTTTCCTGAGAATCTCTTCATACAGCCTGTTCCCAGCCATCTTTTTTATCAGCTTCCAAATCCTGAATCTGGTCAAAATCCATGACGGATTCCAGTAGCTTTTTCGCATAGGGATGAGTCACACCGGCAATGTCCTCCACATCCCTGATTTCCGCCACTTTCCCCTGATACAAAAAGAGGACGCGGCTGCACAAATAAGTGACTGAGGTCAGGTCATGGGTTATAAAAACATAAGTCAGCTTTCTCTTCTCCTGAATGTCCTTTAAAAGGTCCATAACCTGTACCTGGGTATGGGCATCTAAGGAACTGATGGCTTCATCAAATAAGATGATCCTGGGATTTACGGCAATGGCTCTGGCAATGCAGACCCGCTGAAGCTGGCCGCCGCTCAGTTCATGAGGAAATCGCTGGGAATAGCTCATATCCAGCCCAACCAGCTCCAGCAGCTTTTCAAGCTCTGCTTCCCTCTCCAGCTTGATCTTTTCCCTTCTTTCCCGCACCATCAGGGATTCTCCAATTAAATCTCTCACCCGGAATCTGGGATTTGCAGAGGTGGTGTAATCCTGAAATACGACACTGATCACAGTCTTTCCCTTTTTTCTGCCTCTCCCGGCAAGGGGCATTCCTTCCAGCTCTACGGTTCCCTTATCCGGCTTTAAAAGCCCGCAGAGGACTCTTCCCAGGGTGCTTTTTCCGCTTCCGCTTTCTCCTAAAATCCCCAGGCATTCCCCTTCCTTCACTTCAAAGGAGACGTCAAATAACACCTGCTGCCGTTCTTTTCCAAACACGGTCTCCTGATTTTCCTTCCGGAAACTGACATCAATGTGCTCTGCCTTTATCATACCTCCTTCACCTCCATTCCCTTCATGGCATACCGGTATTTCTTCATAACAGCCTTTCTCTTTTCCACCAGCAGTCTGGTATAAGGGTCCTTGGCCTGTTCCATGATCTCCTGGAAGGTTCCCCGGTCAGCAACCACGCCCTGATTCATCACCAGAACCTGATCCGCAATCCGGGAAATAACTCCCAGGTCATGAGTAATGAATATCATGGCTGTTTTAGCTTCTTTTTTAATCCGTTCAAATTCCTTCATGATTTCAAACTGGGTGATGGCATCAATGGCCGTGGTCGGCTCATCGGCAATCAGAATATCCGGTTCCATGGACATGGCCAATCCGATCATGATTCGCTGGAGCATGCCTCCGCTCAGCTGATGGGGATATTTTTTCAACACTTCCTGAGGATTTTTAATCTGCATGGTTTCCAGGACTTCTATGGATTTTTCATAGATTTGTGCCTTGGGCAGATTTAAATGCTCCTGATAAGTTTCTGCCATCTGGTCATTAATCCGGTAGAGAGGATCAAAACAGGTCATGGGGTTTTGTAAAATCATGCAGACTCCCTTTCCCCGAATCCTTCTCAGCTCCTCTTTATTCTTTTTCAGCAGGTCTTCTCCACGGTAAATGGCTTCCCCTGAAACAGAAAAGCTCTGGTCCAAAAGTCCCATAATGGCCTTGCTGCTCATGCTTTTTCCGCTTCCCGATTCTCCCAGTATGCCAAGGCACTGGCCTGAATGCAGGGGAAAATCCACCCCTTTGATAATGGGCTGGACCCGTTTTTTATAATGAAAATCTACTTTTAAATTCTTCACTTCCAGAATAGGGGTCATTAAATCTGCACCTCCTTCGGGTCAAGGGCATCCCTTAAGGCATCTCACAGCAGGTTAAAGGCCGCCACGACCACCACAATGGCAACTCCCGGCGCAATCATCTGTATGGGATTTGTGGTCATGACATTTTTAGCCTCGTTGAGCATGGCTCCCCACTCCGGAATAGGAGCCTGTACTCCAAGTCCCAGGAAAGAGAGGGTAGAAATATTAAGGATTGCCCAGCCAATGTCCAGAGTGGCTAAAACCGCCATTTCTGAGGCAATGCTTGGAAGCAGGTGTCTTGCCAGAATAAACCGTTCCCCGGTTCCGATGCATCTGGAATAGAGAACAAAGTTTCTGTCCCTGTACTTCATAACGTTGGTACGGATCATTCGGGCATACCAGGCCCATTTGATCAGCACATTTGCCATGATCACGTTGCGCACATCAATGCCCAGAAGGGCCACCACGGCAAATACCATGATCTGGCTGGGAAAGGACATCATCACATCCACAGACCGCATAATGACCTCTTCCACCGGTCCCCGGAAATACCCCGCCAAAAGGCCCAGAATGGTTCCAAGACCAATGGTTCCTATCATGGTCACAAGGGAAAGAAACAGGGTAGGACGGATTCCATAGATCATTCTGGACAGAATGCACCGGCCTAAATGGTCTGTTCCCAAAGGAAACTGGAGGCTGTAAGGGGCAAATTTGTTTAAAATATCGTTTTCGTATGGATCATTGGGAGCGATAAAGGGGGCAAATATACCCAGCAGGGCCACAATTCCAAGGAGGCACATCATAATAAGAGCCATTTTGTTCTGAAATAAACGCTTCCACATATCAGGATACCTCCCTTCTCAGTCTTGGGTCAGCGATACACTGGATAATATCAAATAACAGGTTAAACACAACAAACAGGGTTCCGATCAGCAGAACGTAAGTCTGTATGACCGGATAATCCCGGTTAAAGATGGAGTTGATACACAGCTTTCCAAGGCCGGGCCAGGCAAATACATTTTCCACTACAATGGTTCCTGCCATTAACTGAGGAATGCTCATACCAATGGCTACGATACACGTATGGAGAGAGTTTTTCAAAATGTGCCTGACCAGAATATTTTTCTGCTTCAAGCCTCTGACGTTGGCATACAGCACATAATCTTCCTTCATATTTTCCAGCATGTTGTTGCGGATGAGCCGGATGTAAGTGGAAATATAGGTCAGGGAAACGGTAAAGGCCGGTAAAAGCAGATGCTTCCAGCTTCCGCTTCCGCTGGTGGGAAGCAAGTCCATCTTGATGCTGATAAGCCATATCATCAAAAGCCCGATCCAATAGGCAGGCATGGCAGTGGTCATAAACACAATTCCCCGGACAATCCGGTCAAACCAGCTGTCCTTATATACGGCGCAGAAAAAGCCGATGGGAAGGCTCAGAACAATGACGAAGACCAGAGAAGCAGAAGCCAGCAATGCGGTGGCAGGCAGACATCTCTGAATTTCCCCCAGAACGGTTCTGGCAGGATTGGTGTAGCTGACCCCAAAATTCAGACGGAGGCAGTCTGCCAGCCACCGGAAATAACGGACCATGTAGGGATCATTTAATCCCAGTTCCTCCCGGACCTGTTCAATGGCTTCCTCGGTAATTATAGGCGTCTGGCGCACACGAAGGGCCACCTCTGCCGGATCAGAGGGGATTAAGTTGATAAAAACAAAACACAAAAAAGAAATGCACAGCAAAAGCGGAATGGCCGATAAAATCCGCTTTACAATATAAGCTTTCATAGGAGGTCCTTTCCGAAAAAAGCATGCCTGTCCTGAGATGTAAGGACCGGCATGCGTGTTTTCTTGTTTCCTGATTTCCCTCTATTCGAAATACATCTGGGTAAACGGCACCTCATACTGAGTCTGGGTGAAGCCTACTCCCTTTAATGAAGAGGTACTGATGGCTTTGTTACACTCAAAGGTCAGAGGAATATACACGGCGTCCTCATGAAGTCTGGTGAGAACAAAGGTGTAAAGTTCCTGTCTTTTGGCTTCATCGGTGGAAACCAGAATATCTGTAATAGCCTGGTCGATTTCCGCTTTGTCTTCCAGTCCAAGCTGGGCTGCGTAATCTCCGTACACCGGCTGTCTCATAGCAGCCAGAGAGGACTGAGGATCATAAGGGGTACCCCAGCAGATATTAAATACCATGTCAAAATGTCCTGCCTTCATGTTATCACGGTAAGACTGCTCTTCTTCTCCCTTGATATCCAACTGCATTCCCAGCTTCCTGTATTCAGACTGAAGGTATTCTGAAATAGTTTTTTCTGTTACGCTGTCGCTGTTGTAAAGAAGGGAAAGAGCAAGAGGAGTTCCGTCTTTTTCCCTGATACCGCTGCTGCCCATTACCCAGCCGGCTTCTTCCAGCATGGTTCCTGCCAGATCTGCATCATAGGCATATGGCTTCAGGTTGATATCGCAGTAAGGAACGGTTGAGGAAAACAGGGTGTCAGCAGGAGCTTCCAGTCCGTAGAAAATACCGTCAGAAATGGCCTGGCGGTTGGTGGCATGCTGAATAGCCTGACGTACAACCTTATCCTTTAAAACAGAATTGGCGGTATTTAATACAATCTGTCTGGTGGATGTGGGGTCTGATAAAGAAACCTGGAACTCTTCACTGTCCACATATTTATTCACTGCATCGGCATCAATCATGTTCTTTCCGAATATGAGATCGATTTCTCCTTTTTCAAGAGCCAGAATTCTGGTCTGGTTGTCCGGGATTACTTTTACTGTAATCTTTTTAATGGCCGGCTTCTCGCCCCAGTAGTTTTCGTTGACTTCAAATACTGCATATTCGTCTGTAACAAAATCTGTCAGAACGTATGCACCGGTTCCTATGTATTCATTAACGCCATCCTTTGTGCTGCCGTCTTTCATGGCCTTAGGGGAAATCATGGCAAAGGGCCGTGTCACTCCAAGCTCTGTCAGCATGGGATAGTAAGGCTCTGTCAGCTCGATCACAAAGGTTTCGTCATCAGGTGCGGATACTCCCACCAGAAGATTCATCATCTCCAGCCAGGTGTGGCGCTCCTTGTTCTCAATGATGGCTTCGAAGTTGGCTTTGATGGCATTGGCATCGCATACCTCTCCGTCGGAGAAGGTTACGCCCTTGCGGATCTTAAAGGTATAAACCTTTCCGTCCTCGCTCACTGTCCAGCTTTCTGCCAGGCAGGGTTCATAGCCTTTGTCTGAAATAGTTACCAGGGTTTCATAAAGCATTTCCTGGGCATACATTTCTCCTGCATACAGGTGAGGGTTTAAGTCTCTGATATCTCTGTAATTGACAAATACCAGTTCATCTTTCGTTGCTGCCCCGCTCTCCTGCTCTCCGGCAGACGCCTCTGCCTGTACGGAAGAACTCTCTTCCTTTGATGGGCCGGCGGAATTTGTGCAGCCAGCTAATATTGACGCAGCCAGAATACCTGCTGCATATAATCCAAAAAGTCTTTTTTTCATATCTGCTCTCCTTTTGTTTATGACTATGGATCATAATAGCACAGTTAGTCTAGACTTACTAATATCAAATCGGAAGAGGGCTGTTATAGCGATTCGTTATAGCTAACCATTTTTTCGATCAGCATTTTACTCTCTTCAGACAGCTCATCCTTTTTGCGGTTTACATATCCAAGTGTGAGAAAATGCTGACAGTTGTTTACTTTTAGCGCTTTTATTCCCTGGTTTTCATAGTCTCTTGATACCAGATCAATTCCCATGCAGCATACGTCCGTATGTTTAAGCAGATTGTGGATCATGTAGTCGCTGTTGGTGTAAAAGGGCGCATTTAAATGTTCTATGTGGGCGGTACCTCCGCTGATCTTTTCAATATGATGCTCTATGGCAAAAAAGTCTTCCTTTCCCTGCATGAATTTAAGGTCGGTTAATTCGGAAAAGTCAATGCTGTCCCTGTTGTAGAAAGGATGTTTGCTTCCTATGTAAATACAGATTCCCCGCTGGAAAAGAGGATGGAATTCCAGCTTTTTATGGCCGATGATGTGGCGGAAGCAGCAGATTTGATCTTTGGCAATGTAGACGATGCCGATTTCAGATATGTGATCTGCTACATTGTCTGTGATTTCCTCTACCACCCCTTCCCTGTATTCCAGTTTCAGTTCGTTTTTCTTGCCTTCATATATCTCCGCCATAAATCTTGCAATGAGGCTGCTTTGATAACCGGATACACTGAAGCTTCGGCGTGTCTGCTTCTGCGCCATGGAAAGTATAATATCAGAGCTTTTTAAAATTGAGGATGCATGGCCATACAGCATTTTTCCGTGCTCCGTAAGCTCAATTCCCCGGTTGTTTCGTTTGAATAACTGCACGCCTATTTCCTTTTCGAGGGCGGCGATCACCTTGCTTACATTGGGCTGAGAGGTGTATAGTCTCTCGGCTGCCCGGTTTAAACTGCCGTGGTCGGCAGTTGCAACGAAATATTCTAATTGCTTGATTTCCATTTATTTTTTGTTCCTTTCTGAATCCTTGGCGGCATCCTGGTTTTGGATGGTGGGAGGCTATAAGTAATAGAAAGAGGTTTTGCCAGAGGCGATGGGTGCTAATCTCCTCTGCAAAACCTCTTCTTATATTTCTATCAGCCCTGAGGATTACTGCCCGAAGGCAATAGGGAGGGTTGTATTTTTTTGCTGGGTTTCTTGGTTGATCTATCGGTTAGATTCCTCTAACAGTTTTAGTTTATCAATAAAGAGTTGGTTTGTCCATGAGGTTAACGATAATTTTTATCATCAACCCGCATTTTTCCCGTTTCATATTTATATGCCCAATTGAATTTCAGTGTTTTATGTTCTTTCGGTGCTGTAAGTGGATTCCAATGTGTCCGATTCCCAAAATCACGACAGAAATCAAAAGCCAAATTACTTTCCCATACACACCGAGCAGAAAAAATGCGGCGACAGGTAATGTTGCGCCGGCTACCGGAACACCCCAAATGCTGCTGTAAAAGTCCCATAAGGTCCTTTTGCTTTTAAAATATCTAATCCACCATGCTTCATACAAGAGCATCAGAAGTACTGCGGCAATCAGCGACAGCGTCCATGTTGACCACGGGCGAAGATTGAAGTCTGAAAAAATAAGCGCAGTGCAGGTAACAAGAATCTGTCCAATGCGTTCAAAAGCCGCCAGGGCCTTACTTTCGTTCCGGGAATCATACCCTTTAGGCTGATGTTTTGTCCACATAAGGTTAGGGACTATCAGCATCAGCAAGAAAACCAGCCCTATATAAGAAAAACCGAAATGTCCCATACTTATCCCCACTAAATTAAAATTTGTTATTTTACATATAACGCACAGAGCGTCTTACCACCTCTGCGGTATTTATATTCATACGTCCATGCTTTACCGCCATTATTCCAAAGGCGTTCCATATCATATTTTTCATCAATCATGGTTAAACTTTCCTTGCAAATTCCTGTTTACTTCCATATCTTTTTTACAAATATTGAAATAATGGAAAGTATTACAAATATAAGCACAGCATTTATAACCATATCCATGAACCAGAATTTAATTGACAGTATTTCTACTATCAGATCTGCTAAATAAAATGCAATGAAAATACCAAAAAAATCAATTATATATTCAATAATTTTTACTTTTTTTCTATTTTTAACTTCGCTTTTAAAGGTATTCTTTAAAAGCTTTTTATTTAATTCTTTTCTTTCCTTTTCATTCTTTGGCTTATCCATTTTTCGGCCTTTCTTTCCCATGACAAATTCCGATTTAACTTCTTATTATCTCATAATGGAACATGCCATAAGAGATCTTATTCCTTATCAATCCCATTGAAGGTGCAGCACTGTGCTTACAGTGAAAGCCGCCACCATTACCGGCTGCCTCCTCCGCCTCCTCCGGAGAAACCTCCGCCGCCGACCGAACTTACTCCTCCGCCCATCCCAGCCGTGTTATTGGTTGGCGACGCAGAGCTGGAAATGTGATTCGTCATATTCATAAGGTATATCATGGTATAGGCGTTGTAGCCGTACATTCCTGCAAAGGTATCAAAATATGCAGGGTCAAGAGCTTTCATGCTTTCGAGGACATGCTCTCCGATGCCAAACAAGATAGCAAACACAAGATAATCACCCCAAAGTTCTCCATGAACTGACCTATCTTCACTTTGCCTGCGCAGTTCTATCAGGTATTTCCGGAACCCCAGCAGTTTGACAGCCTGCTCAAAACCCGATACAGTAAACCGGACAGTGCCCTTTATATCCGTTGCCGCCGCACCTGACAGGATTAATGCTTGATCCCCTTCACTTTTTACTTCTGACGCCCATGCAGTGATCTTCTCATAAAGCTCTTTCGCCCGCTTTCCGATGTCAGAGGTCCAAAGAATGCCGTCACGGTCAGTGTTGTCGGTTAAAATTTCATACAACTCCCGCTCCACCCCTGGGTCCAGTATTTTATCCGGGCTAAATACGATAACTTCTTCTTGAGTCCTTTTTTTAGTTCGCTGGTTTTCCCGCTTTTCTATGCGGATATACCCCGCCTTCTGCCAGCGGATAAGATACGCGCTCATAAGTGTTTCACTGGAAATGCCTTTGCGCAGCAGCAGCATTGCGGAATATACAGCAGGAATACTGCTGCCAAAAGGAACCGACCAATTCAAATCTATTTGTTTCTGTCTTGGAAGCCGCACGACTGTGCCGTCTGCCAGTTTATATTGTGAAGAATAGAAAGTGATTAAAAGAATAGTCGCGGCAATAACCGTCCCTATAACAGCAAGGACGATATACAAAGCCGTATTAGAGTTTGTATTTTCTGCGGATTTCTGCAACTTTTCAAAAGACATGTCGGCCGCGGGGGCCAGTGGGAACAAGCTTCTGTCAAAGCGGCAGAGTACATTTACATAGTCTCCGCCATCCAAAGCTTCAGAAGAAAAAACATTAAGGCTGTCGTCGCTTCCAATCTCGACTTCTCCTGTAAAGCCATATGCCCATATCCGGGCGTTGTTTTCCGTCAGACCTGTATCCGCCATCCGGATTTTAATATAAACTGATTCCGGAGCACTTGAAAGTTCCGATATAAACTGATGATAGAATCCTGCATAGTCACCATAATCCTTTACCAATCCATCTACGGTATACTGGAGGGTATATTGATGGTTGCCATAGCTGCCAATGCCCCAACAGAGTTCATATCCATCGGAGGTTTTCAGGATGCCGCAAGTACCGGACTTTTCCTCTCTGGAGAGCTTTGTGTTCCAGAAACCCAGCGTTTTGTATTGCGTTCCCGACTCGTCCCATACAGTCAGGGAATGGACGCTCATCCCATCCATGTTATTCAGAGCCTTATAATATTCCGTACCGCTGGATACACCGCGCACATCCCAGATCTCCGTTATGACCGCAGAGCCGTCACTCTGAAGAATGACCTCCAGCTTAATGGACGGTATCCCATCCTCTTCTGCAAATACTGGAACTGCACCCAGGATGAACAGTACTGTGAACAATAGGAAAAAAGTGAACAATCTTCTTTGTTTTAATTTCATTAGCCTTCTCCTGCCTTGTTGATATGAACAATAAGTTATTGAAATTCCCACTATATAAATAATCTGTACTTCTAATTGGATTTTATGATGTTCTTCTTCATTTATAATCTCACCAATAAATTGGATATTACTCTTTTCTGTATGGTTAAATCATGGAGATATTTAAAAGTTGTTCTACAATTTCTAAATATTCATTTGCTGTTATTTCAAATGGCTCCCATTCATCTTTTACCCCAATTTCAATTTGTTACGCTGAAAGGATTATATAAATAATCCGCAGTTAAAAATCTCCTAATAAATTCCTATTTACCCGTTCTGCTTTTTCCATTTTCTAATTTTACTTCTAAATGTCTTAAATGGTGCAACAGTGTTTATGTGAATCCATTTCCAGATTGGCCAGTTAGCAGGTGTTGAGGAAGCCCATTTTCTGCCACCAGACTGAAAAAGCTCGGTATCTGTGTAGCTTTCTATCAGGCTGATGATTTGCTGTACCTTTTTTTCAAATATACTTCTTAATTCCTGCAAGCTGTAATTCTCATATTGTTTATAGAAACCATTATATAATCCACCAAGATTATTCCACTTATAGTCAACATGAGGAGTTACCACCTCAGTCCCTTGCTGTTCTTGTTTTTCCCAATCAAGAATGAGATTAAGCCATCCTAATTGATAAGCTATCATCTGTGCAGGGGTTCTATCAACATCATCAACCAATTTGTCTTTATCTGTTTCTGTAACAGAGGAAAATTCATCAATGAACAGCTTCGCCCGCTTTGATATTTCATCAATCAATTCTTGTTTATTTTTGTATTCCTGCATATTGCACCACCTTTAAATTCGGATTTATCTATATTTATTTTGTCCAACTCATTACAAGCTCTGTTTCTCCGGTATTTTCATCCATTTGTTCATTTAATATAACAAAGCCTTCTCTTAGATAGAATCCAACCGCTCGAGAATTCCTTTTGTAAACCTGCAGTGATAATTGGGAGCAGCTTTCTTTGACATGATCAAGCAAAGCTTTCCCCATACCTTTGGATTGACTATTTGTATCAACAAATAGTCCGGCAATATAATTTTCTGTTAATCCAATAAACCCCAGAATTGCATTGCCTTTTTCATAAACAAATATGGTTGCCTCAGGTAACATCTTTTCAACCAGCTTATAATTCTCCTGCCAGTAATTCTGGCTAATAAAATCATGAGCCGAAACGTTCGCTTCGAGCCATATTTTCATGACTGTTTCCAATTTATCAATTTCAAACTTTCTAATCATATTTACCCCTGTTTTATAAATGCATGTATTCCAAGGTTTCCCGGGAAATTGGAATATGGCTTCATATTATTTTATAATATTGGTACACAAATTTCACAATAGTGTTTATTTATCATTTGTGCTGCATAGCGTTCCATAATAGGTCTTTTGTCATCAAATTCATAATTTCTTTTTGCTAACTCCGGAAATATCTCCAGCCATGCTTTTTGCATAGCCTCTGCAGTATGGCTTATTTTAAATACGCAATATTTTCCACCCAAAATTTTTCCAAAATTAATATACTCATCGTCAGCACTAAACTCCTCCGGCACAACGAAACATGTGTCATAGCGGCAATTTTCAGGCTCTGTGAATTGAGGATTATCTTGGGCTATTCCTAATATAATTGAACTTTCATTAAATAACTTCTTTTCTTTGGCCCAGTCTTTTAATTGTTCCATTATCTGTACATTCTCCGAACCGTAAGGACCTGTTCTTCGTATATAAGCGATTTTATATGATAAAATCATTTCAATACTGATATTCATAACTTACCTTCTTTTTAATAGAGTACATCGATGTCTGAATTCATCATATAATGCTTTAAAATGTATTTCAACTTATTTTTTTAAATTGTTACATTGAACTCTTCCTCCAGAAATAATTTCCGCAAATTTCGGTAAACTATCCTCATCGGAGGTGTTCACATGAATATGAACTTTGATGCGGTTTATTATGAGCCAGGCGCGCTTGATTATCAGCTGGGACTGTTGTTGCAGAACAAATATGCGGACCTGCCTTGGATACAGATAGAAAATCATAACCGTATACCGGAAATGACAGCGGCACCCAACCAGGACTTCCCAAGACTAAAAAATCATTTAATCGTCGGAATTAGAAAAACTCATCGGTATGTCCCCAATCATAAGGTTTCTGACTGGCTGGTGCCATATACGTCCTCAGGCTGCAAAGCCATGTGTCTATACTGCTATTTGGTCTGTAATTACAACAAATGCGCCTATTTGCGTTTGTTTGTCAACCGTGAGCAAATGCTGGATAAAGTGCTTAAAAAGGATGCCCAGGCTCCGGTGCCTCAAACCTTTGAGATTGGCAGCAACAGTGATTTGCTGCTGGAAAACACAATAACAGATAATCTGCCCTATACAATTGAACGTTTTTCCCATGAAGGCCGGGGGAATCTGACATTTCCAACAAAATTTGATACGGTGGACCCGTTGCTTAACCTTGACCACAAAGGGAAAACCATATTTCGAATGAGCGTGAATCCGCAAGAAATAATACAACGGATAGAACTGGGAACCTCCCCGCTGCAGGCAAGAATCCGTGCGCTTAACGCCATGGCGGAAGCTGGATATCCGGTTGGGCTGCTGATTGCCCCTGTGATTCTGCTTCCGGAATGGAAACGCATGTACGGGGAGCTGATCGATCAACTGGCAGATGAGCTGAGTGTTAAGGTCACACAAAATGGGTTCATAGAGATTATATTGATGACATACAGTTTCGTGCAAAACGCTATTAACACGGATGCATTTCCAAATGCCATACAGCTTCTCGACCGGGAAAGTATGACCGGGCGGGGGCGCGGTAAATATAGTTACCGAAATGATATACGGGCGGAAATCGAGTCCTTTTTGAGGGAAAGGCTGTCACGGCAGTTAAAGACTATGCCAATATTGTATATTTCGTAGCACTCCGGAGTTCATTTTCCTATGATATTCTCCGGAGTGTTATCTCCACCAATTATCTGAACAATTTAAAATAAGAATTGTTTAAGCCTTGCGCTATTTTTTGAAATATCACCCTATGTCATTGTACGTTTCCTACCAGATACCGCGTAGCTTGCTGCGCGGTTATTCATTTTCCTCTGTTAAGATTTGGAGTGATTCGTCTAACAATGGATTTATCATAAGGTAATTTATGGTAATTCATGGAGAATAAGCCTTTCCATATTTCGATATTTTTTTATTGACAAACGATAAATCTAATGTTATATTAGCAATATAATCTTATATGGAGGTTGTTTATGACGCGTGTAGAGGTCACATGTAAGGCGAGATGCCAGATTTGCATGTCAAATGCAACGTTTGTAAACGAAATGCAGTTTGATTTTTTGCTTTTATTGTCGTATGATAATAAATATGGGTATGCCAAAAGGAGGTCAACTCCCTCTCGATTTTTTTGTAATCGGAGAATCCACCCCTAATTCCTTTGACAGATTAGACGTTGGCGGCATGCAAATTTATTATTTTTTGAGAAGTCCTGGTTTTAGCATGATGTCTCCGGCGGCTACCGGTTTACATCCCAGTTTCTGTAAAACCTCTTCTCCGTGATAAAAGCTGAAGGTTTCGTAGGGACTACGATTGTTCAGCTTTTTTCTTTTGTATGAATTTATATGATTCATCATGATATTGATATCATCCTGTGTGAGATTCTGAAAGCTGGTTCCTTTTGGCAGGATTCGGCGTATCAGTTCATGATTTACCTCAATTGCCCCTTTTTGATATGGACTTCCGGCATCACAATAATACACTCGGGTTCTTAAACCTATAAATTGCTCCGTCCCATACTCTATTGCTTTGGGATTTGAAAATTCACTTCCATTATCGGTCAAAATCACCGGAAACAGCTTTTTAAACCGCTCGTGGCCAAGTGTATGATTTAGTAAATTAAATATATCAGTTACTGATTTTGAAGTATTCGCATCACGCAAATAAGCCAGCATGAAGCTGCATTCGACAAAGTGAATGGTTAGAAGGCATTTGCCTCCTTTTTCCCCAATTACAGAGTCCATTTGCACAAGGTTGGTCTCGGGGTTCTTTTCAAGGAACTCACAGAAATTTTTGTAATTACGGTCAATACGGCAGCCTTTGTCAACCTTGAATTCCGGCTTTTTGTATCGCTCTCGGAATCTTACTTTCCGGGGCAGATCAATGTTTCTGATGTCAAACAGACAGGCGTCAATGTAGTTATAGATTGTTTTTTCACTACACATCAGTTCATCCTGATGATTGATATAGATTTGATTGACCGATTGCCCCTGCTCCACAAGCGGTGTAATGATTTGATTCAATCTGCTGATTTCCTCTTCTGAGACACATAGCCCACTCCTCGAAGCCGAAATCTTCTCATGTGCATGGAGGTGGGCATGCTCTGAATCATATATATTTTTCAGAAGCGTGCATTTGCCAATCGTTACACAACCATTGCAAACATAGGGAACCTTAAATTTCGCCATGCAGATTTCTTCCAGAAAGTCAGTACAATTTGCATTGCAGGACTGACAGAGTTTACAGTAGGTATCTGCTTTACGGGTACACTCCTTTCCGCAAATTTTTTTCTTCCTGCAATCGAATCTGTTTTTACAGGCATTGAAGGGAAACCCAGGATAGCCAGTGGCAATAGACGAGCTGTATTTACGCACTTCTCTGGAGATAGTGGTTGGATTTTTATCCATGCGGCGTGCAATCTCCTTAAAAGGCAAAGCATCTTTAAGATATTTTTGCAGGCTGAGCCTGTCTTCGTAAGTAAAGAATTTAGACATTCTATATCCTCCATTCTGCCGCCAACTCTTTAAGGATATAGGATTTGATAGTTCTAATGAAACGGAAAAGACTGGTAATGCCTTCTGTCAATCAAGCAACACCAATATTTTTTGTAAGCCAGAATGCAGCCTTCTGGTATATATACTATATTTGTAACTATTAACTTGATTTCAAATCGAATAGGTTGCGTTTCGATTTACAATTGAGGATGACGCGTGTAGATACTATGGTATCAGATTGCCCTTATTCTACAGTATTGCAAAGCTCGACAATGAGCCCGGGCTAATCTTCTTTGGATTGACGGTGGTACTGATAGTAACTGCCATTGCTGCTTTTATCTATGTGCTTCAATATCTGTTTCAACAGGCTATTGATAACAAAGTTATGAATGATGGTATCGTCTGACGAAAATATTATTAATATTTTAGAGGTGAACAGTATGAAACAACGTATTTCGACAATTTTTCTTAAAATTGTACTCATGATTATTGGTCTTGCTGTATTCGCATTTTGTATATTTGCACTTCCTGTTTTCGCAAATAATGCAATAAAAATTGTGCCTGACACCGCTTTTCTCAAATATCCATTTTTAATCTGCATGTACGCTGCAATGATAACTTTTTTCTTTGTTATATACCAAGCAATCATGTTATTAGGTTACATTGATAGAGGCGAGGTTTTTGCCGGCTCGTCGATTAAGGCATTAAAGTATATTAAAATATCAGGAATAATTATTACAGGGCTATTATATATAGCAGCGTTACCCGCAACGTATCTTGTTGCAGAGGTAGACGATGCCCCTGGTCTTATCATAATCGGATTTGCATTTGCTTCAATTCCGTTAGTGATGTCAGCGTTTGTTGCAGTTATGCAGAAACTATTACAGGAAGCCGTAGACATTAAATTTGAAAATGACTTTACGGTTTGAGGTGTCTGAATGGCAATTATTATTAATATTGATGTAATGCTTGCAAAAAGGAAAATGAGCGTAACGGAATTGTCTGAAAAAGTAGGCATAACACTGGCCAATCTTTCTATATTAAAGAATGGAAAAGCAAAAGCAATTCGGTTTTCAACGCTTGAGGCAATTTGTAAAGCTTTGGAGTGCCAGCCGGGGGATATACTGGAATATAAGGCAAGCGAACCCGTGCCGAACGTATCAAATCAACCGTAATTCTATGAAGATGACTTTATCTGTAAAGCTGCTGAAACCGGTACACGGGCGCAGGGCTTCCGGCAAGGTACAGGAAATCGAAATCGTCTATAACTTTATCGGTGCGTTTGACCTTGGAAAGGTCATTGAGCAAGCCAAAAACAACTATGAAATAACGAAAATCGGCATGGCCTAATGTGCCATGCCGATTTTCGCATTAAACGTGGGAGTATTCCAATGTGCGGCCTAAAAAGGCTGGTCACTCCGTTTCATATTTCTGCCTTCGTAATTAAATCATTCAGTACTGTTTTTTCATTTTCAAGGCTTTTATCATTAGCACTGAGCATAGAGGTCAAGCGGCCTATGACATGCTCGATCTGGCTTTTGGTATTCTGTACTTGAGTTTGGGATTGATTAATTTTATCCAATACTGCCCAATCTGCAAACAATCCGTCAAAAAAATAGTCTGCAAAGCTCAAAAATCCACCAATGCTGACCTGCATATCCGCGGAAATCTCTACATCGGTCAGCTCTGTTTCAAAACGGCGCAACTGCACCTGCAAATACTCAACCTTCCGCTGAGCTTCATCCAGATGACCGTGTTTTACCATATCCGATAGAAACCCGCCGCCGAACAAATCCCAAGTACCCCACCCTTCTGCACTACTAAGGCTGGACAGAATACTATCAGTGGCCTCAAGGGCTGTCTGACCGACTCTAAGCGCCTCCTGGATTTCTTTGATCTGCCCCTCCAGATATGAGATACGTTCCTCAGCCCTAAGAATTTCCTCAGCATCTTTAGTACCGAGAGATTTAACAGCCTCCAGCTTGTCCTTCACTATTTGCTCATATTGCTGCTCGCATTGGCGCAATTCATCAAGTTCTGCTTTATAGCGTTTAATATCTTCCTCAACCGAATGAAGTTCACATGCGGCAATATCATACTTCACGCTGGCAGCGTAGGCTTCTTCACGTTCTTTATCTAACTTTTCATCCATCTTGCCAATGACTCCATAGAAGAAGGCGGTTAAACTATGGCCTTCCAGGCGTTCGACATCGGCTTGTTCGTCCAGTTTACATCTTTTAAGTTCATCGACTTTGGCACTCAAAGACTCCCGCTGAATATATAATTCTTTCAGCTTGGACTCTTTGTGCTTTTTTTGTTCAACTTGCAGACGAAGACGCTGCATTTTTTCATCATATGACACCACTGTGAGCTCCTTTCGATTCAGTATCCTCAGGTTGATTGAAATGCGCCGGTTCCAACACATTCTGTATGCTTGATTATGTCCAATATCGCTATAAAGCACAATGCTATTGCTAATGCACTTGCTGAATTACGTGATCGCTTCTATACAGTTTATAAACCATTCACATAAGAAATTATGGAATCTATGGTTTGCTTATCTTCAAAATTCACTTTTGAATTATAAGTATCAAGAAATTCCTTGTCCTCAATGTCTCGCTCGGATTCAGGCTTTTTTTGAATCATACCTTTCATCATGGCCATCATGATTTTATGGATAGGTCTAAGTTTTTTGTAGTCAATCCCTCCGCGCAGGTGGAAAAGTTTTGTTTTTGCCAGAAGTTCTGGAGTAAAGTTTTTCTTTATGATGGCACTATAATCTGTCGTGAGGGGGTTGGCTAATCCAACAGTAAACACAATAAGGTTTTTGCAGGGGTTATGAGTGACCAGTTTTACACCTGCTATGCCACCTGCATACAAACCGCCGCCATATATAACAACGTCATATTGGCTTAGAGTTTTTGCTTTAACCGTCTGGGCTGTAAATAAATCTGCATTCAGTGCCGAAGCAATCCATTCAGCATACTTACGGGTTGAACCGTACTTCGATGTATATGCGACCAAAATCTTTTTAGACATTTGCTGTTCCCCCATTTACGTTATCTAGATTTTCAAATATTTTCATTAATGAGCTGCTTAAACCTGCAATTTCACCCATACTCATACCAGAGAACATACCATCAATAAACTGTGTTGCAATTTGTTCATTATCTTTGTCCCACTGCCCGCATTTATCACTTGCTGTTATGCGCATGGCTCTGCCGTCTTTCTCATCGCTGTGGATTGTCACAAAGCCCTTTTCAGCCAGTTTCACAACAAGCTGCTTTGTGTTTTGATGAGAAGTATCGCAGGCTGCCGCAAGTTGTTTTAGCGTGGGCGGCTGTTCAAATAATCCCAATGCCAGAATTACAAACCATTGCTTGGCAGTCAGATCTTTCATCTGCGAATCCATTTTACTTTGAAGACGATTCGCCACACGAAACAGATAGCCAAATACCAGTAGTCTTTTATCCATTGTATCGAAATCGTACACTGGTACACCTCCAATATAAGTAATACATTTCCTATATAGGTATTATATTACCTATATAGATCCTTTGTCAATAAATTTATCTGAACTTCCATTGAACGGACAGCCAAAATTACTCGTTATGGGCGTAATGTGTACTGCGAATTAGAGTTTATTGGCTGGAGAGCCAGCTTAAAGTCATGATTTGGCATGGGTTAATTCACTACAAAGGAATTATATGATTCTTTCAGCGCAGAGAGCAGCCTTTCCATGCTCATATCCTGCAAGGGGTCTAACGCATTTGTAATCCAGCCGATGGAAACCTGATGCTTTTCGTATTTGCCAAAAAACTGGTCAGCAATGTTATCATACTCTTCTTCACTAATCTCTTTTCCATCAGCGTCAGTACAGGTAATTTTACTGGAGTTGGAATCAGAATAAATTGTTGACTTATATGCCAGAGGCGTTTCCAGTAATTTTCCTTCCTGAAGCAAAATCGCACGCTTATTTTCATAATATTCTGCTGCACCGTTTTTAAGGAGGTCATCAAAAATATAATAATAGGCATTGGACTCAGAATCATAGAAAAGCGGAACGGACTGCACCATAATATCCGCCTGTGAATCACCTTCTTTTGTTTCTGCTTCACAAAGTTCTATGGCGTCAAATTCTCTGTTGACTTCCCATATTTGATTGTATGAGTAAAATCCTGTTCCCTGGCAAGAGGAAAAAATAATCTCCAGTCTGCCGTTATGATCTAAATCCGTAACAGCGAATCCAGAAGAACCATCATCCGTATCGTTCAACCACATTGACGAATTCTCTGAAATTACACGAAGCTGGTTTTCAACCGACTCTTTAGTGGGAACATCGCTGCTTATCACCGAAGCCGCGGGAGTACTATAAGGTTCATCTTTATCGTCACTACTATTTTTTTGACCGCTGACACAGGCTGTAGTGGAGAAACACAAAGCGATTGTGAGTATCAATATTGCAGTTCTTTTCATTCTTCAGATCCTCCTTTTCTAATACAAATACGTTTCAAATTTCTATCCGTCCGTTTTCGATTATGCTCATAGCTGGCATTAAATATGTTTGTATTTATCATTAAATACTTTCATTACAAACTGCTTAAAGGCATCCGGGGAATCAACATCCTTTTTTCGAATAGGAAAAGCTTGATTTACAGTTAGGTAGAAAATGAAATAGTTCTTGCTCTCTATTACAGAAAAAAACTGAGTATACTTTAATTCACCTGTAGATTTGAGCAAATCATTCTCCATAACTACCTTCTCCTCATAGAATTTCAGTATATTCAGTGAATCAAAGGTCCTCGTATGTTCCGAAGTAACACCAGGTTTATTTTTTCTTTCTACCATAAAACATACTGTAATAATAGCAAGGGCAAACAAAAATACCCAAGATAAGGTTATTGCAACCCAATTTAAAAGGTGTAGATTCCAGTTAATTAGAAGACTGCCAGCAAATGCAATACTTGCTATCAGGGGAATGACCATTTTGTTTCTGCAAAAGGTCGCTAAGTATAAGAACTTTCGATAATCTTCTTTTTCCATAGTCGTTCTAATAATATATTTTATTTCTTCCATTTCATATACCACCTATAATACTTATTATCTAAAAGAGTTTAGGCATGTAATACGCTTCCATATACTCACCGTCTATAATCATAGATTGTTTCTTTACCCCTCCAACAACAAATCCTCTTTTTTCATAGAGATGCTTTGCAAATTCATCTTTGAAGCCAGGATACCAGCATGGAAACACAATCATCATAGGATTCAATTCCGGCAGTGACACCATTTGACTTTAAGTACTTGTCATATATTGTTGTGACCGTTTCAGTAGCGGAAGTCTTATGGCTATTCCAGTAAGCATTGTTTTCTTTCCAATCCTGAACGACATTGGCATTAAGTGTTGATACAATTTGGTCCCAAGCGTATGGATCAGCCTTATTCAAGTCGCCTGCCAGATGAATGAGTCCAAGTAAATAACCCGAATATTCATATATGGGATTATCTGATGTGATGCAGGCAGCAATAGCGGAGAAGTTAGCTTCTGCCTCAGAATTGACACCGCGCTGGTGTGCCATTTCATGTGCAATTGTTACGGGGATGAAGCAGGCAGGTATGTCAACATTAATATTCATTTCTCCGGTCAGAGCGATGTAAATGCCCGAAAATCCACTGGCACTCATAAGTTTCGAGTACATCATTGCTTTAGGGGGATGGTTCCTGCCATTAAGTGCGGGAAATTCCCTTACAATGTTTATATAGAGGTCTTTGTCGGGTGTAAAGTAGTTTTGTCTGTCCTCATTAAAATGATTGTTTGCATCGCGTCTTACCTGCGTGGATAACTCATTGGCTTTTTCAGCAAAAAGTATTGTAACGTCTGTAAGCTGCTCTGTAGTTATACCGCTGGAATCAATGCCTATTTTTTCCACAAGGCTTGTACCGTGATATCCTGCGTCCCATATCCAAAAATGTGCAGCCACTATGTACAGTGTGATGACAATAATTATATAGAGACTGCGTGCAAGATTTAACAGCCGATGCGGACTTCGTATCAAAATAATGATTGTTTTCACGATAAAATACAGTGCCCACAGTATGAGAAATGTGATCAATACCTCTGCCAGAGAAAAGGATTGAAATGGGCCGAAAGAAGTGACCCGCGCTGCCGCAGCACTATATGGCAGGGAAATGTTCGTTAAGACCCAATCCATGGTATGCTTTCTATTATTGAGTATGTAATATAGGACGATCAAGGTAATCGGCAAGGCAAGCAGGATATAATGCCAAATGCGGAACAATATGCTTTTTTTCGTTGTTGGCTGTATTTTAATTTCCTGCTCCATATTGCACCCACGCAACGGAGTATCGTATTTGAATTCCATAAAGCCTCTCTTTCCTCTTCTTTGTGTGCTTTCTCTCACGGCAGGATATACAATAATAACCCTTACATCGGTTTTAAATTCTTATTAAGCCTATCAATGATTTTCTCTAATCGAGTTTGGCGTGTTTTATCGGTTTTTGCGTCAAGATAAAAGCCTGTATACGTCTTTTGTATAGACAAGGGCATAGCTAATAAATTGGTATATGCAGGTTCATATTGCTGGATGGCTTGCTTGAATGCCTTAATTTGTTCATCACTGATACTAACACGTCCAGATAAATCCCATGTACCGTTTTTCTTAGCATTTTCAATGGCTTCCATACCTTGTTGGGTCATTCTTCCTTGTTCAATAAGGGATTGTGCCAACTTTTTGTTCTTATCAGACCAATTGCTTTTAGCTGTACGGCGAGCAAAATATTTCTTGTATTTAGTGTTGTCAAGGCTTTGCATCTGCCCATCTATCCAATCAAAGCAAAGAGCTGAAGTTTCTACAGAAATTGAATCTTGAAAAGTGGTTCACACTTTTACAATGCATAAAAGACGGTTACCTGCCCCTATGCTTCTCCTTCTTCTTTTGTTGTTTCAATTCAAATTGCCGCTGTTTTTCCGATTCACGCTGCTCCCGGTTCACAATCTTTCGTTCAGTTTTCATCTGCTCCTGCTGTAATTTCAAAGCTTGTTGCGATTTCGTACCTATACCAACATTCTGTACCTGCTTGTGGACCTCCCGCTGTACCCGTTTCGGATTACGACCAACTTCCTTCACATCAGTTACCACCTCCGGACTAAACCGCAGCCGGTAGTAATTTTTCAGGACAAAATCATGTACTTCGTAGTCTTTTGGCTCTACACCAAATGTAACTTTGCAAACTGATAACCTTCCCTCAGACATGCGTTCAAAAACGCCTATCCAGAAAGGTTCTTGAAAAAATACGGTTAATTTACTCGTTACCTTTTCCATAATAACGCCTCCTTAATATTGTACTGCTCAAAGAACGGACGACCCAAGGAGGGAGGGTTACTTACACCTAAAAGGTGCGGCTGGACTACCTACCAGCTCTGCAAGACTATAGCTTGCGTTGTGTTTTTATCTCTGCTTTTCAATTTTAGCACACGGCCAGACATTTTTCTACATATTTTAGGAGAGGCTTTATAATAGCAACACGGACTACCTCAAATAATTATGCTTTAACATTTCAGTTTCAGATTTATCGTTATATGATTTAATAAAAAATGCACCCATCTGATATTTAAGGTGTCATTTGGGTGCCATATTAAGAAAGAAAAAGTCCAGAATCTCGCATAAACACTAGAGATTTCTAGACTTTTTTGTTTTTATTCTTTATTCAAATTCAATAGTAGCCGGCGGCTTCCCAGTACAATCATACAGTACCCGGTTCACGCCCTTTACTTCATTTACAATTCTCCTTGTAGCCGCTCCCAGCACTTCCCAAGGAAGCTCCGCAGATTCAGCCGTCATAAAATCAGATGTCAGCACCGCTCTAAGCGCAATGGCATAATCATAGGTTCTCTCATCTCCCATGCATCCCACAGAACGCATATTAGTCAGCGCTGCAAAGTACTGTCCCAGTTCCTTATCAACTCCGGCCTTCCTGATCTCTTCCCTATAAATAGCATCCGCCTCCTGAACAATCCAAACCTTCTCAGGAGTAATAGCACCCACAATCCGGACTCCCAGTCCAGGACCCGGGAATGGCTGACGGTAAACCAGATATTCCGGAATACCAAGCTCCAGACCTGCTTTCCTTACCTCATCCTTAAACAAAAGTCTCAACGGCTCAATAATCTCTTTAAAATCCACATGCTCCGGAAGTCCGCCTACATTGTGGTGAGATTTAATAACCGCAGATGTTCCCAGACCAGACTCAATTACATCAGGATAAATGGTTCCCTGAACAAAGAAATCCACTTTTCCGATCTTTTTGGCCTCTTCCTCAAACACACGGATAAACTCCTCGCCAATAACCTTGCGCTTTCTCTCCGGGTCTTCTATACCAGCTAATTTATCATAAAAACGATTCTGCGCATTTACACGGATAAAGTTCAGATCATAAGGGCCATCCGGTCCAAATACAGCCTCAACCTCATCTCCCTCATCCTTGCGGAGAAGGCCATGATCCACAAATACACAGGTAAGCTGTTTTCCAACTGCTTTTGACAGCATGACCGCTGCTACAGAAGAATCTACACCACCGGATAATGCACAGAGCACCTTGCCGTCTCCAACTTTTTCCCTGATTGATTCAATGGAAGCCTCCACAAAGGAGTCCATCTTCCAGTCACCGGAACATTTGCAGACATTGTAAACGAAATTAGAAAGCATCTTCGCACCTTCCTGAGTGTGCATAACTTCAGGATGGAGCTGCACTGCATAAAGCCCCTTCTCCTCACATTCCATGGCTGCAACGGGGCAGGCAGGCGTATGGGCGGTGATAGAAAAACCTTCCGGTGCCTTCTCGATATAATCCGTATGGCTCATCCAGCAAACGGTTTTGGAGCTGACATTTTCGAAAAGCTTGCTGTCCGCTTCCACATCAACCTCCACTTTTCCGTATTCACTGACAGGAGCTGTGGAAACCTTGCCATCCATCATGTATGCAATTAACTGGGCGCCATAGCAGATTCCCAGAATGGGGATTCCCATATCAAAGATTTCCTTTGCACAGCGGGGAGATTCATCTTTATATACGCTGTTTGGTCCGCCTGTAAAAATGATTCCTTTCGGATTCATTTCCTTAATCTTGTCCAATGATAAGGTATAGGGATGGACCTCACAGTAAACATTGCATTCTCTGACCCTTCTGGCAATCAGCTGGTTATATTGTCCGCCGAAATCCAGAACGATAATCATTTCTCTTTTCACGGGTATTCCTCCTAATATGATCTTCAATGAATATTGCAATTTAGCTTTGGGTTTCATTATATTCTACTTCCCATAGCTTGACAAGTATTTTCTCGAATTCTAGAAAAAGATGTCGAATCTCACCAATCCAGCCAATTACTCCAGATACTTTTTAATATAATATCCTGTATAGGAAGCTGGAACCTCCGCCACCTGTTCCGGTGTTCCCTGGGCAATGACCCTTCCGCCTTTGTCTCCGCCTTCCGGTCCGATATCAATGATATAATCAGCGGTTTTGATCACATCTAAGTTATGTTCAATGACAACCACCGTATTTCCGCCTTCAGACAGCCTCCTTAAAATCTCAATCAGCTTGTGAACATCTGCAAAATGAAGTCCTGTCGTCGGCTCGTCCAGAATGTAAATGGTCTTTCCCGTTCCCCTTTTGCTCAACTCCGTAGCCAGCTTGATTCTCTGGGCCTCACCGCCGGAAAGCTCTGTAGAGGGCTGTCCCAGCCTGATATAGGAAAGTCCCACATCATTGAGAGTGGATATCTTTCTTGCAATGGAAGGAACATTTTCAAAGAACTTCAGGGCTTCTTCCACAGTCATATTCAAAACGTCATAAATGCTCTTTCCCTTGTACTTCACATCAAGGGTTTCCCTGTTATACCGCTTTCCGCCGCAGACCTCACAGGGAACGTACACATCGGGAAGGAAATGCATCTCGATCTTAATGATTCCATCACCGCTGCAGGCTTCACACCGTCCGCCCTTTACGTTAAAGCTGAACCGGCCCTTGGAATAACCCTTGGCCTTTGCATCAGCAGTGGAAGCAAACAAATCCCGGATCAAATCAAATACGCCCGTATAGGTGGCCGGATTGGACCTGGGAGTCCTTCCGATCGGGGACTGGTCTATGGCAATGATCTTGTCAAGCTGCTCTGTTCCCTCAATCTTCTTATGCTTTCCGGGAATAGTTCTGGCCCGGTTCAGCTTCTTTGCAAGAGCCTTGTAGAGGATCTCATTGACCAAAGAGCTTTTTCCGGAACCGGACACACCGGTCACGCAGGTCATAACTCCCAGAGGGAATGTCACATCAATATCTTTTAAATTGTTTTCAGCCGCTCCCTTTACAGTCAGATAGCCAGTGGGCTCTCTTCTCTCCTTTGGAACCGGAATCTTAATCCGTCCGCTTAAATAGGCGCCTGTAATGGAGTTTTTATTTTTCATGATCTGTTTTGCATTTCCAACGGCTACCACACTTCCGCCGTGTTCCCCTGCTCCCGGACCGATATCCACGATATAGTCAGCCGCCATCATGGTATCTTCGTCGTGCTCCACCACAATCACGCTGTTTCCTAAATCCCTGAGATGCAAAAGAGTTTTCAAAAGCTTGTCATTATCCCTCTGATGAAGTCCAATGCTGGGCTCATCTAAAATATATGCCACGCCCACCAAACCTGAGCCGATCTGAGTAGCCAGACGGATTCTCTGGGCCTCTCCTCCGGATAAGGTTCCTGTGGCACGGGTCAAGGACAAGTAATCAAGTCCCACATCAATGAGGAAGGAAACTCTGGCTATGATCTCTTTTAAAATCTGATCACCAATGGCATGCTGCATAGAGGTCAGATTCAGTTCATCCATAAATTCCCGGAACTTCACTATGGACATATTGGTAGCGTCATAAATATTTTTATCTCCTACCGTAACGGCCAGAGATTCTTTTTTCAGTCTCTTGCCTCCGCAGGAAGGGCAGGGAGTGATTCGCATAAAGGATTCGTACTCTGCCTTGGAGGACTCGGAATAAGTTTCCCGGTATCTCCTTGCCACATTCTGAACCAGACCTTCAAAGGCCACATCGTAGATGCCTTCTCCTCTCTGGCCCTTGTAGTGGACCTTCAGTTCCTTTCCATTGGTTCCGTGAATGATCACGTCATGTGCTTCCTTGGGATAGTCCTCAAAGGGAGTATCCAAACGGAATTTATATTCCTTTGCAAGAGCCTCCAAAACCGCCCGGGTATAGCTGCCCTTATCTGTGCAGGACTGCCAGCCCAGCACCACAATGGCACCCTGGTCAATGCTTAAGCTCTTATCGGGGATCATCAGTTCTTCGTCAAATTCCATCTTATAGCCAAGACCAAAGCAATCAGGACACGCACCAAAAGGATTGTTGAAGGAAAAGCTTCTGGGCTCTACCTCATCCACGCTGATTCCGCAGTCAGGGCAGGAAAAGCTCTGGCTGAAGTTGATGGGCTGTCCATCTACCACATCCACAGTCATCAGGCCGTTTGCAAGCTCCATGACCGTCTCAATGGAATCGGTCAGACGCTTTTCAATGCCTTCCCGGATGGCAAGGCGGTCTACCACTACTTCAATATTATGCTTGATATTTTTATCCAGCTTGATTTCCTCAGAAAGCTCATAAAGGTTTCCGTCAATGCGGACTCTCACATATCCGCTTCTCCGGGCATGCTCTAAAACCTTGGCATGCTCCCCCTTCCGTCCCCGGACTACGGGAGCCAAAAGCTGGATTTTAGCCCTCTCAGGCAGCTCCATAATCTGATCCACCATCTGGTCAATGGTCTGCTTCCTGATCTCCCTGCCGCACTTGGGGCAGTGGGGAATGCCGATTCTGGCATAGAGAAGTCTCATATAATCGTAAATTTCCGTAACCGTACCGACCGTGGAACGGGGATTTCGGTTTGTGGATTTCTGGTCAATGGAAATGGCCGGAGACAGGCCTTCAATGCTTTCCACATCTGGCTTTTCCATCTGGCCTAAAAACTGGCGGGCATAGGATGAAAGGGATTCCATATAACGCCTCTGCCCTTCGGCGTAAATGGTATCAAAGGCCAGAGAGGATTTTCCCGAACCGCTGAGTCCGGTTAAAACCACCAGTTCATTCCTTGGGATCTCTAGGTCAATGTTCTTTAAATTGTGCTCATTGGCGCCTCTTATCTTAATATACTGTTTTGCCATACTATCTATACTCCTGTAATAAACTGAGATCCGGAATCTCACAAACTCCTAATGCGGACCAGATAAGGCCCGCATTTTTATCACTCAGTGATTGTTTTCCCCCATTATAACACACTTGTTTCCGCATTGCAAACACTTGTTCGAAAATGTATTTTCCAATTATTACCCGCGTACTTTGGGCATAATGGTATACCCGCTGAGTGCTTCCTATTTCTCACAATTCTTCCCTCACATCCATATCCCACTGGATTTTACTTCCCTTTTCCGTCTTTTTCACCAGAAGCTTTTTCCCGATCTGCTCCTTTAATTCCGTCACATGGGAAATGATTCCAATGAGCCTCCGCTCCCCGGCCAGCTCCTGAAGAATGCGGACTGCCTTAAGTCTGGATTCTTCATCAAGGGAACCAAAACCTTCGTCAATAAAAAGAGCATCCATGGACACATTTCCTGCGGTTCGCTGAATGATGTCCGCCATTCCAAGGGCCATGGACAATGCCGCCAGAAAAGATTCTCCGCCGGAAAGGGTCTTCACATCCCGGATCTTGTCCGCGTCCATGCTGTAAATATCCAAATCCAGCCCCACTTCCCCCTGCTTTCCCAGGGAATCCAGCTCCCTGCATTGCAGAAGGAACCTGCCGTCGGTCATCACCTTCAGCCTGCTGTTTGCGGCCTGTATCATCTGATTGAAATACTGCCGCTGAACATAGGTTTGAAAATCCAGGCTGGCAGAGCCGGTCATTTTCCCATTGGCAGTCTGAAATAAAGTATGGTACAGCCGGTATTCTTCATTCAACTGCTCCTGCTCTTTCCAGAGCTGTCTTAAATTTTCTTCTGCCTGAACAGCCCTGCTGAGGATTCCGGTGATCCGGGCTTCTTCTTTTTGAAGCTGTTTCTGCTTTTCCCTAAGCATCTCAGCCTGCTGAATCCACGGACCGGTTTCCACCTTTTCCCGGCCTGCTGTCTGCTCCCGGTACTGGCTTTCAACGGTGCGGGCCTTTAACAGGTCATTTTCAAAGCGGTTTATGCCTTCCTCCCACTGCTTTCTGATTTCCGAAGGCTGTTTTGCACTGCGGTATTCTTCCTCTGAGGAAAACCCCAGCTCCAATAAGGCCAGGCAGTAAGATTTATATGCCTGTTCCATATCAAGGCGGACCGTTTCCCCGTTTTCTTTCTGGGAAATCATACGGCCCTTCATTTCCTTTTCCATTTCTGAAGCACGGCGGAACCGCTCTTCTGCCTGTTCCCAGGCTTTCGCCAGTTCTTCCCTTCGTTTTTTGCAGGCTTCCAGCTTTCTTACAGCTTCTTTTTCATCTATTTCCGGAAGGCGGGCTTTTAAATGGTCTGCTTCTGCCAAAAGAGAGGCGGCTTCCACCTTTTTCCCCTGCCAAAGATTCATGGCCTGCTCTCTGGCAGGCTCCAGTTCCTCCAGCCTTTTCCGATCCTCAATGCGGGCTTCCAGGATTTTCTTTAGCTGAATTTCCGCTTCTAAGGCTTCCCGTTCTTCCTGTTCCACTGAATGTAACAACTTTCGGAATGTCTCCAGTTCCGGTCCAAGTTTCGTTTTCAGCTGTTCCGGGGAAAGAGCATTTCCAAACCATTTCAGAGCCTCTTTTTCAATCTGTTCTTCCTGGTGACGGCAGCTCTCCACCGCCATGATGCCCGTCTCTGCCGCCTTAGCCCGCCGTTCCTCTGCCTGGTTTCTCTTTTCCTTTGCCTGTTCCACCTCATCCTGGGTGGCGGCGTCCTTGGTCAATTCTGCCTTATGGGGATGGTGAATAGAGCCGCAAACCGGACAGGCCTGTCCTTCCTCCAGCTTCTCCGCCATAATTCCTGCCTGCTGGGCCAAAAACTCCCGGTACTTCTCATTGTATGCAGCTTCTGCCCGTTCATAATTTTCCTGTTGGATGACAATCAGTCTTTGAATTTCTTCTTTTCTTACAGTATCCTTTTTCAGGCGTTCCAAAGCCAGGGCAAGCTCCTCTAAAGCCTGCTGCCCCTCTGCTGCACGGCTCTTCTTCTGTCTGATTTCCGGCAGATGGCGGGACTTTTCTCCCAGGATCTCCTGTGTCATCTCAGCGGATAAAAGGCGGTCCTTTACTTTTACCAGCTCCGCCTCCAGTTCCTTCAGATGAATTCCAGCCTTCTCTCCCTCCAGCCGCTTTCTCTCGTAAGCTTCCCAGACAGCCCTCCACTGTTCATACAGGGGCATGGATTCCTCCAGCCTGGTTATGAGAGCGGAAAGCCCCGGAACCTCCCTGTCTGAACGCGCTTTGCTTTCCTCCGCTTCTTTTTGGTCATTTATAAGAGTCTGGCTTAACCGTTCCAGCTCCTTTTCCAGACCAGCCAGCTTTTCCAGGGAGATTTGATATTCTTTCTTTTTTTCAACGTAAGTATTTTCCGGCACTGCTGCCCGGTCTGCCTGTGTGGCAGCATTTAACCGCTTTTCCAGTTCCTTCCACTGATCTTTTTGGGCCTCCAAAGTCTTTAAACCGACGGCGGCCTGCTCCAGACCGGTAAAAAGCCGGTTAATCTCTTCTGCCCTGGTCAGTTGGTTCTCCGCCTGGGAAAGAAGCTTTCTGCCCGCCTCTTTTTCTTCCCCAATCCGGTCTTCTCTCTCTTTTATCTCGTTTATTATTTCTTTTAAAAAGTCCCTGATTTCCTCAGCCTTTGTTTCCTTAAATCCCAAAAGCTCCTGCCATCTCTCTTCATAAGTACTTTCCTCTAAAAGCTCTATGTTCTTAAGCTCATGGAAACACAGAAGCCGTTTTTCCTCCAGCCTTCCATATATCTGGCTGTTCTTTTCCTTCAGCTTCGCCTGAATCCGGCTGTATATTCCCGTGTTGAAAATTCTGGAAAATATCTCCTTCCGCTCCCTGGAAGAGGCGTGAAGAAGCTTTAAATAATCTCCCTGGGCAATCATGGCGATCTGGAAAAACTGATTCTGGTCCACTCCAAGGATTTCCTGTATCTTCTGGTTGATATCCCGGATGCTGCCCGGATATTCGCTTCCGTCAGGAAGGAGAAGGCTTACCTTTGCCGGAACAGGAACGGCAGAATATTCTCCGTTCTTATTCCTTCTCTTGCTGATCCGGGTATAGGAAGGGCTTCTTGTAATCTCATAAACCTGCCCCCTCTGAGAAAATCTTAAGGTAACATAAGTCTCCTCATCTTCCCCATACTGGCTGCGCATCATGGAGGGCTCCCGCCTTTGTCCGCTGGACTCACCAAACAACGCAAAGGATATGGCATCAAAGATCGTGGTCTTTCCTGCTCCTGTATCCCCTGTAATCAGAAATATTCCATGACCTATTTTCTCGAAATCCACCGTTTCCGTTCCACCGTAGGAACCAAAGGCAGACATAGTAAGGTAAAGCGGTTTCATATGCCTTCATCCTCCTTTGCTTCCTGCACGATCCGTTCCATGGCTTCTTCCTCTTCCTTTGTCATGTCTCCGCCCCTCACTGCCTTATAAAACTGGCGGAATGCCTCCAAAGGTTTTAAAACCGGAACCTCCTCCGCCTGCTCCATCAGTTTTTGTCTTGTCCGCCGGTTATCCACCCGGATTTCCAGAATATGGCTGTACACTTCCTCCAGCCGTTCCCTGACACGGTAAGGCTCCTCTTCATCCGTAAGAGTAATGCTGACAAAATCGTGGCGTGTCCCTTCCTCTGCCCGCTCTAACAGCTCTGCCAGACTTCCCCGTTCCTTTCTCACATCCTGAAGCCCTTTTAAAGGGAGAAATTCCAGTTCCGGCTCCTCTCCCTTTTTTCCCAGCATCACCACAGTCACAGACTTTTTATGAAATTCCTCACTGACCGAATATTTATAAGGCGTTCCGCAGTACCGCACCCGGCTGCTGCCCACCTTCTGGCTTCCGTGAATATGACCCAGGGCAACGTAATCAAATTCAGGAAAAACCGACACATCCACCCGGTCCAGACCTCCAGCCATAATGACCGCCTGCTCGGATTCGCAGGTCTCCGGGTCCCTGCTCCCTGAACCGTAAAACTGATGGGATAACAGAACATTCCGCTGTTTTAAATCAATCTGTTCCCGTTCCAAAACAGCCTTCACAGCACTTTCATACCCGGAAGGCTGGTTTTCTTCAAAAAGGGGTCTTACATATCCAGGCTTTAAAAAAGGAAGAAAATAGAAATTTACCGGTCCGTATTCATCCTCCAGAACTATCTTTTTCAAATATTCCTCGGAACTGCCAGGCAAAAATGCGGACAAATGGATAGAATGCTTCTCCAGAAAAGGACTTGCATAAGAAAGCCGTTCCGGAGAATCGTGATTTCCTGCAATGATCAGAACCGGAATACGCGGCTTTATTTGAGAAATAGATTCCAGAAAATTGCTGAATATGGTATATGCCTCTCCGGAAGGCGCTGTTTTATCATAAATATCACCGCAGATTAAGATTGCATCCGGATGTTCCTCAGACGCATAATCCACGATCTGGCCAAGAACTGCCTCCTGATTGGATCTTAAGCTGTAGCCGTTTAATTGTTTTCCAATGTGTAAATCAGATAAATGAAATAGTTTCATACACTGCTCACTCCTTTTGGGACTGTATCATAAAGTATTCCAATCATACCATAATACAGGCCCTGTGAACAGGCATAATTTTCCTGGCAAGTCAGGGTTTTTCCGGTTTATTCCTGAGTATTTTGAACCTCAATGATTTTGTTCAGCACATCTTCAAGCCCCGGAGTAAAGCTGGTTCTGACGATTTCTTCTTCCTGTTCCGCCTTCTCCATTTCTTCCGGTGACATTTCAATGACAACAACTCCCAATTCATCCAACTGTCTGCGCAGCGCCTCTTCCTCAGCTTCAATCTGCTCTTTATTCCACTGTGAGGCCATCCGCCCGGCTTCCAGCAAAATGTTCTTATCTTCCTCACTTAAGGCATTCCATTTTTCTTCTGCCATCAAAACGATTCCAGGGCTGAAAACATGCTGGCTCAGCAGATAGTAAGGGGCCACCTCATAAAATCTGCTGGAAATATAAGCAGGCAAAGGGTTTTCCGCACCATCTACGATCCCTGTCTCAATCGCCTCATAAACCTCGCTGTAGGGCATGGGAACAGGCTGTGCTCCCAGGGCAGATATGGTGTCCATCATCAAAACAGATTCCTGAACACGGATTTTCTTATTTCTAATATCCTCCAGTCCCTTGATCTCCCTTGAGGTAAACAGATTACGGGGGCCTTCATCAGTATAAAACAGCCCTACCATCCCTGCTCCGATCTCACTTCCCTCTGATAAAAAAGCCCTCCCCAGCTCTTCATCCTCCAAAACCCGCCACATTCCCTCACGGCTTTCAAAAACATAAGGAAGGCCAAACAGATTGAGATTTTTAAATCCATATCCGGTCAACTGACTGGTATTTCCCCTGTACATATCAACCGGTCCCCCTCCCCGCTGAAGTACATTAAGGGAATATTTTTCATCGCCCAGGGCATCACTGGGATATACTTCAATCTTAATGCGGCCGTCAGACAGTTGATCCACATATTCGGCAAATTTAAGACCCACTCTGGCAATGATATTTTCTTCCGGGTTTACTTCTCCATATTTAAAAACCAGTTCCGGCTCCCTGGAACCGGATTGCGTAGCGTCTGCCGCTGCCTGGGCCGCAGCCTCACCGCTCTCTGCAAGGGTGGTTTCCGCCCTTTTCCTCCCGGCAGAATCCGGGCCGCAGCCGGTCAGGCTCAATGCTACAGCAATGAAAACAGGTAAAATCATTGATTTTTTCATAATGATATTAATTCCTCCCAGTCTGATTAATTGTTGGATGCTGCCAAAAGCAGTCTCTTACAACTGATATTATGAAAACAAGTTTTCATAATCGGATGGACGGTGATAAAAGCAGCACCTTTTATAAGAAGTTAAAAATCAACTTCTCATAAGCTATATTATAACCAGAATGGAGTCTTTTATTGTAATTGGAAATGTTTTATATAGAAAGGTCACTGTCCATGCACTGCATAAACCGTTCCCCATACTTGTCATACTTAAACTCTCCGACTCCTGATACTGTCAGCATCTCCGTCTTTGTCTTCGGTTTTACAGCACACATATGTACCAGAGTCTTGTCAGAAAATACAATATAAGGCGGAACCTTTTCCTCTTTGGCAATCTCTGCCCGCAGCCTTCTCAGCTTCTCAAACAATGCCTCATCCTGCTCTGTCAGCTCGACTCCGGCCAGCTTTGGTTTTTTCGATTTTTTACCGGTTTTCTCCCTTAAGGCAGGCTCCTGCTCCTTTGCCATTTTCATCATAACAGGCTCTTGGCTTTCCATAAGCTTCTCAGAATCAGCCGTCAGCTTTACAATGGAATATTCATCATTGGTCACTGTTAAATATTCCTTCAGCATCAGATGATTGACCACCTGCCGCAATTTATAAGAAGGAGTCTTGGCCAGCACTGAGTAATAGGGATTGGTGTCCATCCGGTACTGCCGGATTTTAGCCGTATTGGCCCCATGGACGGTATCAATGATCACATTTACCCCATACCTTTGCCTGCTGGAAGACACGCAGCCAATCAGGGCCTTTGCAATCTCCGTCACATCAACAGTTTCAAATTGTGTCAAACAATTCACACAATTTCCGCAGTAATTAGACCCATACTCCCCAAAATACCGCAGAATGTAATCCCGCAGACATTCATTGGTAAAGCAGTAATAAGTCATCTTCTTAAGCCTCTCCCGATCACGTTCCGTCACAACTTTCCTGGTGAGATCGTCAAGCTCCTGATTATCCTGGTTATTGTCAATAAAAAATTGATTCATCACTACATCCTGTCCGCTGTAAAACAAAATGCATTCTCCCGGCTCCTGGTCCCGGCTGGTCCTTCCGATTTCCTGGTACAGCTCTTCAATGCTCTTAGGCATATTATAATGAAGGACAAACCTGACGTTGGACTTATCAATTCCCATACCAAAGGCATTGGTCGCAACCATGACCTGATACCGATCAAAAATAAAGTCGTCCTGATTCTGATGCCGCTCTTTATCACTTAAGCCTGCGTGGTACCGGGTTACGGAAATTCCATCTCTCCCCAGCCGGTCACAAACCTCCTCCACCAGCTTTCTGGTCTGGCAGTAAATGATTCCCGACTGGTTTGGATGGGTGTCAATGAAATTCTTCACCGCAGCATACTTATCCTTTGGGGCCTGCACTCCCAGATACAGATTGGGCCGGTCATAGCCGGTGGTCACTACCTCAGGCTCCCGGAGCATAAGAATGTCAATGATATCTTCCCGGACCTCCTTGGTGGCTGTGGCTGTAAATGCACTTACCACCGGGCGCACGGGAAGCTGATTGATAAAGTCCACGATTTTTAAATAGCTGGGGCGAAAATCCTGGCCCCATTGGGATACGCAGTGAGCTTCATCCACAGCAACCATGGCAATCCTGGCATGACGGGCAAAATCCTGGAACTCTTCTGTCATCAGGCGCTCCGGAGCCACGTAAATAATGGGATATTTTCCTTCTTTTGCAAAGGAAAGGGCCTTATGATACTGGCTGGCTGTCAGAGAGCTGTTTAAAAAGGCCGCAAAGACCCCCGCCTGGTTCAAAGCTGCCACCTGGTCCTTCATCAATGCGATGAGAGGGGATATAACAAGAGTGATCCCTTCCATCATCAATGCCGGTATTTGAAAGCATAAGGATTTTCCCGAACCAGTGGGCATGATTCCAAAAGCATCCCGTCCGGATAAAATGCTGTCAATTAAAGTTTCCTGGCCTTCCCGGAAACTGTCGTAGCCAAAATATTGTTTTAGTATTTGATTTTTATTCATGAAGCTGTTTTCTCCTTAAATTCGTGATAAGTGTATGCCCGAAAAGGCTGGAAAAAATGGAAATGGTTTTCGTAATCCCCAGAAAAGGGCTGGAAATGATTCTTAAATTCATAAAAATTAATTGATCAGAAAAAGCTGTCCGGCTCCACCTGCAAAGAGATGGAGCCAGCCGCTCCTCCTGTTATTACATAACTGCCAAAAGGTCCTGTCAGCCCCGGGAACTAAGTCTGAATTTCCTCACTTCCTCACGCAGGGCTTCTGCCTGTGCGGACATTTCCTCGCTGGTGGCGGAATTTTCCTCGGCAGTGGCTGCATTCGTCTGAACAACGGCAGAGACCTGGCCAAGTCCCTGGTTGATCTCCACGATGGCAGCGGCCTGTTCCGCAGATGCTTCCTCGATTTTAACCATAAGGTCTGTAACCTGTCTGGCATTGATCCCCAGTTCCTGTAAAATCCGGGCGGTTTCTCCTGTAAGCTGTGCTCCTCTGGATACGGTTTCAACAGATCCCTGAATCAGCTCTGTCGTCTGTCTGGCCGCTTCCGCTGATTTGGCCGCAAGGCTGCGGACCTCATCGGCCACAACGGAAAAGCCTTTTCCCGCTTCTCCTGCACGGGCCGCCTCAATGGCAGCGTTTAAGGCCAGGATATTGGTCTGGAATGCGATATCTTCAATCACTTTTGTGATATTGGTGATCTGGCTGGAGGAAGAGCCTATGTCCTCCATTGCAGCGGTAAGCTGTTCCATGTGCCGGTTGCCTGCGCTGACACCTTCCCCGGCTTTCTCAGAATACTGGGCCGCCATTTTGACATTGGCTGAATTTTCCGCAGCCTGTTCCGAAATCCTTCCGATGGAGGCTGCCAGCTCTTCCACGGAAGCCGCCTGCTCCGTGGAGCCTGCCGCCAAAGCCTGAGCGCCGCTTGAAACCTGGGAAGCTCCGATGCTGACTTGTTCGGTGGCATTATGAATGGTATGCATGGTCCGGTTTAAGACTGCAACCGTATGTTCAATGGTCCGTTTAATAAGGGCAAAATCACCTGGATAATCGCTATCTACATGAAGCTGCAAATCTCCCTGGGATATCTGGGTGAACTTCTTTATGATATCTTCAATGATAACGCCCTCCTGAATATTAGTTTTCCGGATGAGCTCTGCCATCTGCCCCATTTCATCCCGGCTTTCGTAGGAGATGTTGACTTGTTTGTTGCCTTTGAAAATCTCCTTATAGACCTCCACGATCTCCCTGACCGGTGTCAGAATAGATTTGCGGATGGCTGCTATCACGATTGCTGCCAGCACAAGGGATACTGCCATGCAGGAAATGACCAGGATCCATGATGCGCCGATGGAAGCCTGGGAATCGGCATTCTGTTGTACGGCCCGGGCTGCTGCCGTTGCGGAAAAGCCCAGCAGAATGTCCATTGCCTGATCAATTCTCGGTTTGTATTCCTCACGGAACAACTCCATCGCCTTCGCCTTATTGGCTCCTGAAGGGTTTGAAACCAGATCGCTGATCTCCCCCCTCTTAGCGGCAGCTTCCTTTATTACGGTATGGAGGTTTTCAATATCTTTGTCACGGTCACGGTTTCTCTGATTATTTTGGTAGGCATCCAGCTCCGCTGCAACGGTCTTTCCATAATCGGCGGCCAGGTCAAAATGCTCCTTGGACACCTGGGCATCGTCTGTGCCAATTCCTTCCAGAAGATTGTAAAGAATTGCCTGCATACTCACCTGCATACTCCTTACATGCTCTGCATTGGGCACTGTATACGTTCTGTACAGGCCAATCTGCCGTCCAATGCTGTTGATGCTGTACAGGGAGATGACAGCAGACAGCACCATCAATACCAGTACAATTCCAAATCCTGCAGTCAATTTCCTGCCCACTGTCAGGTTTTTCATAAAGCTGTCTTTTCGGGTCCCGGTTCCAAGCGCACTCTTCATAAAGGTACCTCCAAAATAGAATTATAGTATTCTCACTGCCTTTTATCCCTTCCTATAATTTACCACAAAAAACGACATTTTTCAACATATCCCTTATCCCCGCAAGAAAAAAGGGGTTCTATTCCACCCGGTTTCTGCCAAGGGACTTGGCCTGGTATAAATTCCTGTCCACCAGCCTGATCACGCCCTCGGCCGTAAGGCATCCGTCGTCTCCGCAGACCCCATACACTCCGAAGCTGCAGGTCACCTTAATGGCATTTCCATCTATGAGAAATTCCTTCTTTTCTATCTCCGCCCGCATCCGTTCCGCCACCTTTCTGGCAGTTTCAAGGTCTGCTTTGGGCAGACAGATAAAAAATTCCTCTCCGCCGAATCTGGCTACCCAGTCTCTGTCCCTGCGGACGAACCGCTCCACCTCCCTGGAAAATTCTTTAAGCACAATATCTCCAGCCGGATGGCCGTATGTGTCGTTTACCTCCTTAAAGAAGTCAATGTCAGCGAAAACAACGGACAACGGTTCATTTTTCAAGGAAGCATTCCGCAAGTCCACCGGAAGCCTTTCATCAATATATCTGCGGTTATATAACCCTGTCAGGGAATCCCTTACCGCTGCCTGACTCATAAATTCAATCATGGATAAGGTATTTACTTCCCCGTCACTGATCTTTTCCCCGAAAATCATGTTTTTTGAAGCATCTTTAATAAGCTCGATGACCAGCCGCCTTTCATTCAGCATGATGGGAACTGCTGTGATCATAAAAACCTGATTGTTCTTGCATTCTATTTTATAAAAAATATCACCCTCATTATATGCCCGCATGGAAATGCAGTTTTGGCACATCTGGCCTCTTTCCCAGAAATCAAAACACGCAGACTCTGACTTGACAAATCTATTTTCTTCCGATTCTATTACCGTTTTTTCCACAGGATCTACAATCCGCATAATATCATAGATCCTTTCAAAAATCTGCATTTTATCGATCAGCGGTTTATACTCTTCCAAACTCATATTCATCCCCTTGCACATCAGCCCCTTCTGTCCCCCCTATCCAACTTAAATTTCTCAACCTCAGCCTGCAGTGCCAGGGCCTGGGCAGACATCTCCTCGCTGGTTGCAGAATTTTCCTCGGCAGTAGCTGCATTGGTCTGGACTACGGCAGATACCTGGGAAAGTCCCAGCTTGATCTGTTCAATGGCCTCCGCCTGTTCCACTGAAGACTGTTCGATCTTTGCAATGCTCTGTTCCACTTTTTGGGCACTTTCTCTGACATTGTGCAGAACCTGTGCGGCCTGGAGAGCTATTCCGGCTCCTTCCTCCACCGCTTCAGCCGAATGCCGGATCAGCCCTGCCGTCTGTTTTGCCGCTTCTGAGGACTTTGACGCCAGATTCCGGACCTCATCGGCCACAACTGCAAAGCCCTTCCCCGCCTCGCCTGCCCGGGCAGCCTCAATAGCCGCATTCAAAGCCAGAATATTGGTCTGGAATGCAATGTCTTCAATTACCTTGGTGATGCTTGTAATCTGCCCGGAGGAATCACTGATCACTGCCATGGCCTCTGTAAGCTTTTTCATAAGGCCGTCGCTTTCGCTGACTCCTGCTCCCGCCTTTTCCACGTATTGTGCCGATAATTTGACATTAGAGGAATTTTCCAGCGCCTGCCCGGCTATTTTCTCTACCGAAGCACTCAGTTCCTGGGCCGAAGCGGCCTGCTCTGTGGCTCCTGCCGCAAGGTCCTGGGCTCCGCATGATACCTGATTGGAACCGGTGCTCACCTGCTGTGCAGCCGTATGGATGAGAGAAAGGGTGGCTGAAAGATTGCTGACGGAATCACCGATAGCTGTTTCAATCCGTTTAAAGTCACCGATATAAGGCTGGGCAGGACCGGTAGTGAGATCGCCTGCCGCAATCCGCTCCATATTTCTGGTAATATCCTCCACATAGAGAGAAAGGGTTCTGATGGAGCTGTCAATGCTGCCGGAAAGCTCCCCGATCTCATCCCTGCTGTTAATAAGGGGTGTTTCCTCCGTCAGGTTGCCTTCTGCAAGCAGCTTCATCCGGTTTGTAATCCGGATAAGGGGATCTGCAATCCTTCCTGCAAATAAAACCGCAATCCCAATGCCGGAAATCAGCATAATAATGGAAACCGCCGTCAGAGAAAGGCCCACTGTGCGGATGGAGGAAGTCATCTCTTTAATAGGAGCCACTGCCCCCAGATACCAGCCATTGCTTCCGGCCACCGGAGAGTGGTAGCAGATCCGTTCAACACCTGCATAGGTATAAGTATCCACACCGACAGCCCCTGTGATCATCTTGGAGTACACCCTTGCTGCCGACACATAATTTTTATCTGTCTTTGACATCTCGATAAAATTCTGCTGGTTCTGGACAAGCTCCGGCCTCATATTGGCGATCATGGTTCCGGTGCTGTCTATCATGAAAACATTTCCTGACTTTCCGACCCGCAGATCTGCAATCAGGCTGCTTAAATACATTCCGTCAATTCCCGCAACCAGGACATTTCCGCCCATGGGAGTATATATCTGGCTGACAAAAACTCCGTTGCTGTCAGCGGAAGGAGAAGTGATCACAGTTTCTCCTTCCAAAGCCTTGTTAAAAAGTTCCTGGGAAACCACACCGGCTCCTGTATATCCGTCAGGTCCCTTTGCAATCGTGCCGTTCTGGCCGGCAACAGCCAGATACAGCCAGCCGTTCTTGTCTGCAATTTCCTGTAACTTCGCTGCAGAAGCTGATGAAAGATCAGATTCCGCCTCACGTTCCAAATCACCTGTCACATCCTCTATTTTCCCGGAAATAGCCAGATCCGCAACAGCACCCAGAGATGCCAGGTCAGCCTCCACATTTTTCAAAATCCCCTGATAGCTGGTGAGCAGGCCGGTGACCATATTAACAGCCGTTAACGCTAAAACCAAAAGTCCTGTAAAAAGGATCAGCTTCAATTTAATAGAAATCCTCTTTTTCTCTTTCCTTTTTCTTTCCATCATAAAACCCTCAACGCTTTCCTAAAGCGGTTACCGCTTCAATTTTTCTGTTGTAAACCATTCTTCAACCTTATCCGCATCATTTGGCCTGGCAAAATAATAGCCCTGAATATAGTCACACCCCATTTCCTCAAGGAGCTGTTTCTGCTCCGCTGTCTCCACTCCCTCAGACACCACCTTCAGATTCAGCCCGTGGGCCAGCTCTGTGATGCTGCGTATTACCTGATTCTCTATTTCCCTTTCCATGGCCTTTCCTAAAAATGACTTGTCAATCTTCAAAACATCAATGGGCAGAGCCGTTAAGTAGTTAAGAGACGAATACCCTGTTCCAAAATCATCCAGGGCAATGCTGATTCCAAGGGCCCTGAATTTTTTAAGGGTTTCAATGTTGTCCTTTGAAAATTCCAAAAGCACGCTTTCTGTGATCTCAAGCTCCAGCCTGTCCACCGGAAATCCGGTTTCATTTAAAACATCCTTTACAAAGTCATAAAAGCTTTCATTATGAAGCTGGTATGCAGAAATATTGACAGACATTTTTCCAAACGGATAGCCTTTATCAATCCATGATTTTCCCTGAATGCAGGCATTTTTCAGTATCCAGTTCCCCAGGGGGATGATCAGTCCCGTGTATTCTGCCACTGCGATAAATTCAAGAGGAGAAATCATACCCAGTTCCTCAGAATGAAGTCTTGCCAGGGCCTCCACGCCTCTGATCTGGTTCTGCCGCAGATCCTGCTGGAGCTGGTAATAAATAATCAGGCTGTCCCTGTCCAGTGCCTCTCTGATGCATTCCTCCACACTGGACTTTCTGATGATGTCATCGTGCATCTGGGTATCGTAAATGCAGTATTGGTTTTTTCCGCTTTCCTTTGCCTTATTAAGGGCTGTATCAGCATTGCGCAGCACATCACTTGCCGTTTGTCCGGATTCAAAGCAGTAAACGACACCTATGCTGACAGATAAGTAAACCGATTTTTTCATCAGGGAAAACGGAGAATTAAAGATGCGGAGAATGCTCTGGCAAAGGGCTTCCACCTCTTTTAAATCATTGTAGTTTCTGATCAGAATCAGGAACTCATCTCCGCCGAACCTGGCCACCAGATTTTCCGGCCCTGCGGTCTGTGTCAGCCTGCCGGCCGCCAGATTGAGAATCTGGTCACAGACCTCCAGTCCCAGAAGATCATTGTGGTTCTTGAAATTATCCAGGTCAATCATTAAAATGGAGTACCTGCCTGGCTCCGCCTCCATGGTTTGCAGCGTATTTTCAAGAATGCTCATAAACCGGACCTTGTTGGGCAGTCCTGTCAGTATATCGTAAAATGCCATGTATTCTATCTTTGATTCCCTTTGCTTGCGTTCCTCAATATTGGACACTGCCCCGGCAATTTTATTGGGAACATCAGATTCGTCAAAATAAACCTTTCCCCGGTTTAAAACCCAGGTATAGCTGCCATCCTTGTTTTTTATGCGGTATTCCTTCCGAAATTCCCGGACCTGGCCCTTTAAACACATTTCAAAAGTTTCCATCAGCTCCTGGTAATCCTCACTGTGAATGTTCTCCTCCTGGACAATGGCGCCAAACCCCTGTCCCTTCCGCTCATTTCCCGTAATGTCAAGCCATTTGTCTGAGGTAATGACTTCATTTGTAAAGAGATTCCACTCCCAAAGCGCGTCATTGGCACTGGCAAGGGCCAGGGTATAGCTTTCTTTCAGCCTTTCCAGTTCCTTATGAAGGCTGGCAAGATGCTGAATATCCTCATCTTTTTTGAAAAGGTCCGCCTGCAAAAAGATGAGAGTTCCCACCAGAAGAAGAACCACAAGCGGTACGAACCAGATGACTGCTTCTCCCCCCTCCGGTATCGGTTCCTTCCACAGGCTCACCAGCCAGTAATTATCCATGACCGGAACCCGGATGGTGTGTACCTGTCTGCCTTTTGCGCCCGAGTCCTCCCGGATCACGCCGCCTTTTTTGTCATAAATTCTGATATGGTAAGAAGAAGGAATCACTCCATCAATCATGGTGTTTATGTAGGATTTTAAATCAAAGACAACCACGAAAAAGCCGTCAAACTGCTCTTCCTTGTAAAGAGGATACCGGATAACCAGCCCAAGAATATCCTCCGTACCCTGAAGGATAAACGGGTCATTGACTGTTGTGATCCTTTGCTTAATGGCCTTGTCAATGGCCTCCTCCACCTCCGGACGCCCTTTTAAGGAAGCCCCCAGGGTATAAGCATAAACATCCGGAAATACCATGTCTGTAATGGTATTCTTGTCTTTATGCTGAATATAGAGGATATCAGGATTCTCTTTTATATATTGAGCCGCCAGAAGGTTGAACTTCTGCTTGTCAATATTGTGATCAATTTCGTAGTTATAAGATAATGAGGCCAGAATGCCCTCTGTTATGGAGACATGCTGCTGCACAGAATAGGAGACGGATTGGCCGATGCTTGAAAGAAGATAATTATTTTTTGTCTGCTGATAACGCAAAAGAAGGAACACAATGGTCACAAAGATCACGGACATCGTCACTGCCTGCAAAGCGATATACCTGAAATATTTACTTTTCATCATAACTCACCCCCAGTGCTTAAACAGCACGCACCTCTCCGGATATGCATAAAAGGCAATCCACTATACAAAAATACAGCAGATTACCTTTTTCTTATACTCAATAATGCAGTATATTTTTGCTGCATAAACGTTTTGTATTTGTTCCGTTTTTTCCTGTTAAAATATTATCACAATCCATCTGTCACCTATAATTTACCACAAAATGCGACATATTTCAACATATTATGACACTGGAATCTTAATATATCATGAGGGCCGTTCTGTTTCTTTATACAGGCAGATGCGGTTGCGTCCGCTGTTCTTCGCTCTGTACAGAGCGGAGTCCGCCTGGATCAGCATATCCTCCAGACTGTGAACGCTTCCGGCCGGCGAATATGCCATTCCAATGCTGACAGTGACCCTTAAATTGTTATCCTGGCAGGGAACTGAGGTGCTTTCAATGATTTTACGGAGTTTTTCCACCAGAAGGACCATTTTCCCCGATGAAATATTCTCCAGCAAAACGACGATTTCCTCACCTCCATAGCGGCCTGCAAGGTCGTTCTTGCGGAAATGGCCCTTCACAATAACGGCGATAGTTTCCAGCACAATGTCGCCGCAGGAATGTCCGTAATTGTCATTTACCAGCTTAAAGTGATCGAGGTCAATCATCAGCAGTCCGTAGGAATTGTTTTTTGCGTTGTCCTCACCCAGCCTGAAATTGGCATGGTCAAAAAAGGTGGCCCTGTTGTAAATATGCATCAAAGGATCAAAAGTGGCCTTGCCATACAACTGCTTCAACTGGTTTTCCTTATCCGTAATATCGTGGAATACGATGCAGATGCCACTGTTTTTGCTGTTCTGCAGGATCTGGGTCTGGGTTATCTTATAAAACCGCATTTCCCCGTCTATCTGAAGAGATAATTCGCTCTCCCGTTCAAACCGCTTCACCTGCTCCATGGTTTCACCAGGCTGGAGGGTGTTCAGTTCAGGAAAAAGCTGCTTGGCCGCCTGGTTTGCATCCAAAAAGGTGAAGTCCCTGCCGCAGACGATAAAGGCATCCGTCATGGATTCAATCACCTGGGCCCGGGCTAAAGGCACCACATTCAGCAGGTTCTGAATCCGGACAGAATAAAGAAGCAGGGCCGTGGAAACGGAAACCGCAAAGGGATTTAAGTCAAGCCTGAGAGAATGATAGGAAAAGGTGTGATAAATATTGACCACAAGAGGAATCAGAATCGATACCAGAAGGCAAAGGTTTTGATGCCTATGCAGCTTGCCTCCCCCTTTTAAATTCTTAAAAATACGGTGCAGTGTCAAAGAAACCAGCACGAAGTTGTATCCAGTGGCGATATAGCTCATGGGACCGGCATATCCGTGACAGTTTGCAATGAAACCGTCCCGGAAGTATTCTATATGAGTGTAATGCAGCTTTACCAGAGGGAACGCCTGGATCGTAAACACGTTAAATACCGGGAGGGCAAAGAGAAGGATGTGCATACCGCGGCTGAACCGCTTTTCTCCATAGACATCCCGCAAAAAGAGATAATTCAGTATTACAATAAAGGGAGTCCCCATCTTCTGCACCCGTACACCCATGAAAGCCGCCTCCAGTGTGGGGGAAATGATTTCCAGAAGATATCCCGCGGTATATAAAAACGTACAAAAAGATGAAAATATCAAAAAAAAGGCTTGATCAGAATTATAATTCCCAACAGCATATACCATCAGAACGACGGAAGCTATGACTGCAATAATCATGAACCAAAAATACATATCCATTAATTTCAAACCTCCTTTTTTGGCAGTCACACAGGTCATGGGAGCAAAGACTTATGTAAGTTCCCTGCCCTTATTCAGCAGATCCACCATTTCCTCCCGGGGAAGAGGCTTGCTGAAATAATAACCCTGAATCATATGACAATTATGCTTTTTTAAATACATCAGCTGGTTTTCTGTTTCCACACCTTCGGCCACAATGGAGAGGCCCAGTTTGCGTCCGATCATAATAATCATGCTGGTGAGAGAGGTTCCGTCACTGTCATTTAAAATGGTGTCTACAAAAATTTTGTCAATTTTCAGCGTATTAATAGGAATGTGGGTTAAATAGCTGAGAGAGGAATATCCTGTTCCAAAATCATCAAGGGCGATCTTGATTCCCTTTTCCCTCAGTTCCATCAGCTTGTCCTTAATCCCCTCATAGGACTCAATCAGTACTGATTCTGTAATTTCCAATTCAACATATTCCGGCTCCATTCCTGTCTGGGAAAGTATTTTTATAACCTTTTCTGTAAAATCCTGCTGTATCAGCTGAATAATAGAAACGTTTACGGAAACGGACAGTTCAGAGTATCCCTGGTTATGAAGCTCTTTTAAAAATTTGCATGCATTTAATAAAACCCAGTCGCCAATGGGATTGATTAAATTCGTCTCCTCTGCTATGCTGATAAATTTCAAAGGAGAAACAGAACCCAGATTTTCATTGTTCCACCTCAGCAGCGCTTCCATGGCATGAATCCTGCCTGTCTCAAGGTCCACCTGTGGCTGATAGGAGAGACTGAATTCATTGCGCTCCAATGCCCTTCTCAGTTCGTTTTCCAGAATCATCCGCTCCTGAAACTTCATATCCATGTCCCGGGTATAGAAAATATATCGCCCATGGGCAATTGATTTTGCTTTATACATGGCCATATCCGCACATTTTAAAAGAGTATTCACGTCATTTCCATGAATCGGGTACAGTGCAATGCCTAAAGATACCGTGATATTTAAGGTACATTCAGGCAGCTTAAAAGAATCACTGAAGGATTGAATTACCAATTCTGCAATGGAAGTGATTTCATCAACAGCTTCATATTGGTGAACAAATACAATAAATTCATCCCCGCCGATTCGGTAAACAGACCGGCTGCTGCTTGAAAATTCCATCATCCGTTTGCCGATTTCTGATATCAGCTTATCTCCGCATACATGTCCTAAGGTATCATTTATGTATTTAAAATTATCTATATCAATAAACATCAAAGCCTTTTTCTGCTCCGGACATCCAGCCAGCTCCCGCTTCACTTTCTCATAAAATGCAGTCCTGTTGGGAAGGTGTGTCAAATAGTCTTCGTAGGCAAGGCGCATCAGCTCATCTTCGTATTTTTTCAGTTCGGATATATCCGTATGGGAACCGGCGCTTCGTATCACTTCACCGGTATCATTAAAAATCAGTCTGGCTTTTGACAAAATCCAACGGTAACCGCCATCTTTGTAACGCAGCCGGTATTCACAGAGATAATTGGAATCTCTGTTGATCCGGTTTTCCTCCAGCTTCTGAAAAACCTTTGGAGCATCCTCCGGATGGATCAGGGACGTCCAGCTGTCATATTGCAGCAAGTCCGCCTTGCTGTAGCCGGTGATCTCAAACCACCGTTCAGAAAAGTTTCTTTCTCCCTGTTTTTCATCCCATATTCCATCATTTGCAGTCTCTGAAATCAGCCTGTATCTCTCTTCGCTTTCCTTCAGCATCTCGATTTGCTTCTGCAGCTTCCGCTCCGATGACGTCAGCTTTTCGTGGAAATCCCTCATCTCTTTGTAGTAATTCAATAACTTAAGGTTAATGGATTGTATCTTCAAAAACGATGCTTTGATCAAAATATACAGCATAACGGCGGTGATCAACACATAAAACCAGCCCTTTGCCATGCTGACAGCGGATACCAGATCCTTATTGGTAACAAAATTAAGAAGAAGCCTGTCGGAAAACAGTATCCACAAAATTCCTATAATCAAGTATATAGCAGTGATTTTTAAAGCTATTTTCTCAGGCTGTATCTCGTCGGGACAATCTGCGGTGCGCAGAAAGGCACCGGGGAAGTAAAATCTTACAATACTTTTTTTATTTTTTTCTCTTTTGTCCATACCATACCGCCTTTCTATACTACAGGCATGAGACTTTCTGACAAAGCCTGGGCCGATCCTGCACTTACACTTATACTTATTATATCGGCTCTTTTAGGTTAAATTGTAATAGTACGCAAGGTCATCCTAATTATACCAATAATTCGGCAAGAAAGATATTCCTGCTTTACAAAATATGTAAAAAGTTATCAGCTATTTTTCCAGTTTCTTTTCACACCACTCCGCCAGCACACATTCTCCGCATTTGGCTTTCCTGGCCATGCATACCGACCTGCCATGATAAATCAGCTGAAAATTAATCCGGTTCCAGTATTCTTCCGGCAAAACCTTCTGCAGCTCCAATTCCACTTCCACCGGATTTTTCCCTGATGCCCAGCCCATACGCCTGGAAATCCGGAATACGTGGGTATCCACCGTAACTCCCGGAATTCCATAAGCATCTGCCAGAAACAAGGTGGCTGTCTTTCTCCCCACGCCGGCCAGTGTCAGAAGCTTGTCAATATCCTGAGGCACTTCGCCGCCGTATTCCTCTGCGATCTGAGCGCAGCATTTTTTCAAATTTCTGGCTTTGTTCTTATAAAGCCCAATAGCACGTATGGAATCTTCAATTTCCTCCAAAGGCGCTTCCGCCATCTGCTCCACCGTCTGAAAACGCTGGAACAGTGAAGGAAGCGCCTCTTCTACCTGCTTATCCGTACTTTGGGCACTGAGCATAATTGCCGCCAGAAGCTGCCAGGGTTGATGATGGTAAAATCCGTCCTTTGTGATGCCGTAAACACGGTCTAAGGTTTCCAGTATATTTTTAACCTGTTCTTTTCTCATTGGTATCATCTCCTGTTTTATTTTCCCAGCTCACCTGGTTCAAACAGCCGGAAGGTTCCGTATTCCCCGTCATATCCCGGGCTCCACTCCACGTCGCCCTCTCTCAGCCGTCTGATTCCCTCAGAAATCAAACCGCCTGCAGCAAGGCTGATCTCCTGGAGGGGAAGGTCTCTTAATATATGAAATTCTGTTCCCAGTTTCTTCACCATGGACTCATACTGGCTCTGAACCTTTTTGCTTGCAGTAGAATATCCCATACAGGCAGCAATGACCTCAGGCAGGGGAATCAGCTTTTCAAAGTATTTTCCTTCTTCCGGTGCTTCTCCTTCCTTTCGGTCAGCCAACTGTTCAATCCGGTGAAATACCCCGGTAGTCAGCTTCCGCCCGCATACGGGGCACTTGCCTGCATATTGTTCCGCCTCCTCAGGAGAAAGACAAAGATTGCATTTTCTATGGCCGTCGAAGTGGTATTTTCCCTCTTCCGGAAAGAATTCTATGGTTCCCTTTAACCCTTCTCCCTTTTGAACCGCGTTCCAAAGGCCGGTATAAGACAAATCGATATCCATAAGATTCCCCTCCCTCCCCAATTTGGCCGGAGAATGGGCGTCGGAATTGGATATAAGCTGAAAACGGTCCAGGGCAGACCACTTCCTTATCATAGACGGGTCCGAAGAAAGGCCCGTTTCCAGGGCGTGAACATAAGGCGTCAAATCCTCGAAACACTCTTCAATGGAATCAAAGCCGGAAAATGCTCCAAACAGGGAAAAGTGAGGCGTCCAGATATGAGCCGGAATATAAATGGCCTGGGGACAGGTTTCCAGGACAATTTCCAAAAGGTCACGGCAGTCCAGCCCCAGAATGGGCCTGCCGTCTGAATGAAGGTTTCCTATGGCTTCCAGTTTTTTTGCCAGCGATTCAGCCTCCTCCAGACCTGGAAGAAGGATGATGCTGTGAACCTTTCTCACCTTCCCGTTTTTCTTATAAATAGAACTGATTTCCCCGGAAACCACAAACCTTGGAGAAGGAAATTCCGTCCCGTAGTCACTGTCTCTGAGAAGCTCTTCTTTTAATCTATAAAGTCCCTCTTCGGCGGGAACCAGTTTATCCTTTAATTCCTCCCGCCAGCCCCGGTGGGTAAAATCACCGGTTCCAAGGATGTCAATCCCTTTTCGCCTTGCCCACAGATCTAAATATTCCGGGGTGCAGTCCTTGCTGGTTGCCCTGGAATAGTGGGAATGGATGTGTAAATCTGCTATATACATAAATACCACCTGCTTTTGTCAATTTATGCTTTATTATAGCGTTTTCAGGGAGGGGGCGCAAGGAGCAAACATTTCCTTTATTTTATAAACTGCACCTGATGGAATTGCACTGATATGGAATACATGAAAAAAGCACAAAAGCCATACAGCTCATGTGCCTTTCAAAGTTTATTTTTATTGCTGTCTGGGTCTGTGTGTATGTCTATTTCAGATAGTCAAAGGCAATTCTTGGACTTCCGTCTTCCGCATATATGGTTCCGCATTTTATAAACCCGTTTTTTTGAATCAGGTGTTTCATGACTTCATTATTTTCGTGGGTATCGATTCTGAGGTGGGGGCTTTGTTCCTTGCAGTAATTGATACATGTTGTAAATACGCCCCGTTCCGTTCCATCACTGGCGATTCTGTGGATTGTGCTATAGGGTGCAGCAGACCTCCAGGAACCGTTTTCTATATATTCATAAGTAGGGTCATTTCCTGGCATAAAGGCAAATACTCCATGGATTAAGTTTTCATTTGTATAGATGTAGAGCTGTTGCTTTTCAATGTCTTTTTTGAGCATTTCTTCAGGAGGGAAGGTATTCCCCCATTGGGATGGGTTTCCGTTTTCAGCCATAAATTTTCTGGCAATTTCGTATACTCTTAAAATTGAGGGCAAATCCTGGAGGGAAGCGTGTCTTATCATGTTTGTGTCCTTTCTTTTGTGGGGTTGATGGGATTTATGGTAAAAAATCCCGGATGTTAATTGGGGGCTTTATTTACTGTAGTTTTTCATGATTACGGTCAGTTTTGAGTTATAAGGTGAAAGAATGGGATTCCAGATATTCCTTTAGAATCATTGCATGGTTAACTTGAGGATCTTTTGCCCCATAGAGCAAAGTAACCATATTTTCTTTGCTTTGAAGAATGATCTGGCGGGCGGCAGCCTGTGCTTCAGGGTTTGCATCCAGTTCGATGCGGTAAACCATAGCGAATTCTTCAAAATTTTCTGCTTTATGCCCAAACCATGTCCGAAGCTGGCTGCTGGGAGCAAGTTGTTTCATCCAGCCGTCTAAGTGTGCATTTTCTTTGGAAACACCCCGGGGCCATAAACGGTCCACCAACAGGCGGATTCCGTCAGTTTCTTGGAAGGGGTCATAGATTCGCTTTATTTGCAGTGGCATGTCAGGCGGTCACCTCTCTATCTTTTATTTCTATATTCCAGTGTATCCTTTTCAGAGCTTTCAAGTATACCTTAATCTCTTTTTACCATACTAATTAAGTTCTCAGAATTGTTTTTCAATACTTCCACTAAGCTGTATTAATTATAACATGACAGCTTACATTCATCAATGGAGGAACATCCAATATCATCATGGCCCAGGGCCCCAGGGCCATGTGCCCATCATACAAATACCGGTGGAATGCCCTCTTATAAGAGCATTCCACCGGTATTTGTATGATGCAGTGATTCCTATTCCAAATCTTCCCCATTGGAAGTAATTACTTTTTTATACCAGTAAAACGAATCCTTTCTGCTTCTGGTCTTTGATCCCCTTCCTTCGTCAGCCTGGTCAACAATTCTCCAGGCAACTCTGCTTGTGAAGGATTCTTCGGCCGGCCTCTACGTCATGAAAGTAAAATTCTTTTATAACATAGGATACTACATAAGTTTTTATATCGATCATTTTTATTTTTCTTTTGCAATCATGATTGGATTTTCAGGATTATCAAAACACAGTCCTTCACCATGAGTCGCAATAACTTTTTTATACCAGTAAAACGAATCCTTCTTAAACCGATCTCCGCTGCCTTTTCCAAAGTCATCCAGGTCCACATAGACAAAGCCATATCGCTTGCTCATTTCAGCGGTTCCCGAACTTACTAAGTCGATAGGTCCCCATGGTAAGTATGCAAATACATCGACACCATCTTTGATCGCTTCCCCAACAGCCTGAATATGCTGTTTTAGATAATCAATCCTATAATCATCATGAACCGTACCATCTTCGAATACGTCTTCATAACCGAAGCCATTTTCGGCAATCATGATCGGTTTCTGATATCGATCCCAATATTGGCTGATCGCATTATACATTCCTAATGGATCAATGGTCCAGCCCCAGGCATTTCCTTTTAGATAAGGATTTTCACTAATAGTTCTTGGATCCATGGTATTATTTTGGGAATCTAAGGTTCTGGAGTAGTAGTAGGAGAACGCTAAGAAATCCAATGTATTATTTTTGAGGAGTTCTCTATCCTCTTCTGTAATATTGACATGAATATCATTTTCCTTAAAATAGCGCAGCATATGTCCCGGATATTCTCCGCGCAAAGGAACATCTGCATAGAAGTATTGACGACGGATCCTGCGCATAGTAAATACGATATCTTCCGGTCTGCAAGTATTAGGATAATATGTACAATCTGCCAACATGATCCCAATCTTGATCTCTGGATTCAGTGCCTTCGCATATTTTTTGATTTTGGCATTGATGATAAACTGATTATGGATTGCCTAATATTGATCTTCCACAAGATTATCTGTCTTATCTCTCAAAATCCCCAAAGATTTGAAGGAACAATATTGGACCAGATTCGTCTGATTAAATGGGATCCAACATTTTACCTTGTCAGCATATCTGTCCAATAATACTTTAGCATACCGTATCATAAAGCCAATCAATTTGGGATTTTTAAAGCCACCATATTCTGTCAGCAAATGAAGTGGGATATCATAGTGGAACATCGTTACGATAGGTTCCATACCTGCCTTCACGACTTCTTCGATCACTTTATCATAGAATTCCAATCCTTTTTCATTGGGTTTTGTTTCATCCCCCTTTGGAAATATCCTCGGCCATGAAATAGAGAATCGGAAACTGTTGAATCCCATTTCTTTCATCAATGCGATGTCTTCTTTATACCGATAATAAAAATCATTTCCATATCGTTTAGGATAATACCCTTCCTGATCGGCCACACAGGCTGCTAAAGTCGCACTTGTATGTTCATTCTCTACTAATTTGCTTCTATACTTTTTTCTATCTAATGTTGAATTATATTTATGGATGTCCGAAGTCGAAAGCCCTCTTCCATCTACATCATAGGCACCTTCTATCTGGCAAGCCGCAGTAGCTCCACCCCACAGAAAATTTTCAGGGAAAGAAAACTGTTTATTTTCCATTTCTTCTACCTCTACTTATTAATCATTTCTTTTATTCACGATTAACTCATACAATTCGATTATTTTTTTAGTCGTACTTACCTCAGACTTGATAGTCATCAGATGATCTTGTGCATGTATGAATAAAAAAGATGGTTTATGTGCGATTCCTCTGGCTTCATTCTGAATGATTTCAAATTGTGCTTGATGTGCGTTTAAAATGCCATTGGACTCGGCTTCTTCTATTTTTTCATAAGCCTCTTTAAACTTTTCTTCCTTGGCCAATCTAAAAGCTTCATCTGCCGCTGTTTTTGCATTTCCGGCATGCAGAATGATCTGCATCGCCACAGCACTCAATTCATCATCTTGTTCCTGATCATCTTGTTCTTGATCCAATACTTCTTTATCTATATTTTTCATCATTAATCTCCTCTTTAACTTGATATTTTTATGATCTACTCATTTATCGCTTCCTTCATTTCCAGCATTTCTTCCTGAATCTTCTGTTTTTCATATATTTTGAAAAATGGATACCAGATCGCCAGATACAAAAGGAATAAGAAGATGTAGACAAATACTGCCCTAAAGTCCTCTGTAATCATAATACTGGATATAGGCGCAGGGATCTGACCGACCTGGATCATTTTTGACGGAATATTCAGGAAACCTCCGCGCATAGATATCCAGATAACAATCGGCCCAACAATCGAATTGATCCATGTGGGAACCATCAGCAACGGATTCATAACGACTGGCGCACTGTACATGATTGGTTCATTGATATTGAAAATAGATGGTACCAGCGTCATTCTCCCCAATGTCTTTAAATCCTTTGATTTTGAGAAGCACATCAGAATGTTCAATGTAAGCGTTGCACCCAAACCACCCATTGTAATGAGTCCGGCTGTAAATACAGCTTCATTGGTAGCGATGTTTACAGCCGGCAGACCGGCTTCCACAGCCGCAATATTTGCCGCAATACCAGCCATGAAGATCGGTGTTTTTACACCATTCCACAGCCAGTGGGAAATTCCCAATGTATAGAAGAATGTCATTAAGAAGATAAGCAGTACGAATCCCGGCAGGGTCTGCCCAAATCCTTGGATCGGTGAGAATAACTGTAGAATCAATGCAAATAAGTCTATATCCAGTTTGAACACTATGAACACAGATAATCCGATACAAGTAAAGATAGGAACGATATTCTGGACCCATCCAATGACAAAGTCAGGGAGATTGGACTCACTCATCAATTCTCGCTTCCCAACAAAATTAAAGATCACCGAAACTATGTACCCGGCAACGATTCCCACGATGATCCCTGTCGGACCAAAACGGTTAAAACCAACACTGAACATACCCTCTGTATCAATCACTGGTTTAATGTACATGATGAATACACATACTGAAGTCAGACCAGCACTGATTGTATATTTTGTATGTCCTAATTTTTCCATTGCCTGATTGGCTACCATGAACGCTGTTAATAATCCTAACATTCCAAAAGAAAATTTGATGATCCATGATAAATCCGGTAAGGATGGTACATATGAACGAACCACATTATATAAGTGGATGATCGATCCTGTCAAAATAAACGGGATGATCTTCTGCATGGCACTGGACAATGTAGCGATCCAAGGCTTTTGCGCAAATCTATTCATCGTTGGAGCGAATGAATTACTCAACCAATCCATAAAACGATTCATAATATTTTTCATAGTTTTCTTTTCTCCATTTCATTTTATCCTTTTACAGCTTGTTGCTCTGATGAAGCTCAATGGCATATTCTACTAATTTTTCTCCATCCAATGCCCCATATACTTTTTGAGGAATGACACCGACTGCCACATGATAAGGCTTTGCCAGTTCTGCAAACTTTTCTTTGAATGTTTCATAGTGAGGTGCCAGTAACAAAACATGGATCTTAGGCATATGTGCGACTGCCTCGGCTTCACTTTTCGCTTCTATTTTTATATCCACTCCCTTCTTCTTTGCTGCCTTTCTTCCCTGCTGTGCTAAAAAACCGCTTGACAGCCCATTTCCACAACATAATAATACTTTTAAGTTCTCCATCTTGGTAGCTCCTTTCTCATTATAGGCGTTTGCGAAACGCCAAAACCCGCATAATTGCGGTGTTTTTTCTCTTTTCCACCGGTTGCCTTAGCACGAAGAAACCGTTTTCATCCAATGATTGATCTTAATGTGCTTTCAAACTCTTCATAGGATCTGCATTCCCGAAACAGCTCAATATTTGTTTCCTCGGAAAATATTATTACCAATGACTCATACAATTCCTTAAAAACATGATTGTCCAGCTTATTAATGGCGATCATTAAAACCACGTATACCAGCTGGTTTTCCCACCGTATGCCTTTGCTGCAGATCATTACGGAAGCGCAGGTCTTATATGCGTTCATTTCAACGGAATGGGGGATGGCAATCTTACCAAATGCAGTGCAGGCGGCCTTTTCCCTCATCAGCACGTTTTCCCTGTAATCCCTGCGAACGTATTCCTTCTTATATAAATTATTTGTCAGCACATCGATTGCTTCCATTTTATCCAATGGACTATGGGATACAAAAAACAATTCCTTTTCAAAGTAATCATTAAAATGCCTTGTCAGCATTTTGTTTTTCTTGTTGTTCAGGGAATTCTCTATTTTTTTCTGTATTTCCAGCTTATCGCCTGAGGTCATGAACGGGGATATGACAGCGGTCTCACAGGCCGCAGACATTTTTACCCGCACTGTGGAAATGAGCAGGTCAAAATTCAATTCCTCCATCTGGTGGGAATCCCGTACCGATGCGACAATGTTGATATCGCTGCTGAAATTGATCAAAAGCTCATTATACAGTCTGGATTCTATGTTCATGTAGCTGGGGCACAGCAGGACCACCCGCACCTTTGGGTTGTTATTTTTCTGCCTTTCTATTTCTCCACCTATGTGCAGGGCTATAAATGCCACTTCATCCTGGCTGATATATATTTTATGCTTTTTTTCCAGCTGCAGGGATACGTATAAGGCCATATCAAATAGTATCAAATGCTGGGATTGGATAGATTCCAGCATGGGATTTTTTATATTGGTACTGTTGTTTGCCCTCAGCATAAGGTTTTTTAAGTGCAGCGCAAAGGGAATGATGAAATTTTCCGTGTCCAGATTAACGGCATACGCCTGCTGGATCAGATAGATCAGTTCCTTTGTCTCCTCCATAATCTCATTTCCCACCAGGGCCCGCACCTCCTGCATGCCTCCGGTGACAACAAAATTTGTGCTGGACTTAAATAAAATGTAGATTTCCCGTCTTTCTTCCTCATTAATGACAATGGAAAACTGCTGCTCCAGCCTTCTGCACAGCTCCAAAACGCAGCTGTTTTCTCCGTCCTTATCCTGGACTCCCCTTGCCACAGAAGGAATGGTCTTTCCTTCCTGTATCCGTTCAATGATAATGACCAGGTGAAGAAGCATATTTCTGAGAGCCAGATCATTGATGTAATAATCGTTTTTTGAAAATATGTGCTTTACAATGGGAAGCATGGAATCAATATCAATGTTCTTAAAATTGCTCTTTAAAATCTGTAAATCCACGTAATGGTTATCCACTTCTTCATATAGGATATAGCTGAACAGCTTTCTGATGTTTTTTTCCGGCCCCTGCAGCTTGATCTGGTCCCTCTCTATTGCAAACTGGATATTAAAGCTTTTGAATCTCATATTCATTTTTTTAATATCAGCCTTCAGCGTGGAATCACTGACGTATAATTCATCCGCCATGAGATAAAGGTCCAAGCTGTTGGTGTCCTGCAGGAAAAAGGCTTTGATCAGATAGGTGGACCTTTCTTCGTAGGTCTGAGGAATGACGATATTCTCCTGGGCCAGCAGTTTTTTGGCAACCGGAACATTTAAGGTGTATCCGTTTTTATTGGATAGGATGGCTTTCCCTTTTCCGATTTCATTGATCTGGGAAATATATGTTTTTACGGAACGGATGGAGATGTTTAAAATATCAGCCAGCTGCTGGGATGTAAGTACCCTTGCCTTATTTTCCATCATATAGTTAATCAATTCTATCTGCTTGCTCTGCATATGATCACCCCGTTTAAGAACATTATAACCTATTTTTCCTTACTATAGATTCTGCCGGCAAAATGCTTCCAGCTTATGGGCTGCCGCTTCCTCATCTTCCCCCTCAATGACGAATCTCACCGTTTCCGAACACTTCACTCCTAATGCCATAATGGACAATAACCTTTTTGCATCTGCCTTATCCCCATTTCTGCAAAGCATGATGCTGCTTTTACAGCCGGAGGCTTCCTTGGCCAGCAGGCTTGCTGGCCTTGCATGAATGCCTACGGCTTCTGTTATGACATATTCAAATTCCCTCATATAATTTTTCCTTCTTCCTTATAAATAGTAAAGTCTTTTTGTAAATTTCTAAATTCTTTTCCGTTATCAGGCCTGTAATTATTATAATGGTACTTAAAATACATTACAAATATATATTTGCACTCACCACGTGCAAATTTTATAAATATTACACCCTTCCTTTCACAAACTTTCCAAGATTGAAGACCAGTTTTGGGTTATAACACGGCAGCTTACATTTTTCGATGTCTGGTTTAAGAAAAATTAAAAATAAAAGACGTTCTTACCGCTGCAGCGTTCTATATATTATCTCAAATTTTAATATAATTGATCCGGCGCACAAATATTAGGTTTACAGCACGTGAGAGGTTCATAGATAGACCGGGATAACAGGAATGTCTACGAAGCGTAGATTGTTTATCGGGCGCATAACAGTTAAAATAAAATCGATGTGAACAAGGGATACAAAAAATTAAAATATTGCTGAAACAGTATTTAGATTTAAATAATGATGTAAGGAGAATACGAAAATGAATAAAAAAATTGTAATGACTGCGGACGGATACGACCACATAGACGGCAGAAATGCTTATCAATCGGAAATTAAAAAGCTGACTTTGGGGGCTCCTGTATTAGAAGAAAATAAGAAGATGCAGATTGCGGCCCAAATTTGGAAGGAAAGCAGTGATGGTCAGTTAAAAATGGATACAGAGCTGCCAATCCATCAGATATTTGACTTGATGATTTTTCTGAGCCGCACACTTTTATACTTTAAGGAAGCTTACCGGCTTCCTCTGCTATATGACCCTGAAAAACCTACTGTGGAACGTGTCGGCATACAAGGCGGCGTAATGCCCATTGCCGTTTGCACGGAAAATCCAAATATTAATGAAGATATTCAGGCATTTTCACAGGCGCTTAATGATTTGGGAGAAATAAACGGAGAGCGCCTGCGTGTGCTCACACGGATTTTAGAAGAAATGGAGTATTATTAAAAATGGAGAATCAAATGCTTCTGTCTCCGCTCAGACAACTGACGGAGGAAGAAAAAAAACTTGTTTGGAAAAAACCAAAATCATATATTGAAAGTGAGGCAGAACGCCGAATCTGTGCTGAAATAAAACGAAACTGGCACAGAGAAGAAATGAAAATTACAAATATTCTGTTAGAAGGTGATGCAGGTTCGGGAAAGACTCAGCTTGCAAAGGCACTCTCCGCTGACTTGGGGTTGCCCTATACAAAAGTTACCTGCTTTGCAGATATGGATAAGTCCGATATCCTTGGCTCCATCCTGCCGGTTTTGTCAGAAAATGACCATACCGCAGAAGAAGTCAGCTATCAATTCTATCCCTCTGAAATTGTCCGTGCTTATGAAAACGGCTGGCTTCTGGAAATACAGGAGCCTACTGTAATACGGGATGCCGCAGTGCTGATGGCTCTGAACTCTGCGTTGGAGCCGGATGGCAGTATCAACCTTCCTACCCGTATCGTCCACCGGCATCCGGATTTTATTGCTGTAATTACAACCAACAGAGGATACAATGGGTGTCGTCCATTGAATGAGGCCCTGAGGGACAGGATTCAGCATACTGAAAAAATGGATTTACCGCCAAAAGCAGTTATGATGGAGAGAGCTGCCGCTAAAACAGGATATTCCGATGAAACAATATTGTCTCTTTTGGCTGATACGATTATCACGCTGGACGAAACAGCCAAAGCCAATGCCATCAAAGGTGTGGCGGGTATGCGTTCCTACCTGTTTTGGACTGATGCGGTAGCAAGCGGGGCATCACTTCGTGCATCCATGTACCATAAAGTGATTTATAAAATTACAACTGATCCGGGCGAGATTTCCATTTTGGAACAAGCTTTATCTGTAAAGAAATTATTGGAACAATTGGAGCAAATGGAACAGGCCCGGACACTTAGCCAGGAAATTCAAAATCCTGAGGTAATGGAATTGCTTTTATCTGAAGACGGACAACATTTCGGAAGCAAAGAGGAAAGGCCTGCCGATCCCAATGCGGTGCGTTTGCGCAAATCCCAGGACAGCGAGGGGCATTCCGATCAGACTTCCCATAATGCAGCAAAGAAAACACAAAGCAGTGATAACGGTGAAGACGGTGCTCCCATTTATCACGAAATGGAACCGGAGCGCCTTACAGAACAGCAAAAAATGGATTTCCGAAAAAGACTTAATCAACAAGCCCGCGAAAGTGTAAAAGGAAGCATTCACCAGCATATAAAGCTGATTGTCCACCGTCCTGAAGCTGCTGAGGAGAATGAGATTGAATACAGGAAGCAGGTCGCTGGTCTGATGCCTGTGATCAGGGAACTGATTCAAAAAACAACGCCTCTTTTGGAACACGAAACCGCAAGCGAATTTGCGTCAGCACAATTATACGGCACAAACTTTTGTGCAAACCGTGTTGCAGCACAGGACTTCCGGTACTTTGCAAGAAAACGTCCTCCTGAGGAAGACCCTTCCCTTGCCGTGGCGCTCCGCATAGACGAATCGGCATCCATGTCGGCCTTTGGCCGGTTAGATGCCGCAAGACAGGCGGCGATTGCCTTATACGAATTTTGTCATGGCTGCAATATTCCTGTCATAATTTACGGCGATACTGCCGACCGTTCCCGTATGGAACAAATGTCACTTTACTCCTATGTGGATTTTGACAGCAAAGACCCTGATGAAAAATATTCTCTAATCAACATTCAGGGCAGAAGCAACAACCGCGATGGCATGGCAGTCAGAATTATTGCAGACCGTTTACTGACGGCTCCCCAGAAAACAAAACTGTTCATCAGCATCAGTGACGGACAACCAAAAGCAATGCCGGACTATACGGGTGATTTGGCCATTGCAGATATGAAAAAGACTTTGCAGGAATACCGGCGTAAGGGCGTTCTCTTTCTTGCCGCTGCTATTGGGCAGGATAAAGAAATCATCAGTGATATTTATGGAAATGAAAATACACTGGATATTACTGACTTAAAACAGCTTCCTGCACGGCTGGTTCAAATTATTGCAAGGTATCTGTAGGTTGTATTGCAGCAATATATTAATTGCAATAAAAGCGGTGCAAATATTCCAAAGAAATACTTTTTAGTATTATTTCTGATACTGCTCTCCCCACTCACACATGGCCTCCATAATCGGATATAACGAACGTCCTTTTTCCGAAAGACTATATTCTACCTTGGGAGGGATTTGAGGATACTCTGTCCGGATGATCAGACCATCCTCTTCCATCTCCTTAAGCTGTGCACTCAAAGTCCGGGGGGTGATTGTTCCAATCAAACGCTGCAGCTCATTATACCTCACTGCCTCATATTCTACCAGCCAGTATAGAATCACCAATCTCCACTTTCCGCCAATCATGGTAAGCGTATAGCCAAACGGCGTATCTGTCAGTAATTTGATTTTTCCTTCATATTGCTTCATGCTCATTAGTGATATCCTCCAGGATAGTATATGTCAAAAAAGACAGTACTTGTTTTAAGTAATACGTTTATTGTACAATAAATACATTATCAGGTAAAGGAGATTTTCTATGTCAGATACATTACGTTTAATAATGCCTCAATGGCAGGGAGGAAACAATCCCCCTTACAGCTTCGGAGCTAAGCTGCTTGCATGGCTTGCGCCGGAAGCTGGAAACATCCCACAAGTAGAAGTTCCTGTCGTACCATATGACGGCTCAGAACTGCCAACGGAAAATGGCGTATTTGCCCAAACAGTCTTATTGCAGCAGCAGCGTTCAGCCCGAAAGATCATAGAAGCCCATCAGCCGGAACGAATCATTGTGTTCGGCGGAGATTGTCTGGTTTCACAGGCACCATTTGCTTACCTGAATGAAAAATACCATGGTAAGCCGGGCGTATTATGGCTGGATTCTCATCCTGATGTGTCCACACCTGAAATGTATATAAATGAGCATGCCATGGTTTTGGGCAACTTGTTAGGCGAGGGAGATCCTGTTTTTTCCAAAGAAGTGAAAATGCCGCTCAATCCTGAATTGATTATGTACGGAGGTTTACGGGAGACATCACCGGAAGAAGCAGAGATTGTTAGCCGGTTGAAGCTGAGAAAAGCCGGGCCGGAGGACCTGGCTGATGACAGCGGACCTGTTTTACAATGGATTCAGGAGAAAGGAATTGAACACCTGGCAATCCATTTTGATATGGATGTGCTTGACCCAACACTCTTCCGTTCCCTGCTTTTCTCCAATCCCGACGGCACCCAGATTGATGCTCCCAGTGGAAAAATGACCCTATCACAAATATTAAAGCTGATTGGTGATGTTTCCCAGCAGACCGATGTTGTAGGATTATCTATTGCCGAGTACTTGCCATGGGATGCTCTGAACCTTCATAATTTTCTTGCCTCTTTGCCTATATTCAAGTAAAGCTCAACAGGATTGATATGAAACTAAAAAATCAAGAAACCAGATGGATTCGATGCATACAAATGATGTAGCAAGCGAAAAAATCTGGTTTTTTGATTCTTTTGGGAGAAATACTTTTTTGCAGTAAATACTGACATACCGTTTAATGGGAAATCAAATCATGCAGAGGTAATGGTATTATTTAAAAAAATAAAGAATACAGTGTATTATGTCATTTTGAATTTAAAAAGCTTTGGAGGGCCTATATATGTACAACAACAACGGAAGGTTTCAATCAAACGAAGGAAATCCCCAATGTGCGGCAGGAAGACAAAACCAAAACGAGCAGATGAATCGTAATCAATCTCACTCGCCTTTCTCAGGTGCCTGTAGGAACAGTAACCCGATGACTGCCTCAGCCCCCCGTTCAAACGTAATGTCTGCAAAAGCAGAAATTTCAGATGTATCCCATTCCCAGACGGTGGGTGTACGGGGCCCTGTTCTTGTGCAGGACACTGTTCTGCATGAAACCCTGGAAACCTTTGTATCCTCCACAAAACCGCCAAGACGTATCCATGCAAAAGGATACGGAGCTTTTGGGTATTTTTACACCACTCACTCAATGAGAGAATATACCAAAGCCGGATTCCTGCAAACGCCTAATCAACAGGTTCCGGTAGCGGTCCGCTTCTCTCTCGCTTCAAGCAATCAAGGAACACCGGACACCTCCAGAAATGTGCGGGGATTCAGCACCAGATTTTATACCGATGAGGGATTCTTTGATCTGCTCTGCAATCATCTCCCTGTCTTTTTTGTACGTGATGCAATTCGTATACCAGAAGTAATTAGCCACATGTCTCCTTCGCCTGTGAATAACCTTACTGACCCGGAACAGCTTTGGAGTCTGTTCGCCAGGTATCCAGAGGCAACGAATATGCTGATGTGGCTTTTTTCAGATTATGGAACGGTCAAAAGCCTTCGCCATATTCCAGGGTACAGCGTAAGCACCTATGTCTGGAAAAATGCACAGGGCGTTCGCCGCTATGTGAAATACCACTGGCTCCCGTTGGCTGGAGCCCAGTATATTGACCAACAGGAAGCTCAGTGGCTGGCATGCCAAGACCCTGACATTGCCGGACGTGATCTGTATGACACCATAGCAAAAGGAGAGACTGTCGAATATGAACTGCGGGTACAGTTAATGAATCCTGAGGATGAAAGAATCCTTCCATTTGATCCTTTGGATGATACTAAGTTATGGGATGAAAACCAGTATCCCCTTTTACCGGTGGGACGTATGGTTTTAAACTGCAACCCGGATAACTTTAATGAGCAGGTAGATAAATTAGCTTTTAATCCAGCGAATTTAGTTCCAGGTCTGGAATTTTCAGATGATAAGGTGCTGCAGGGCCGTACCTTTATTTACTCGGATGCACAGCGTCACAGATTGGGTCCTGATTACCGTAATATCCCCATCAACAAACAGCCTGGCTGGACTCCTGCATCCATGGTATCCAGCGGAAACGGCAGATATGTCGCCGGTGAAATCATGCGTTCCGAAATCCCAAATCCGGATGATTACACACAAGCCACTCAAAGATATGAATCTTTTTCTGCAACAGAGAAAAAGAATCTTGTGAGTAATATTGCATCAGGACTTGTAGATGCCCAGCCTAATACGCAGTGTATCGTATTATGGCATTTAGAACAAGTTTCCCCTGCACTTGCAGAGATGGTCAGAAATCAAATGTGTTCATATGAAGGTACAATGGGAAGATAGACGGCTGGGGATAAGAATGATGTATACCTGCCTGATTTAATAAAGCTAAAAACTGCTAAGACTAAACCGAGTACTGAGGGGTTTAGTCTTAGCAGTTTTTTTATCTATATTGCACTAATAATCATACCATTCTGCCAATTTAAATCTACCGGCCAAGTGTAAAATACAAGCAAACAATAACTCCTAAAATAATTCTATAATATCCAAACACCTTGAAATCATGCTTTTTAATATATCCCATGAGGAACTGTATTACCAGAATAGACACTGCAAAAGCTGTCGTCATACCCAGTACCAAAACAAACAGTTCTGCGCTTGTAAAAGCAAAACCAAATTTCAATACTTTAATTGCACTTAAGCCAAACATAACAGGAACCGCAAGAAAAAATGTAAATTCCGCTGCCGCAACTCTTGATACACCGATAAGCAATGCACCTATAATGGTAGCTCCTGAACGCGAAGTTCCGGGGATAATGGAAAGCACTTGAAATAGTCCAATCAGAAAAGCAGTGTAATAAGTAATGTCTTCTACTCTTGAAGTAGTTGGCAACCGCCTTTTATTCCATATTTCAATGACAATAAAAACGATTCCATAGAAAATAAGGGCCGCTGCAATTACCATTGGGGTTTGCAAATGAGCTTCAATATAATCGTCAAACAAAATTGTTATGACAGCTCCCGGAATACAGGCAACCACTACCTTAAACCAAAGTGAAAAAGTGTCTTTTTTAATAATAGGCTGGGTTTTATCGCTAAATTGAAAGGGAAGCATTTTATTCCAGAACAAGAGGACAACTGCGAGAATTGCTCCGAGCTGAATAACAACAAAAAACATTTCTTTAAATGCTCCGCTCATATCAAGTGTAATAAATTCGTCAACGAGAAGCATATGTCCTGTGCTGCTAATTGGCAGCCATTCTGTAACTCCCTCTACAATCCCAAGAAAAATCACTTTCAGAAATTCCACAAAATCTAATACCATTATTTCAAATCCTCCTTTTTAGTTTCAATGATATACTCCATACATATCAGTCCTTTCTAATTATTTTACCGGTTGCTCTAACCAGCAGGTTTATTATCAGCCCGGACATAAAAAGAAACAAGAAACTTATCTTCACTGCAGAAAAAGTCTCCGACACGTTCCGTGTCAGAGCCTTATTTTCAAGGGTTTTTGGTGACTTTTATCTGGTTCTATTCTGCTTCATCAATAAAAATATCTTTATCACAAAAAGCAAAAACAGAAGCACTGTTACATAAGGTTCCCTGGCTGCGGCAAAAGAACAGACCGCTGCGACACTCAAGGCAATGGAGTATTTCGCCGCCAGGTTGTTCCATGACTCTTTATCCAAATGAGTGAATATAAGTTTGGCAATACCAAGCCCAATTATAGTGATGAAAATACACCAATAGATGATAAGATTTATGGGTTCTATTTGAGTGAATGACAGTAAATTGACAGAATAAATATAATCCCCTTTTATTTCTCCATATAAGGGCAAAAACACAAACGCAACTGCCATCACATCCAGCAGCCCACTGATAAAATTATAGATCTTATTAAGGTTGGAGCGATTCTCTATTTCTGCAAGGTTTATTAGTTCCCCTCCTGACAGCAATTCATCAATGGATATTGAGAAAAATTTAGAAATACACTTTAGGGATTCAATGTTGGGATAGCCCTTGCCGCTTTCCCATTTCGATATAGCCGTTCTTGATACATATAATTGCTCCGCAAGCTGCTCCTGCGTGAGATTATTTTGCTTTCTAAGCTGTTGTAATTTTTCGTTGAAATCCACGGAAGCCTCCTGTTCTGCTTACCAACTTTAATCGCTGTTTCCATGTTATGTCCTTAGTGGAAGAGATATAAATGCACTTAACCTATCTAAGTTACTCGTAATTTACCTCAACATACTGATGATATACTCGCTATTGTAGTTGGCGCATGTGAAAACGATGAAGTGTATCAACACATGATTAGTAAGAAAGAAACGGCAAAGTCAACGCCGTTTCTTTTTTTACTAACTCATATTTTTCAGTTGAAAATATTTTCTCTGGTTTTATTATTGATTATTACAAATCAAATAATCTATAATCGGTTTAAAACTTTGATATTCCAATTCTATATTATCCTATATTAATATTATCTCAGATTCATCGCCAGAGTATTAGCCGCCAGCATACCGCTGTATAAGGATCCCTGTATCCAGCCATGCTTTACAGAAGTATGTTCTCCAGCAAAAAATACACGGTTATTATATTCCGGTTCAAGAATAGTATTGGCAAAATTTATCTTTTGACCGGGAAGATTTACAGCAAATGCTCCTCGAAACCACTGCTGCTGGTTCCAATCTACAACTTTATAATATTCCACAATAGAATCTAAGAAATTCTCCGGCAGACCATGTACCTCTTCCACATTTCTCTCAATCAGCGAAAACCGCCTGCTTTCGCTTTGATTCGCGACCCGTATAGAATCCTGATTCACATTATAAGAGGCAATTAATACACCCGGTTCTAATGGTGAGCAGGATAAGGGCTCCGTACATTGAATATGGTCAGGGGGATATATAATGGACTGAATCGGCAAATCAGTAAAAGAGATACCTCCGTTCATGTTTCCATATGCCGTATTTTCTTCCCAAAAACGCCGGTTACAGAAAAAGGCAGCCTTAAGGGAATCGGAGTAAAATAATTCCCGGATAGCCTGCATTTTTTGATTACTGAAAAATGGTTTTATATCTATTTCCCTTAATGTGGAGAATGGTATGGTACAGATAACGTAATCAAATTCTTTATATGCATTTGTCATGTAAGTGCTATTATACCTTAGAATAACTTTACTTTCAGAGGAATTCTGATAAATACCGGTTATATTATGGCCAAATTTGATATCAACATTTCCAAGCAAATCCGGTGCAATATCATACTCGCTCGGATTGGGGGACATAAGTGAATTATAAAAAGCAAAAGGAAGGTTAATCATACCTCCGGCTATTCGGTAAGTATTCAGATAATCCATGGAATATAATTCCTGCAGGGATTCACCGTAACTAGTGTTCAGCAGTCCTCCGGTCAGAGGGTCCACACTGGCTATTAAGTTTATGGCATCCTGGCTTAAACCGCGCATCTCCAGTATCTCCCTGATACTGTTGTTTATATAGAAAGCATACTCTGGCGAATACGCCGGCAGAATCTGCAGCAGTTCTCTCCGGATATCCGGAGCCAGGCTTAATAAGACAGAATCAAAGGCATAATCACTTAACGCTGACCATGGCAAAGATTCTTCATAGCCAGCAAGATTAAATAAGGGATATAAATATTTCGTTAAATTACTTCCATCCCGATCTCTCCGTATTCTGGTATTATGAACGTATATAAAGTTGTTAGGAAAAGGTGAAGTAAGCGAAATGGTATCCAGATGTAACAAATTTATATAATGCCAGGTTGTACCATGGGATAAGGGAATTCTCATAGCACCAAATTCTCCATAATACCGCCTGTCCTGATCAAAATAATAAGTATACACCCTTCCACCTATACGGTCTTCCATGGCATCATATAGCGTAACTTCTGCTCCAATTTTTCTTAATTCAAAGGCAGCGGATAAACCTGCCAGACCTGCACCTATTATGCCTACTTTTAGATTTTTATGTGCTCCGGGAGCAGCATAGGAGGTTATATCAGGCGGGGGATTTAATAGTTCAACTACATTTTCAAAATCTTCCGGCCGGCCGGCGTTTGTAAAAGCATTTCTTAATATTTCATATCTTGTCGAATCACTTGGGTTTGTCAGATAATTAACTGTTTGATCAGACATATAAGGATGCCTTTCATCAACTCTCTTGTAGTAAATGTATTATCTGAATTTTAAAAATATACTTAGGGAAAATCAATTCAGTGGAAATTAAGCTATTTAGACTCAAAAATAATTGTAATCATCCCAACTCAAAATAGTCCATTATGGACGTTTCACGGAATCCGCAGGATTTATATAAGTTGAGGGCCGCCGCATTCTCAGCGGCAACTTGAAGCATGATCTCGGTTGCGTTGGCGGCCTTCAATTTTTCTATGGCTCCCAGTAAAATTGCCCGCCCAAGGCCCTTTCCGCGGTGCTCCGGCAATACGCCCAGCCCGTAGATTCCTCCAAGCCCATTCGTCAACTGCAGGTTGACTTTTCCAACGAGCTGGTCATCCTTTTTTGTAAGATAAATGGTCATGCCACGTTTTTCCTCATCTTCCGGGAGTGGAATATTCTCATTCTCTTCATCAAAACGATCACCAAAATAAATCGCATTTTGGCGGGCTATTTCGAAGGCATCTGCATTAGTGGCCTTTCTAAAGCTGATGTCACACATCCGCCTCTTGTTTACCTCAGCGGTGTCATCTTGCAGATACATCTCAAATTCCGAAACGCTATATGCAGCACCGGCTTTTTCTAAAAACGTCTGACCAGAAGCAGAGTTTCTGTCGCACAACAGAAGCACACTGCCTGTATCTCTCCTTCTGCACTCTGAAAGCGCTAATTCAAACAGTTTTGAAAAAATCCCCTGCCGCCGATAGTTTGGATGCACCATTCCGGTAATCTCGAGAGGTGCCGAGGTGCCTCCGAAGGCGGATACCCCGAGATACCCTACCAGCTGAGCCCCGGAAAAGTACATGAATTCATTGATGTTATGAATGTTGACCTTGTCAGCCCCATTGGCAGCATCACTAAGCTTATAGTCCAGCTCCAGCTTTAACGTGATTTGGTCTTCCTTGGAGCAGTGCAATTGAAGCAAATGAATCAAATCATAATCTTCCTGGCGAAGACATCCGCTCAATTTGATCCATGGGTCATTTATTGTTTTATTCATAGGGACTCCTTGTTTTAATCATACTGATGCTTTTCTTCGGCATATCATGATGAGGCAACTACGTAAATAAATAACTTGTCATAGACAAGGAGCCCATCATACAACTGTTATTATATGTAGCTACTTGATCCTCTTCATCGGAGGCACCAAGGATGTATAAAATTGGGTTAAAATGATCCGGCATAGGCACGGCTAATTTTGCTGTCTCTTCCAAGCGCAGATAATTAATGACATTTTCATGGTTTCTATTTTCAATATTTTCTTTCACAAAATTATCAAACTGATACGCCCAATCAAACCCTTGATCTTTCATTCCCCAATCAATCATTCGCAGGTTGTGCACAATATTTCCGGTGCCAAACAAAAGAACACCTTGCTGTCTTAAAGATCTTAAATCCTTACCGATCTGATAATGAACCTCCGGCGGTGCGGAGGCATCTATACTGATCTGAAAGACAGGGATATCCCTTTCGGGATACATATGAACCAGAACAGACCAGGTGCCGTGGTCAATGCCCCAGGAATTATCGAATACACTCTGTTTACTGATTAATTTTTTTGCATTCTCCGCAAGTTTGGGATTGCCGGGGGCATGATATAGAACTTCATATAGCTCTTGGGGAAATCCGTACATATCATAAATAGTTTTTGGATTTTCCTCATTCATAATCTTTGTACCTTTCGTATACCAATGCGCTGAGATTGATACGATTGACGTAGGCTTAGGTACCTTTTTCACCATTTCCCTCCAGCTTCTCGTATAGAGGTTGTCTTCTATTGCGTTCATAGGCGAACCGTGGCCTACAAACATCATCGGCATTTTAGACATATTATCAACTCCTTATTTATTGGGATTTTTATACACTTAATTATACATTGGACTTTGGCATCAATGCAATAGTATACACATGTGCAGAGGCAGCAACTGGGATTCTGGAAGGGCATACTTTAGCTCTAACAGAAAAGCTTTATCTGACAAATATATATTGAAACGTACCACATAGATATCCGTTTGCTGCAGGGGCTATTGGCTCTGCTCTTGTTTTCCTTCAGTACTTTCAGCTTGGCTTAATTGCTTTTCTTTTTGCTCCTCAAAGTGAGTAATAATATCCTCCAGGATGCTAAGCAGCGTGGCCATTATTGGAATCGCAGCGAGCATACCAAGTACACCGGCAGCTGCACCACCGATGCTTACACTGATGATGACAAGCAGCGGACTGATGGAAAAGGAGTTGCTCATAAGCTTAGGCTGTATGATATTTCCGTCAATCTGCTGGGTAATGAGCAGAATCAATAAGGCCAAAAGACTAACCGGAACGCTTTGAGAAATCATCACAACAAAAAATGCCACTACTGTCCCGAAAATAGAACCGAAGTAGGGGATGTAGTTTACAAGTCCCAGCATGATGCCCAGAATCAATGCGTATTGGGAGCCTAATAGAGCAAGCTCAATCCCCGCAAGGGTTCCGAGAATACAGCCGTCGATTGTTTGCGCGTAAATATATTGCTTACAGCTTAGATTCAGTTTGCTGGTATAGCAAATAATCCTTTCGTATACGGTATCAGGAGTAAATGCCTTTAAAATCCGGTGCAGAAATGCTTTGAATCTGTCCTTTTCCATCAGCGTATATATGGATGATATCAGGACAAGAACTATTTTGAATATCCCGGCAGACACACCTACAATGGCATTAAAGGAGGTAAGGAGCTTATTAAGACTGAAATTGTGCATGTCAGGCAGCAGGCTTTTCATACTTAGTTCAAGATTGACGGGCGAAATATCGTTAAGTCTGTCCAGCAATTCCTCCGCTGTTTGATAATACCTGTCAAAGTTTTTGATAAATAAAAGGATACTCTCATACGCTGCAGGAATAATCATGCGTAGCACAACGTAAACCAAAAAGAACAACAGGATATATACGATACCGATGGAAATCCCTTTCTTATTTTTTCGCAGGAAGTTGATTTTGGTACGGGTCAGCAGACTCTGTATTCCGTTGCAGGGAATGTTTAGTATATAGGCCAATAGAAATCCATAGAAAAAAGGGGAGAATATCTTCGCGAATTTCTTGAATGCTGTAATAAATGAACCCAAGTTCGTGATCAGCTTATATACGAGAACCGCAAGTACAATGACCAGCAGAATGTCCAGTATCTTGTAAATAAATTCCTTTGAACGCGTATGTTTCATGTTTCCTCCCTTGAGATATAATTATTTTTACATAAATAGTGTGGCACTAACAATCATGTATTCTGTAAGGACGGGTAATAGCCGTTCTGGGTGAAATGCAAATAGATGCCGACTGTAGTCCTACGTTTCCTGCGCCTTTTATTTTGTTTTTAGTATAACGGCGTCACCTTCAATCATTAATACAGTAACGTTTTCCACCAAATTTCTTCTTGATAAGAAAATTGGCTTGGATAATTATTTTATCTAGCCAATTTGTGTATACCTTATTTATAAATTGACTTATTTTATTATAGCACAGTTTTAAACATTTTGGCATCACCCTGTCGGCAAACTTTAATAAAGTGTACCATAAAATCAGTGATAAATAAGTGTCTTCGGCACTTCAACTTCCCTGCTGATGATGATCCTGTTTACTGATCTTGGTCCTCTCCGTTGGTTTCGATCTCTTTTTTATACCAGTCAGAGGGTATCCTTTTCTTTCTGGTGCTAAGTTGTTTTTGTATGTGGCATTCACAGCCAAACCGGCTTATTCCCTCTGCCTTTTCACTGAATTAATGATAGATAATAAAATAACTGAACCAATCCTTTGAAATAGACCGCACCCTGGCAATGACATACGGGATGCCACATATAAGTTTTTATCCTTAGATACTTTGTGCCATATTTGTATTTATTATATACAGGACAAACAATCATTGTTTTCATAGCTTATTAAGTATAGAATAAACACAATATTAGATTTCCCATTCTATAAAGGCAATCAATTAACGGTTCTAAAAGCAGTATTTTTACTATTGGCATCTGTTTGTAGTATGGTCCTATTTATATATCTTCAGAAAATGGGCTGCAATTCTTCTCTTGTCGCCTTTACCAACGTGGTTATCCCTTTAGCTGCACTGTTTTCCTGTGTAAAATGGGAATGGATACAATTATTTAGAAAAATAGGCCCTAGAGATATCTTTACTATATTAATTACTATTATTTTTCTAAGAGCAGCCAGCATCATAATAGGGCTGATACAGGTTTCCCTGGGCATGGTTAAATTATCGGATAAGAATCCACTCGTATTTATCATCGAAACAAATACAAATGGACAGAATCTTTTACTGCTGCTGCAGACCATTGCGGAGTTAACAGGAGAAGAGCTTATTACAATTATCCCGTTTTTATCTTTACTGTTTATTTTTTTAAATCAGTAAAAATCACACGTAAAAAAGCAATTTTACTCTCCTGGATCATAACGGCTGTACTTTTTGGGGTATTTCATTTATCCACATACAATTGGAACATTTATCAGGCAGTAATAGGAATTGGCATCATTTGTTTAATACTCACTTATCCATATATCAAAACTAAAAATCTATGGGTTTCCGTGATCGTTCACATAGCAAACGATTGGATTATATTTTTGCCTATCGTAATCAGCAATTGGAAATGAGTATTTATAAGCAAAGGAACCTCACAATCCCATGTGAGGTTCCTTTTATATTCTTTCATCTTCTCAAAGACACAATACTTTAGTAATTACTGTTCACTAAGACTTAGTCCCATGATACCTTCCTGCACTTCGTTAAGCCTGTCATTGGCAATGATAGCTTTTCCTTTGATGCCATCCAGACTATCTATCATCTCTCCATCCGGCACATTTTTATAAGCTCCATCGGTATACTTCAATACGGAATACTGACTTTTATTATTGCCAAAATAAGGAATGATTATATTATGATAACCATTATCTAACTTATCACTTATAATGATTGGTTCATTTACTAACGTAAACTCCTGCATAACATGCAGTTTTCCACCGTTCTCAGACACCAGCAATGCACTGCTTCCACCGGTACCGCTGGTGTAAGGGCCCGCAACCATGACAAATATTTCATTTTTCCCATCATCATTTAAATCAACGTAGTTATAGAAGTAATGTGTTGTCTCATAATAATCCTCCGGCACCTCCATATCTTCAATGATCATATCTCTCAGCTCCTTAAACGGCTTAGTCTCTGCTTTCATGCCTGATATGCCCTCCGGCAGCTTCACCATTGGTATTTCGTCTGTTCCAGCCTGTACGTTATCAGCGATTGTAGCTACATTGGAAGCCGATGTTTCCTTTGAATCAGCCTTTTCAGAATTAGTACTTTCTGTCTCTGCCGTTTCTTCCCGGGTAGTTTCCTCTGATACGTTGGCAGTGCTGACTTCCCTTTGCACATTTGATGAATTATTTCCGCAAGCACTTATAGACAATGTCGCAGCAATCGCAATACTTCCCAACAGCAGCATCCTGTAATTTTTGTTTTTCATTTTTTAAATCCTCCATTTGTTTTTTGTTATACTGTATTTTCACAAATAAATGTAACAAACTTGTATAATCCCTACGGTTTTTTTAAATATTCTTCCCACTGCCTTTTTAAAGCATCATCTTCTTTTCCTACCGGCTGAATAACCAGAAGCTTCTCGCTTTCTTCTTCCAATGTGACCTGGTACTTGATATCCTTAATTGTAAGGAAGCCTTTCCAAATTAACATAGATCTTGACGGTGTCTCCGGGTCAATGAACAGGTAGGGGGCTATTTCAATCTCACTTAATAAGGGACCATATATGTCGGCCTCTAATACAGGTATCTTACACAACTCCCGGAAACACTGCCTGCGCGCCTCATATAAGCTATACTTGTCTCCTGTCTTAAGCTCTATATACTTCAAATCTGCATTGCTGTCAGTTATCAACATCAACTTTTCTTCCATGGTTAATGCATCTTTTACTACTCTGTCCATTTGAAAAACATTCATATCCATCTCTTTTATCTCAGAAAACAGCTTCCGGTCCTGATATTGAAAATAAAATTTTGGAAAGATCAGGATTCCAAACGCTAAGACAGCTATTTTTGTTATATATAATACATAATTAAACACCCTGCTCATCCACAATTCCCTTCCATATTAATGTTACCGTAGTTCCCTTGCCGACTTCACTATCAAACAGCATCTCACCCTTATGAATATTCATAATGTTAGAACAGATAGCTAATCCAAGACCTGCTCCTCCCTCTGCTCTGGAGCGGGATTTATCCACCCGGTAAAAAGCTTCCCGGATTTTGGATATTTCCTCTTTTGGCATCCCGATTCCGTTATCCTTTATGGAAATCCACACATTCCCTTCCTTACAGCCAGCTTCAATCGTAATTTCACCATTCATGCCGGCCGCTTTTCCACCATTGTCCAGGATATTTAATAACACATTTTTCATAAGCTCCAAATCTGCCCTAACAGGAAAATCTACAGACGGCTTTTTTACAGTAATATTCTTTTTGTCAAAAACCGGTTTCATCGCTTCCAGTGCGTCATCCAATAAAATCTGGACCGTACTGTTGGTATAATTGGGCATTGCGTTCTTTTCGATCAATAGCTGCATCATCCTGTTAGATAGTGCCTCCAGCCTCTTTCCTTCAGAAATAATATAATTTACCGCATACAGGAAATCTTCTTCTTCCATTTTGCTTCTTTTTATGAGATCAGCATATCCTATCATGGCAGTAAGGGGCGTCCTGATCTCATGGGCCAGGCTTCCTGCCAACTCTTCCTGCTTTTTTGCTGTCTCCTTCAGCAACTTGATTTTTTCTTCTAATTGCTCCGCCATGTTATTAAAATCAGATGCAAGAATGCCGACTTCATCCTTTTCCTTATATTTCACCCTCTCAGTATAATCTCCCGACCTGATTTTTTTTACTGCATATATCAATTTATGGATTGGCTTTGTTAGTTTTATAACATTAACTGCATTGATCAATGCACTTAAAATTCCTACTGCAATTACGGTTAAAATGAATATTTTTTGCTGATCTTCTTTCTCCACAAATATCTGTGTAAGGTCCTTATGAGTCTCAATGATAACAGACTCTCCCAACAGTTCTGCCAGAACCGACATTTGTAAGAAATATCCATCCCCCTTTTTTTCTATACTGTATTTAATCCTATAGGGAGATAATCCGCCTGCTTCTCTATCTGAAAATTCGGCATCGTCACTTTGAAAGATCACCAGCCCGCTTTCATCACTTATTCTATAAGATCTCCCCTGCCAATTGTCCTTTAAAACATCAATTGCTTCTTCAATGCTTTTCATCGGTTCCTTATACAGTGTACTGCTGTCATATGCAAGCACTGTTACCAATTCTCTATGGATATTTTCGATACTTTCTTTTTCCCTCTCAACTTCCAGCAGGTATGTTTTATGAAATGTCATTGACAGCAATACAACCCCTTCCAGCGTTAAAGAGAATAACACCACCAGAAAGGTATTTGAAAATATTTTCCAGGAAAGCTTCATTTACTCCTCCAAACGGTATCCAATTTTAAACACAGATACCAATTGATCATATAAGTCTAATTTTTTACGCAGCCTTTGTATATGCATATCCACCGTCCTGCTCTCTCCGGTATACTCCCCTTCCCATACCTTCTCATAGATCTGCTCTCTGAATAATGCCAGATTCTTATTGCTGATAAACAGCACCAGTAATTTAAATTCCTTTTCCGTAAGGGTGATCTCCTCTTCTTCCTTTGTGACCCTGTGAGAGGATACATTTACAGAAATATTTCTATAAGTCAGTATTTCATCTGTTTTGTAGTATCGTCTGAGTACATTTTCAATTCTGACCTGCAATTCCTCGATCTGAAATGGTTTGGTCAGGTAATCATCTGCCCCCAGCTTAAAGCCTTTTACTTTGTCCTGTACACTGCCTTTGGCAGTCAGAAAAATCACCGGAGTCTCCATGGGACGAATAAATTCCATTAACTCAAATCCATTGACTTTGGGCAGCATGATATCCAGAAGAATCAAGGAATACCTTTTTTCCAAAATCTTATTTGCCGCTTCTTCCCCGTCATAAGCCTGTGCACACTCATACCCCATTGCTCTCAAGCTTAGCTTGATAAAGTCAGAGATAGGTTTTTCATCTTCGATAATCAAAATATTATGCATTTTACTTCCTCTCTGTCAAACTTCCATTTTCCCAATTAATTGATCCGGTTCAAAAATTAATACATGGTAACTGTCAGTCGTTCTCTTATTATATCATATTGTTCCTCTTACTTTATTAAAAACATACATATGTATCAATCTTGTAAATAAGAGTCTTCGACACTTCAGCTCCCCTGCCCCTCACTCATGAAGGGTTTGGGGATTTTCTTTGTGCCTCTTTGCTGTAAAATCTATTTATGAATATTTTACAATCCATTTTTACTGACTATTATGAACATATCATTTCTCGTCAAGAACATGACTGACTCTGATTTACTGGACATGCATTACTTCCTTATCGGGGATAATGACCTTGATGATGACAAGTTTGAAGAAGGCTTTTACATCTTCTAACAGCATCGTCTGCTTCTTATGCCCGCTTTCAGAGGGCATTTTTACACTCAAGAGTTTTCCGCAGAAGAACTTCCCTATTACATAAAAAAAATCTCTAATTTCTTCGCTGATCAAAGAAACAGAGATTTTTCCATGTGACAAGGCTGAGTTGTCTTTAAAGTCTATTCTATTCAATTTTACTGTTTATAAAGACGGTGGAGTTGTTTATGGGTTTTTGTGGGACAATAGTTTATCCAAATATATGGATTTAAACTGTTTACTGGCCGTCATTTGCTTTAAAGGTGGTAATTTAAGAATAACTCCAAGTACTGCGGCCATAGCGCGGTGATTCGCAAATGCCTGGTTATCAAATATAAGATTTTGGAGGGTTCCTTTTTCGATCGCTTGTAATACAAATCTATGGGTACTATTCACCGGTGTAATGACTTGAACCTCTCTTCGCACTAATTCAATGGCATTTTTAGGACAACTCCGCACACATACACCACATCCAAGACATACTTCTTGATCTACCTGAGCTACTGCCTTACCCTCTCTGCCTTTTTGCATGGAAATTGCTAATACCGGGCATACCTTTTCACATTTACCGCATCCTACACACTGTTTCGAAATCTTAGGTATATAATTTGTAGTAGCCACTGGCTGCATTGGGCTGAATTTTCTTGCTGCCTGCAAAGCTTCACAACAACAACCGCAGCAATTACAAATAAATGCCGGGGCTTCACGAACATTTTCGCCAATTTGCACCAGATTAGCTGCATAAGAACGTTCTAATACATCCATTGCCTCTTTCTTATCAATTAATCTGGCATGGTGACCATTTTCTACAAGAGAACGGGCGACATTTCCGAAGGTGAGACAAACATCCAACGGAGCATTTATTTCACATGGATGGTCTGCATGCAACATCTTATGTCTGCAATAGCAAGTTCCAAGGCCTATATGAGCTGCTTCCTCAATAATGTGGCTTGCTCTTTCATAATCCAAAATATGAATTGTATTACCATTCGTCAAAACCGGCTCCTGGACATAAACTCGTCCAAGATGTGTCTCTGTTGCAAAAAACAAATCCTTAACAAAATCTTCTTCTACATTCATATATTGATAATACAATTCACTTAAATATTTCTGATCAATATCGCCCCTTGTACGCATCAATGCAAATTCAATAAACCCTGCCATTGGCGGTGGCATAACAAATTGGCGTACCCCTTCATAAAATGAATCTACGAGTAACGCTTTCCCACAAAGATGTTCTAAAAAAGCTTCTGCTTTCCCTTCACTGGTATTCCATATTTTTGCCGCTTTTTTTGCAGTAAATGGACGAACTGGCAATAGTGCAACCCATTTGGCTTCAGTTTCTGTATATAGAACTTGCAAAATTTTATATAGGCTGTCAGATGGCGGAGCACCTTGTGTAAACCAGTTGATTCTTTCTTCTAAATTCTTATAGGCATCTTTACTTGTAATATGTCCCATTGATTTACCTTTCCAATATTAAGTTTGGATAGACTTATAACTATTTTATCAAATTGTATCAACGCCTGCCAGACGAAGAAGAATATCATTCCTCCTGGATAAGCATATACTCTCATAAAAAGCTAACTCATCCTTTTAAAGAATGTTCTGCTTTTCTATAATTTTATCCATTAATATCTGATTCAGACACTATACTGTTTTGTGAATCATTGGGACATGCCTTATCGTTGAAACTCTAAATTCAATCATGGTGATAACTCCAGTTCCAGTCACCATGATAAATCATCCTTTTATTCATTCCGCCGTCCACAGTAATGGTCTCTCCTGTAATAAAATTCTGTTCACATAAAAACAGTACCATATCCGAGATATCCTTTGGAATTCCTATTTTTCCCGCAGGAATTGCCAAATGGTCTTCACGGCTGAATTCCTGCAGCTCCTCCACATTGATCCAGCCTGGTGCAATACAGTTTACAAGAACATCCGGCCCCAGTGACATGGCCAGAGCATGTGTCAATGCAACAATACCGCCTTTGGCACTTGCATATGCTTCCGTATCAGGCTCTGATTGAAATGCACGTGATGAAGCAATATTGATAATTCTTCCTCGGTTTTTAATTAACTCGTCTTTACATAAACGGCTTAATTCATATGGGGCTTTTAATCCAATCGATAAGGTGTAGTCATATTCTTCATAAGACAGGCCGGACAGAATACCTTTATTTCCGCGGCAGGCATTATTGACCAATACATCAATTCGTTTCATTTTTTCAAGGGAAAAGTCGATGAATCTTTTTAATGTCAGAGGGTCCGCCACATCTCCGCAAAAGTAAAACAGATTTGGATTCTCTTTTGCAAAATCATATGAGTTCTTTTCATCTATATCAATAAAGCACACTTGATCACCTGCTTGAATGAAGTCCAGGCATATTTGTTTTCCTATCCCGTGCCCGCCTCCGGTAACAATAATTCCTCTATTCATAACAGCCTCCTTTGTTTTATATTGTCTTTCCTATCTGGCTCATAGCCATTTAAAATAACTGCTTTGCTGGTTCATCAGGCTCTGGTGATTTCCGCTTTCTAATATCTGTCCATCACCGATTACCATAATGCGGTCCTCCCCCTCCCATTTGGTATTCTCAAATCCAAATACGCCAGTAGCATGCTTTTTATTATTCACTTTCATAAACCTCTTTCGCTATACGGAAAGCTGCCCAAGCATTTGGCCATCCTGCATAGAAAGCAGCGTGTGTTAAAATTTCAGCCATTTCCTCGGAAGAAACCCCATATTTTTTTGCATTAGAAATATGTACTTTCAGTGAGCTGTCAAAAATCCCTTTCGCCATCAGAATGCTGACAGTGATGATGCTCCGCTCTCTCAGCGAGAGCTTATCCTCCCTCGACCATACTTGTCCGAACAGCACATCATCATTTAATTCTGCAAATTTAGGGGCAAATTCTCCAAGCTGCTTTTTTCCTGCTGTTTGTTTTTCCATACTATATTCCTCCTGTTTATTTATTTTTTGCGGTAAATAAAAGTATCATTCTTCCTCTTTCATATCATATAGTGAAGCACTTCTTCTATACTCTAAAATCCTTGAATTCTTTATTTTATATTCAAGGTTCTTTTGATAATCTCTGGCAAAACAACATGAAAATAGTATATTCAAAATATTTAAGATAGATACTTCTGTAGAAAAACCGGATATCTTACTATATAGTCTCTCTCTGGATGATATCGTTAACACACATTCGATATTTTCTCTGATATAGTTATTTCCTCCGCTAGTAATACCAATAATAGGGACATGATTCTTCTTCATTACATTGATAAACCTCATAGGTTCTCTGGCTTCATTATTTCCGGAGTAAGATATAACAAGAGCACAATCATCCGGTTTTAAGGAACTGGACAACATTCCACTCTCATCAACAGAGGAAATAAAAACAAGCTTTCCGATCGATTCCATCCTGCGTCTGAATAATTCCCCGATCAGAGTATTAGGGCTTATACCGAAGAGAGCAATGTGATTTGACTTGAGGAGAACATCAGTTGCCATATCCAGTAATGCTATATCCAGTGAATCTGCTGTATCAAGTATGCTTTCTATTTGCAAATCACTGATTTTTGTTATGATATCTTTTGTAGAATCGTTTTCAGAAAACGGAAAGTTGGGATCTACTCCTGAAAAATGGGTTTCCTGATAATGTGTTTCCTCAACATAAGCTTTCATAAATTCTTTCCAGCCAGCAAACCCTAAAGCCTTTGCAAAACGAACAAGCGTCGGTTTTGAAGTATATGTCAGCTTAGCGATTTCCTGCATGGAATAATCTGTCAGCTTGCTTCTCTTTTGGAGAATAAACTCTGCCACCTTCTTTTTAGAATCATCATAAAGCATGAAAGCCTCTTCAATTCGTTGGAATAAATACATAAAATCAGGCCCCCTTTCTATTCGTCTCTATATGCCATTATTGCGGAATCTAAACTGAATACAATTCATTTTTATACCATCATGTCCAGTTTGGAAGCTGTACTTCTGTCCGATCTGTTGCCGGTGCAGGTGTAAAAGATAATTCAGAAATTGCTATTCTTTCTTCTTCTGACATACAATACTCAAGAGCTGCAAGTGAAACTTCCAACTGCTCCACGTTTCTGGCTCCAATAATGGGAGCTGTTATGGCGGGATTGGCCATAACCCATGCAACAGCTAAAGTTGCCGGTGCTACTTTGTGCTTTTCTGCATATTCGGATAACCTGTCAGCAACTAAATAATCACTTTCCAACCTATAACGATCACGATATCTAGCTTCTTCCACGATTCTCCCCTTTTCCGGTTTCTTTCTTATCCCATATTTTCCAGTTAAGAGTCCGGCTCCCAATGGACTATAAGTAATCACACCCATTTGTTCGGAGGCAGCAAGGGGTAAAATTTCCACTTCTGCCTGTCGTTTTGCTAAATTGTACATGGGCTGAATCAGTTCAAAACGCGCTAATTGTTCTTTTGCGGAGATCCCCAAAGCTTTTGCCATCTGCCAGGCCGCCCAGTTGCTGACTGCAGGATATAAAACCTTTCCCTGTCGTTGTAAGTCATCCAATGTACGGATAATTTCTTCCATTGAGGTTTCATCATCAAATGAATGAACAAAATAAAAATCAATATAATCAGTTCCTAAACGCTTTAAACTCGCTTCTGCTGCCTGCATCATATGTCTGCGTGAAAGACCCCTGGAGTTTAATTCACTCCCGGTTGGGTAAAAGACCTTTGTCGTAAGGACAACTTCCTCTCTGCTGCCAGCAATACATCTGCCCAATATTTCCTCTGCACATCCGCCATTATAAACATCTGCAGTATCAAAAAAATTGATTCCTGCGTCCCGGCAGCGCTTATACATTGCCCTAGAGGTATTTTCGTCCGCATTTCCTCCAAAAGACATGGTTCCAAAACATAAATTTGATACTTTAATTCCAGTTTTTCCAATGGTTCGATATTGGATCATAAATGGTCTCCTTTCTGTTCTCTAAGCATTTCATTGATACTTGTAATTACTTTCGGTTCGTTTTTCAGATTCCTTTTCAAATCTCTTGAATCCGGCAAAACCTGCAGCCGTTTTACGGCCGCAGGCTCTCTTTCCATCTATTATTACTTCCGCTTATATACTCCCTTTTTACAATGTTGTAATTCTTTTATTACCTGTAGTTATACTTTTATTGCAATCTCCCACTTTTCTTCTTCCAGTTTTACAGGCGTATCATTCTAATGGATGTGGATTTCTATTAATATTTTAATTTTAATAGAACATCACCATAATCAACAGAACCTTCTGTCAACGGTTCGATACAAGAGTACGCAGGGGTATTGATTATTAACACTGGTACCTGGGTCACATATCCTTCTTCCCGAAGCCGGTCTAATTCAAATGTAATAAGTGTGTCCCCTTTCTTTACACTCTGTCCCTGCTCAACATATGCTGTAAAATATTTCCCTCCCAGTTTCACTGTATCAAGGCCAATATGTATGAGTATCTCCGCTCCATCCTCTGACGTAATCCCAAGTGCATGATTCGTAGGAAATATAGAAACAACTGTGCCATTAACTGGTGACACCACTTTTCCATCCACAGGTTCAACGGCAATTCCATTTCCTAAAGCCCCACATGCAAAAGCCTCATCTTTTACTTCACTTAATGGAAGGACCTCTCCCTTTAATGGACTGAAAATAGTTACATCTTCTTTTACCACTGGATCGGCTTTCTCTGCTTCTTTCTTTTTTAAGAATAAGTTATTCAACAATCCCATTTTAGCCCTCCTCATTTAGGATACTTGCGCCATTTGTTGCAATTACTTCTCTGTACCATTCATAGCTGTCTTTCTTACTGCGCTTGTAAGTCCCATTACCATAATCATCCAAATCTACATAAACGAAGCCATAGCGCTTGCTCATCTGGTTTGTAGAATTAGATATTAAATCAATAGGAGCCCAAGATGTATATCCTAAGAGTTTCACTCCATCTTCTACAATTGCTTTATGCATAGAAAGAAAATGCTGTTTAAAATACTCAATTCGGTAATCATCATGGATGGAACCATTTGCTTCAACAGTATCCTTAGCCCCCAAACCGTTTTCTACAATAAACAAAGGTTTTCTATACCGATCATATAAGTCTACCATAGAAACTCGAAGTCCGATAGGGTCAATTCCCCACCCCCATTCATTTTTCTTAACATGCGGATTGACAACTCCTCTTGCTGTATTTTCAAGTCCAATTTCCAAGTTTGTCGTATCATCTGCAGCACAAGTAGATGAGTAATAAGAAAAGGATACAAAATCAACCGGATAAGCTTTCATGATATTTAAATCCTCTTTTCCAATTTTAAGTTTAATGCCTTTATTCTCATACATACTCAATAAATATGCTGGATACTCTCCGCGCACTTGTGTATCAGAGAAAGCATAAACAGCTCTCATTTCCTGTTGTGCTTTTAAGATATCTCCAGGGCGGCAGCTATATGGATAAATAGTTCTTTTCGTCAGCATACACCCAACGAAACTTCCAGGAATATTTTCATGACAAATCTTAGTAGCCAGAGCACTGGCCACAAACTGGTGATGCATCGCCTGGTACTCAACGCTTTCAAATTCTGCAGGAGCAAACCGGCTTTCTATCAGTCCACCTGTCATAAAGGGATGGCGTAAAATGGAATCTATTTCATTAAAAGTAAGCCAATACTTTACCTTTTGGGCATAACGCTTTGTGATCGTATCTACATAACGGGTAAAAAATTCAATGGAATGCCGGTCATACCAGCCGTTGTATTTTAAACAGAACTGAAGGGGTGGCTCATAATGACTCATGGTCACCAAAGGTTCCATCCCATATTTTTTGCATTCGTCAAATACATTATCATAAAATTGGAGTCCTTCTTCATTAGGCTGTAAATCATCGCCATTTGGATAAATCCTGCTCCAGGCAATGGACAGGCGAAAGACCTTAAAGCCCATACCCGCTAATAGTGCAATGTCTTCCTTATAACGATTATAAAAATCAATCCCATGTCGTTTGGGATACATTTTTTCATCGTTACTTTCCAATGCCTGTCTAATCTCCTCATCTGTGATATCGCAAAAACTGTGGACATCATTAATATCCTTCATGATGTCCGGATCTTTAAATTTGGCTACATCACTGACAGATACGCCTTTCCCCCCTTGATTCCAACCGCCTTCGCATTGATTGGCGGCAATGGCTCCTCCCCATAAAAAACCTTCCGGAAATACTTTTTTCATTTTATCACCTCGAAATCTTTATTCAGTTTCTGCTTCTGATTTACAGGAGAGAGAACCGGCTCCGCTCAGCGAAATCAGTTCTCTCGGTCTCATCGTTTACTTTTGAACTTTTTCATATTTCATAACAAGGAAGAACGTTATGACCGCTGATATTGAGATCGTAATTGCTAAAGCAATCAGTATCTGATAAAAATACCGCATGGAATTATCACCAATATACATCATTACAGCAGGGATTCCTGATGAGCCTGTTGCAAATCGGTGGGTTTGTGTCAATCCTGCAAACAGCCCTCCAAAAGCACTTCCGACCAGCCCGGCGATCAAAGGGTATTTTTTAGGAACATTTATACCATAAAGAGCCGGTTCTGTAATTCCCATCAAACCTGTAATGCCAGCCGAAGTAGCAAGCTGCTTTGTTTTGTTGTCTTTTGACATCAATCCAACAACCAACGCTGCTGTTCCCTGACCAATATTTGCACAAAGTACACCGGGGCCAAAAATCGCATCATATCCCATCTGAGAAAGCTGCATAGTTCCCAAAGGGGCCAGACCATGGTGTAAACCAAAGATTACCAACAAAGGATACAGCCCTCCCATAAATAATGGTGGTATCCAGCTTACATTGGTGCTTAGCCATGTAAACACAATCGTCATGATATTTCCAATATAATCTCCCAGCGGTCCGATAATTGATAATGCTAATGTTCCCATTACCAAAAACAGTATCATCGGAACAATAACCAAGCGAATTGCTTTTGGTACTACCTTATTTAAGAACCTTTCTAATGGGGCCTGTACTAAAATCACTAATACAATGGGTATTACAGAAGATGTATATCTTACAAGGTATAAAGGAAGGATACCAAACAGGCTGATTGGTTCTTTTGCAGCCACCAGAGTCCCCCAGGTGGCATGACACATGATTCCCGCTACTACAGCAGCTAAAAATGGGTTGCACTTCAGCTTTTGTCCAGTTGAAAAAGCCAGAAGAATTGGCATAAATGCAAATGTTGCATCTCCCATCATATTGATGATAATATAGCTTTGGCTGCTTGTGTCTACCAGATTAAAGGCAACCAATAAACCCAACAGGGCCTTTACCATTCCCGCTCCGGCCAATGCCGGAACAATAGGAGAAAAGATACTGGATACAAAATCAGCTAAAATATCAAATGGCTTTTTCTTTTCATTTACTTCATCCGGCTGCGCCTCAGTTCCATTTTCAGGAGTAATAAATTTCACAACTTCTTCATACACTTCCGCCACATGCATCCCAATTACTACCTGAAACATTCCCCCACTAACTATTACTTTTGCAACCCCATCCAGTTCACCGATTGCTTCCTGATCAGCTTTGTCATTATCAATCAACTTAAAACGCAGACGAACTTGGCAGTGATGCAATGAGTCAATATTTTCATTACCACCGACTTTTTCTACAATAGCCTTGGCTAAGTCTTCATACTTTTTACTCATACTTTCTCCTTCCTATGGTAACCGCAAAGTAATCCTACGGTCGTCAAAAATAAGCTTGCACCTCTTTGCTAGATTGCCAGAGATGCAAGCACTTTACTCTATTTTAAATTTGCACAACGATCTAGCACACCCTTGCTCCATGGAGCAAGTTGATCCAACTGTTCGTCTGTCATGTTGGTACTTGGGCGGTGATCAAGCAGATAGTTTAAATATTTATAGATGTTTAACCCATTAGCCTTCGCCATCTCCACCATGGTATAGACAATGGCACTTGCTGTAGCCCCTTTGGGAGTGTCACTGAACAACCAGTTTTTACGACCTACGGTAAATGGTCTGATTGAATTCTCACTAAGGTTATTTGAAAAACTACAGCGGCCATCCTCAAGATAGGTCTCAAGAAATGGTTTCCGATTTTGGGCATAATTCACCGCTTTGTCAAAACGCGATCCTTTCCGTGGGTTTTGACTGTCAAGCCATGACCAGAAGGCATCAAGAATCGGCTTCTCTTTTTGCAGGCGGTATTCTTTTCGCTCTTCATGCGTATGGTTTTTCGCCTTTGAGATTCTTTCATACTCGAACAACTTTGAGCAAAACTGGACGCCTTGAACAGCAGGGTTGCTGTAATCGTATTCCTTTCCCTTGGACACTGCATCTATGAAGTAGCGCCTTGTATGGGACCAACAGGAACAACGTTTGATGCCAGGCAGGTTATTGTAACCCTGATAGCCATCGGTTTCCAGATATCCTTCAAATCCGGAAAGAAAAGCTTCTGCATGGTACCTGGCACGCGTCTGAGTATACCAATACAAGATAATGGGCGGTAATCCATCTTCACCAGACCTAAAAAGCCACATATAAGAGACCGATTCCGCACTGCGCCCGGCTTCTTTTAAAACCTGAAGACGTGTCTCATCAGCCATTAGAAAGGTTCGTTCCAGCAGTTTCCGGTGAAAGAAGTCATACAATGGCTGAAAATACTCATTCGAGCAGAAGATAATCCAGTTACCCAGTGTTGCTCTGGAAAATTTAACACCCATCTGATTCCAGTCGTGTTCCTGACGATACAGAGGCATAGAATTAACATACTTCTGATACATAACCCAGGCAACAACAGATGATGATACATAGCTGTGAGGAATCAGAGCCTCCGGAGCAGGTGCTTTCACAAACTGGATACTTGCAGCAAGCGGGTCTGACGCAGAACACTCCGGACATTTATAGGTTGCCCGATAGATTTTTACAAGAGTTCCTTTTGCCGGAGTAAAGCGGAATTCCTGGCGAACGAATTCTTTTCCGATTCGTTCTAACGGAGCATTGCATGTAACACAGACCAGTTTCTCCACCGGAAGTTCGATGACTTCTTCCTTTACGGGTACTCCTTTGAAGATTTCATCGCTCTTACTTTTGGATTTACGGATATGCTCATGAACCGTTGTTTCTTCTTCGGACATTTCCATAGCAGATGTGGATGCAACCTGTTCCGCCTCATCAAAAAGACTAAGCTGGCCAGCGAGATCATTACACTTTTCACTGGATGTTCCAAAGAGTTTTCTGGTCAGATAAGCAACCTGTTCCTGAAGATTCGCTGTAGCGGCATTGCTGGCACTCAGCATCTCTTTCAGCGATACGATCATTTCGCCCTGTGCTGCAATCGTGGTATTCAGTTGTCTGATTGTATCCTTGTATTCCATGATCAAGGAATCTTTTGCACTGTTTGCCACTGTTTTCTGCTCCTTTTCTGCTTCTTTTCCAATGCNNGCATTGGAAAAGAAGCAGAAAACTCAGTATTTATGCGGTTTTAAAGCACCTCTTGGGAGCTGAAGTGTTATCCTTACAATGGTTCGCTTACAGGTACGTTATCCACATTTTCCTGAATACGGAATGCCTTTGGCTGTTCGATTTCAAGGCCAGACATCAACCAGTCGAATTGCTGCCAGGTAAGATGCTTTACTTCCATTTGATTCCGTGGCCAACGGAATCGGCCTTCTGCCTCCATCCTTTTATATAGCAGAAGAAATCCTGTTTTCTCCCACATGAGAAGCTTGAATCTATCACATCTCTTACCACAAAAAAGATAGATGGCGCTTCTTCGTGGATCCATATGCAGCTGGTCTTGAATCATAGCGCATAAGCCATCAATTGATTTTCTCATATCGGTCCTGCCGCATACGATGAAAATATCATCTGCGGCAGTGATATCGCCTAGCATGCTAACTCCTTTAAGGCTTTTAGCGTCTGAGCAAGCAGGACTTGATCGATTCCATTTGAAATACGAAGACTTACTTTTCCGATGGATAGCTCCATTACTGGTAATGCCAGAGTCTGCGGTGGATAAGAAACCTCGTACATTGGTACAGAAGCCTCAATAACAGAAGCGGGATTTTCATTAAATTCGAGTCTTACCACCTCTTGTTTAGGGGCCTCTTTACAGGAACGTCCGGCTGGTGCTGGGATATCATATCCTCCTCTTTGGCGAAGGCGTTTCACCCAGTTATAGAATGTACCTGGCTTGATATCATGGTTAAGACACCATTGTTGATCGGATAGGCCGCTTTGCCGGCACTCCATGATAAGTTTGTATTGTTCTTCGACAGACACCTTTGCTGAAAGCATATGTAATCCTCCATAACTTTAATGTAGTGAAATGCTTGCATCTATCATTCCTAGCAATCGGGAGTGTAGTAAAATGCTTGCATTTCCTATCAATAATTATGGTGCAGATTTTATTATTTGGCTATCCGTCGATTTACTTTGCGCTTACTTCCTATGAATAACATATGATCTAACGAATCGTAATACAGAAATATATTGTTTGATTTAATATGGATTCGCTAAGGTAATAACTATGACTCATGTGCACCTGAACCATATATCGTTATTTATCTTGGTCAAATATTAGCATTTTGTACAGAAAATGTCGATATTTTCTGTTTCATGTTATTTCACCAAAAGTGTAAAAAACATATTTGAGGTAAAACAATGTTCCACAAGACATGCCATTAGACTCATAAATGTATCACCTTTTATAAAGAAATATGGAGTAGTGCGCCTTTAGAAATGCATATAACTTATAGTTCGTGTTTTTCAAGAATTATTTGTTCATACTTTAACACCTGAAATGTAAAATGGTGTTGGAGGTGAACTGCTGGTGGAAAAACTTGATTTTTTATATATGGGACATGTTTTCTTTGTGATTGCTCATTTCTAACAGCATCGTCTGTTTCTTGTGCCTGCTTTCAGCGAGCATTTTTATATTCAGGAGTTCTCCGTAGAAGAACTTTTCTATATGCATAAAAAAGCGCAAAGGCATCTAGCCCTTGCACCCCGAATCTTTTAATTTTCTCTTAATCTATACTTCTTTCACTCATCTTTCCGCTGCAACAGGACGATGGAGTCGCAGTGCCATGTTGCTGCAATTCTGATGACCATCGAGCCTAGTACTTCCTTGGTGTCAGGGTACATTTCTGAAATATTGCTCTTTGCAAATGGTTTTTGCGATTCAATACCCCCTTTCACACTTACAAACCAGGTAAATTGTAAATAATAAAGTCTTCAAAAGCATGATATTACTTCGAATGGTTTATTTAGTGTAATTTTACTGGCTTTATTCCTAATCTTGTGCTTGAACTGGATTGATAAAATCTCTATACTTAACCATTAATTGCATAAAAAGCCCTTAGCATTATCATCGAGTTCTATATTTCTGTATTTTTCTGCTTGGACGATGCCATAAGCTTCATTGTATCATCCAATTATTTCCTTATCGAAAGCATTACGCATAGTCACAACGGTACTATCAATGTTGGCAATTTTATCATATTTTACAGATGCCAAGGCACCCTTACAAGCCATTATCCACTCAGTATCGCATGTGAATGGATAGTTTAAAAGCGAGAACACCTCTTGAATTGTAGATTTAGCTCCCGACTCTTTAAGCTATATCCATAATTGTCTGGAAAGATTGTATTGTTCTAAAGTTTCTCTGTTGAAGAATTGATCACTACCTTGGTTAACTATTACATCAGCCAGTTTGTCTCCCATAAATACAATGACACAATAGTCATTGTTAGAACAAACGGCACGTCCCATTCCTTGATCTATTTTTTGTATATACTCATGACAAATTCGTTTATCACTTGGGGCGGGATCTCACTTGTTATATCCTACCAAAAACTTACTCCCTCGAAAGATGGTACAATTACCACAATATTGTACATCTTTGCAATCACTTCCAGTATTTGTTGAACATTATTATCGTCAAGCCGGACATTAAGGTGCTTCGGAAACAGGATAAGTCGTTCGCCTATATCATTTGCCTTTTCTGGTGTAATGATATTAGAGAGATTATTTTTCTTAAGGTTACCCCCGCCCATGCGGGGAACAATCTGCTGCCAGGAGTTTTGCTCCACTCTGTCAGGATCACCCCCGCTAGTGCGGGGAATACATATATCCTCATGCCCCAGATAATATGGAATTAGGATCACCCCCGCTAGTGCGGGGAATATACTCTATTGAGAGCGGCAAATGCCAGCGATTTGGGATCACCCCCGCTAGTGCGGGGAATACAGGGCAACAACAATGTCGCCATTTTCGGCTGTAGGATCACCCCCGCTAGTGCGGGGAATACTATATCATTTTTCCATGCGCCTGTATAGGTGTAGGATCACCCCCGCTAGTGCGGGGAATACGCATTAATGACATTCAGGCCGATATCCGGTGGAGGATCACCCCCGCTAGTGCGGGGAATACTGTATATATGTTCTTGCAACTTGGTTGACCTAAGGATCACCCCCGCTAGTGCGGGGAATACGCATTAATGACATTCAGGCCGATATCCGGCGGAGGATCACCCCCGCTAGTGCGGGGAATACAGTAATCGGTTTGTTTCGCAAGGGGATACACAAGGATCACCCCCGCTAGTGCGGGGAATACACCAACGCTGCATGGATATCTGTCTGCCGGTCAGGATCACCCCCGCTAGTGCGGGGAATACTTGAGCTGGTGCTTGTGCACTGGCTCTTTTATAGGATCACCCCCGCTAGTGCGGGGAATACCATCAGCTTTTCCTTCCCAAGCTCCCGGCTGTAGGATCACCCCCGCTAGTACAGCATTGCATAAT
>DGRE01000071.1 GCA_002389905.1 Hungatella sp. UBA4396 | reverse complement strand
TCGGCTAAAATCTGTTAAAGTGTTTTTCCCAGCTGGCAGGCTTCCCTGAGAGCATCATTTCCTCTGATATCTCCTGGATCTGTTACGCCGGTACACCGTACAACGGCTTTTAAGCTTGTTTTTTCGAAGCAATCAATCCAGCCTGTAAGCCCTTTTACCGCGCCATCCATTGCACTTTCTTCTTCGTCCGCTGCAGCCGCCAGCAAATAGACATCACGGAAAGCGTAATCAGCAGGGAACAGTGGTTTGGAGCGGTCCAACATGGTTTTCATCTGTCCGCTCATTTCGTAAAAGTAAATCGGCGTGGCAAAAACCAGAACATCAGCAGTCAGCATTTTTTGTGCAATAATATCGGCATCATCGCGGATTACACAGCGTTTTGTTTTTTGACAGACAAGACAGCCTGTGCAAAAATTGATGGTCTTATCATGGAAGCAGACTGTTTCTGTATGGTGTCCCGCTTCTCTGGCTCCTTTTTCAAATTCCTTTGCCAGGACTTCGGAGTTACTGCCTTTACGAAAGCTGGTGGAAAGGATCAAAACTTTTTTGCTCATTATTTTTCCTCCTTGTGGCTGTCAACCTTTCTGATGAATTTAGCCGGAACACCGCCTACAACGGTGTTTGCCGGAACATCTTTTGTTACTACGGCTCCGGCTGCAACAACGGCTCCGTCGCCAATGGTGACCCCGGCAAGGACTGTTGCATTAGAGCCAATCCACACATTTTTCCCGATTACAATGGGAGCCGGGTGCATGGTGCCGCGGTTTTCCGGGGCAAGGTCATGGTTGAGGGTGGCTATAACCACGTTGTGTCCGATCAGGGAACCGTCACCGATGGTAATGCCGCCCTGATCCTGAAACTTACACCCCGCATTGATGAATACGCGTTTGCCTATGGTTATATTTTTCCCGCAGTCCGTATAGAAGGGCGGGAACATGGCAAAGGATTCATCCACCGGCTTTCCAATCAATTCTGACATGATACTGCGGATTTCTTCCGGCGTATGATAGGTATTGTTTAATTCCGTTGTAATCTGCAAAGCTTCCTGACTTACCTTATGCATAAAAAGATGGGCTTCCGATCCCCCAATAACAGCCAATCCATGATTTAAATGATCTAAAAAATCTTTTAATTCCACGTCATTCTTCCTCACTTTCCATGTTGTATCTTTTTCTACTCTTATTATATAGAACCTATGCACTTCTATAAAATGCTTATATTAAATATTACTTTATGCTTAAAAAGTATCATTTAAAAAAATCAAAACCGCCCGGTGCGCCAAAAAACGTACTGAACGGTTTTACTGATTTTATTTATGTCAGATCTTAAGCTATCCGGCAAATTCCTTTTGCAGTCTCTTTAAGAAAACTTCCGCGGCTTTTGAAAATACCTGGTATTTTTTCCAGACGATATGCCAGCGGGCCTCCAGTTTGGGCTTTAACGGCCGAAAGCAAAGTTCGCTGTCTTCGGAGGTGCTGATAATTTTGTCAAGACACAATGCGCAGCCGATATTGTCCTTTACCAAAAGAGAGGCATTATAAAGAAGGGTATAGGTAGCCACCTGATTCAGCTTTTCGTAGTCATCCTTCAGCCATTTTGAAAATGCATGGCTGATCAGCCGCTGACTTGAGCTGATAAGAGGAATCCCCCATAAATCGCTGGCCTCAATGGAATCTTTCTCCGCAAGAGGATGGTCTTTCCGCATAAGAAGTCCCCATGTATCTGCAACAGGCAGAGAAATCGAGTCATACTTTGAAATATTAGACGGCTCGGCCAAAACTCCGAAATCAATTAAGCCATTATCCAGCCGTTCCGTCACATGGTCCGCATTTCCGCTGAAAAAATGAAAGTGTATATCGGGATATTCTTGGCGGATTCCTTTGATTTCTCTGGACAGCAGGCTGATCACATGGGTTTCACCGCTGCCGATGTGTATATTGCCGCTGATGCTCTCTCCCGGTGCCACCAGCTCTGATTCTGTTTTTTCTACCAGGTCCAATATTTCTTCCGCCCGTTTACGGAGCAGCATTCCTTCTTCTGTCAATGTAATGGTCCGGTTTCCGCTGCTGCGCAAAAACAGTTTCACACCCAAATCCGATTCCAATTCCATAAGCTGGCGGGAAAGCGTGGGTTGTGTTACGTGAAGATGTTTTGCAGCATTTGAGATGTTTTCTTCTCTGGCAACAGCCAAAAAATAACGAAGCACTCTTATATCCATGGGTTTTTCCTCTCCTCCCTCCTATGATCCATATGGTTTATGGTATCACAAATAATTATACCATTCAAGCATGATTAAACATTAAATATAAGTATTTTACATGTTTGTTTTTAAGGAAGATAATATGATATGGAAAGAGTTAAAAAGTGATGGAATCAGTTTTAGTTTTTCATTTCATCTCACAAAAGTACTTACGCTGACACCATGTAAAAAACGTTTGTATTTAAAATTGTATTTAAAATACTTCTTGACCTCCACTTAACTATAGATTTTATGATATAGGTGAATAGACCGTTACCCACCGCTGAAAAATCTATCATATTGGCATAGCAATCAAATAAAGGAGGATTTTTAAATGAAAGAAAAATTAAATTTAATTGAGGAATGGGATAAAACATTTCCCCAAAGCCATAAGGTTAATCACCGCAAAATTACTTTTCACAATCGCTACGGCATTACACTGGCTGCTGATTTATATGAACCGAAAAATACAGAAGGAAAACTGCCTGCTATTGCAGTAAGCGGACCATTTGGCGCAGTAAAAGAGCAGTCTTCCGGTCTGTATGCGCAAACTCTGGCAGAAAGAGGATTTTTAACCATTGCTTTTGATCCCTCATTCACAGGTGAAAGCGGCGGCCATCCCAGATATGTGGCTTCCCCGGACATCAATACGGAGGATTTTCAGGCAGCTGTCGATTTCCTATCAGTTCAGGACAATGTTGATCCGGAAAAAATAGGGATTGTGGGTATTTGCGGCTGGGGCGGAATGGCATTAAATGCAGCATCTATTGATACACGAATCAAGGCGACGGTTGCTGCCACTATGTATGACATGACCCGTGTCAATGGAAAAGGATATTTCGATTCAGAGGACAGTGAAAATGACCGATATGAAAAACGCAAAGCCTTGAATACGCAGAGAATTACCGATTATAAAAATGGAGAATATGCAAGAGCAGGCGGTGTTATAGACCCACTGCCTGCAGACGCACCTGTATTTGTAAAGGATTACTATGACTACTATAAGACGGACCGCGGGTATCATAAGAGGTCTTTAAATTCTAATGATGGTTGGAATGTAACCTCCTCTTTATCATTTTTGAATATGCCTATTTTACAATACAGCAGTGAAATTCGCAGTGCAGTATTGCTTGTTCACGGTGAAAAAGCACATTCCTGTTATTTCAGCAGAGATGCCTTTGAGAAGCTGACAGGCGACAATAAAGAATTGATGATTATTCCAAACGCTGTCCATACGGATTTGTATGATCAAACAGATGTGATTCCATTTGACAAACTGGAATCATTCTTCACTGAAAATTTAAAGTAAAAAAAACTCTCTATTTCTAATAAGAAAACCACGCCGGATATATTCTCAGTGCTGATTACACTGCAGCTTCCTATGGCGTGGTTTTCCTATACTATTACATCTGGATTAATTTTAAACAGTTCAACTTTTTTCTTCTGTTTTCTTGTGAATGGATTCTGTCCCGGCGTCTAAAGCAGTTTTGTAATACCAGCATTTAAAATTAATGGCATCAGCAGTCTTTTGTATTTTCTCTAACTGAGCCTCTACAATAGCTTTTCTCTCTATAAACATATCATAGCGCTGCTGCAAAGTAGAATCTCCCTGAGCACACCAATCAATAAAGTTCTTAATTTCTTTGATAGGTACTCCAGTATTTTTCAGGCATTCAATTACTTTCAGCGTATCAATATCAGAATCTACGAATATACGGGTGCCGGAAGGGGTACGTTTTAAATTGGGTAACAAGCCTTCTTTATCATAATATCGTAACGTGTATATTGTGAGTCCCAGCATTCTGGCAACTTCACCAATGGAATATGTCATGAACTGCCTCCTTGGGCTTTGTTAAAATCATAAAAATCTATATCTTTATATCAATTCCTCGTTGCTAACACAAGTATTAATTTTTTACTACCCAATAGCCATATCTGCGTCCGCCAATACGTTCAAGTTTACCGGATTCTATCATATATTTCATCAAACGTTTTGTTGTTCGTTCTGAAATCCCCAAAGCTACTGCGATCTCCATTTGCGTCAATCTTGGATTCTCTATAATAATCTTAAATATTTTTTCTTCTAAAGTGCCATCTAAAGTGCCATTTTGTTCTTTTGGAATTTTATTCTGCTTTAAAAGCGTAAACTTTATCATAATATCTTCCAGATGAAGCGTATATTCTGGCATTGGTACACCATGTTTTTCACAGGCCTCACATATCTTTTCAATTCCACGTCCCCACGTTTCAACGTAACCTGCACGGAAGAAGCAGTTTGCAATATTAGGATTGTACGGTTGGGAACGATGGCACTACTTGAAAATGCTGCCAGTTCATAATCACACCCCTATTTTTCAAATATTTTCTCTCCATTAAACAATCTAAAAAACACTTCAAAAACTATAAATATTGTTAAATCTAATTTAAATTATATCAAAAGGTCTTTCCTGATATAGAAATACCCCCAAGCAGGTTTTATATTTTATTTTCCTACTTGAGGGTAGCATATCAATGCACCAGTTTACTATCCTATTTACCCATACTATCCTTTAAAACCTGTAATACCTCATCACTGGACAGCACCTTATAGCCTCCGTCCAAAATAAATACACCCTTTGCAATCTCTTCATCGCTTTTCCCCTCTGGCTGGACATCCCAGACATTGATTGCATATCGTTTGAATTTCTGAAGTCCATAGGGCATGATATGGCGATAGTAAGGAAGTGAAACAGCCGATAATGTCATACCATGAGTCGCATCAGTATAATCTCCGACAGACTGCCCAAGCATATGCACCATCCAGTCTGTTGTCTTCCCCTTAGCCACAAGCGTATTAAGTGCCCAGGTGGCTGTCCACATAATATTACTTCTGGCCTCATAATCCTCTGGATTTTTAACTGCAATTTTAGAGCTGTGAATCAGAGACTTTAAAAGTCCTTCCATCAGATAATCGGAAGTATTGTCATCTTCACCGGAAAAATACTGCTCCAGGATGTGGGACATAATATCGTAAAAGCCGGCCACCATCTGATACTTGGGAAGAGTAAATGTATATACCAGATTGAGAATTGAAAACTTAGGAAATACGTTTTCGCCGAATACATAACCAATCTTCAGTTTCTGTTCCTGATTGGTGATTACGGCACCGCCATTCATCTCTGAACCGGTTCCCACCATAGTTAATATGCGTCCTATCGGAATAATTTCATTATCCACATCTTCCATGCGAAGATAATATTTATCCCAAGGATCTTCTTTGCAATGAACGGATACCGAAACCGCTTTGGCATAGTCACATACAGAGCCGCCGCCAACAGCCAGAATTAAATCCACGCTGCCTTTCTGGCGCGTTCACATCCTTCATAGAGCTTCTCCACTATTGGGTTTGGCATAACTCCGCCATAAACCAAAAGAATGTTTTTTCCATATTTCTGCAGCTCCTCACGCAGATAATCCAATGAATTTTCTCCAAAATAGAGCTTTGTTGGGTTTGAATACGTAAAATTTCCTAACATAATTAAATTCCTCCTGTATGATTATTCAGCTTTTCCAGAAGGTTCTCTTATTTGATTGTCAGTTTATTTTAAATCACAAATCTTTAAATATCAAATGCTTATAAGCAATGAATTTCTATACTTAAAAAGCATAAAGTACCTCTGAGCTTTACCACTTTACCGCTTTACCGCTTTACCACTTTACCATTAATCCGGGATATTGGCTGTAAAAGAAATAATATCCTCTTCATAGTTATCTCGTATCAAAATATAGTTACAGTTATATTTTTGGCACATTCGAAGATTCTCAGCATTTTCCCGAATCACTGATTCCATGGTACAATAGGAATCATCAATTCTGTTTTCAATGGAATTTGCATATTTTTTAATATCCGAAAAATGGGACCTGATATATTCCTCTGTCATGACCAGACAATAATATTGAATCTCTTTCAAATATTTATCACTAAAATCACTTTTCCATCCAAAAGGTATATACAATCCTTCAACCACAAGATTTTGATGATTTTCTATTGCTGTTTTTATAATTTCCCGTACAATAGGCCAGAGATATTCCGTTAACTTCCCATCATCTTCTGATGTCAATTTTGTATTACCGCTTCTGATCAGTCCCATCTTTAAATGGTCAATGGATAAGTATGGATATTTATACTTTTCCAACATCCTTTGTGCCAATGCGGTTTTTCCTGCATGGGAAGCCCCTGCAATTAAAATAATCACTGTTCTTACCTCAACCTGACAAGTCTGGTCTCTCTTCACTTACCAAACTTTATTTAAAAATATAGCACTGCATATCTTTCCCATTAATATGCAGTGCTAACAGATGAAAGCAGCTTTAAACTGCTTATAAAGAATCTTTCTTTTGTGCCGCCAGCTTAACCGCCGCACTTGCGCCCACACGGCTGCATCCGGCATCAATATAAGCCTTTAAATCCTCCAGGGTTCTAACCCCTCCGGCTGCCTTAATTTTTACATCAGGGCCAATGTGCTTTTTAAATAATTCAATGTCCTGGAGCGTTGCTCCCGCGGTTCCAAATCCGGTGGAAGTCTTGATATAATCGGCCCTTGCTGCTGTCACCGCCTTGCACATGGCAATCTTCTCTTCCTCGATCAGATAGCAGGTTTCAATGATGACCTTTAATATATTGCTTCCTGCGGCCTTTTTCAGCTCTGCAATTTCCTTTTCCACTTTGCTGTAATCGCCATTTTTCACATCACTGATGTTGACCACCATATCCACCTCAGCGGCCCCATCCTCAATGGCTTTCTCGGTTTCAAGAACCTTTGATTCCGTCACGCTGTAGCCCAGAGGAAATCCCACTACCGTACAGATATTTAAATCCGGAAAAGCCATTCTGACCCGGCTGATATAACATGGCGGAATGCAGACAGAAGCTGTGTGATACTCCACCGCTTCACTGCAAAGTTCCTCTATCTCCTCCCATGTGGCAAATGCCTTTAACAGGGTGTGATCTACATAACCCAACATTTCTAAATCCGTCATCTGTTTCTGCTACTTAAAATATGGACAAATATATCCATATCGAAATTGTTGCTGTTTCATCCTATATGCTTTCGATTTGATTAATCAATATCTACTCATAGGTTCTTGTATAGTCCACAGCCGTAAATTCCCGACTAGCCATCGGTACATACCTACGCTTGCTTTTCTATGCAACTTTGTAGGTTTTAGCATCTCTCAAATTAAGACTTGCATTATAATCTCTATCTGCACGATATCCACACTCACAAATGTATTCTCTATCTGATAATTTTAAATCGGATTTGATACAACCGCATTTGTGACAAAGTTTGCTTGATGGATACCATCTATCTACAATCCTTAATTGTGTTCCTGTTTCTCTGCATTTTGCTTCCATCTTCCTTCTAAATTCATAAAACTTCTGCGAAGCGACTGCTTTTGAAAGATGCCTGTTTTTCATCATTCCTGATATGTTCAAATCTTCCATCGTGATATAAGACAGTTTGGTTTTTACTATCTCATTTACGCACTTGTTGACATAATCAGTCCGAGCATTATCTATTCTATGATGAAGTTTTTGTATTTTGGCTATTTGTTTCTGGATATTCTGTCTAGTAGCTTCTCCTTTCTTTTTTCGCTTTTTATCGTCTTCGTATTTTCTCGACAGACAGCGTTGTTCTCTTTTTAATTGTTTTTCCAGTTTCTTTACTTTGTTTATTTTATTTATATTTTGGCAAACAACTCCATTACTTAACACTGCGAAATCTTTGACACCAAGATCAATTCCTATACCAAAATCATTTAATTCTGATTGTGGTTTTTCTTGTTCCTGTACCAGTATCGAAACATAATATCTTCCCGCTTTACAAGAAACAGTATCGCTTTTAATAGTATGAGTGTCTGGATTGGTTGGAAGATAGCCCTTCTCTTTAATTCTCACCCATCCAAGAGTAGGAATTTTGATTCGATGTCTTTCGCATGGAATAATTACCTTTACATCTGTTCTAACAAAATACATTTTTACATCTGATTTCCCCTTTTTCTTAAAATTAGGAAACTTACTTTGTCTTTTGAAAAATCTTTTAAATGCTCTGTCCGCATCCATAATACTTTGTTTAACAGATTTACTGCTCACTTCATCTGTCCCAACGCTGTAATGTTTTAACGGATACTCCTAACAATTCTGCAAAATCTTTAGGTTTGTAGTTTATGATATTTGATGTGTTCATAATAAAATTCTCTTTTATCCTTTATGAGCACATTATGACACCAATAAACACATTTATCTATAATTTTATTTACTTAAATTATCTCCTTCCTTTTTACCCAGGGGGAGGCCTCTCTTTGCCTTTTTGGCAAATTCACCTTATCCCTTATTTCTATTATACCAAACGCTCCACACCTGCCCCGGTGACTCTGACGTAAATCAAAGGCTCCTCTTCCGGCTTCTGTCCGCCGATGGTAACAGCCTTTAAAAGTTCATGTTCAGCATCGGCAAAGAGATCTCTCTTGGAAGCATAAAGCACTGCAATCGTCTCTCCCTCTTCTACCTGCTGCCCCACCTTTTTCTTAAGAGCAATTCCTGCCGTATAATCAATCTGGCTCTCCTTGGTAATTCTTCCTGCTCCTAACAGAGATGAAGCAATCCCGCACTGCTCCGTATTCATATGGGTGATATAACCGCTCTTTAAAGCTTTTACCTCTTTTTCAAAGGGTGCCTTGGCAAAGAGTGAAGGATCTGTGATCACTGCCGGATCGCCTCCCTGGGCTTCTACCATGGCAGCCAGCTTCTTTAAAGCACTTCCGTCTGCAATGGTCTTCTCCGCCATCTCCCTGCACTCATCCAAAGAGCCTTTTCCGGCTAAAAAGAGCATGCCTGCTGCCAGGCTCAAGCAAACCTCGGTCAAATCTCCAGGGCCTTTTCCCTGAAGGGTTTCCACTGCTTCAATAACTTCCAGGCTGTTGCCGATCAGACTTCCCAGCGGAATATCCATGTTGGTAATCAAAGCCATGGTTTTCTTACCTGAATGCTCCCCGATTGCCACCATCTTTTCTGCCAGAGTGATAGAATCCTCCAGGGTCTTCATAAATGCGCCGCTCCCTGTCTTCACGTCTAATAAAATGCAGTCATTTCCTGCCGCCAGCTTCTTGCTCATAATAGAAGCAGCAATTAAAGGAATACTGTCCACAGTTGCAGTCACATCCCGAAGAGCATAAAGCTTTTTATCTGCCGGAGCCAAATTTCCCGACTGTCCAATGACAGAAAGCCCCGTGGAATTGACTACGGAAAAGAACTCTTCCTCTGTCAAGGTTGTCCTCATGCCCGGAATAGCTTCCATCTTATCAACCGTTCCCCCGGTATGTCCCAGACCTCTTCCCGACATCTTTGCCACCTTGACACCGCAGGCAGCTACCATGGGAGCTACTACCAGGGTGGTTTTATCCCCCACTCCTCCGGTGGAATGCTTATCCACCTTAATCCCCTCAATCCTCGATAAATCTACCATATCCCCGGAATGAGCCACCGCATCGGTGAGAATGGCGGTTTCTTCATCACTCATCCCTTTTAAATAGACAGCCATCAGCATAGCGGACATCTGGTAATCCGGAATATCCCCCTTCACATAGCCCTCGATCATAAAACGGATTTCCTCTTCTGTCAGAATCTCTCCGTTACGCTTTTTTGCAATGACATCATACATCCTCATGACGCACGAAACCTCCCTTATCCCTTCCTCACCCCCTAGGGGGTCTTCTCTTTGCCCTTAGGGGAAATTCATCTTATTATTCAGAATCCAGATCTTTTTTCGTAAATCCCAGGGGGAGCAATTCCCTTAAGGAATATACAGCCGTTTCTTCTCCTGCCCCTAAAATGACTTTAAACTCGTCAGGGTCGCAAAACTCCGCCATCACCTGACGGCACACTCCGCAAGGAGAGCAGAATTCTCCCTTTTCCCCTTTTTTATTGCCCACAACGGCAATGGCTTCAAATTCTGTCACCCCTTCTGAAACCGCCTTAAAAAATGCCGTCCGCTCCCCGCAGTTTGTAGGCGAAAAAGCCGCATTTTCAATGTTGCAGCCCCTGTATATCTTTCCGTTTTTCGCCATCAGGGCCGCTCCCACACAAAAATCCGAGTATGGAACGTAAGCCATTTTCTGGGCTTCATAGGCTTCTGCCACCAGTTTCTTTTTTGCTGCCTCGTCCAATTTCACCAATACCCCTCTCTTTACTTTCTTTTTATTTATCGGGAAAGGGGATTGCCCTGCAATCCCCCTCCTTTTTCTTAAATCTTTTCAAATCGTTCCACATCTGTGACAAATATGGTCGCTCCTCCAAGCTCCACTGTCACTGGCATCATAATATAACCGGCTGAAACAGAGGCGATGTTAGGCGTAGGAACATTGCTGGTTATCTTCTGGCGCTTCCCGCATGTATCTTTAATCAAAGTAATGACTTCATCTACCTGTTCGTCCTCAGTACCGATCATTAACGTGGAATTGCCCTTTTTCAAGAAACCGCCCGTTGTTGCAAGCCTTGTCACGCTGAACTGGTGTTCATTCAGCACATCAGTCACCCGGTTTCCGTCATCAGAACTGACGATTGCATAAACAATTTTCATATTTACCACCTCACTGTTTAATTTGGCAAAACCTTTATTAGCTGATTCTATTATAAAACATAATCAGGAAAAATAAAACAGCAAATCAGAAAATAATTGTCAATTTTCTGTTAATAATTTATGTCTTTTATCTTACCAGCCGGGGGATCTCTCTTTACCCTAAAGACAAATTCACCTTAGCCAATAGTTTTGAGTAAATCCGTTCCTTCATCCACTTCTCATTAATCACGTCCAGACACTCCTCTACACCAAACCAGCCTACAGCGCTGTTTTCATCTTCCTTTTTTCGGAGAACTTCCCTGTCATCCCCTTCCAAAAGGTAAGTCACATTCAGATGAAGGTGGGAGGAAACGTAAGCTCCCTTTTTCTCATGCCCGTCTACAGTCAGCACTTCCAGGGAAAAAATATCTTCCATAACCGGCTTTACCGTTGTAATTCCCGTTTCCTCCATGACCTCCCGGACCGCAACCTTTAAAAGGTCCCTTTCTCCGTCTGCGTGTCCTCCGGTCCAGGCCCAGGAATCATAGATATTATGGTAGGCCAAAAGAACCTTGCCGCGGGAACGATTCACCACCCAGGCTGATGCCGAAAAATGGGCTCCCCTGTTTTCTCTGATAAATACATCTTCCCCTGATGATAAATACTGAAGCAGCAGCTCCTTATCCCGTTCTTCCTGCTCATTATAGGGCAGAAACGCCTCGATGTCTTTTTTTAATTTTCTCTCCTGATCCATACTTTAACCTCCCTCTTCCTGTATAGAAAGACTTCAGAAGAAACGGCTTATTCTATGGTAACGGTTAAGCCCTCCTGATGTCCTTTTCCCATCTTGTGTCTTGCTTTTCTGTTTTCCACTGTATCAAAAATAATGGAAAAGTCGTAATCCTCGGGGTAAAGTTCCTCTGTCGCCACCAAAAGCTTTACCCGTTTGTGGTTGATCCAGATTTTCCCGTCAGGCATTTGGACCCGCAGCACCCCTTTTTCATTGGCCGGCATACATACAATGCCCTTTTTCTTTTCCGGGTAAACCATAACGCTGTCTCCGACGGTAAACTTTTCCCTCATCGTATTTTTATTACCTGACGGCATTTTCTGCTTTTCAATTCTGGGACCAGACTCCCCAGAGCTCTTTCTCTTTGCACATTGGGCAAATTCGCCTTGTGTTTTTTCCCTGCTATCCTTTCCTGCGGGGAAAACTGCCTTAGCAGCCGGACCCTGATCCTGTAAACTCTCCCTTTTGCCGTAAGCATAGAGTTCAGCTCTCTTTATCATGGATTCCGGCATTCCCAGCCTTTGGGCGATAAAAAGGGCGCAGCTTTCTCCTGCTTCTCCGATTTCCATCCGGTAAAGGGGCTTTAAGGTCTCCTTATCAAAGGCCATTCTTGCATTGGTGATCCCTTCCGCTTCCTTGGCATAAGTCTTTACCTCAGGGTAATGAGTGGTTGCCAGGAAAAGACAGCCGCTGTTTTGCAGCTCTTCCAGTATGGCAATGGCAATTCCCATTCCCTCTGCCGGGTCTGTTCCGGAACCCAGCTCGTCAAGAATCACCAGGCTTTCCGGACCGGCTGTATGAAGAATCTTCATCACATTGGTGATATGGGCGGAGAAAGTGGATAAATTTTCCGTAATGTTCTGCCCGTCTCCGATATCACAGAGAATCTGGCTGTTCATGCAAAGATCGGCTTCTATAGCAGGCACATGAAGTCCGCACTGGGCCATGAGGGAAAAGAGGCCCACTGTCTTGATGGACACAGTTTTTCCTCCCGTATTAGGACCTGTAATGACGATTCCACGTTCCCTTTTTCCCAGTTCAAAATCAAGAGGTACCACGGTTTCCGGGTTCATAAGGGGATGGCGTCCCTTTACAATTCTCATGATTCTGTCCGTGTTGACAGAGGGCTCGATTCCTTCCATGGAAAGACTTAAGCTTCCCTTGGCAAACAGGAAATCCAGCTTTTCAAGGAGCCGCTTATCCGCTTCCAAAGCCTCCATATTTTCTTCTACCACTGCGGTCAGGGTATAGAGAATCCGTCTCGTCTCATTTTCCTCACCGATTCTTAAAAGTTCCAGTTCTTCATTGAGTCCCGCAATGGCAGCCGGCTCAATAAAAAGGGTGGAACCGGTAGCAGACTGGTCAATCACGCTGCCTGGAACCGATGTTCTATAGTCTTTTTTCACCGGAAGGCAGATTCTGCCGTTTCGGAAGGTCACATAGGAATCGGAAAAACACTTTTTATTTCCTCTCAAAATGGATTCTGCTTTTGTACGCAGCTTCTCTTCCAGCCTGGCTATATCCTGCCGGATTCCTTTTAAATATTTGCTGGCACTATCCTCCACTCTGCCGTTTCTGACGCTTTCAAATATTTCCCGTGCCAGATCCTCCAAAGGGTCTAAATCCAACTCATAATAAGCCAGCCCCAGCTCCAGATATTTGCACCGGTTTAAAAATTCCTTAAACCGTTTTACTCCCGTAAGCATAACTCCTGTGCTCTCCAATTCCTCCGGAGACAGGCAGCCGCCCTGTTTTGTGGTATGAATAATTGCCTGCAGGCCGTTCATGCTGACTGCAGGGGGGAGTCCCATCCGGTCAATCATGGTCCTGGCCTCTGTCGTGTCCCGAAGACTTTTCCGTACCTCTCCTTCATTTAAGGATGGACATAAATTCTCTATTTTCTCCCCGGCAGCTTCCGTGTGGGCAAATTCCTTTAATTTCTCTAAAATATGATTAAATTCTAAAATCTGAAATGTGTGATTCATGCGGTTTCTCCTTTTTTTATATACAAAAAACCTGCAAGACTACAAATTGACGTCTTACAGGTTCTCAACCTCATCTGTCTATCTTGTATCCTCATGGGCAAAACAGGTACACAAAACAGAGGAAAAGCGGGGCGCTTTCCTCATAGAATCCCTGTTCTCATTATGCAACTGCTTTATGCTCCATGTTCCGATACAATTAACAAACACACACTTCCTATCTAAATATACTGCTGTTACTATACCACGGAACAAATATGAGGTCAATATTTTTTTCATCTCCTGCTGTCTGGAACATCGGCTTTACTGATATGGAAAACCATGGTATTATTTTTGATAGATTTATAAGGACAATCATGTCCTGTCAGGGAGGATATTATGAATACCACCATAGAACAATTAAAATCCGGGGTAAGGGATGGAATTCCCATTGGCCTGGGATATTTTGCTGTGTCTTTTACTTTTGGGATTATGGCCTTAAATGCTGGATTGTCAATCTGGCAGTCTGTTGTCATGTCCATTACCAATCTGACCTCAGCAGGGCAGTTTGCCGGGCTGGGAATTATAACAACAGGAGCATCTTTTGCTGAAATGGCTGCAGCCCAGTTTGTGATCAACTTACGCTACAGTCTGATGTCTTGCTCCTTATCTCAGAAACTAAACCATAGAGTTCCCTTTTTCCACCGTCTGATTATGAGTTATGGGGTGACGGATGAGGTCTTTGGTGTTTCTGTCTGCAAGTCCGGGGAATTAAGTCCATGGTACTTTTACGGCTTACTTCTGGCTGCCATCCCAGGCTGGACATTAGGAACGGCGGCAGGAGCTGTTTCCGGAAGCCTGCTGCCTGAAAGGGTTTTAAGCGCTTTGGGCATCGCCCTTTACGGAATGTTTTTGGCAGTTATCATCCCACCGGCCAGGGATAATAAAATTCTGGCAGGTGTAATCCTTCTTTCCATGGTGTGCAGCCTTTTGTTCTCCCTGAATCCTGTATTGGCCGGAGTCTCTTCAGGGTTTAAATTGATCATTCTGACCATTGGAATAGCCGGACTGGCAGCCTGTCTGTTCCCGGTTCCGGATAGGGGGGAGGTTTCTTGTGAATAGCCGAATTTATCTTTACATCCTGGTCATGGCAGCGGTCACTTATCTGATCCGTGTCCTGCCTCTGACCTTGATCCGGAAGGAAATAAAAAATCCCTTTATCCGGTCTTTCCTTTATTATGTCCCTTATGTGACCTTGTCGGTGATGACATTTCCTGCTATGATCACTTCTACCCAAAGCCTGTGGTCCGGTGCGGGAGCATTGGCGGCGGCAGTGATTCTGGCCTTTAAAAGAAAAAGCCTGATCCAGGTTTCCATCACCGCCTGCGCAGTTGTTTTCATTATGGAGCTGTTTTTGTAGATCATATCAAAAAGGTGCCGCCCAGTATCCGGATTCCGGTTACTGGGCAGCACCTTTTTTTATATCTTGGTTGCCATTAATATTTGTTGTTTGTTATATCCTGGGCAGTCCCATAATCATATGTTGTCTGCAAGTTCCGGGAAGCTTTGGGGACAACGGCTTCGTTTGTTTCCCTCAGCTTAAAACGGCCCACCAGACTTTTCAGCATTTGTGCCTGTCCGGAAAGTTCTTCACTTGCTGCAGCGCTTTCTTCTGCTGTTGCCGAATTCATCTGTACTACTGCTGAAATCTGCTCAACTCCTCCTGCAATCTGTGAAACTGCATCGGATTCCTCCTCAGAGGCTTTTGCAATTTCCGCGATGATTCCGTTGACATTTCTGGAGGCTTCTACAACGACTTGAAGAGACTTTGCAGTATCATCTGCCAGCTTTTTGCCGTTTTCAATTGCACCTAATGTGTTTTCAATCAATGCAGTGGTATTCTTTGCCGCTTCCGCAGATTTTCCGGCAAGGCTTCTCACCTCATCTGCCACCACGGAAAAACCTTTTCCCGCACTGCCTGCACGGGCCGCTTCCACAGCAGCATTCAGAGCAAGAATATTGGTCTGGTATGCGATATCATCAATGTTTTTGATGATCTTACTGATCTCTTTGGAGGTATCGGTGATCTCTCCCATTGCAGTCATCAACTGCTGCATGTAGCGGTTGCTTTCCTCAACCCCATCTCCAGCTTCTCCTGACATGCGGCTGGCCTGAAGGGCATTGTCCGCATTCTCTTTGATTTTTCCAGAAATTTCTGTAAGGGAGGCAGTCAGTTCTTCTACCGAGCTTGCCTGCTCAGCCGCTCCCTGGCTGAGGGTCTGGGCACCTACCGATACCTGTTCCGCCCCTATTGACACCTGGTCAGAAGCTGTATTGATATCTGTAAGAGTGCTGCTTAAACTGCGGTTAATGGTTCTCATAGCCATTAATATTTCATGATAATCGCCTATGTATTTTTCTTCATAGCTTGTATTGATCCTGAAATTACCGTGGCTCATCTCGCCCAGCAAATATTGAATATCCTGGATAATGGTTTTTAAATTTTCCGCCATTTCCTTAAAGGTTTCGGAAAGCAAGCCGATTTCATCATTGCTCTTTACCTCCACCTGTATGTCAAGATTTCCGGCAGCAATCTGTGTTGCAGCGGAAACTACACCGTGAATAGGCTTCAATGCCCTGATAATCGTAAGGATCACAATTACAACCACAGCCACCAGGGATAAAGCGGAAACAGCTATAATGGCAATGATCAATGCATTGGTATTTTTATTCATATCAGAAGTCTGAAGTACGGTCTGGGCCCACCAATTTTTCCCTTCTACATTGAGAGGATATAAAAACCGGGTTACTTCCTTTCCGGCTGCGTTCACAGTCGTGCATGAAAATTCCTTTCCGGCTGCTGTTCCGTCAATGATTTTCTGCATGTCCTTGGGATCGTTGAAAAGTTCGGATAAATTCTGCCCAATAGTATTCAGAGATTCACTGTTGTATACAATGGTAAAATCATCGGTGACAATACTTGCATAAAGTGTTTTGTAATCCGGAGAGGTAGTAGTTATTTTGCTGAAATTCCCAACATCAATATCAGCTGCAATAACCCCGCGGAATGCATTCTGATGCACAATGGGATATGCCGCGGTAATCATAGTCGTTCCTTCAAATACAAGAGGCTTTGTAAAGTATGGCTCCTTGCTTTCTTTTACAGGATTATAATATATTTCACTGCTGTATTCCTGGTAGGTTCCCAGGGAACGGCCCTTTTTATCTGCCGCATCCGTTTTATCAACATACAGGGTGTAGTCTTTTATATTCTTATCAAATTCCCCAGGCTCAAAACAGACGCCCAGGCCCACAATATCTTGATTCGATGCAACCGCAGACCACATATTATTCAGCAAATAATGTTCCATTTCAATGCTTATGTCCTGCATTTCTTTGCCATATACAGCACTTTTTAATGTCACATCGTCCCGGGAAGCAATAATCGCATCTCCCTGGGCGTAGGCATTTTCAATGTAATCCTGTAAGGATTTTGCCTGTACCGCAGCTGAATCCATAATTGCCTGCACCTGGTTTCCGTTTGCATGTGCCAAATGGATCATCTCTGACCGGATCGCAGAGCTGTTTGCCTTGCCCGACAGATTGACAACAACTGTAATAAGAACTGTAAAAACAATAATTAATGCAGCCGCAATGATTAATGCGATTTTTGTAGAAATTTTACCTCGTTTCATACTTATCCCCCTAGGAGTTCTTTATGCCTTTATAAGCTGCTCCAGTGCAATATTTATCAATATACTTATCTAATGATTCTGGCAATAAGGTAAACCTTNNAAGGTTTACCTTTTAAACAATATTTTAATTTAAGTAGATTCTCCCTAAAAACAATTCATCTTGTAAGCCGGTAAAATCATAAAAAAAACACCCCGCCATTAATTTTTCACAATTAATAACGAGGTGTTTTTCCTGTTTTCAGCAATAACCGGCGGTCCCGCCCCTTACCCTTTTTTCTGGCTGCACTTAACCGCATCAATAGCCAGAACAACCATCAATGCCATAAGACTGTCCTGAGGGTCTTCCACATCAATGGAATAAGTATCGGTCCAGTTAAAAAGCTTTTTCTCAATCCGGGCCACTATCCTGTCATCTCCGGAGAGAATGCGGTAATCCCATTCAAACAGGCTTCCCTCCACTCTCCAGCCATTGCAGTCAATGGAAAAAGAGGGCCTGAAAAATGTGAATTCCTTGGTAATGGTTCCCACTGTCTGCCCGTCAATCTGGATAAAAAACCGGGGCAGGAACGTAAGAACCTTTTCCTTCAAGGTAGCCATATACCCTCCAGCCTGATCGTAAACCTCAAGCCGGTGTCCCCAGTCCAGCTTTCCTTTAACTGTATACACCGTATTTCCATTTTCATCATATATATCATAACTGTCAAACCAAGAGAAAAAACGCTGTTTAAACATAAGTCTCATAGGCTCTTTATCTCCTTTCCTGTTGACGCTCATGGTCAGTAATTACTGTTATCATAACCAATCATATCATATCTTCCCACAGAAAAGAACATATATCTGAAACCCCTGCCTGATTTAAGCGTTTGCCGGGAATACGATCCCGGCTTTATTTCTCGCAATGTTCTGGACCTCACACACCGTCAGCGTATGATCCAAAAGCTGATAACATGTTTCCAGGTCCTTCCGGCTGATCATGGATTCAAATTCTATAAATTCATCGACCATGCGGTGCTCATAGCTGTTTTCATTAACAAAGGAACTTGTCCCATCATTTAAAAACACCTGGAAACTCTTGCAGACGTTGACCGGCGTATCCTGATACAGACAGCCTTTATCACCTTGAATATTATTGGCAATAGGAGCCTTGCAGTCCTTCGCTCCCACGCAGATACACTGGAATGTTCCGTAATCCAGCTCCAAAATTCCCGATGTATCAATTCCCTTTTCCACATTGGGAAAATACTCCACCCTCTTTGGCCTGCCAAATAGTCCTACAACGTAATGGATGTTGTAAATATTAATATCCATAAGAGCGCCTCCGCAGCAGCAGGGATCAAAGGCAGGAAGAACCTGGCCCTTTTTAAAGCTGTCATACCTTCTGGAATACTGGGAATAATTGCACTGGACAATTTTAATATCTCCCAGAGCCGGCAGCATCTCCTTTATTTTTTTATAATTGGGAAAATGCAGGGTCGTAATTGCCTCCAGCAAAAACAGTCCCTTTTCCCTTGCCAGTTCACTTAACAATACAGCTTCTTTATAGGTCGGTGTAAAGGGCTTTTCAACGATCACATGCTTTCCGGCCTCCAAAGCCTTTTTTGCAAATGAGAAATGCAGATGATTGGGCAGAGCCACATAGACCGTGTCCGCACCGCTGTTTAAAAATTCCTCATAATCGGTAAATTCCTGTTTGATATGATACCTGTCCGCAAGCTCTCTGCCTGTTTCCCGGCTTCTTTCCGTGTAACAGATGGCTGTCAGCTCTGTTTCCTTCAGATGATGGGTGATGGTCAGAAATTCCTGTACAATAACCCCTGACCCAACTATACCTAATTTCATAATAAATATCCTCTTCCGTAAATTTATTTGCCGGTTGACCGGAAGCTTATAACAGTTTCAGGTAACTGCCATAGCCTTCCCGTTCCATCTTTTCCTTGGGAATAAAACGCAGGGAAGCGCTGTTGATACAATACCGAAGCCCTCCAAGCTCCTTTGGTCCGTCTTCAAAAACATGACCTAAATGGGCGTCGCCGCTGCTGCTTCTTACCTCTGTCCGCACGCTTCCAAAGCTGGTGTCTACGTGATCGGAAATCAGGCTGGAGTCAATGGGCCTGGAAAAGCTGGGCCAGCCGCAGCCTGACTCAAATTTATCGGCTGAGACAAAAAGCGGTTCTCCTGTGGTAATATCCACGTAAATCCCTTCCCGGAACTCATCGTAATACTCATTTTGAAAGGGACGTTCTGTAGCGCTGTTCTGAGTCACTTCAAATTGAAGATCTGTCAGGAGTTCCTTTAACTCCTCCTGGGATTTCTTTGGGTATTTCCTGCTTACATCCACCGCCTTTTCTGCCTTTTCAAACTTGTCTGTTCCTATGTGGCAGTAGCCGCCCGGATTCTTGTCCAGATATTTCTGATGATATTCCTCTGCTCTGGAATACTGTTTCAGAGGCATTACCTCAATGGCAATTTTCTCTTTATATTTTTTCTGCAGTTCATCAATGGAAGCCCGGATAACCGGTTCATCCTTCTCATCAACGAAATAAATTCCGGTTCTGTACTGGGAGCCCACATCTCCTCCCTGGCGGTTGACGCTGACAGGGTTGATCACATCATAATAAAGCTGTAATATAAAAGGCAGTCCTATTACCGAATCGTTATATTCCACCTTTACAGCTTCAGCATGTCCCGTATCATTGTAGCACACCTGTTCATAAGTGGGATTCTCCGTATTGCCGTTGGCATAGCCCACCTCCGTGGATAAGATTCCCGGAATATTTCCCAAATACTTTTCAGTTCCCCAGAAGCAGCCTCCTGCCAGGTAAATTTCTTTTTTCATAAGAACCTCCTGTGTCTTCATTTTTTTCATTGTAAATTCCTATTATCATCATGCCACCGAATTTTATATTCATTCCCATGACAATCAAAACTATATAAATTTTACATCAATCTTCAGGCAAAGACAATGGTTAATCAATACAGAAAGAAGCGGCCTTGTCCGTTAACCGGATTTCAGCCGCTCTGTTCTAATAGCACCAGGCTCAATTGCAATTGGAAACAGTAATTTGCATCCGCGATTTCTCTGCCAAGAATTTCTTCGCATTTTTTAATCCGGTATTTAATGGTATTCCTGTGAAGGAACATATGATTAGCAGTCTCCGTCACACTGCATCTACAGTCCAGATAAGTTTTAAGAGTTCTCCTGAGTTCTAATGTCATCTCATCCTCAGGATTGGTCAAGCCTTTCAGATGGTATAGGCAGAATCCCTTGATTTGTTCCCCGGATACCATCTTAAACAGCTCATTGGCATTGGTTGATTTGAAATATTTAATATAAGGAATCCCTTCCTTTTCTTCGCCGTATTGATAGCTCTCTAATGCCGTATTATAAGAGTTGTCAATGGTCTCCAACTGTGCCACACTATTGCCAAAGGAGAATGTAATTTGAACTTGAAGCAAGCGTAATAAAGCCTCATGGTAACTTTCCAAAAGACTCTCCAGCTCTCTGAAATTTCCCTGTATCAGCAAAACATATTGGTAAGTCAAGGTCTCCGGAAAGACAATGATATCTCCATGGAATTTGTCCTGAAACTTCCTGTTCAGCCAGTCATATATTAATATGTACCGTTCTTCTCTGTGGGACAGGTTCAGGAAATCAAACTCTCTTCCTCCAAACGGCTCCAGGGTAGCCAGGATTATTTTATAGCTGGAAGCCGGCTTTAACCCATATTTCTCTCCTACCGTAAATAGCTGGGCAGCAGACCACCGTTCCTTTTTATATTTATTTACAATGATATGTAAAATTGCTTCTTTTTGTTTAAGAGGATTGCATCTCACATATAAATTTTTATACAAAAGGATACCAAACACCAATACCAGCTGCTCTATCACAAGATTGGATAAGTCATACTCCTTCTCCTCACCCCCATAGATATAAAGATAATACGGATTCCTCCCCACTGTCTGTATGGGATAGATACGGACTTTTTGATTTATGGTTGGTGAATTGATGAGACTTTCAAGGCTGTCCGTTTTTCTTTCATAAAGTGACAGGTTATGGAACAAAGCTTGTGCTGCCCTTAAATGTTCTTTTTGACAGGTATGGGCCGCTGCCTCCACCTCTCCAAAGGGATTTAATAATGCGGCCGGTTTTTTTATAACCAGTCCCAGGTTATTCATCATAACGCTCATGGAAGCACCCTGAAGAAGCAAACCGGAAAATTTCTTCTGTGTATTCAGGGCAAAGGTCAGTTCTGCATTCTGGTTGTCCCAGATGTATGCCAATAACTGCTGAAACACCTCACCCAGGGTCATATTAGAGGGAATCTGAAGCAGCGGGAATCCCAACTGGTCCGCAAGCTCTATGATCTCTGGTTCCAAATGATCAATAAAGCGTCCCAGCTTAATTGCAAGCCCTGCGCAGGGTAAGCGGTCCAGGCTGTGGATAAACTCACATAATCCGGATGGGTTATCCTTGAAAGCCATTCCGGTCGTAATCAATAACGTATTCTCAGGTAAATAAGATGCAACATCCGGCGTCTCTGTGGATTCAACCGTAAATATCTCCCTTTTTAAATCAGCCTTTTTATTCAGCACCTTTAAATTACGAAATACCGGTTCTTCTAATAATTTCTCAACGGTCATATCATGCCTCGCTTTTTACTTCCCGAATCATTTCAATTTTTCTTATTATACTATGTACTTTATATCATAGCAATGCTGTATTGACATAAAATATCCTTCGCTTAAAGGGCATTGCGTTCAAAACAATGCCCTTTTTCTTCCCCATATATATTTATTATCATTGACTTCGATTTAAAATCTCATAGTCCAGTTCCTTTTCATCTTTCGCTATTATCATGGCAACCAATGCGTCAATATCCACATTTAATATGGTACGGAACATCCCTGAAAACCAGTCAATACTGGATAAAAAAGCAATGCTTTCCAATGGAAGTCCCAGAGCCGGAATGACTATAGCCAATGCCACCAGACCTCCTCCGGGTACTGCTACAGTTCCAAGGCAGGATAAGGTGGATAAGGCAATAATGCGGACTAACTGAGGCATGGAAATGGGAATGCCGTAAATCTGGGAAATGGTAATACACGCTAAAGCAAGAAACATGGATAAGCCATTGCTGTTTAAAGTCATTCCCAGAGGATTGACGATGCCGGATATTTTCTTGCTGACCCCCAGCTTCTTTTCGCTGTCTTCCATTTTAGTGGGAAGTGTCACAGCGGAAGATGTTGTAGTTAAAGCAACCATTGTCATGTTGGCCATTTTCTTTCCAACATTGATTGGATTGGACTTGCAATAAAAAGATACGAAAACAATCATACAGCCCAGATAAACGAAAGAGCCGCAGCCGAATATGAGGAGGAATTTAATCAATGGCATGATCACCTTGGTCCCTGTCGTTCCCGCAGTATAGGCTAACAGTGCTCCAATTCCCAAAGGGGCCAGATTCATGACCCTGCGCACAATTCCCAATATCACTTCATTGAATTCTTTTATGACTCCAATTAACTGGCTGCTTTCTTTTTTTATGCGGTATGCTCCAAGAGATGCGCCAAATAATACGGAAAATATAATTACCTGAATCATATTGGAATTTGCCATGGATTCGATAATATTGCTGGGTAAGAAATCAAGAATAATGCTGTAGATTCCCTTATCCGTGGCCTGGATAATCTGATCTGAGGCTGGAAGGGAAAGTCCTTTTCCAGGTAAGAAAAATTGGCCCAAAACAACTCCTATGGCTGAAGCGATCACAGTGGTCAGCAAAAACCAGAATAACATCTTAATGTCAAATCTCCCTAACTCCTTGGGGTCTAAATTTGCTACAGATTCTATTACTGCTCCCATAATCATTACCACGACAGACATCTGAATGAGACGCAGGAAGATATCCCCAATGAGCTTGATATCCCTCACCTTTTCTCCGAAGCAGATTCCAAGCAGCATTCCTCCAACCATTCCAATCATGATCTGCACTGTCATTGATAATTTTATCTTTTTCATTCACGGACCTCCAATTAAATTTTTACCTTGCCTTTGATAAAGCGAACCCCTGCTGCCATGCCTGAAATCGTATCACAGCCAGAGGTAGACCCTATCATCTTTATCTCATCAATATACCTCCCTATTAACAAAGAATTTTTTCGGACCAAGGCATTTAACAGTCCTGCCATAGCATGATTAAAATGCCCTGTAAGTGCACAATTATAGTAATGTTCACTGATATCAGTGGTATACTTACGGTCTATTAATCCCTTTAACCCTGAAAGAAACGGCTCTCCCAATACAGGATAAATCCGATCGATAAAAAGAATACCCATAAGGAAATCATCTCCCGACGGCGTCAGCCCCACTCCTCTTCCAATCCATTTCCTTATTATTTCTTCAGCTTCTTCCCTGGGTTTGGAAAATGCCTGGTATAATTCTTCCACTTCCTTTTCCTTTGTCATCAGAAAGGAGCCTATGGATTCTCCGAATCCTGTGGGAAGCTCCCAATCAATGAGGGTTTCAAACACAGTAAGCCCTTCCCTGTCTATGGGATAAGCTTTTTTATCAATAAAGCTGCTGTATATCCGGGCATCTTTTAAACAAATACTTACGGAATCCGAATACAGGATCTTTTCTTCCTTATCCCACCGGAAGCAGCCAAAGGAGGCTGCCTGTCTTAGGAATACAGGCAGGTCCTCCTTATTTAATAAGATACCATAAGGAACCAGGGCATTGTTTTTATTTCCGATGAAACACAGGAAATAAGGAAGCGCCAGATTGCATCCACTCTCAAATTGACTGTGGATTCTGTAAGTGTCACGTTCGTTTAATGTTTCTAACAGCTCTGATGCTGCCATCTGCCCTGATAATCTTATCATATCCCCTATCCTTTATATCCTAATTTTTTCGCATAAGCTTTCACTGCCTTTTGGAAGCATTCGATTGGCGGATGAACCGTACCGGCTCCAATCTGTCCCACACCGGCTTCCTTATGGGCAATTCCTGTATTGATAACCGGGGTGATTCCTTTTTCTACCACTAATCTTGCATCAATGCCCAGGCAGGTTCCCTGAAAGTTCCATGTTGGAATGGCAAAATTAGGATTTTGCCCAATTACGATTTCCATCATTTCATTGCTGATACGAAGAGCATCGGGAAATCCGCCTGTACCGACGAAACGGGTAACAGCAGGTGCTGCTATCATTGCCATTCCGCCTACGCCGAAGGTTTCTGTAATGGCACTGTCTCCTATATCCGAGCTGGCATCCTCCCCTGAATATCCTGTAAAATAAAGACCCTGGGGAGTATTGACCGGTGCTGTGAACCACTCTTCCTTCATGCCGCTGATTCTGATGCCGAAATTTTCCCCATTTCTGCACATTGCGGTTACAATGGTTCCCTCTGTAATCATACGGGCTCCATCCATAACTGCCTTAGACGCTGCCATCATAATGTTTAAAAAGAACTGGTCCGTATCTGCCAGAAACTGGATAACCTCTTTTTTCTTCTCCTCTTCGATGGACAGACCTGCTATAACAGGGGACACCTCTTTTAAGAACAACAGGGAGGCCGCAATATTCCTTTGATGGAATTCATCTCCCATGGCAATTGCTTTTGCTATCATAGGATTGATGGCGAGTCCCTCTTTATACTCTTTGAGGGCCAGGGAAAGAACCGGTCCCAGCACATCTCTCATCCAGCCCAGTCTTAAGACCACCTCTCTGGAATATGCACCAAACCTGAGAACCTTACCAATTCCTTCATTCATCGTGCAGTAGGCCCTGTTTCCATCAGTGGTATTCTCTACCACGAATACCGGCATATTGGCTGAAGTAATGCCTCCCATAGGCCCTACGGCATCTACATGGTGGCAGGGAATGAATTCTATCTCTCCCTGGCTTAAAAGCCGGACTGCTTCCTCCTTGGTAGACGCCCATTTCTCAAACAGGGCCGCACCGATACAGGAGCCTTGCATAGGACTTGTCATATTCTCCCAGAGAATCGGAGGCCCTGCATGAAGAAGCACCTTGCCCTGTCCTAATTCTTTAATTACGGTTTTTGCCGGCACCACATCCAATAAAACCGGCGATGAAAGGATTATTTTTTGTATGACTGCCTGATTTGCATCATCGATTGTATCATATTTGTGGCCTCTTAAATACTGTAGCACCTTGATCAATTCCAGATCTCCTCCTGCGGGCGGCGTCCACTGATACTGTACTGCCTTACAGGAGAATTCCTCCAGCACGTCAGTAAAGCTTTTAAGTCCGATGTTAATGACTCTGGGCTTTTGCTCAAGCAATTCCATAACATGTTCAGATACGGAATGAGCCTTATCCGCCTTCACCTTTTCCCTTGGCTCAATGGTCTTTTCCTCCTCCTGATAGGTATGGCCGATCAGATAGAGGGCGGTTTCCACAGCTCTCTTGTTGCTGGTGCAGACGATGACGCCTGCATCCTCCAGTTTCTTTTTCTGCAAATCATAGTTCTGCTTATCAGCCTTTGTTCCGCAAATAGTGGCTACAAAGTAAACGCTGCGTCCCTGATTCTTCAAATGCTCCATCATATCCTGGATTCCGGGAAGAAGGGCACCTGCCATGTCTTCATGAGAACCATACCCCAGTACAAGGTCAAACAAAATCACTCCGGTCTGTTCTTCCTCCAAAGCCTGCTTCATACAGGCAATCCTGTTTGTCGGATCAATCATGGGATGGGGTTTGCCCACAGTATAAACGTCATCTCCCAGATCAATGACAGTATAGCCCTGTGTATTGAGCATATAGCCTTCCTGCTTATCCCCTGCCCCGGAAATGCCGACAGTCTCCTTGATCAGCATCACTGCCTCTGATGCCAGGGTTCCGCCTGAATAATAGCCTTTTATAGTTTTAAGGTCTTCTTTCTTAAACCCTTCCTGTACAGAAGGCTTCCATGGGTCCAGTACAATTGCTTCGTTTCTTACTAAGGAAACTGCGATTCTGGCCGCTTCATCCAGGGTATAGGCATGATAGAAATTCTCTTCATGGATCTCCGGTTTTTCACCCAGGAATAAGGTTACCACAGGCTTTTCATAGTTCCACAGCCTCTTTACAATCACATCCCTTACTTCCTTTGCCGGGGGCTTTGACAGAATCACAACAACCTCCACCTGAGAATCCTTTTCCATGGCGTCAATGGCATCCAGCATGGTAATTCCGCCTACCTCAGCGGATAAATCCCTGCCGCCTGTTCCAATGGCATTTGCCACTCCTTCTCCCAACTGGTCAATGAGGGTTGTCACCTCCTGGATTCCTGTACCAGAGGCACCGATGACTCCGATCCTGCCCATTTTAACCTTGTTGGTAAAGGCAATGGGAACGCCCTTGATGATTCCAGTTCCGCAGTCCGGTCCCATGACCAGAAGACCTTTTTCATGAGCCTTTTGTTTCAGATATATCTCATCCTTTTTTGATACGTTATCGCTGAAAATAAATATATTCAAATTTTCATCAAGTGCCCTGTCAGCTTCTGCTGCCGCATACATACCGGGTATGGACAGAACTGCCAGATTGGCATCGGGCATCTTCTTAAGAGCCTGTTCCCAGGAAGATACCACATTGTTTTCTTCATTTCCAGCGGAATTCTTAGACTGGTTGCTTAAAAATTGCTCTGTTTCTTTTAAAACCTGCCCGATAGTCTCCTCTGATTCCACATCTACCACAATAGCCATGTCATTGGACTTGGCTTCCATTAATTCAGGAGTCTCCAAGCCGCTTGCTTTAAACAGGTCTTTGTTGGATGGTGTGGCCATCATAATGGAAACTTTATTGATTCCCGGCATGGCAGAGATTTTATTGGTAAGCAGCATAAGAACTACAGAATCCTGATAACTTCCTTTTTGAATTATGGTTTTAATCATGTTACTACTCTCCTTTTACTCAGCAAACCTGTTCTTGTGATCGTAGCGGTTGAAATGAATATCTTCACTGATTAAATACTGGTAGATATCATCCACGATTTCTATGCCATCCTTGTCGTATTTGGCCTTTCTTAAAAGTCCCCTCTCTCCGGGATAGTACACCTTATCAAAGCCTTCCGCCGGCTTAATGGCGGCCAGTTCTTCCATAGTAGTGGTAATATCCTTTTTAAATCTTTCCAGGCCGATAAACTTGTTTGGATCAATTACAATGTGAAGCTGTCCCAAATCCCTGCCCTTTGACAGGTCTTCATACATACTGCTCACATGCTTTCCAAAGGGCACGCCTAAAAGAACACCGGAAAGGATATCCACCATCATCATCAATCCATATCCCTTTGCTTCTGCAATGGGAACAAGAGCATTTACCAGGGTGGAATCGGTTGTGGGATTTCCGTTGACATCCACTGCCCAGGTGCTTGGAATAGGTTCCTTCTTAGAACGGGCATACAGCACCTTTCCCCAGGCCTGAACCGTTGTAGCCATATCGAATATGATGTTTCTTCCGTCAGCTCCCGGCGCACCGAAGGCAATGGGATTGGTTCCATAGTAAGGCTCTGAGCCTCCATAAGGAACTGCCATTGGATCTGACTGGCACATGGAGATGGAGACAAGGTCTTCTTCTGCAGCCATTTCCACATAATATCCCAGGCTGCCGCTGTGTGAGATATGCTTGGCTCCGACCACTGCTATGCCGGTTTCCTTTGCCATCTTAATAGCTTCTTTCATGGAGAGAACTGCTGCAGCATAGCCTGAGCCGTTATCCCCATGGAATATCCCGCTTGCCGGGCCTGTTCGCTCGAATCTAAAATCCGGATGAGCGGTAATACCGCCTTTTGCGATTCTCTCAGAATAATACTCCACCCGGACAGCTCCATGGGAGTGAATTCCTCTTGCATCAGACCATGTAAGGATATCTGCCGTCATATCTGCGTGTTCCTTGGTAAGCCCCGCTTTCTGAAGTTTATTGCTGATCAACTCATGCAATTGCTCTTCCGTTACTCTCATACACTTTCCCTAAGTACCCCAGGAACGGCCTGGGGTACTGCCGCATCCGCGGCTGCCTTTCTTTGAATATTTTTTAATTGATTCCCTGCACTTCTTTATATCTCTGCATCTCTGTTGCAATCTTTTGAATATACATAGGCAAAGTCTTCTTCACGTCCCACTCCATAAGCTGCCTGTAAGCTGTAAGCGCCCATAAACAGATAGTCGCCCTTTTTCACCGGAATCCAGTTATTGTCCAGATTGTATACGCCTTCACCTGAATAGATGTAAGCTCCATGCTCCTGGAAATGTGTTTCAATATAACCGTGGCAGGCGCCGGGCTTAAAGCTTAAGATATGGAAATTCATATCAAATCCAATGTCAGATGCTGACGGCAGGAAGTCTTTCACTCCTACGTCTTCCATTCCCTCATAAGGGGTAAAGGGAACATCCCCTATATTGCCGCAGACTGTATGGGCCTCATGACCTTCAATCCTGTTATAGCGTCTCTTATATAAGAACGCCTTTGCCGGTGTATCTCCCGTATTGACGAAACTTACCTTATTGCCATCCGGAGAAAAAATGTATCCGCCATCTGTCAGTTCTGCTTCCTTGTCCTCATTCTTAACCTTTACCTTGCCCTCCAGGATATAAAGGAAGACTTCAATGCCTTCTCCGCCGAATCCATCCGGATTACCGCCGCCCTGTTCCATTGTCACAAGATAGTCCACAAAAGAAGCTCCCATCTTAGGGGAAGATAAAATGGTTACCGCACATTGTTCAAATCCCGGAATCACATTTTTTACCAGACCATCCGGCTCTATTAACGCAAAGTTCCCTCTTTTTACGATGGAGCGGCTTGATAAAATATCATTCCTATATCCGGTTACCTGATTGATGTAGCTCATAATTCATTCTCCTTTATTCTTCTATTATTTTGTTTTGCTGAAAAATGTCCTTGCATTAAATACTAAAAACAGAATTGTTCCCAGAATCAGCAGCATTGCTCCCACATAAAATCCCACTTCACCTGACCCGGTTTTGTCCATAATGAAGCCTGTAAACGCCGGGGCAATAATGGATGAGGACATTCCAAAAAAGTTGAACATTCCCAGGGTTGTTGCCATATTCTTTTTGCTGGCTTTATCTGATACATAGGAGATTAAGACAGGATCAACTGCCATCTTGCCCAGGAAACCATAGAGCAGTAAAATAAAGGTCAGGGATAATGCGTTTGGCATTAACATGGATGACGCTACCAGCACGAAAGCGGATAATTCCAGACCAATAATAATCAGCGCCTTTTTTCCTCTGAACTTATCGGAAAGCCCTGCAAAAAACAGTGCGCCCGGTACGGCTGTAACAGATATCATGGAAACCACAAGCCCGATCTTTCCGCCGGAGATTCCTCTTTCTGTCTCCAGGAATTTCGGAAGCCAGGTTACAATCAGATAATAAGCATAGCAGGTAGAAAAATACAATATGTAGCAGGAAATCATGTTAAGGGAAAGGAGGGAAGACTTTTTCTCTGCTTCCAAACTTCCGTCATCCGCCTTTACGCTGGCTTTCTTGGGAGCCGCATGGTGTTTTCCCCTGTCTTTAATGGCAATGGCAAACCAGATAACCAACAGTACAATAAGACTGGCTGAAATTGTTACCATTGTCTGCCATGGCATCTTTAATGTCTTAACGATAAAGCTGGAACCTGTCATTCCGAAAATTAATCCCAGAGCAGAACCGCTGTTAACAATGGCAGTGGAGATTCCTTTTTTTTTCGGCGGAACGTGTTCGGCTGTCAGGGAAAAAGCAGCGCCGTAATAAGTTCCGCAGCCAATTCCTGCACATACGCTTCCCAGGTAAATGGTATTAAGTGACTTTGACATAGCAATGCTGAAGGCTCCTAAAGCAAAGATGAGGAAGCCTGGTATGAGAACCCTCTTCTGTCCAAACCGGTCCACCAAAAATCCGGACGGTATCTGCAAGGACGTGTATCCAAAGAAATAACAGCTTGCGATCAGGCCCATTGCCGTATTTGACTGGGCTCCTACGGTTCCCTGGATTTCTGTATAAATCGGTGACAGCATAGAACGGTAAATCCAGATAACCACCCAGCCTAAACAAAAGGTAAATACTACTGTCTTCCAATAATTTTCCGGTAATTGTTTTGTTAAATTCTGATCTCCCATAGTGTCCTCTTTTCTATTTATAAGATAATTCATATAGAGATGCTTTTAAGGCTTCTATTCCCTGCTTTAAGTCAGACAGTTCTGTTCTCTCCGCAGGATTATGGCTGATTCCTTTGATGCTTGGGACAAAAAGCATGCCTGTGGGAATCCTTGGCGCTATGATCTGGGAGTCGTGGCCTGCACCGCTGTGCATCATCCGGTAGTTCAGCCCTTTTTCCCTGCATACATGTTCGATCAGGCGGATCATTTCTTCATCCATTGGTACAGGCTGTTCATCCATCCACAGGTCAATTTCAATTGCCACTCCATATTTACCGGCAATCTGCTTCATATTTTCTTCCAGCTCACTTGTAACGCTTTTCAAAAGCTCCTTATCCGTATGGCGGCAGTCCATGGTAAACAAAGCTTCTCCCGGAACTACATTTACGGTATTGGGCTTTACCTCAATTTTGCCAAAGGTCAAAACCAGCGGATCTCCTATGGCTCTTGCTTTCTTTAAGGAATCAGTGACAATTTCGGCAAATACCTGAATAACATCCTTTCTGTATTTCATAAGGGTGGTTCCGGCATGATTTGCCTCGCCTTTTAAGGTGATGTTATATCTTCTCTGCCCTACAATACCTGTGATAACTCCTACGGATTTGCCTTCCATCTCAAGGGTATTTCCCTGTTCTATGTGAAGCTCTACAAACGCCTTCACATCACTCATGGAAGTGTCTGCATCCTTTTTAAAGTCAAATCCGCACCCGCGCATGGCATCCACGAATTTGATTCCTTCTGAATCCGTGATATTCTCAACGTCTTCCTTCTTAGCTAAACCAAACAGGTTTTTGCTTCCCCAGAAAACATAGGGGAATCTGCTCCCTTCCTCCTCTGCCATGGAAATGACCTCAAGGTTCTTTTTCGGCCTTCCCCAGGTTTCCAGCAGGCTTTTCACCGCTAAGTATCCCCCGAAGATTCCAAGCTGTCCGTCTAAGTTCCCTCCATTGACTACCGTGTCTACATGAGAGCCTGTAGCAACTGTACCGGATTCCGGTTCCGTTCCCACCAGTCTTCCATATAAATTTCCTACTTCGTCAAACCTGGCCTCCATGCCTATCTCCTCAAACTTTTCTTTCAGAGCCATCTGCACCTCAAGCCAGCTTTTGGAATACAGAAGTCTTGTCATACCCCCGGCTTCGTTTTTCCCATAAGAAGACATCCAATCCAATATCTCTTTAATTTCATTGACGGAAATATCCATTTGCGCTACCTCCTGAACCTTTTTTCTATGGATTCGAATCTATGCTTTTATTGTAAAGATATTTTCTCCATAATACATCAGCCAAATGAGATAATCCGCTTTTTACTTTTTGTATATTTAGCACAATAACCTTTTGATTGATGGCAGTTTAATTGAACATATTGTTAATTATTTTTCAATCTCTAAACTTTTTTGCATCAACTTTTTCATTTTTACACGGATACTTTATATTTTTTAGGCAGAACATCTTATTGGCATAAAAAATGGGCTCTGCCTTTTTAACCGAATCTTCAGATTAAAAAGGCAGAGCCCAAAATCAAAACAAATATATATGCCGGATTTACCGGACTCAAGCAACGGCTTGAGTTAAAAAATCTGGCTGTTAAGTAAAAAATCCTTCATCCCGTTATAAGCCTGATCTTCCTCAATACCGGTAAACTCCATCATGATTCTATCACCAAATTGTATATTCAATCCCATTACTGCTATCATATCCGAAGCATCAGCAGTCTGTCCCTCACACGAAACTGTAATTTTACAGTTATATTTCCGGCTCTCTCCGGCCAGCATGACTGCCGGTCTTGCATGAATTCCATATGGTTCTCTTATTGTATAATGAAATATTTTCATCTTCTCCTCCTGTACACGGCTGCACATTTGATAAAAATAACATCAGGAAACTACAGATAAATTTAACATCATTATATATGCCCGAAAAACATCTGTCCAGTTTATTACGTAAAAGCCAGAAAAGAAAAATACCACCGGCAAAAATGCCGATGGTAAAATACAGGGTCTATTTGAATTGATTTACCGGTTCCACAAAAAAGGATCGCCTGTCCGGGCTAAATACTCTTTCAGCTTTAAACGGTATGCCAAAATTTCTTCACTTTCACAGTCCGGTTCCACCTGCCTGGGATTTTTCTCATAGGGGTCTTCTTTGCTGTCATAGAGATATTCCCTTTGAGGCTCTCCCGGAGCGTAGCCGTTGGTTATGACATAAGTATAGCGCTTATCTTTAATTCCCCGCCACCCATATGCTTTATGAGTCAGACCCTGATCGGAAAACGCCTTAACCATGTCCGCTGATCCCGGATAGGAACAGATAAACATATCCTGGGGCTGGTTCTCATCAAGTCCGAACATTCCGCCTGCATGGCTGTAGCCCTCACAGGTATCCGGTATGGGAAGGTCCAGCAGCTCCAAAAGGGTGGGCATGTGATCGGGGCTGGCAAAGATGGCGTTGTTGTATCCCGGTTTGATCCTTCCTTTCTGGCGTATCATAAGGGGTATATGAATGGATTCTTCATACCAGATGTTTTTACTCATAAGGCCATGGGAGCCAAGCATTTCTCCATGGTCCGCAGACAAAACAACCAGGGTATTTTCTTCCATGTGATTGTCTTTTAAAAACTGAAGGATTCTTCCAAACTGCTCATCAATGCCGTAAATTGCTGCAAAATACTGTCTGGTCCGGGTTTCCAAAAGACCGCCCTTTTCCCGCATTTCCTCCGGCACATTGTCCCGGTAATGGATTTCTAAGTCCTTAAATTTCTCATAATACCGGTCAGGAACCAGTTCATAGGGAAGATGGGGCGGATTATAGGATAGGAATAAAGCAAAGGGCTGTTCTTCTTTTGCCTTGTTTTCCATATATTCCAGAGCTTTGTCGGTTTCAAACTCAGCAGACCATTTTCCCGGCCTGATCTGTTTTTCATCATCCTGCCAGTAGTGAGGGTCCAGATGCTCGTCATCAGCGCCGTAGGACAGCCAGTAATCAAAGCCCTGTCTTCTCTCTCCCGGCGGCGTATAAGCATCCCAGTCCTTTGCACCGGAAGCCGGATTGGAAGTGAAATTGCACTCTGAAGCATCCAGATGCCATTTGCCGATGTAACCGGTTTCAAAGCCTCCTTCTTTCAGTACATTGCCGATGCAGGTTTCCTGAGGCTTTAACATGATTTTTTCTTCCAGGCCTACCTTGCAGTTGGTCCACATCCCCACCTGGAACGGATATTTCCCGGTCATCAGGGAGGCCCTGTGGGGAGAGCATAGAGGAAATGTACTGTATGCATTGGTAAAACGCATGCTTTCCTCTGCAAAGGAATCAATGTTGGGGGTTACCACCTGATCCATATTCTGGTATCCTGCCGCGTGTGCCCGCCACTGATCCGCAAAAACATATAACAAATTTTTCTTCATTCCTCTTCTCCTTTCTCCAGTCTGTTTAACCTTTGATTCCGCTGGCAGCAACGCCCTCTACGAAGAACTTCTGGCATGATAAAAATACGATAACTACCGGAATCAGGGAGCATACGGAAGCCGCCATAATCCATGCGTAGTCCGCTCCGAACTGGGATATGAACATACGGATTCCCAGCTGAATGGTCTTCAGTTCTTTTGTCTTTAAATAAATCAACGGACCCATAAAGTCATTCCATACGTTGGTAAAGGTAAATATGGTCAGAGTTGCCATAGCCGGTTTTCCAAGAGGGAATACCACCCTGGCAAAAATTCCGTATTCATTTAAACCGTCAATTCTGGCCGCTTCACACAGCTCATCTGGAATACTGATATAAAACTGGCGGATCAGAAACACACCAAAGGCGGAAAACGCCTGCATCAGGATCAGTCCGAGATGTGTATCGTTAAGGCCCATCTTGGAAACCAGAATGAACTGGGGAATCATATAAACCTGCCAGGGCACTGCTATGGTGGTAACGTACATAAGGAAGATTAAATCCCTGCCCTTAAAACGGGTCTTTGTAAAACCATAAGCAGCAAAGCAGCTGGTAGCAAGCTGAATGATTGTAGTAACAACTGCCAGCTTTGCCGTATTAAAGAAGAATGTTACCAGGGGCAGCTTTGCCCAGATAGTCTTATAGTTCTCCCAATGAAGAGTATCAGGCCACCATTTCATAGGAATGGAGAATACGTCTTTATTCAGTTTTAAAGAAGAGATCACCATCCAGTAAAAAGGAACCAGCATAAAAAGGGATAAGGCAATCAATCCTATATACAGCAACAGTCTTAAATTCTTTGTTTTTGTTGTCATCGCCATTCCTCCCTACATCATATCTTTGGACCACTTTTTTTCACCTGCAAACTGTACCAGGGTAATCACCAATACAACAGCAAACAAAATAATGGCGCCCGCACTTGCCGGGCCTAACTGCCAGCTTGTAAATGCCTTTTCATAAATGTAATTGACCAATGTCTTTGTGGCATTTCCCGGGCCTCCGCCTGTCATGACGTATACCAGATCAAATACCTTAAAGCATTGAATGGTCAGCATAATGAGTACGAAAAATGTGGTGGGAGTCAGCATGGGAACTGTGATATACCAAAGCTTCTGCCAGCCGTTGGCTCCATCCATGCCTGCCGCCTCATAAAGTGAACCGGAGATTCCCTGAAGGGCTGCCAGATATACGATCATATAATATCCCATATATTTCCATACGCTGACCACGGAAATGGCTACCATAGCCCATTTCACATCAACCACCCACCTGGGGGGCTTGGAAAGCCCGATAAATTTCAGGAATTCATTGATTGGTCCGAAATCAGGCTGGAACAGCATATTCCACACCGCACCCACTGCCACGATTGAAGCAATGTAAGGGAAATACAAAGCCGTACGGAAAATGGCGATTCCCTTTAACTTGTTATTCAAAAGAACTGCCAGCAAAAGCGCCAGTACCAATGTGGGCAGTACTGTAAGCAGTGCATACTGAATGGTATGGAAAAATGACTGGACAAATATCTTATCTCCGAAAATCTGCTGGAAGTTCTTAAGCCCCACAAACTCCATGGGTGCCTGGGAACCGTCCCACTTCATAAAGCTTAAAACGAATGAGAAAATCACCGGAATAAAAACAAATATAGCATATCCGATTAAATTTGGCAGAATAAAGGAATAACCTATCAGGTTACTTCGGATAGCCTTTCTCTGACGTGATGTCAATCCTTTTTTATTTTCTTTCATACAGGATTTACCTCCTTTTCACCTGTTTTTTTCATAAATTTTTCATAAAAAGAGCGCCTTGTTCAGTTGATTAAACAGGCGCTCTCCAGACTGTAATAATTACCAGCCTTTGATCTCTGCTACACGTTCGTTCAGTTCTTTGATTCCATCATCAATGCTGTACTGCTTGATCATGATCATTTCGTGAACTTCATCGAGCACCTTACGAATTTCTTCGATCTGAGGATCTAAAGGACGGTCAAATGAGTAGTGTGTATAAGACAGCGCTTCTACATTCTCTTCTCCCTCTGGGAAGAATTCTGCTGATGCTATGGTCTTTAAGGATTCCTCTGTCTGGATTCCGGTAAATACGCCCTGCTGTGCCAGAATGTTTGCTGCTTCTTCGCTGGATGCGAACTTTACAAAATCCCAGGATAATTCAGGCTCATCCGTGTAAGCGCTGATTCCGATTGGTGTAAGAGCACCTACTGTGTATCCTGCTTCTGTGTCAGCAGAATGAGGAATTCTTGCAACACCCCAGTTAAATGAGGTTTCATCAGCTGCACGAGACTGGATCATGGTTGCGATGAACCAGGTACCCATAGGCATCATAGCTGCCTGCTGATTTTTAAATACAGAAGAATAGTGAATATTTGCAGTCTTTAATGTGGAATAATCCTGGATAGCTCCATCATCCTGTAATTTAACGGCTGCTTCATACCATGGCTTTACAAAGGAATAATCTTTTTCAACAACGGTGTGCTTTCCATCCTGAACAGCCCAGTTAGTAACAAGTGCCTGCCAGGTGTGGTTGTGAGTTCCGTATACCTTAGCGCTTCCTTCTCCGGAAGTCATCTTAGCTGCCAGTTCATAATACTCTTCCCATGTCATATCATTGGAAGGATACTCCACTCCTGCTGCATCGAAAAGATCTTTGTTATAGTATAAAACGTACCAGTCAGAACGGTAAGGAAGACCGTAAGTCACTCCGTTGTACTGAAGCTGTTCTGCTGCACCGTTGTATACGGATAAGTCAAAATTGTCGGCTTTCATAAAATCCTCCAGAGGAAGAAGCTGTTTCTTGTCTGCCATCTGAAGCATGGAACCCATATCCTTTACCCAGATAATATCCGGATCAGGCTGTGCTGCGGATAAGCTGATTCCCAGAGAGTTATTGTACTCATCTGCTGATGTATCAATGATCTTGATTTCCACGTCAGGATTTGCTTCCATGTAAGCATCGATCACTGCCTGGAACTGTGGTGATGTGTCATTATCCCAGGTTGTAACAGAAAGAACTTTCTTCTCTCCTGAACCCCCTGCTGTTGTTTCTTCGGCTTTCCCAGCTGCTGTTGTCTGGTCTGCTGCAGTTGTCTCTGCAGTTTTTCCGCCGCCGCATGCAGTCAAAGATGTCATTGCCATTCCGGCTGCTAATGTGATAGCTAAAATCCGTTTTAACCTCATAATACTAAAACCTCCCTTTTTTGTAAGAAACACATAACCATGTGTTCGTTATAATGCAATATTACCAGAATTTTATTCCAATCAAAATGAACGATTTGCATAATTCTATTATTTTTTTCGCCCCGAACGGTTCATACTTATAAAAAAAATATATTTTTTTCAGATTCTTATATTTATTTAAGATTGGTTTTGATTTCATTGAATTTCTGCTGAAGAAAAGATATGATAGGATTATATTAAGGAAAGAAAGGAATTCTGACAATGCCCCGTACCTTTCAATACAGGCTGCTCTTATATAATCTTCTGGTCGTCATAAGCATTGCCTGTGCCGTCAGCTTTTACAACTACCATTCCTATTACAGGGATGCGGTTCAAAATGAAACCGAAAATTCCCTCAGCCAGATCCAGATTCTCTCCGACCGAATGGAAGTGGCTTATGAAGAAATGGTCAATATCATTGTCACCTGCGCGGAAAGAAAATCCCTGTTTTCGGCTCCTGCCATTAAACGGTCAGAAAACAATGAATTATCTTATATCAGCGTATATGCCTCCGACGTGCTGAAGGATCTGTGCGCAATTTCAGGCTACAGCAAATACATCTACAAAATTGCATTATATAATAATGAAGTGATCCTGCAGGCCGGATTTGCATATGGTTCTCACAACGATGTCAATGACATTGTCAGCGCTCCCTGGTTTCACGATCTGCTTTCCAAGGAAAACACCCAGTACCTCCTCTCCCTGGAGGACAACCCTTTTTCCATCACAAAATATAACACGCCCAAGCTTCTTCCCCTGTTAAGGCCCTTAAAATATGCCTCAGTCAGAAATCCGGAGGATGCATGGGTTTTTATAGCTATTTCTCCCCGCCTGTTTTCCGATACACTGGAAAGTATGGGAGAAAATCAGATTCTTTATGCGGCAACCTCAGACGGAACTATTATTTCTTCCGTCAACGGGGACTCCTTTAAGGTTTCCAGTTTAATGGAAACCTTAAAGAACACCAAAGAAACCGGCGGCAGCTTCCGCACTAATCTGGCCGGAAAGGACTGCATCATTTCCTACCAGAAGCAGTCGGTCAGCGGCCTGATTTTCTTTCAGATACTTCCCTTGTCCAGCTTAAATCTGGATCACGGCATGATCAGTGGCACGATTTTCCTCGTTTTCTTTTTCTGCATTGCCATAGGACTGACCCTGTCCTGGTTCATATCCAGACAGTTAAGCGCACCCATCGGACGGTTGAAAAAGCGGCTGCAATTTATTTCTCTCGGAAACTTTGAGCCGGATCAGTCCATTGAAACAGACGATGAGATCGGAAGCATCGGAAAACAGATCAATCAGATGTCCAACCGGATTTCCGGTCTTTTGGAAACCAGAGTCCAGAGCGAGAAGGAAAAGAAGGACCTTGAAATCAAAATGCTTCAGGCCCAGATCAACCCGCACTTTCTCTATAACACCCTGGATTCCATCAAATGGATCGCCATTATGCAGAAAAACAGCGGCATTGTCCAGGTGGTAACCGCCCTTTCCTCCCTGCTTAAAAACATGGCAAAGGGCTTTAATGAAAAGGTGACTCTCCGTCAGGAATTGGATTTTCTCCAGAATTATGTTATTATAGAAAAAATCAGGTATATTGAGCTCTTTGATGTAACCACCCAGGTTGACCAGGAAAAGCTGTATGATGCCAAGATTGTAAAGCTGACCCTTCAGCCCATTGTGGAAAATGCCATCTTCAATGGAATTGAGCCCAGCGGAAGAAACGGGCTTATTGAGATTCATGTTTTCGCAGAAAACGGTGTGCTTTATCTGACCGTCAGGGACAATGGCATCGGCATATCTCCTGAAAATATGGAAAAGCTTTTAACCGATACTTCCCGGGTAACCAGAAGCAATATGAGCGGAATCGGTCTTCCAAACGTGGACCGGCGGCTGAAACTGGTCTATGGGGAAGATTACGGGCTCACCATTGAAAGTGAGCTGGACCAGTATACTATGATTACCATTGCCCTTCCTCTTGAATTTTAAGAAAAGGACATTTAGAGGGGAATTTATTGCATGTACCGAATTATTATTATTGACGACGAACCACTGATCCTGGCCGGAATTGCCTCCCTGATCTCATGGGAAGATTATGACTGCACCATCATAGGAAAGGCCACCAACGGCCCTGCTGCCTATGAAATGATCAAGGAACTGAATCCTGATATTGTTATTACGGATATCCGGATGCCCGTTTTAAGCGGACTGGAGCTGGTGGAAAAATGCAAGGCCGATGATTTGAACTTTGCATTTATCGTACTGACTAATTTAGAAGAATTCCATCTGGTCAAAAAAGCTCTCTCTCTGGGGGCTTCCGACTACCTGGTGAAAATTGATTTAAACGAAGAAGCCCTTGTGACTGCATTAAACAGGGCAAAGGAAGCCTGGGAGCTGCTGGTCCACAAAAAGAACCGGCTTTACGGCAGTGGTATGAAATACAACCAGGAAGACCCGGCAAAGGCCGCCTTCCGGCAGCTTTTCTTTCAAACCGGGGAGATAAAGGAAATTCCAAAAGAGGTTGCAGAGCAATATCCCATTCCCTTCCTCATTATGTTTTCCCTGACTCCTATTTATGTGAACTTCGATACCAGCGGAGAGCGTTATGATCTGCCTTCTGTCAGCAAGCAGCTGATGGACATTCTGGGTGGAATTGCAGGCAGGTGTTTCTTTCACCACACGGTGCTGGAATACCGCCAGGACACCTTTTTGCTGACCGCATCATTAAAAGACTCCTCAAAAGAGGAATCTGGTTTCCAGGAGGCTGTCAGGGATTTCTGCCAGAAAATGAGCGTGGCCTTAAAAACTTATTTTGAGCTGTCTGCGGTCTATGGAGTCAGCAGCTTGAAAAAACAGGTGACAGACCTTCCCGAAGCTTTATCAGAAGCCTCCACTGCTCTGGAATATTATTACTTTGATTCTTCCTCAAGGGTCATCTTCTACCAGGGCCAGACCCTTCATTTCAGCCAGGCCAAAAAGTTCAATATCAATGTGTTTAAAAAGGATTTGGCTGCTTTTATCAGCCAGAATGACAGTGAAAAGCTGGCTGATATTTTTGAAGAGATCATCACTTTATTCCGGGACAATAAGCCCAGCAAGGAACAGGCCACCAGCGCCTGCATCAATATCTACACTTACCTTTACTCTTTTTTTGAAACCGGAGATGACAGCTATGAGGAAATCTTCCCTTATACCATCAACATCGCCGACCAATTAAACCACTTTAACAGCCTGGAGGATATTCTGGAATGGCTTCACAGCTTCTGTGAAAAATTATGCCGTCTTTTGAAAGACCGGAAATCTACCCGCTCTGACAAGCTGGTGGATATGTCCAGAGCTTATATCAACGAACATTACACGGAAAAGCTGACCCTTACGGATGTTGCGGAAGCCTTAAATATCAGTTCCGGACATTTGAGCAATACCTTTAAAAAGCTGACCGGAATCACCCTTTCCGATTACATCGCCCAGGTGAAAATCCAGCATGCCAAGGAGCTGATCGACACCCACCAATATCTGATGTACGAAATATCCGACCGGCTTGGATTTGATAACCCCTACTATTTCAGTAAAGTATTTAAAAAGGTTACGGGAATTTCACCGAGAGAATACGAAAGCAGAGCTACCCACACACTTACCAATGAAAGGAATTAGCCATGCCTCCAGTCAATCTTTTAATCAAGCCTTCTTCCGGCATGTGCAACATGAACTGTCATTACTGCTTTTATCACGATATTATTGAAAAGCGGGAGCAGGCTTCTTTTGGGTTTATGTCGGAAGAAACCTTAAAAAACGTCATAGCAAAGGCTCTGGATTACGGAGATACCTCCTGCACCATAGCCTTCCAGGGAGGGGAGCCTACGTTAATCGGCCTCCCCTTCTTTGAGCGGGCCGTACAGCTGGCAAAGGAATACAACCACAAAAATATGGAACTGCACTTTGCTCTCCAGACCAACGGCTATAACCTGGACCCGGAATGGGCCCGTTTTTTTGCCAGAGAGCATTTTTTAATTGGTGTCTCAGTGGATGGAACCATCCATACCCATGACGCTTTCCGGAAAAACGGGGCGGGGGAAGGCACATTTTTAAATATCATGAAAACCATTGACTGGTTTAACCAGTATAAGGTTGATTATAACCTTCTTACGGTGGTGAACCGGAAGACGGCCCCTGCCATTCAAAAGATTTACCAGTATTACAAGAAGATGGACTTCCGGTATCTTCAGTTTATTCCTTGTCTGGACCCTTTTGATGAAAAATCCGGGGCAATGGAATACTCCCTTACACCGAAGATGTACGGACAGTTTCTGTGCGACCTGTTTGACTTATGGTTTGAGGATTTTAAAAACGGAAGGGAAGTCTTTATCCGCCAGTTTTATAATTACATTTCCCTTCTCTTGACCGGAAGAGCCGAATCCTGCGATATGAACGGTTTTTGCAGCCTTCAGTATGTCATTGAATCCGACGGAGAGGTCTATCCCTGTGATTTCTTTGTGCTGGATGATTATAAGCTGGGGAATTTAAACAATGCCGGGTTTAAGGAAATTGATGAAGCCAGGATGAAGATCGGATTTCTGGCAGATGATAAACTTCCTGACAGCCAGTGCCGGTCCTGCTCTTTCTTTCGCTTATGCAGAGGCGGATGCTTCCGCCACCGGATTATGTCAGGGGAGGAAGTTCACTTAAATTATTTCTGCGAGTCCTACCAGATGTTCTTTGATCACTGCCTTCCCAGGCTTAACCAGATTGCCCAACACTTGAGCCGTCGCTAAAGCTGGGAACTCAGGCATAAAAACAGCGCCTCATTAGAACGAATGAGACGCTGTTTTTGACTGAAATCCAGCTATGTTACACTTTTCTAAAAATTCTGATCCGTTTCTATGTTTAAACCATACTCACAGATCAGATTCACAGCCGACTTAGCAATCAACGCTGTCATCCCCCACAAAATCCAACCCTCATACCGGTAGAACAAAATATCATAGGTTCCTTTTACCCATGGATATTTTTCTCCTCCAGGTATCCAATCATAAGGAAAGTCTTCCTGAGGCTGTGAAACCAGACTGCTGACATACTTTTCCGGAGATTGGGAGAAGAAATAGGAAAGGGGGATTTTTATAATTTCAGCCACTTCATCGGTGCTGAAGGTATCCTCATAATCCCTTATAAAGCCAATAAAGGGATGAATCATTAAATTAAAGGGAGACACATAGATATCCCCCGGTCCAAGGACCTCAATCTGATCCGGGCTGACCTTAAGTTCTTCTACCGTCTCCCTCACTGCGCATTCCTGCAGGGTTTCTCCCGGTTCCAGCTTCCCCCCTGGAAAGCAGATTTCCCCCGGCTGGCGTCTTAAATTTCCAGATCTTTTTTCAAATACCAGATAAGTGACTCCTGAAATCCGGACCATAGGAATCAACACCGCATACTGCCTGAATTTTCTTTCCCCTATGATTCCAGGATGCCGCATTGAAAACGCATCTCTCTTTCCCATAATGGTCTCCTTTAAATAATATCAGTATTTGCTCCTATATGGATTTTACACCAATATCTCCGGAATCACAATGGATAAGAATTTTTCTGTTTATTCTGCATTATTTACAGATGCAGCCGCCTGGTCTACAAAAGCTCTGATTTTCTCATCCTTACACCCTTCATAAAAGCAGTCCAGAAACCTTGGGATCATGCATTCCTTTACCAGCTGGGGATCAAGGGCTTTCAAGGCTTCCAGCAATGGTTTGGCCACCTGGTTTTTGACCTCAAAAAGAAGGTTTGCATTCCTGTTCTGTGCCTCTTTCCTTCCCTCCGGATATCCCATTCCTTTGGGCGAACCAAAGGCCCTTGCAAAAATGTTGTTTAAGTTCAGTTCTCCTCCCCAGCCAAAGCCCTTTGCAAAAGGAAGGGACAGGGCGTTTCCGTTATTAATCTGCAAAAACAGATATGCATCCGTAGGTTCAATGCAATAGCCGCACACAACTCCCGGATACATGTTCAAGGACATCAGGGCACCCTGTCCGGTTCCGCAGCCGGTGATTACAAAATCAACTGCCCCTGAGTTTAAGAGAAGGGCTGCCTGGATTCCCAAATGCAGATAAGTAAGCCTTGGGTTTTCTTTTGTATAAGCCTCCGGCACATCCTGGTCTGACAGAGGTTTTTCCATGGCCGTATTGTATACCTGATGACCCAGCGGCTCTGCCGTGGATTTTAATTCTTTTAATATGATTCCATTCTTAGGTGCCTGGCTGAATTCATTTAATAATGCAATTTTCATTTACTTATATTCCTTTCCGTCTGTTTTATCATCTATACTTGTTTTCTTATGGCTTCATCCGCATCTCTTCTCATCCGGAGAAAATCTTCCTGAGATAAGGGAATGTCCATGGATTTTGCGGTATCCTCGATCTGGGACAGCTTTCTGGCGCCGCAAAGCACGCTAATATTGGGGGAAGCCATGGAATTCCATTTGATGCAGAGGTTTGCAAAGGTACACTCATATTTGTCCGTCAGATCCTTCCAGCCTGCCATCATCTCATTGGCAGTCCTGATATTTTCCGGCTTCCACCACACCTTTCCTTCCCTCACATCTCCCTTTTTCGGTATGTAATCGTCGGAAACCTTCCCTGCAAGAAGCCCCTGCTCAATGGGGGAATAGGTCTGCAGGGTGATTCCCCGTTCTTCGCAGAAGGGAAGCAGTTCTGTCCCAGCCTTCCGGTCCAGGATGCTGAATTTTTCCTGGATGGCATCCAGCCCGCCTGCCGCCTCATAATCCTTAAGGACAGCCATATCCACATTGGAGGCGCCGATGGCCCGGATCTTCCCCTCCTTCTTCATCTTCAAAAGCTCTCCCATGGTTTCTGCCACTGGAACCTTGCCGTAGGTTTTGCATTGCCAGTGTGTGTAATAGATGTCGATATGGTCTGTTCCCAGAGTTTTCAGGCTCAGTTCCAGATCTCTCCGTATGGCCCTGGGGGATAAATCCCTGCGTATGGTATGGCCTTCCTTTGTGACATGGACCTCTCCTCCATCATCATACCACTGGAGGCCGCATTTGGTGGAAAGGATGACACGGCTGCGGTCCGTCTGTTTTAATGCCTGCCCTATTACCTCTTCGCTGTGCCCAAAGCCGTAAACCCGGGCCGTATCGATCCAGTTGATTCCCAGTTCCAGACCTCTCAGAATGGTCTTTACAGACATTTCATCGTCATTGCTCCCCCACCATTCCCCTCCTCCCATGGCCCAGCAGCCCAGGGCAAAACCATTGGTGCTGATTCCTGATTTTCCTATTTCTCTCATTTCCATGGTCAAACCTCCGCTCTGGCAATCATTTCGCCGTATTGTTCCTTTTTTTCCTTTATAAACTGCTTCAGCTCTTCTATGGAAGGCATGTCAGAGCTGCATCCATGGGAAGCAACCAGCATGGAAGCGGAAGCAGATCCCAGTTCCAGACAATCCATGATCTCCATGCCTTCGAAAAGTCCGTAGAGAAAGCCGGAGGCATATCCGTCTCCTCCGCCAAATCCCTTTAGGGCATTGACTGGGAAGGGGCGGATGGAGTAGGATTTGCCGTCCTTTGTATATGCGGTGGACCCTTCCTTCCCATGCTTGATGACAACAATGGACGCCTGCCTGCCGCACCAGTATCCGGCGGAAGAACTGTCACTGCCGTCCAGTCCCAGGAATTGCTCCGTTAAATCATATTCCTCCCTGGAACCCAGGATAATGCTGCTGTCTCTTGCAACGGTGCTGTAATATACCCCGATCTCATCCTGGTTTTTCCAGTTGTAGGGGCGGTAATCTATGTCAAATATAACTTTGATTCCGTTCTTTTTAGCCAAAGCAACCGCCTTAAGGGCTGCCTCCCTGGAGGGACTTGCCGCAAGGGCCGTACCTGAGATGAGGATTGCCTTTGCCTGTACAAGATAGGCTTCCTCAATATCCTCCGGTGATAAAGACAGGTCTGCAATGCCGTTGCGGTACATCAGTATGCTGCTTTTCTCATGACTTAAAATTTCCGTAAAGGTAAGTCCCAGACTCTCCCCGTTTTCACATGTCCTGATATGGGATGTGTCGATTCTTTCTTTCCTGAAATAATCCACTGCAAATTCTCCGAAACGGTCATCAGACACCCTTGCAAAAAATCCGCATTGTTTTCCCATCCTGGAAAGCCCCACTGCAATGTTGGCCGGAGAACCTCCCACGTATTTCCTGTAGGTCTCGCTTTCGGCAAGAGTTTTGTAATAATCCAGGGGATTGAAGTCAATGGCGATCCTTCCAAGCAAGATCAAATCATATGTTTTGTCTTGATCAAAATTTATATATTTCATGAAAATGCCTCCAATAATTCCTCATAGCTGGAAGCAGCCTGCAGTTTTGCCATTGTAGCCTCATTTCCAAGCTTGCCCGCCAGCTCCGCAATCAGGCGCAGATGGTCTTTTGCTCCCTCGCTGTCAGAGGGCACTGCAAACAGGAAGAACAAGTCCACAGGCTCCTCGTCATAGGACTCCCATTCCACCATCGTTTCTGTTCTTCCTACTGCAATCCCTACCTTATCCACAAAATCTGACTTTCCATGAGGGATGGCCACATGGCCCCCGATTCCGGTGATTCCCTCTTTTTCCCGTAAATACACATCCTTGATATAACCTTCCAGGTCTTCCACATATCCCGCCTTTTTCAGAAGACCTGCCAGATGCCGGATCACCTCATCCTTATTACCTGCCTTCATTTTTAAATCCATAACATTTTTATCCAGAATCTCTCTTACCGCCATCTTGTTTCTCCCCTTACTTGATAAAATATTGATAGACCTCCAGAGCTGATTCCATGCGCTTCATTGCCTCCATGTTGTCATCATCCTCTGTAAGCAGCAGAAAATCTTTATAAAACTGCTTTGTCCTTTTTATCTCAAATTTTGATGTCATTTTTACTGCAAGCAGGAATACGGTATCTACCATATCCTCATGCCACTTGACCGGCTTATCTAAAATAGCCACTACAATTCTGGATTCATTCACCTCCATCATCATATTACCATGGGGAATGGCGATCCCTCTTCCTATGCTTGTCGTCGTGGCCCTTTCTCTGTCAAATACGCTGTTCAGATAATTTGGGGTCACATCTCCCTTTTCTTCCAGCCTCTTCACCATCATGGTAATCAACTGGTCCTTATCCCGGACCTTAGGCCTGACCAGGATTAAATCCACTTCAAACAACTGATGGCACAGGCTGCTGAACCGGAAATCCGGCCTGTTCCTCAGCCTGGAAACCTGGACTGCTTTCCGGCGTATCATCTCAATTTCCTTTTCGCTTATGCGGTCTTCCACTGTGACCATCCTGGAATCCTCCAGGTCCAGGCTGGACCCGTTAATAATGATATCTGTTTCCGGATAAAGGGACAGCTTAAAATCATGGCGGCTGACCACCTGAATATCTGTGATCTCAGGTATACTGTATTTAATCATCTCAACAGAAAGCTGGCAGGCTGCCATGCCCCTCTGGCTGATCAGCAAAGCCGTAAGGGGCTTCCCCTTCTTTCTGCGGATCATAGCAGCCTGGATGTAAAGTGCGATCCCAGCTAATTCATCTTCCGTCACCTGTACGTCGTAATATTCCTCAAATAAGCTGCTGGTGGACCAGGCCGCCAGAAAGGTCTGTTTATACTCGCTCTTCACATACTTGCTGATGCTGTCTCCTGTGACAGTGGAATATTTCATGCGGAATATGGCCGATCTCATATGGATCAGCAGCCCTTCATACAGCAGCCGGTCTTCGGAAAGATCGGTATCTAACACAGAATCAATGGTTTCTATCACCAGCTTTACAAAGTCCTTTAAGTTCCTGTCATACTGCATGGCATAATCTTCATGATTGATATCGGTAAAGCTTTTCAGTTTCTTGGCTGAAAGCAGCAGCATTGCCAGAAGAATGGTATTGTCTTCCGATAAATCAACCTGGTATTCCCTGCCGATCCTCTGGTAAATGGATTCGGCAAAGGAATATTCATTATACCGCTGTATATCTTCCTCCTGCATATTGCCGGAAAGAAGCTCATGGGACAGGCTTTTGCGGGCAATGGACAGGCATGTCATGATCCAGACCATTTTAAAGGAATTGTCTGCAAGCTCGATCCTCCAGGCATTTTCCGCTTCCACGATGATGCGCCGGATTCGGGCCGCATCCACTCCCGGCGCATAAGTGCCAAACAGGGCTTCCATGACTTCCGGCAGCATTTCCAGCATATAATCCTTAATTGCAATCCGGAAGCTGTACTCTTTGCCTGTCAGGCATATTCCCTTGTTCCTTACGGCTGTTATTCTGATATTCCGTTCCTCAAACCATCCTGATATATTCTTCAGCAGGTTGCTGACGGTAGGAGGACTTAGGTAAAGACTGTCTGCAAGCTGCTGCAGGGTCGCTACCTCTTTCGGCTTCATCTTGAGAAGCTTGCCCATAAGCTGTTTATTCCGGTTATCCAGATCCCCGGCAGGGTCTTCCTTCTGTTCCAGACGGCCTTCCAGATTCTTTTTCTGCCGGTCTTCGATCTCCAGCCAGATCCCTTTCCCCTGCCGCTTCTCTATTTTTCCGATTTCCTCTGCCTCCAGCCATTCACTAAGCTGCTTGATCCGGGTTCTCACAGTTTTCTCAGATAGTCCCACATTACCAGCAAGCTGCAGCATAGTATAAATCTCTCCGCTCATCAGGTACTGCAATATTTTGTTGTTATATAATGCGTTCTTATCCTCCTTCAAATAAACACCCCTATCCTCCTGAAATCATTCATTTCCTGTCTGTTTTGCTTCTCCGTAAATATATCTGCCGCTGGAACCGATCACTTTCATGTAATCCTTTACAAACTGTTTAATTCCGGCTTCTGCTGCCATACAAAGATGCATATAATCGGTTTCAGGATTCTTATCCAGCTCTTTTAACATAGCCTTTTTTCCTGCTTCAAAGGCATCAGTGCATACATTGATCTTGTTGATTCCTCCTGCCACAGCCTTTTTTAAATTCTCTTCTCCTGAGCCGGAGCCTCCGTGAAGGACCAAAGGCATGTTTAAAGTCTCCTTTAACTGGTGAAGACGCTCAAAATCCAGCTTGGGTATCTTGCCTTTGGGATAAGCTCCGTGGGCCGTACCGATTGCAACAGCCAGGGCATCGATGCCTGTCTTTTCCACAAACTCCATGGCCAGGTCAGGATCCGTATACAAATCCGTATGGGCATCCTCTTCCTGGGCTGCCTGGCCCACATGTCCAAGCTCTCCTTCCACAGAGCATCCCTTGCCGTGAGCCAGGGCAGTGATGATCGCCGTGCGCTTTACGTTTTCCTCATATGGCAGGGAAGAGCCATCATACATAACATTTGTAAATCCCCGGTTGATGCAGTCTGTAATTATGTAGAAATCAGAACCATGGTCAAGGTTTAAAGCAACCGGCACATGGACTCTTTCTGCCAGCTCCCTTATTACCGGAATCATTTCTTCCGCATGAGCATGATTCTTCATCTGCCCCGGTCCAAACTGTATGATGATGGGAGAATGCTCTTCCTCTGCCGCCATAATTCCTGCTCTGGCCATCTCAATATTAATGCTGTTCATAGCCATAACACCGTAATAATTTCTATTTGCATCATCAAGGATTGCTTTCATTGATACTAACATGTTTTCATTGTCCTTTCTATCATTTACGGCCTTACTGGATCTTAATATCCAGATCTATGTCAAATTCTTCCTCTTCTTTTTCCACCTGCTCATCTAAAGGACGCTTAATGACTGCATAGATAACTCCAGTCACCGCAGAACCAATTACCAGGGCAATTAAGAACCATATGGGCCTTGTCATCATGGGAACAACGAAAATACCTCCATGACCTGCTACGGATTCACACCCCACGCCTACCGCAATGGCACCGGCCACAGCGGAACCGATCATGCTGCTGGGGATAAATCTTGCAGGATCTGCTGCCGCAAACGGAAGAACGCCTTCCGTAATAAAGCAAAGCCCCATGGGAAACGCTGTTTTTGCTGTTTCCACTTCCACCTTTGAAAATTTGTCTCTCTTTAATAAGGTTGCAATAAATATTCCTATAGGAGGAGTCATGCCTCCGATGATTTTTGCCGCCATGGGGCCGTTGATTCCATCGGCTCCCAAAGCATTGGCTGCCATGGATGCTGTTTTGTTGATGGGACCACCCATATCAAATCCCATACAGGCACCGATCACACCTCCGATTACTGCTTTTGCCCCTCCGTTTAAGGAAATAATCCACTGCTGGAACACATCCATAACAAAAGCAAGGGGGATTGAGAACACGCAAAGGAAAATCATACCGCATACCAGAGTTGATATGACAGGAATAAACATAACCGGCATCAGTCCTACGCCCCACTTGGGAAGTTTCCAGGTCTTCATCCAGTTTACAAAGGAGCCGATGATGAATGCCATCAGAAGTCCCCCAAGGAACCCGGCCTTGGATTGGGATGAGCAGTAACCGATTACAATACCAGGCACAATGCCAGGCCGCCCGGCAATGGAGTAGGCCACTCCGGCTGTCATCACTGCCACTCCAAAATCCATTGCTATGGACCCTAACTTATTCACCCCCCACCAAAAACCGATCCAAGAAAACGGATTCAAATTGGAAAATGGTGTTGCCCCTGCCTCTATGGCACTTCCGATATTATATCCGCCAAATCCCTTAGCCAGTGCACTGAGGATACCTCCGCATACAATAATTGGAATCATATAAGAAATTCCTGTCATAACATGTTTTTTAATATCAAACTTTTGTTTTGCCATTGTATTCCCCTCTTTTTCATAGTCTTTTTATACTGTTTCCGCTACTTTCCCATTTTTTCCTGTATCTTTGTAATCACTCCTTTAGGAGATTTCATTACCATGCTGATAGGAATTTCCACTACCGGCTTTCCTGTAAAACGCTCTTTGTTCACCCGTATGTCCGCGGAAATCACAATCACATCCGCCCCCCGGATCTCCTCAGGCGTGAACTCATTCTCCACTCCAATGGACCCCTGTGTTTCAACTTTGATATCATGCCCCAGTTCTTTTGCCGCATTTTCCAGCTTTTCCCTGGCTATGTAGGTATGGGCAATTCCCGCCGTACATGCCGTGATAGCTAAAATCTTCATATCCTTCCTCCTTGCTTATTTTTTTTGTTATATTGATTTTACCACCTTAAGAAGATCGGCGGTAAATGAAAAGCGGCATTATATTACGGTAAATTTTTGTTTGTTTCAGAAAGGTATCATACAAAAAAGGGCTGCCCATTAATGCGGCAGCCCTATACGGCTTAGTTACTATTTTTATGAAAACCTCTCTCTTTTACAGGTCACAAAAATGCCTTCCTATTGGTATAACATATGGAGACTTTGATACCGTATCTGAAATAATACGTGATTTCATGCCAAAAACATCCATAATCAGCTTTTCGGTAACAATATCTCCAGGTGCTCCCTGAGCTATCAGTTTTCCATTTTTCATTGCATACAAATAATCTGCATAGCGCGCTGCAAGATTAATATCGTGCAATACCATTACAATCGTGGTTTGTTTGCGCTGATTTAAATCGGCCATTAAATCAAGAATTTCGATCTGATAATTGATATCCAGAAAGGTTGTCGGTTCATCAAGGAATAAAATATCGGACTGTTGCGCCAATGCGGTAGCGATCCATGCTCTTTGTCTTTGTCCGCCTGACAGTTCATTCATTCCACGATTGGCAAGTTCAATAATATCCATGATTTCCATTGCTTCTGTCACTGCTTCTAAGTCCTGCTTTGTCTGTCCCTGCAGAAACTTCTGATGGGGGTATCTTCCACGTGCCACCAGGTCACTTACCGTAACCCCCTCCGGAACAACCGGATCTTGAGGTAACAGGCCGCAAATCCTGGCAAGCTCCTTGGGATGCATGGATCGGATTGGTTCTCCATCCAGTGTTACCAGCCCTGACTTTGGTGTAATAATTCTGGTCATAGCCTTGAGTAAGGTAGACTTGCCACAGGCATTAGCACCTATAATAACACTAATTTTACCGTTTGGTATTTCAAGGCTCACATCATGTATTACTGTTTTTTCATCATAACCTACAACCAGATTGTCTACTTTTAAAATATGTTCAGATTTCATTAAAATTCTCCATGTCGATTCATTCGTATTAGCAAATAGATTAAATAAGGAGCGCCCAGCAATCCTGTAATTACGCCTACCGGGAATCGAATTGCAAATACCTGCTGTCCGATCATATCTGCTGCCAAAACTAAAACAACTCCAAATAACCCTGCTATCACAGGTGATGAGTTACCATATCCTGTAATGCGCTTTGCAATGGGTCCGGACAGAAAGGATACAAACGCAATGGGTCCGGTGGTTGCAGTGGCTACAGCCACAAGAATGACAGATGCAATCAGAAGAATTCCTCTTGCCTGGTTTGTATTCACCCCCATAGTGGCTGCCGATTCCTCTCCAAGCTCCAATATCTTTAGGGATCTTGCATAAAATAAAATGAATGGTACGCATATCACCATAGCCACCAATAATAAATAAATTGATGTCATTTGTACCCCATTCAAACTTCCGCTCATCCATCGTAATGCACCTGCAAGATCATTCTCATTTCCAATAAGAAGGAAATAACTGATTGCCGAATTCATTAAAGCTTGAAATCCGACTCCTACTAATATCAGACGCCCTGTAGAGTATTTTTTTAATTTGGATAAGAGATAAATCAAAATTGCCGTTATGGCTGCTGCCAGAATAGAGCCTCCAAAAACAATGCTTCCTCCGGCATGAAGAATTAATATGCAAAATACTGCACCGGCACTGGAAGCCGATGTAATTCCAATGATATTTGGATTAGCCAGTGGATTTCTCAGCATAGTCTGAAAAACGCTTCCTGCCAGCCCAAAAGAAAACCCAGTGGCTATTCCGGCAATCATCCTTGGCAATCTTAATGTGAGAATGGTAAAAGCCGCATTTTCAATATCTTTTCCGGCAAGAACCTGCACTACGGTTCCCAATGAATAAAACGTATTGCCAACAGTCATCATAAGTCCGCAGAGAATAACCGCCAGCAGTAAGAGAATAATTTCTACAATTAAATATCTTTTTTTTCTTTTTTTCTGCCCCTCTTCAATAAAGGCAATATTTTCTGTATGATTCATCATAGCTTCGCCCTCATTGCTGTATAAATTAATACCGGAGCACCTACAAATGCTGTCACCACTCCGACCTCCAATTCTCCCGGATAACTTAACAGGCGGCCAATCACATCTGAAATCGTCAGAATCACTGCGCCTGTCAGCGCTGACAATGGAATGGTGTAACGTAAATCTGCACCAACAAACAGACGGATCAGGTGTGGTGCCAGAAGGCCAATAAATCCGATTGGCCCGGCAAGTGCCGTAGCACTTCCGCACAAAATAACACCTGTCAGTGCAGCGCAGATACGTACGATCCCAGTACGCACACCTAAACTTGTAGCTGCCTCATCCCCCAGAGCCATTGCATTTAAAGCTGGTGCCAGGGCGATTGCCATAACAATTCCAATCAGCATAAACGGCGCCAGCAAGGATACATAGCTCCATGTTCCTGCGCCAATACTTCCCACCTGCCAAAAACGATATTCATTTATCACATAAGAGCGTGGAATCATAACAGCACTAATCATAGAGGTCAGAGCAGCACTGGTTGCCGCTCCTGCCAGAACAAGCTTCATGGGCGTGGCTCCGCCTTTTCCCATAGAGCCGATTCCATAAACCAATACAGATGTGACCATGGAACCAGCCAACGCAAGTATAATATATTCACCAGGAGCCGATATATTAAGAAAAGCAATCCCGCATACTACAAAAACGGAAGCCCCTGTATTCACACCTAAAATCGAAGGATCAGCAATGGGATTTCTTGTGACAGCCTGCATAAGTACACCAGATACCCCCAGTCCTGCTCCGCAGAGTAAGCCGAAAAATGTCCTTGGAATTCTTTTTCTTATGACATTTACCCCATATTCTGAAATTTGGGGATGAAATAATGCATCTGTTATTTCCTTTACCGTAACCTGTCTGGATCCCAAAGCAAAGGACATTACAACAGTTACAATCAACAAAACCATAATAACAAATAAGGTTATTAAAAAATGTTTATTTTGAGTTTTCATTTCTTCTGAATATTTCCAATTCCTTCTGCAAGTTTCTCCACATACTCATCAATTGTATAATCAAAAGCAAGTGGTGTAATAGTGAGTGCTGCTGATAATGCTGTACCGCTTTCAATACTGATGATCGCATTGTTCTTCAAAGCAGGAATTTCTTGAAGCACCTCATCTGCTGCCGCTGCTGCATAGGCTGATTCAGAGCTATAACCAATAAGAAAGTCTGCATCGTACAATAAATCTGCATTCTCTGCACTAAGAGAAAGCGAATAGCTTCCCTCCTTAATGTACTGGCTTACACCTTCCGGATATGTGAAACCAAATTTGTAAAGGAATTGACAACGGGTATCCTCAGGTGAATATGCATGAAGACTGGAAAGATCCGTTTCATTAAAGGAAACCCATACAAATTTCTTCCCTTCAAATTCAGGGTGTTCTGCTATCTTCTCTGCAATTATATCCTGCATGCCTGAAATTAAAACTTTGCCCTCTTCTTCCAGCCCAAGTGCTTTTGCAGTAATGCTGATCCATTCCTCAGTACTGATGGTCCATGCTGTTTTCGGATATGCTACTACCGGTGCGATTTTGCTCAGCAAATCATATTCTTCCTGAGTCATTCCTGAATAAGGTGCAAGAATAATATCCGGATTGCTGTCAGAAACTGCTTCATAATCAATGCCATCGGTGTCATGGAATACATTTGGTTCTGTTACGCCAAGTTCTTTTAACTTCTTCTGCGTCCAGGGCAGCATTCCGCTCTCATCCTCAACACCATAATTTGCTGCTGAAAACCCTACAGGTACCACACCAAGAGCCAGTACAACATCCTGATTACCAAATGCTACTGTAACAACCCTTTCCGGCTGCTTTTCAATCACTGTTTCTCCAAATGCATGTTCAATGGTTACTGGATATGCAGCAGATGTGCTCTCCTCTGCTTCTGCTTCAGTTACAGATGTTCCTGTCTCCGGTTCACTGGTTACGCTTGTATTCCCTTCCTGGGTTGTCTTTGCATTTCCGCATCCAGTTAAAGCAACCGTCATTGCCAGAACTGTTACGATACAAATCATTTTATTTTTCATGGCTCCTCCTGATATTATCTCTTTTTTTACTTCTTAGTTAGGCGAAACTAATTGAGGCAATTATACTTATCCTTGCTTGTCTTGTCAACATATTTTTATTAATTAAAATATTTTTAGTTGATAGGATTGAATTTTCCATGAAGCTTTGTTATACTTATTTCACTATAATAAACCTTTACAGAGGAGAAGAAATATGGCAACTATGAAAGATGTGGCCGCCAGAGCAGGAGTGTCCGTCTCCACCGTAAGCTTTGTTTTAAATGGCATCTCCAAACAGCATAAAGTAGCGGACAGTACTGCAAAAAGAGTATTAAGGACAGCCAAAGAACTAGGGTATCATATCAATACTCCTCTTGAATTATCCCCAAATTCTTCTGTCAGGCAAAAAGTGATTGGAATCTTTTTTCCTCAAGAGAATAACCCAACCGATTTGGGTGTGATAACTGAGAATATTTACCAGTACACCACTCTGCAGAATCTGGCCTGTAATATTATGATTATCCCCTATCAGCTGGAGCAGCTTAATGCAGTAATTAAAAATATTGATTGGAAAATCGTAGATGCAGCCATTATTGTTATTTCCCATTTAAAAGAATCACTGAAATTAGATGAGTTTTCAGATGAACTTCCTCTCGTTTTTTATAACTATTCTGATCCCAGATATAATAGTGTATCCTGCAGCTCCACAGAATCCAGCAAACTGCTTTGTGATATTATCCATACAAAGGGATATAAGGATATTGCAGTCATCAAAAGTGATAGTTCACCAAGAATCTGCGATTCTTATTTCACACAATTTCTTGAACTATGTGAGCAGTCCGGCATTCCTGTCTCCACTAAAAACTATGTTTCCGTAGAAAATTCTTTTTATGGAGGTGCCATTGCTGCAAGAAAGCTTTTAAATTCCAGCAGTCGTCCTTCTCTGATTTTATCTGCAAATACAGTATTAGCCCAAGGGGCCATCCCTGTATTTGCAAGAAACAAATTTTATATTCCTTACAACACAGAGCTGGCTTCCTTTGGATTAGATAATGATTTATCCTATCTTCAAAATCATATTCCATCTTTGACTATGGTTGTTATCCCTTCCATGGAGATGTTTAAAATCGCCACAGACCTGGCTTTTCAATTAATAGATAATCCAGAAAAAAAACCAGTTCACCGAATTTGTCAGTGTAAACTGATTTTAAATGAAAGCTTATCAATTTAAGATTATTTAGATAAATATGTATAAAATAAAATCCAAACCTTTAAAAGAAAGTTCAGAGATCTCTCACTTTCCTGTTGAAAAAGGTTTGGATTTTCTGCAATACGATTATAACACCATTCCTCCAACCAGCATAACGGCAGGTATGGTAAGCAGTGACAGGATTGTAGTTACTGCCATTAATTCCGAGGCATACCGGCTGTTTTTATTATATTGAAGGGCAAACATGCTGCTGGTGGCTGCACTGGGACAGGCGGAGGCAGTTAAAACCGTAATAGCAATGGTCCGGTCCACCTTCACCACCATGAGAAGCAGCAGGGTGATAAACGGAACAGCCAGAAGCTTTGCGGCGCTGATCATGTAGGTTCTGGGACTCTTTAAACAGGAAAGCAGATTGCTCTCCGCCAGATTCATTCCCGAAACCAGCATTGCCACCGGAGTGTTCATGTCTCCTATCATGGATACAGGATTTCCCACCACCTCCGGCAGGTGAAAACCTGTCACAAAAAAAAGAACACCCGCTCCGATTGACACTGTGGAGGGATTGATAAAATACTTCATAGTGGAAATGAGATTCCCAGTCCTTCCCTTCATGAGAGTAATTCCATGGGACCAGACCAGAATGTTGAATACCGTAATATAGGCAGTCATAAAGAACACGCCTTCTGCTCCCAGAACCCCGCTGATCAGCGGAATTCCGACAAATCCGCAGTTGGAATAAACCACGGACATCCGTTCCACTGCCATGTCCGGATTTCCTTTGGGCCTGATTAGTGCCCCGGAAAGAAGGATAGACAGAAAAAAGCTGATTCCGGACAATCCTGCAGTCACTGCCAGGCCGATCAAAAGAGTTTTGTTGAATTCAATCTGATAAGACATAAGAATCATACAAGGGGTGATCACATTGAGCAGGATGGAAGACAGCCTTTTGCTGGTTTCGCTGTCAGCCATTCCTTTTTTCAGGATAAGGACTCCGATCGCCATGATCAAAAACATTTCCATTATTTTGTTAACTGTAATATACGCCAGGCTCATTTTTTATGCTTGCACGGTGTCCGGCAAATCTCCTCTATCATTTTAATATGGCTGCCAATGGCTTACCTTGGGAAAAAACCGGAATTTGAAACCGGTTCGCCTTCTGCATATAAATGAGACGTATCTCCGGCTCCCTTACACCGGAAGTAAGCCTCCCCCGGTATCCGCTCTTCTGTCTCCAGGGTAGTCACTGAGGAAGGCGCCAGAAAAAATCCCTGCCACAAAAGCGGGGCCGGAATTCCAAGTAAATGAGACAGCATAACACAGATAACGCCAAAGTGACAGAACAGGACAACCGTATCGTCACTTCCCGGATTTGCCCGGTACATCCTGCCTTCCCTGTGATAGCCGTATTTTTTCAGAATTTCGTCAAGACCGGCAGCTACATTATCATATTCGGACTTTACAGGTCCTGTTTTCATTTTTTCATTTTCAAACCATAAATCTTTGTGGTAAAGCTCCTCCTGTTTTGTCCAGTATCCGGGCATAAAATCCCAGGGTATCCTCTTAGCTTCACTAACCCCGTCTTCCACCGGAGCATGGAACTCCCGGAGCCATGGCAGTATCTCCGCCTCAGCGCCCAAAGCTTTTAAGGCCGCCTTTGCGGTATCCTTGGCTCTGCCAAGAGGCGAGCAGTAACATGCAAAAACAGGAAGCTTTCCCATCCGTTTGGAAAGCAGGTCAGCTTCTCTAAAACCTTTCTCTGTCAGAGAATCGATGGAATAATCCGGTTCTCCGTGTCTTATTAAAATTAATTTCATATGTATCCCCGCCTTTTTTATGATTATAATCTTTTCTTAATAATAGCATTTCTGATAAATAAAGACAACAGTACCTTAAAGAGATTAAAAAATCCCGGGCCTGATCAATCATCAGGTCCAGGATTCTTTCCGCACCTCCGGCTCACTTTCAATTCCGGGGGAATTAAGATTTTCATTTACCAGTAAAGCTGCCAGTCCTTAGAAAGCCTGGTCAACGCCTCCAGGTAGTAATAATCGCCCCAGGTATTGCATTCATCCACCCCTCTGTTGGCGCAGGGGTTGTGTTCTGAGGCATGGGCATAGGTGCCGTGTAGGAGAAGGCCGTTGGACTGCTCCGGTGACTGTACGGCGCACTCTTTAGCAGCAGCCAGCAAAAGCCTCTTTGCCATGTCCGTGTAATATTCTGCATCTTCTTTTTCCATATACTTGCTCATTTCCAGCATTCCGCATACGGCGGCAACAGAGGCAGAGGAGTCTCTGGACTCATCACTGCCGTCGTCAAAGTCAAAGTCCCAGTAAGGAATTAAGTCTGAGGGCAGGTGTGTCAGGAAATAATCCGTCACCTTTTTAAATATATCAATGTATTCCGGGTTCTTTACATAACGGTATGCCATGGCACATCCGTAAATTCCCCATGCCTGGCCTCTGGCCCAGGCTGAGCCGTCCCGGTGTCCCTGATGGGTTACTCCTCTCACCGGCTCTCCTGTCTTGGGATCAAAAAAGTAGGTATGATAGGTGGAATGATCCTCCCGGATCACATAATTCATGGCTGTCTTAATATGCGCCTCAGCCTTTTTTGCATAGTCGGAATTTCCTGTCACTTCTGCCGCCCAGAACAAAAGAGGCATGTTTAAGAGACAATCAATAATTAAACGGTAATTATCCGGCGCTCCCAACTCACCCCATGCCTGGAAAAACTGTCCCTTTTCCTGGAACCGGGCCATTAAATTATCTGCTGCCAGCAAAGCGGCTTTTTTTGCAGTTTCATTGCCGGTCAGCTTATAAGCTGCCACACAGGACGGGGTATATAAAAATCCCATGTCGTGATGATTTACATCTACCTTGTCCACAATTCTCTTTAAAAAGCTGTCTACCTGAACCTCTCCTGCCTGCTTAAAGGCTTCCTTTCCCGAAGCTTCATAGGAAAGCCAGATTTCACCTGTCCAAAAGCCCGTTGTCCACTCCACATTTTCCGTCTGAGGATAAAAGTTATTCTGGCTGTTGGAATCGGGGAAATATTCTGTAAAATCCTTTAAATTATGCTCCACCAGACCTACTGCTAAGTCTAAATATTCCTTCACTTCTTTATCGCTTATCTTTGGGTATGTTAAAAGCTGCTCTACTGTTCTCATATCATTACCTCCTGTATGCCGGAATCAGCCGGTTCTTTACACTCTGTTTCTTCTTTGCATCTTCCTGATATTCTGCCGTATAGCTGTTTTCAGCCAGCTAAACCATCAGACGGCCTTCCAGCCCTTCATAATCAACCACCATAGTCCGTCCATCCTTCATCACCAATGTAACCGGCCCATAGCCTCCATATTGCTGTTTATCTGTAAATTCAATAGTTTCAATGGGGAATAACTCCTCATCGGCCCATGGGCTGTCATCGGATTTGCTCAATACGGCGGAAATCATGACATAAGGCTCATATCCATAGATCTTTTCTCTTCTCAGACTTCCATACGCCAAAAGGCTGCGGTCTGCATCAGGATTTACGCCGGACCGTTCTTTTATGGCGATTTCCTCCCATGCAGTATAAATTACAAACGCCTGCTGAAAATCTTTTTGTTTCAGGATAACGGCCTTTGCATGATGGCAGGCCCTCTCTTCTACGATTGTTTCTATCCCATTCCGCTCTTTTGGAAAACCGTATGCTCCCATAGTCAGAGTAAAGGGCGGTTCCGGTATCCTCATCTTGTCCACCCGGATATGCCCGTTTGCCACGGAAAAATCAGCCAGATCAATGGACGCTCTGCCCTGGAAATTGTACTGGAAGTCAAAGTATTGCTTTCGGTATAAGACTCCGTCCTTTACTCCGCCGTACATGATGATGTTGGGAACCTGGGCGCATTTCACCTCGGGATACAAAAGGCTGTACTGCATGGCCTCTGCTCCCCGGTAATCGAAATCTTCCCATGGAAAATGACTGTTAAATGCGAGGCGGATATAATACCGGATATACTCATCATCCGGCTTAAAAAGTCCCTTTGCCGTTCGAAACTCGCAGGCTCCGTTTCCACCCTGATGTGCAGACACAATCCCCGGACCGTCCATCACGGTTTCCATAAATTCATTTTCCTTTAACTGGTCCCAGTCCCCGTTCTCTTCCACATCGGTCCAGAAGGGATGATCCTCCGGATAGGTCAGAATCAGAAACGGATTAGCAATCCAGAAGGGACTTGAACTGCAGCTATAGTCCTGAAGCATGGGAAGGAACTGTCCGTAAAAGCCAAGTGTGGGAACCCCATTTTCAAATACATCTTCTCTGGTGATGAACTGCAAAAGAGCCCCGGAATTAATCCGTCTGGCAAGTCCCGGGCTGACGTGAGTTTCCCTTAACAGAAAGGCAGAGGCATAAGGAGAGGAAGCTGCATTGCGGTAAAGGCCGCTTCTGGCCCATAAGGTGACTTGTGCTTTCTGATCAAACATGGAGGAAAAGACGTCAGCCATTTCATTGGCATACTGCTCGATCTTATTTGCAATCCAGGGCTCTTCCTCATAGCCGTACCACACATTCCAGATGGGGCCGTATACGTGGAATGCCCACGGAGTATAGTAATCAAACCGGTGTCCGTCCCTGTACCAGCCGTCCCCTGTATAATAAGAGATGATGACCTGGGCATGATCCCTCATCAATTCTTTGTCGATTTCATACCCTTCTTTATGCAAAAATCCAAGAATCAGCATATTAAACAGACGCCAGTTATGTGGTGTTGTCTTCCCGCAGCCAAATTCTGATAAGTATGCGGCAATGAGGTCCTTTTCTTCCTTCGTATAGGTATCCCATATGGCTTCCCTGCACTGGTCCAATCCAATAACCAGGGAAGCACATTCACAGGTGTGCTGAAATGCTTTCTCACCGGGCTTGGCTATGGCAAGAAGTTCTTTTAAGTTTAATAAATAATTGGGATTGCCTGGAGTCATTGCCTGCAGAATATGCTGTTTGTAATACTCTCCCACCGAAAAGCCTCTGATTACAGATTCCGGGCGGTTGTGAAGGAGAGGAGCTGCAATGAGAAAGCTTCTGGCAAGTCCTTCAAATCTTTCTGCGCTGGCTTTCGTAGAAGAACTTCCTGCATTTGGATAGCTTACATGAAATTCCGTCCTGGGGCTTACAGGCTGGTCATCCATGGAGGATAGATTGGAAAAAATTCCATCCAGCAGAAACTCGCAGGCCTCCAGCCAATGCTTTCTCGTCATGCCGGTATAGGGACTTTTCCCATAATCAGCATTCTTTATTTCAAACTTCATAAAAAGGGACCTCCTTATAAGAAATCTTATATTGCTTTTTTCTATCCTTATCATATAATAAATATAGTGCAGGTTCTTTGCTGAATCTTGTCTTTTTATTGCGTAATGTGACTATAGGAAAGAAAAGAGGACTTTATGGACACAATCAACCAATACCACCAGATTAATTTCCCGGAAATGATACGAAGCCATCACATGATGTCTTCCAGACAAGTCACCGATATTTACCACATGCATGATTCATATGAAATGCTTCTGTTTTTAAGCGGAAATACAGATTATTATATTGAGCACCACTGTTATCATTTAAAAAGAGGGGATTTGCTGGTCATTAACAACAGGGAAATTCACAGAGTGGTGTCCAGGGACAGCAAGCCCTATGAGCGGATTGCCACCCACTTTTACCCGGAACTGGTCCGCAGCTTCTGTACGGAACAGGCAAATTTACTGGCCTGCTTTGAAGAGCGGGGCCAGACGGATAAACATGTGATTTCCTTAAGTCCTCCTGCTTTAGAGCGCTACCTTGCCCTGGCCGACCAGATGCATACAGCTCTCACCTCGGAGTCCTTCGGCCATGATATTATGGCTTCCACCTACTTGCTGCAGATGCTGGTGCTGGTCAACACCTGCTTTCACGATTCCACCCTCACCTCTGAAAACATCATGCCTCAGCTTTCCTCTCAGATCATGGGATATATCAACAGCCACTTGACCGAGGATTTAACCGTTCAGGCACTGGCCGGACACTTTTATATGAACCGGTCCTATATGAGCCGGAAATTCCGGGAACAGGCGGGATGTTCCATTCAGGAATACATTATCCTGAAACGGATTTCTTTGGCAAAGACTCTGCTCAGTGAGGGGAAAAATGTTTCCGAAGCCTGTGAATTGTCAGGATTTCACGATTATTCTAATTTTATCCGCACCTTTAAAAAGTATGCGGGAACAACTCCGGGGCATTATGGAGCGGGAATCTAAAATTCTATTTACAAAAGAAATCAATCAAGTATAATATGAATATATACTTGAAAAAATTATAATAGCAAAGGAGTATGATATGGCAGAATACATTGTATCAAAAGTTTATCCCAGTGATAAAAAGGGCCACCAGCAGATTGATGAATTGCTGCACGCAGAAGGAATCCGACGGGATGGAAACCTGGACTACACCTGCGCTGTTTACGATGAGGATTTTAATGTCATTGCCACGGGAAGCTGCTATGCAAACACCCTTCGCTGTCTGGCTGTCAGCAGCTCCCATCAGGGAGAAGGGCTGATGAATACCATTGTGTCACATCTGATGGAAATTCAGTGCGACAGGGGAAATACTCATGTGTTTTTGTATACCAAGTGCGACTCTGCCAAATTTTTTGGAGATTTAGGTTTTTATGAGATCGTGCGGATTGAAAACAGGCTTGTGTTTATGGAAAACCGCAGGACTGGATTTTCCCAGTATTTAGACCAGTTAAAAGCTGATGCAGGGAAACTTTTTGTCCATGAGGGTAAGGTAAACTTACCCGAAGGGCAAAGAGAGGGCTCCCAGGAGGGTGGAGTTGTATCCGGCCTTGTTATGAACGCAAATCCCTTTACTCTGGGACACTTGTATCTGCTGGAAAAGGCTGCGGCTGAAAGTGATGTGTTACATTTATTTATTGTCAGCGAGGATGCCAGCCTTATCCCGTTTTCTGTGAGAAAGAAGCTGATTATCGAAGGAACAAAGCATTTAAACAATATTTGTTACCACGACACCGGCCCTTATATTGTCAGCAATTCCACATTTCCCAGCTATTTCCAAAAGGATGGGACGGATATTATTACAGGACATGCCATGCTGGATTTGACCATCTTTTTAAAGATCGCCAAAGCCCTGGGAATCAACAGACGGTATGTGGGAGAAGAACCTAACAGCCAGGTAACGGGAATTTATAATGATATTATGCAGCAGGAACTTCCAAAGGCCGGGGTGCAGTGCATCGTGATTCCGAGAAAAGAATCCGGCGGCGCACCGATCAGCGCTTCCACAGTCCGCAAGGCAATTAAGGACAATCACATGGAGCTTCTTAAAACCTTAGTTCCTCAGACCACTTTGGATTATTTTTTAAGCAGTGAAGCGGAAGAAATCATAGAAAATATACGTGCGGCTGAAAATGTCATTCACTATTAAACAGGCAAAAGCCGCCAAAAAGAGTTCATTTCTTTTTGGCGGCTTTTGTTTCAATAAAAAAATCCTCCATACACCTGTATAGTTTCCATGGAAATACAAAAACTACGGGTATACAAGGAGGTGTTATTATGGCAAAAGCAGGCATGAGACGTCCAAGTCCCTACGATCCTGATAATCACGGAACAGAAAACCACGAAAAAATGCATCGTCCCAAAAATGAGCAGGCACAAGTACCGGAAATACAGGGCGCTGCAAAAAATGGAAATGCAAAAGCCGGCCCAATTAATGCTCCAAACTGGGCCAGAGATGATTATAAAACTGGTAATAAATACGATGGTGAATAAAACTTAATGCTTCATTTGGGCCCAAATGAAATATATTCAAACTCCTTCTACGAAGCCCCCCTATTGGCTTTGTAAAATGTACAGGACCTTTGGAATTTCCCTCCTCAGGGCCTGGCAGCCTCCGCTGCATTTTATCAGAAAAACTTTTTGTTTACCGGTAATTCCAATATATACCTAATTCAAACAGATTTCAACCCAAGTGCCAAAATTGTACACTCTAAGCGCCAAAATTTGCACACCCTGTTTTCTTTTCATGATTTTCAGGGATATTGGGGGATCAAAAGGAACTACGTCTTTATGAAAATTGAAATCTATGGTATATTATATTACAGATTCTAACATTAATCCATTTACAAAGGAGGATCATTTTATGAAGATCAGCGCAAGAAACCAGTTAAAGGGAACCATCGTCAGCATCCAGGAAGGTGCTGTAAACGGAATCGTACAAATTGACATCGGCGGAGGAAACATAATCTCTTCCACCATTTCCATGGGCTCCATCAGGGAATTGGGATTGGAAAAAGGAAAAGAAGCCTATGCCATTATCAAAGCCACTTCCGTAATCGTCGGAATTGATGAGTAAACGAATCCCGGAGAGATTGAAATTTGATATCTCTCCGGGATTTTTTCATGCTTTATGATTCCGGCTTCCGCCTCTACATATTCTTTTCTTTACCTATATAAAAGCCCCGGCTGCGCAGCACGTGTTCTGCCACCGCCTTATTGGTATCAATCCACGCTCCGTTGGCAATCATATAGCCGATCAGATCGCTGAGCATATCCACCCGGCTGACCCGGCCCATAAACTGAGGGTGCAGCACAAAGTTGATCATCCTGCCCTCCTGAGCCAGAGAGTCAAATTCATCCTTCCAGATCTCATACATTTCACCAGGGGATTTCAATTCATACCGTTCTGGTGCGCTGTCTGTGTAAAAGTCATAGGCAGTATCATCAAAAATAGAGTCCTTGGGAAGCTCCACTAATGGAACCTCCTTCCCATCAATGGAATGGAGAAATGGCCCGTCCTGGTTTCGCCAGTTGGAGCTGTAAATATACCCATGTTCCAAAAACAGCCGTAAGCTGTAATCGTGAATCACTCCCCCGGGAGCCCGGTGTCCTGCCAGCTTCTGTCCTGTCATTTCCAAAAACAGCTTTTCACACCGCTCCATAGTGGCGTGTTCCTGCTCATAGGTGGTTTCCGTGGACTCCTCATGAAAGTATCCATGAAAGCCAATTTCATGTCCCCTGCGGGCGATTTCCTTCACTACTTCAGGATAATCGTCAGCCACAACGCCAGGAATGAAAAAGGTGGCCTTAACCCCGTGAACATCCAGCATATTTAAGATCCGGGGAACCCCCTGCTTAGGGCCGTAAACCCCTCGTGAAAGATTGGTGATGTGGTCGGCATTGCCGTCGCCTCTGGTAGTCCACATGGTTTCCGCATCCAGATCAAAGGCAAACATAACTGCAATCCGTTTTCCATTCGGCCATTGAACCATTACAGCACCTCCTTATTCTGTTCCAGCACATAGCGGGCTGCCTGCTCACAGGTAGTAATCCATGCCCCCCGCTGCTGCATATAGGCCACCAGCCCGCCCACCATATCAATGCGGCTGGCCCGCCCGATCATCTGAGGGTGGAGCTTAAACACCAGAATCTTATCTCCCTCACGTGCCAGGCCGTCAAATTCCGCCTTCCAGTTGCCGAGAACTTCCCGGTTGGCATACATAGCTCTTACAGCCGGATCGGAAAAAGTGAAGTAATAATAGGTAAAGTCATCCATCATCACATCACCCGGCAGCTCCACCAAAGGAATTTCTTTTCCGGATACCTGATGAAGATATGCCCAGTCACAGTCCTTCATGGAAGAACTGTATAAATATCCTCTCTCATGAAGCAGCTGAGGGGTAAATGGATGGATGATACTCTCCGGTCCCCGGTGTCCCACAGGACGCTTTCCTGTGATGGCTTTTAAGGCTTCCTCACTCTTTTTTAATATTTCCTCTTCCTCTGCCCGGGAAATGCCCCGCTGGGATTCATGCATATAGCCGTGGCAGGCCAGCTCATGGCCGCGCAGATGTATTTCCTTAACCTGTTCCGGATAGGTTTCCGCCACCATACCTGGCACGAAGAATGTGGCAGGCACACCGTAGGAATCCAGCATGTCCAGACAGCGGTAAATCCCTTCATGAGGGCCGTACTGCCCCCGGGAATAATCGCTGAATCCGATTTCTTTTCCCTTGCTTTTTGCACGGGAAATCCTTAAAAATTCAGCGTCAAAATCAAAGGTAAGCATGACGGCAATCCGCTTTCCATCCGGCCAGCGGATTCCCTCGCCATTTTGCTTTCCATCAAGCAGCCCGATCATATGCGTCTGCCTCCTCAATGTATATTTTTTTTATTTTCCAAGCCCTATCATTTTATCCGTTCTTTCCTTTCATGTCAACCGCTCCCCCTTCTTTGGCGGAAATAACAATGATGAATAAATACTTGAACTGAGTGTATTTTTATGATATCATAATGTATCTTATACCACATTTAATGAAAGGAAAAAGTATAATTATGAAATTATTTACGAAAACATGCGCGGCTTTAGTGACCTGCGCTGCCATTTTAGGCACCATTACAGGCTGTTCCTCAGGTTCCGGCTCTGCCGCTACTCAGGCACCTGCTACCTCAGCGGCTTCATCAGAAACCTCCGCTGAAGCATCTGAGGCATCTGAATCATCTTCCACCGAAGCAGCAGCTTCCAACGCCTTAGAGGGCGTTACGGTCAAGGTTGGCTGCAGTGCCACCTTCGTTCCATTTGAATCCATTGAAATGGCATCAAACGGAGCCAAGACCAATGTGGGCATGAATGTGGATTTAATCCGTGCAATCGTTGAGAAAAACGGAGGACAGGTAGAATTTGTAGACATGCCCTTTAAGAGCCTGATGGCTGCCATGCAGTCCAAGCAGATCGACTTCTCCATCGGCGGCATGGCTCCTACTGAGGAACGTAAGAAAAGCGCCGACTTCTCAGAGATTTACTTCTATCCGAGAAATGCCATTGTTTACAAGGCAGCTGACAACTATCCGGACCTGGCTTCTCTTGACGGAAAGACAGTTGCTTACGCTTTCGGAACCAATTATCAGCAGGTAGCTGAAACCATTCCCAACGTAAAGGGTGTCGGCATTCAGGGAAGCCCGGCTTGTATTGAAGAAGTAAAAAGCGGCAGAGCCGATGCATGCATCATTGACGGTGCAGGCGCTCTGGAGTTCTTAAAGGCCAATGAAGGACTTTCCATGAGCCTTCTGGATAAGACCGATGACTGCTTTGCCATCGCATTTCCCAAGGAGTCTCCATACTACGATACCGTTAACAACACCTTAAAGGAAATGATGGAAAACGGAGAACTGGACGAAATCATCAAAGCTCATTTAAGCGATCAGTTCATCCTTGACTGATCCCGGCTTCATCGGATGCAGGAATTTTATTAAGGAAACACTCTAAGAAAAAGGAGTTTTCGGCCATGAATTTGGATTTTAGCAACGTATGGCAGTACTGGCCCTTTCTGCTTCAGGGTTTGCTGCTTACATTAAGAATTACAGGCATCTGTGCAGTGGTCGGCCTTATTCTGGGCATCCTGCTGGCATTGATGAAGATCAGTGGATTAAAACCCCTGACTTTGTTCGGACGCTTTTATACCTCGATTTTCCGTGGCACGCCGCTGATGGTACAGCTTTGTATCATACACTTTGGCCTGCCCCAGCTGACAGGCCTGCCCACCACTGCCGTGCAGTCGGGTATTCTGGCCTTCAGCTTAAACTCTGCCGCTTACATATCGGAAATCTTCCGCGGCGGCATTCAGGCAGTGGACAAGGGCCAGTATGAAGCGGCCATGTCCCTGGGCATCGGATACCGGGCAATGATGAAGGATATTATTATTCCCCAGGCAATCAAGCACATTCTGCCCAGTCTGGTCAACGAATCCATTGCCCTGCTCAAGGAATCTTCTATCTTATCGTATATCGGAGCCGTGGAGCTGATCCGCGCCGCCGACCAGATTACGGTAATGACCTTCCGGTTCTTTGAGCCTTATCTGGTCATTGCAGCAATTTACTATATTCTCGTTATGATTCTCTCCGGCATCGGAGGACAGGTAGAAAGGTGGGCAAACAAAAGTGATCAAGTTTAATGATGTCCACAAGAATTTCGGAGCGCTCCAGGTCTTAAAGGGCATTGACCTTTCCATTGAAAAAGGGCAGGTTGTCACCCTGATCGGGCCTTCCGGTTCAGGAAAATCCACCATACTGCGGTGTGTAAACTTACTGGAACGCCCTGACAGCGGACAGATTTTCATTCAGGGCAAGGAAATCACTGCTCCTAAAGCGGATATCCAGTCCATCCGCAGAAATATCGGCATGGTGTTCCAGCTCTTTAACCTCTTTCCTCACAAAACAGTGCTGGAAAATATGATTTATGCGCCCATTGCAGTAAACCGGGTTCCAAAGGAACAGGCTATTGCAAAGGCCATGGAACTGCTGAACCGGGTGGGACTTAAGGAGAAGGCTGACGTCTATCCAGGCAAGCTTTCAGGCGGTCAGAAGCAGAGGGTTGCCATTGCCAGGGCTCTGGCTATGGAACCGGAGATTATGTTGTTTGACGAACCTACTTCTGCTCTCGACCCGGAGATGGTTAAGGAAGTTTTAGAGGTAATCAAAAGCCTGGCACACACCGGTATTACTATGATGCTGGTGACCCATGAAATGGGATTTGCCAGAGAGGTTTCCGACCGGATCTGCTTTCTGGACAACGGCGTGATTTTAGAAGATTCCGCCCCGGATGTGTTCTTTAAGAATCCGGCTACAGAACGGGCTAAATCCTTTCTTGAAAAGGTTTTGTAATATTGAAAAAATACCGCTGTTCTGGTTATCTGCCGGACAGCGGTATTTTTATGGATTCTTTCCCATTCCGGGAATATTTCTTACGTCAATGTGAGTCAGCTCCAGGCTGTATGATACTTCATGGAGGTATCAATCTCTGATGTGGATATAGAAGACTTGTGACTTTTATAAGTAAGCGGACTCGATCTAAATTCAGAGTTAGCGGCAATAGGTATCATATTCCTCTAAAAGTTCTTCTGGAGGAATATAACCCAGGATTTTCATGGAACTTAAATCTATTTGTTCTGAAGAAATACTTTCATCAGATGTATCTCCGTCTTTCAATAAATCAAAATTTCCGAAATATCCTTCTTCACTAACAGCTCAATTTTCTCGATATTTTCCACAAAGCTCTTCTTGGCCGCCTCTGCTCCAAAAGACTGCACATCTCCCATGGACATTTGCAGCGTCTTGTTCCCGCTACTCCAATAACTGAAGCAGCTTCTTTTCCAACTCCACTCTTTTCCCACGACTTATGGGCAGTTTTTCTCCCGTCTCCAGCATCACATAATAGTATGTGAGTTTTTCCACATAACTGTAATTAACCAGATAAGACCTGTGCACCCTTAAAAAATGCCTTCCATACTCTCCCAGTTCTTCTTCAATTTCCTGCATCTTCTTATAGAGGCGGCATCTGCCTCCCTCCCACACGATCTCAATCTGCCTTAAATTGCTCTCAAAATATTTGATATCCCGCAGAGGGATTTTGTACGGCTTTTTATCGTACTGAAACCGGTAATATTCATCTTTGTCCATAAGTCTCTTACAGATACGTTTAAATGTTTTTTCAAATTCTCTGGCATCTACCGGCTTGACAATAAACCCGCTGGGTGTTACGCAAAAGGTGTCTATCATATAACTATCATGGTATGTCACATAAACCAAAGGAACATGCCAGTCAATTTCTCTGATCCGTTCCGCCGTCTCCAGTCCATTCATACCGCTCAGTTCAATATCCAGATAAATAAGATCATACCGCATCCCTTTTCTCATGGAATCCAACAGGGCCTCTCCCGATTCATACGTATCAATCTCTATGGAAAGATTAATCTTCTTTCCCAAATTGCCAAGAAGCGATTCCATGTTTCCCAACTGATAACGTTCATCATCGCATACTGCTATATCAAGCATACGCTCTCTCCTCCAGCTTTTTCCTGCCTGGATATCTCAGTCATCAGGAACTGCAGAAGTTTAAGACCGTTTTCTCCAGACAGATTATACATTTGTATTAACTCATAACCCCACTTTTGTTCCATTTTGACAGCTCCATTTTACTGAAACATTAAGAAGTCTGCTGGAACAAACATATTTTATTACATTGTTTATATTCTACTACTTTTTTCTAAAAAATGGAATAATAAAATGATTTTATTTTATTATTCCATTAGAATTCTCTTAATCTTTAATTATGAAAAACAATAACCAAACTTTTATGCACATTTAATTGAGGTAAGCAGAAAATTTTTCTTTACAATATTTTGTATATTCTTTTTCGTTCATAACGGTAAAATCATTTACATCAATCTGTGAATTTTCTTCCTTCAACAGATCCAAAAGTGCTTTTCCCGCCTCAATGGTAACCTCTGCCAGAGTGTCGATCCCTTTATTTGAGATCAGTGTAGCCGTTAAATAATTAACAGCTTTTCTGGAATTTCCTACAGAAATATAATATGTACGCTGTACAAGGAGTGCCCCTATAATATCGCTGCGCTTCATAATAATATGTTTCACATTGTCCAGATAAATAAAATCCCTGGTTAATATCCCATCTTTGCTCCCGGTCAATACTGCTTTCGCTGTTCCCATAAGCTTGAGAATATAACTATCTGAAGCCATTGCCTGACGCTCAAATTCACGAATGTCACTTTCACTGCACCGGCTGTTTTTAGCACTTTTTTTGATCAGGCCTTCCACACCTGCGCGGTTTCGTTTTGCTGTAATGATTATACCAAAAAGTGAAACTGCAAAAAGTAAAAAACAGATTCCAATGATAGTCAGTCCCGGAGCCATCATATCCGATTCTCCTTCTTTCATGAATTCCATCAGATTCTTAATTGACCAGATCATGGCTGCTCCTGTCATCAGTGCAAAAGCGCCAAGAAGAACGTAAACACCGATTCCACTTTTCTGACCGGATTTATTAATAGAAGAAAATACCGAACGTTCCGGGTAGTGCTTATCAATGTAACTTTCATTCATCTTTTCAAAATATGTCTGCATTATTATAATCTCCTGTTATAGTTAAATTTTTATATTTCAGATCTGTGTTCCCATTAAGAATCATTTTCCTGATTCAGCGTACAGGTACTTACTATCCAGGCCAATGTGGATTTCTCTCTATTGTAGGAGCTTGGAAGGCTGGTCTGTAGTACAAATACAAATTTATCAGATTCCTCAAACTCCACCAAAGAAAAAATATAGTAAAGTCTTAAAGTATTCTCACCAGAATACACCACTGTCCTGATTCTTTTGCCTTCAACCTCCTCATCCTTCAGCTCCTCTACAAGTGTAACGTTCTTTGTCTGTGATTCTATGTAGTCAATCTGCATTTCTAAAATAGCTTCAGGACCTTCACCTTCCCCCACATCTGCTGCTTCATAAATGAAAATTCCCGTTCCCGAATCTTCCGAGCGTGAAAAGCACTCCAGATCATAAGGAGTTTCCTCTTTCGTTTCTTTCCAGCCATCAGGAAAAGTAACCGATACATCATATACTGTAAAAGTGTTGGGCTCCCCAATCCGTAAATAATTTTTCTCTTCTCCTGAAGAAAACAATACAAGTCCGGCGATTACAGAAATAGCGAGAAAAACAGTAATGCCTGCAGTAACAAAAACACCTGGAACACTTGTACCGCCCCGTTTGTTTATATACTGTCTTGCCTCGTCATCCATCATTCCAGAGGTTTCCCCAATAACTTTCAATGCCTTTTTGCGGTAATAAAAATTGGCGTATATTCCCGCGAATATACCAACGATCAATCCTCCCCCTGGAATGATCCATACAACAAGGGCAATAAGCCCATATAAAAAAGCTTCCAGATACATCTTTCTGTATGCCAGCCAGTAAACCGGAAAAATAAATGCTGTCCAGTTCCAACTGGTAAAGCTCTGATGCTCCGGTTTACCCTGCCATTTGTTTTTATAATAGTAGTAATTCTTTCCTACAAATAATTCGGATTTCCAATCACTTACTATCTGCTGCTCTTCTTCCATTGGCATTCCTCCATTCTCTTTTTCCCCCTCTTATTCCAATGCTGCCCCTTCATTATGCAGCTATATGTTTTTCAACCTAAATCACTGGAATAGTCTTTATTATTATAGCTTCTTTTTTGAAAAATAGCGGCAATATGTAATTAAATGTCGTTTATATGTAAGTTTCGGTCGATATTTGTAGGGTTTATTCCACCAGTCTTCTATTATTAGGCACTGGCACTCATCCGGCTGCCAGTTGTAAATGGCCTGCGGCGTGGCAAATCCAAAAATAGCATAAGTCCTCCGGTATCATTGTCTCCCGTTTTTCTCATGATATTTCCTTCAGTGCCGCCTAATGTACCGAGGCTTCGCTCCAGCCGTTTCGTATTCTTAAGACTTCTGTAGCAGCGTAGTTCCATCAGATCAAATCGCCCCTGTCTGTCTGCCTTCCCACACCTCCATTGCAGATGGAATAAAATGGGCTGCTTCATCCAATCGGATAAAATCAACATCTTCTGCTCCAAGATACTACAAAGAATCTTTTCATACCATTATGAAGAAATGTTATACATCCTTCACCCTCGTCAAGTCGTTATGGAAAACGTTGACCGGATGATTCACTGTGACGACCCTTCCTTTGGCGATGCCATGTATGTCTGTCCTCATTGTGAACATATGAAGTTTGTTCCCTTCCGCTGGAAGAGCCGCTTTTGCCCCTCTTACGGGGTCAAGTATTCCCAGGAACGCTCTACTTCTATGTCCTTTAAACTCATACATGGCTCTCCATTTTGCGTTGATAATGACGTTTATGCGCTTACCGTTCCTGTCGGATTGACGAAACCGAGGTTTCACCGTTTCCCTCCATCACAGCCGCGTACCTACTCCAATCAAAATCATTGTAATAATATTTACCATCAACTATTCTTAATTCACCAATCCCATTATAAGTAGACCATGAGATTTCGTCAGGCGGCGGATTGCTTTGTGCCAACTCGCTGAATATTTCCTCTCCGGTTAATAAATTCACTATGCGGATATTTAAGTTCAAAAGATATACATCAAAATCTCTACTGCCAGTATAAGTGGCATAATACTCACCATCCGTGTATTCCTCATAAACTGCAAAACGCGCATCCGTCGGATTGATTACAGGAACCAAAGCATCAGACTCTCTTGCGTATGTATAAGCGCCATATACAGAGGTATTAATGTTATAGTCACTTATCCCATATTTATCAATCCCCTCCCTATAGGTAGGATCATCTACTACACGAATATATCCCCCGTCCCACGAGCCTGTAGGGGGAAACTCTTTCATCAGCTCTTCCGCTTCGTCGAACGAAAAAACACGCGCCGGACTTTTGGAGTAATATATGCTCCTAAAATTTTTAGGGTCGATTGCTTGCATAAATCGATTCTGAAGGTCGTCGTCCGCGTTTTTAAAGGCGGTTTTAATCTCATTTGAGAAGTAATCCGGAAAATCAGGATCTATTTTCTCTAATAAACCGGGGCATATTTTTTCATAATAAAACCAGATGCCCTCGCTTGTTCCAGGGTCGAACAAATCTTGCCCTAAAACGTTTTCCCCGCATTCAGCTAAAACCTCCTTCAACCCTAAGTGCTCCTCTGGGATATCAGAGTCCGGCAAAAGCAACATAAGCCACAGAACTTCTTCGTCGCTGAACAGCACTGCTTTTGATTTAGTATTATACTGGCTATCACGCGGCCAAACGTTATAATATGGATTGTTGGATGAGGCTTTGGATTTCAGCCCTTCTGCAATGAAGTCAAAGTTTCCAAGCAAAATCAGCAATTCAGTATTCTTACGGATATCTCTGGCAGTAAAATCATGGTCTGAAAAATAGTACGTCCACAGATTTCTTAAATTCTGTTCCATAGAATTTTTCTCTTTAAGCAACTTAAAGTCGTTATCATACCCCACTGCTTGAAGAGTTTCAAGCAAAAGTGAATAATCATCCGCACGCTTTTGAAGTTCTTCTTCGCTAAGTGACGATCCACAACTTGATAATATAATGGAAATAACGAATGCAAAGAATAAAAATATGATGCCGCGTTTCATCTCATATCACCTCGATATTTATAGTACAATTACCTCAATCAGTATATTATTTATAGAAAGCTGCTTATTAATAGTATCAAGAAACTTAATACAGTTTAAAGTTATCTCATACCTAAAATGTATCTCTATACAATATGTAGCAAACTGTATTTCTGGATAAGTATCTTTATATTGCTCACTTTCCAAAAAGTCAATATATGCATTTATTTTGTTTTGTAATTGTAGCAAGTGCTCATACTCTTCTGCCCAATCAAGATGATCGGTAATAAGCAATATAAGTCTACGATCATCTTTATTATCCATGGCAATCCCGTCTATCTTATCGACATCTGCAACTGAAATTGTATCTCCTTTCCTTACTTAGGGTCTAGTTATTTTCATTTCCGTTCCCTTAGGTATCTAATATCCTCTTGTAAAATTAGTTAAATATAGCTGAAATTGAATTAAATGTGATAACCCGCCAATGCTTATCCTGGAGGGTTGATGACATTTGTTTTCTGCGTCAGGAACTAAGTACGTAAGAAACTGAAAAGAACAAAAAACTCAAACACTATATGCTGATAATTCAGGGTAGATAATACAAGGATTAAGTCAGCTTCTCTTTATCCCTAAATACTCAGGGGCTGACATATAATATTCGGCATCTGAGTCTAAATATTATTGATATAATAACCCTAGCAATCTAAAAATTCATCCAAAAAGAATTCGTCATTAATATCGTTATCATTATAACTCCAATAACCTATTATCTCATTTAAAGGATAGGTTCTACGATAACGCCCCCCTATTCTTCCACCTTTGGTACTAATCCAACAACTCTTATTATCAAATTCCCATTGCCACTCTTCTCTATGGACTACCAGTTCCTCTGCATATATTGCCGCCAGCCCAATAAGGATCGGTCTTACTTCTTCAAAATTATAATCACGGATTTTCAATATTTCCTCACGGATTGTGTCCACTACCAGTAAAGTTGGAGTTGAATGATCTATTTTTAATAAATTACGGTATCGTAGATCTAGTTCTTTATGATTCTCATATAACTCTCGATTAGTTTGTACCATAGCTTCTGGGAAATGGACCTCTGATAATTCCTGTAATTCTCTTAATCCATCTGTCAAAATTTCATTCTTAAACGTGTTCAAAATATCTACAAATTCTTCCTCATCATTCCATACCCATGGAGAAGCAGGCATAGGAAAATCGAATATCCCATAAGCAAAGGATTCCTCAGGCAAGAAAAGGTTCGCTTCGTTTACTGATAATTGACGGTATGTATTAGTTTTATATTTTAGAAGCAGTAAATTATTTTCTATATACACATAAATGAATTGTTTTAAATCCCCTCTCTCTCTAATGAAGTCCACTCCCTCTTCGTCTGTATATTCAACTCTAAAACCATAGGATACAATTGCTTCTCCTATTATTTTTTCTATCATCTTTATTCTATTCATATATTTAATCCTCCGATAACTTTACATCTTCATCATCCAACTGCCACATCCGGCCTCTTTTTGATACAATTTCTTCCCCATATACGGTGGCCGGCTCAATTGGCAAAGGATCCCACCAGTCACATTCTCATGGATTTTGAGTATTGGATTTAGGGGGAATCGTATAAGAGGCATCTTTCGAAACGATGTATTTCCGCCACGGCTTTTTCCAATGTGTTGATTGAATTCGTGATTTACTGCCCCTTTTTAGCCACTGCACTATGCTGGTAGGCTTTCACAGAAAGCTCCTCTTCCGGATCAGGGACTTGATCATCTTTGCCCTGATTACTGACAGTTCTTCTGGGTTAAGACGACTCATGAAATGATTCACCGTTACATAGTGCGGCAGCTCCTCCAGCCCATCATTGTTAGTAATCAGTGCTATGTTAGCTATGCATGCCTCCTTATTAAATGTCCGTGTCATACCTTGCATCCTTCTGATATCACATATATTTTTCATAATTGGCATGGCCAGCATGATATCACTGGAATAATTGATATAACTGGCATGCCTCGGGTCAGCAATGCGATTAAAGTCACTCCAAAGAGTTTTATAAAAGTGGTTCTGTACTTTCAACAGCTCAAGCAACGGATTACCCTCCGATGCTTTAAGCTGTCTTTTCTCGGCTCTTGTCATGGGTAAAAGACTCCTTTGCGAAAAAGATTCTCTTATTTTAACATAACATTAGCCGGTAAGTCTTGGTATCATCATTACGATTTGCATTAAATCAATCATAAAAGTTTTCATAAATTGAAAACATACAAAAGCAATAGTGCTTTAATGAATTAATCTTAATAATTATAAGCATTATGGCTAATAAATGTATTTATAAAGTTATGTTCAAATCATTATTTCCTATGCTTTCTAAAAAGACATATTCTTCATTAACTAAATCTTTTTTCAATTTATATATTTGAACTTTGCTTAAAGGAGGAACGAATTTTGTGTCATTTTTTATAAATCTTTTTTCAAGTATCATGTGATACAAATCTTTAATAAAAATAGACCATTCCTTTAAGCTATCATTCTTTTCATCTTTATTCTGCAAATACCTAAATCCATCAGCCGAATAAAAAATCATTAATGCTGTACTTAGATTACAGCATTCCTTAAGAAGTATATTTTTAGGTATCTCAAACCCATTATCCCAATTATAATTGTAGGCATACACATACAGTATTTCAGGGTCATTAATATCGTGTAATTCATTTAATACTTCCTCAGCATCTTTTTCATATAACATTTGCTGAATAATTTTTTCTTTTTCCTTATCCATATATAACATATACTCCTTTACTTTATTCTATTTAAACTTCGTTGCCACAAATCAACTGATGCACCCTGATTCGGATAAAGCGGTAATCCACTTTGCTGCAGCTTTTTCAAATTGCTTTGTAAATCTAATACTTGTCGTTGCAACGTATTAACATCTTGAGTAATATCAATAGCATCTGATTGTGTTTTTACAAATTCATTATAGGTAGAATGATACCCTCTATGCCTTGACATAATACTGATATCCTCTGCTGGTGTTCGTAAGAATAAACCATTTGAAGCATCATCTAAATCCATACCAACTTTTTGTAATACTTGATGATCTGCCATTTCTGAAGGAATTATATGTTGAGCTTGATGACCAGTCCACTTTGTAGATCTTTTTTGTCCCATTGACTCCATCATATTCTTACCTAATTTGGTAGAATCACCTCCTGTAACAACACCTTCAGTACCCGGTATTAATCTTGTATTACTTCCACCCGAACCCTCAGGTGGAGTACTGAGATGTACGGAAAGGGGTGAAAATTAGTATTCTATTAAAAAAAGTATAGCACATCTTGGCGCTATTTTTAAGAAAGAAATTACTGTTCTTCTTCTGGCAGTGGTTCCCTGTATTCTGTCTTATTTTTCATCATTCCGTACACAATGTTCACCAACCGGCGCATGATACAGACCAATGCCTGAGATTTTGTCTTTCCCTCACTGATTTTCCGCATATAATAACTGTGAAATACCGGATGATTGGGCATTCCGTTCTTGGGTACAGAAACCATAGTCACTGCCAGGAAATAAAACAGACCATGCAGTTGACGGTTCCCCTGTCTGGAACTCTGTTCCTTGCCTTTTCCGGCAGAACTGAACTTGACAGGCGCCACTCCTGCAAATCTCGCCAGTTTATCTGCATTGGAAAACCTTCGGATATCTCCGATTTCCGCAATCAGCTTACTGGCTACCGTTATTCCAATTCCCGGCATACTGGCCAGTTTATAATCAAAGGTGAGCAGGATCTTTTCGATTTCTTCATCAACTCCTGCCAGTTCTTCTTTCTGATGTTCTAAAGTTCTTACCAGACTCCTTGTGATAAAATCCCTGGATTCCTGGTATTCCCGTATGGTGTTTCCATCATTCTGAACACAGTCCAGGATGAGTTCCGCTTTATCCCTTTTCGTAATACGGGCTATTTCTTTGAATTCAGCTGTTAACTCTTCTGCTGTTTTTCCCTCTAAATGCACTGGGGAAGGATAAGTCCTCCAGAAGTACATAGCACATTTTCCATCGATTTCACTGAAAAATTTATGATAGCTGGGGTATGCCATAGATATCTGCTCATGAAGTCCATTTTTAAAGCGGATTCCGTCTTTTACTAACATTTCCCTTTGATTTACCAACTGTGACAGAGTCCATTCGTTATCCTTGGGCTTTGCGTCAGGCAAAGTATGTAGCTGATTAATCAGAACTGTTGCCACGCAGTATGCATCCCACTCGTCATTTTTACGGAACATGGGCGCACTTTTTCTCTGATCATAAGCCAGGGCAGGATTAATATCCTTCACAATGCAGCCATTTTCAATCAGCCATACAGCTAAACTCCTGCCGTAGCCGTAAGCATTCTCTAATCCATAAATAGGATTCAGTCCAAGACTACGGGATTTTCTGTTTACTTTTTCTTCCAGCTTTTTAAATTCACTGGGCTTGTTTTCAATGACAACCACTTCTAACTTTTCATTCCAACAGTTTACCATCACTGCGGTATGGGTTTCTTTATGCAGGTCAATTCCCACATAAAGCAGATTTTCTCTTCTCTGCAATTCTCTCCCTCCTGCTCTTGTTTCCAACCAGTCAGTTCCCGTACCGGCAACCTCAGATGACAGCGTTAACTCAAAATGAGTCCGCAAGGGTTCGACAGCCTATCCACAACAAACCAATGGGTGAAAGAACAAGTTATTTCTTTTATTGGTTGTTGATGTTAACTCTCTATCGGATAGATTGCAAGTCATTTCTAATTTTATTTTTCTGGGAAAAAAGGACAAAAAAAAGAGAAAAAGAGGGACTACAGCCAGAGTATTTATCCCCCCCCCATAGCCCCCCTCCTGCCCAGTTTACCATAAGTGTATTTTTTTGAGAAGAATGGTTCACCCCTGTATTGGTAAACTTTTTCTTACTTTTTTATGATACTTTTAGACATGGGTTGAGAAGGACCATCGACTTAGCTCACAATCCGCAATTCCTACTGGCAACCCTCTTTTATCGGCCCATTGTACGCTCGTATTGCCCCTGTGTGCCCTTTACATAACACCGATGGCAAGTTGACCATTATTATGCCAAAAAACAATTGTAGGCCAATTGGGCAGCCTCCTACCAACAATCTTGCTGATACAGTTTCCTTCAAAGGCTGCTAAATTGCTGTAACACAAGTCATACGAATAACCTGTCTGTAGACAAACTTTAGCCTGTATTTACTGGGGCGAAAATAGAGCAGGAGAAAGCCGGGTGGTCAAAAGCAACCACCCGACAGCCACTTCGCCCAGCAGTGCTGGGCGTTTGAGGGGCTTTTACATGAGGTGGTCGGATTCACGGTTTGACGCAGTAAAGGTGGTCGGAATCTGGAAAAATTGGCATATAATAAGACTTTACGAGGTACACCTGGAACGCCCACCTATTATACCTATTGTTCATATCTGCTATTTACAAAACCTATTATTAGTGGATAGTAGTATCGACTTCCTAAAACAATTCCGGTATCGTATGTTCTCAAAGGAGGGAAACATTATGACTGAACAGGAATTCCTGGATATGTTTATCCAGGAACGTATCGATATGCTAATTGAAATATTCCATCAAAAACAGCCCAACCAATCTGAGAACGAATATGATCAAATTCTACACGCCGAAATCTTCATTGAAAATTTACCAAACAAGGAAAAAGAACTATTTCAAAATTATATCGATTCCCTAATAAGGAAATTCGCTTTGGAAGAAGCATTTCTCTATCAACAAGGTTTTTTAGATGGTGTGAAACTGTTAAAATATATTAGCAAATTATTATAATATATGCAAGGACAGAACCTTAAAATAACAGGCTCCGTCCTTGCACAACTATCAACATGTCTTATATCAACGCTAAAAATTACACAACACCTGAAACTCTCTCGTCATATCTGTTTCTACAGGTAAGTTATAAATTGTCACAACAGCAGACTCAAGAATTTTCGTTTTTATACTTTTCTACATAATTATTTATACCAGAAAAAAGCACATCACGCATAACTTCTTTATAATCACTATAATTACCCTCTTTATCAATTATAATATCAAACATATCTTTTAATTTACCATCAATTATTATTGTAATACCTTCGACTTGCTCTCCTGTTTTTTCATTTTCAAATTTCTCTGATATAATACTTACTTTATTTTCACTCATGCACTAGATACTCCTTTACTATAATCTAAAATGGGGATTTTGTTATCATCATACCAATATTTTTCTTTTATTTCTACCTTTGTAAGAAAATCTTCGTATTTTCCACTCCAGCCTTTAGCTACATAGGTTTCAAAAGATTCATATTCTGTGTAAAGAGAATATAACTCTTTCTTATCAAAATCCAAGTACAATGCAGGAATAAATCGATAATAAACATCTTCTCTACCATTAATTAATATGTATACCTTTAACAATTCTCTCAATTCATCTACTGTTACTTTGTACTTGTCAATTCTTGGTTTAAAATCATGAATCGAATTCTCATTTAAGATAGGCAATCCTTTTCGTTCATTCTGATTCTCATGATTATCCATATTATAAGGGATTTTTAAACTTTCAAATTTTTTCCTATAAACTTCATGTAATTTTTCATAGTCCATAAACCACAAATCTTTATCTGTTACATACCAGCTGAAGTCACTATTTATTCTAGTTCCTATTATTATTTTAGTTATACCATCTGGCTCTAACACCATAACTCTTTACCTCCTATAATTTATACCGTATCTATGGTGATTTTATCCTAGCATTCTTTGCATATTCCTCAATCCACTCTGCCCATGGTGCCGGGAGTTCAAAAGCATTGCCAGGCATATTGGGATCGACAAGTTTTGGTGCAGTACCACCTTGATTTAGAGGGTTTTTAGTATAGTTGTTTTGTGGTACTGTATTTTCTTTTAGAAAATCATCAAACCATTTTGGCACATCAAATTCTACAATTTCACCGGTACCTCCCCTCTTAACTTCGTTAAAGTATTTAGAGTGTTCTCCATTATCTATACTAACATTTAAATCTGATTTTTTATCTTGTATACTAATGGAACCATCTTCATTTACTTTAATTCGTGGTTGACTTGACTGATTAGGAGTAGTTCCTTCACCACCTTGTACTCTCCTGTATGTTACTATATCGTCACCCGAACCCTCAGCAACCACACCACCAGGCCCTTTAACAGCACTCCCTTCTGGTATATCATCCACCAACTTTTTCAGATCTTCCCCATCTACCTTTGGCTTGATATTTACACTGCTTCCCGGAACTTCATCCTTCTTCATTAAACTTTTCTTCAACGTAGTATAAATATCTTCTATTTTATCCCCACTTCTTCCGATATCATCAACCATTCCTATTCCAGCTAATTCCGGTTGGGGGCCCGATAGGCGGCTCATTCCTGCTCTTATATTATCAATGAAATCTCCTGCCCGTTTCCCGGCATTTAAAATAGAACTATCCAAACTTGCGGCCAGATTCTTTCCAAAACTCTTTAATCCGGCTTTATTAAAGAGTTTCACCGCTTTAGCCCCATCCAATGCTTTATCAATTACATTTGTCGTTTTTGCTACATCTGAAGCCGCATCTGCCATTTTTGATACCTTTGCCCCATCTGAGGCCGCATCCGCTGCTTTTATTCCTGCCTTTGCTTCTCCTGCACCTACCAGCCAGGAAACCACTTCAAATGCTGCCTGACCGGCCACCTGGGCTCGATCTTCTGCACTTCCATGGATGATTTTTTTATCGACAAAGTCCTTAATACCGCTGCCTATTGCCGGCAATGTTTCCCTGGGATTCATCACTATGTTGTTTATTCCTTCTATTGCCGCAAAAGGATCTGCAACCAGGCTTGCCACACCCTCCACAGTTCCAAAAAGTCCATCCACTAACATTCCCCGGTAAAATGCACCTTTAACTGTAAAGTAATTACTTTCTGCTTCGGGATCTTTCTGCCCCGTGAGTCCTCCTACAAAATCTGATATGACCGGCACATTCAGATTATAAATATAACTTCCCGCAATTGCTTCACCTTTGGCTCCTGCTGACTTAATCCCATCAATAAGACCCTTCAGCAAATCCCCTTGCAGATTCAGAAGTGGATACTCTTCCACGATTGCCTTCCTCGACTGCAGCAGGTAATTCAGCATAAGAGAAGAACTTCTCAGCCCTCCGTCAGCAAGTGGAAATACTGCTCCCGCTGTTATAGTACCTCTTATCAGACCGGAGGCCGTTGCCTCAATTTCCTTCAGAAGTTTTTCCCCAATCCGTTTGTTCCTCTCATTGATATCTGTAGTGATCTCCTGAACCTTGTTCGTTACAGCTGTATTGATCTCCTCTGCCTTAGCCTGTACTTTTCCTTTTACTTCTGCTGCCTTGGCCTGTGCCTTACCTTTTACTTCCTCCGCCGTCTTTTTTACAGCATCAATTGCCTTCGGAATAGCTGCAGCTACTTTTTTTGCAGTTCCAACTCCTTTCTGTGCCACCGCCTTCAAGGTTTGGGGAATCGCTGCAACGGCTTTTCCCAAAGCACTGTTTGCCACCTTATTTGCCACGCTTTTAACTGCCTGCCTCCCCACCTCGATTGCCTTTGGTACCATGGCCTTGGCTTTTTCAATCACTTTTCCTATTTTGAACACAGTCTTCCTCTCCTATTTTAAGGTATGATCTCCATTTGTTCAAGCTGCTCCTGAGTAAATTGACACTGTTCCAGATGTTTTTTGTTGAACCGGCTTCCATACAGCCGGGCATCTTCAAATACTGCTCCCTTTAAGTCAGCTCCGTCAAAGTCCCCTTCCATTATGGTAGCTCCTGTAAAATTCGCTCCGGCCAGCAGACTGTTTCTGAAACTGGTTCCCGTGAATCCCGTACTCTTCCACTGGTTTGCGTCAGTTTTCTTTGTAAATGTCACGCAGCATTGAAGATCAGCTCCTGTCAGATTTGCATTTTCAAAACTGGCATTATGGATCATGGAAAACATCAGATTCACACCCTTCATCGTACAGCCCTTAAATTTCGTTCCCATCAGCAAGCTAATACTTAAATCCGCATCGTCCAAAGTGCTGTCTCTAAAATCCGCATAGCGAAGATCCCTGCGAATGCAGGACAAACCGCTTAAATCCACCTCACGAAAGTCCTGAAAACAACATGCCTGTCCTTCTCCCTGAAGAATCTGTTTTTTAATTTTCAACAAATTCTTTTCCTTCTGTTCTATATGAATCAAATCACAAAGTTCATAATATTCACCCGTCTGAATTTCAAATCGGTCTTCCTTCTCAAGACACTGGTATTCTTCTGTTTCCAATGCTTCCAGCAGACCAAACCGCATGACTTCTACCACATATTTATGAAAATACGGCAGATGATCCAGCATAATCTGTTCCACATCAGGTTCTTCTATCTGCATAATGTACCTTTTGTATTCGCCGGCAAGCTTTTTCCACATGGCTTCATAGTATTTAAAAGCAAAGGATACATCCAGTTCTCCTACCGGAATCCCCTCCTTGCGATACCAGTCTTTATCATAAGTCATGATGGTATATGTATACTTATGCTGCAGGGTTCTGGTTCTTAGCAGATGAAATATTAAGAAACCTGTTCTAGGCTGACCCTTCTTCTGAATTTCCCTTATATTTGTACAGGCCTGACGAAAAGAATCTACAAATATTTGCTTCATCTCATGTTTGTTCTCTTGAAAGTCCTGTTCCAGATCAACCAACACCTGTTCCAAAGCGGGAACTACATTATTTTGAGCAAATTTTTCCCAAACGTTCTTTTCCATAGACTTACACGCTTTCCTGCTGCACTGTTTCTCTTATTGTCATAAGCATCTGCCTGACTAAAGGCCTCCATTGTTTTTTCTGATGAATGCTGCAATTAAATCCCCCTATGAGAAGATGCTCCTGATATTCCATAAAAAACATAAGGTTGTATATGTTTCCATCGATAAGCGGAATGTCAAAAGAGAAGAAACTGACCGCTTTTTCTCCTGCCTGGATTGTCTGGCTGTCCTCAATTTTAGAACCGGGATATAAGCGCCGCATCTGACTGGAAAGAATATTTTTAACCTCTTCTACCTCTTCATTGTTGATCAGGCCGCTGTCATCAATAGAAAAGGTAAAATTAACAGTTGTATCTTCATTGGTATAGATATAATCCGGTCTATTACCATCCGGATATTTGGCTCTTGCCAATTCTTCATCCATCAAATGAATTTCAGCCGGAAGCATCATCGTAAGCCCACCATCTAAAACAGACTTCTCTTCTATCTCCATTTTTTTGTATTTTACAATAATAAATCCGTTTTCTATGTCATTTTCTATATTGTAAATACTCTGTTCTTCTGTCTGGTCAATTCCTTTTATCTTTTCCATAACCGCTTCTGCATATGTCTTCCGGCTCTCCATAGTTCCTTCCTCCTCATAAATAAAATATAATCACCCTTTGATATGTACAACATCATCAATAATGATACCACTGGTATTAGTAGAGAGTACGATCTTTTCATTTGATTCGATTTCCATGCTGCGGCATCCTGCTGTCAATTTATTTCCTGCCTTAATACGGATGTCTTTGTGGCTGCTGATTTCCACTCCGGATTCCTGCTCCATTTTCAAATACATAACATCTTCGGCAGCACTGATCGTCATTTCCTCCGGGGACATCTTTATTTCCTTTCCATCTATGGTTTCAAAATACTTTACCGCCGGATTCATCACCTTGGGATTCGATTCCCCATCCTGGCGGCTGACAGCTCTCACATAAGCCTTTTTTTCATCGGCCTCAGGCAGATAAAGCTGAACACAGTCGCCTTCCTGAGGCATGCTGTACCAACCAGTCCTTCCTTTCGCTGCATAAGCTGTGTAAAAAGGATACCAGGCCGTCTCATCAGGATCTTGGGTCTGGTCTATAGACAGATGTATTTTTAATTTATCTTCTTTTACATCAAGAACCTGCCCCTCAATGGACACCCCTTTTAATCCCAGATGTAGGAGAAGCGTTTGTTTTAAGCCTTCCTTTGCCTGCAGCCGGTACCGGTATTCGAAAATCCCTTTTTTCATTTCCATTATTTTTTCTGATATAATGAACAGGACTCCTTGAATGTTTATCTTATCTCCCATCTGATAATTTGCCCCGGTTTTTAGATAACCGGACATGGCTCCCTGCTCTGTTACGCCCCCATCCTTTTTTTGAATGCGCAGATAGTCCCCCATATTCTTTTCCAGGGAATACTCTGTTCCTGATTCACTATAGCTGTTTCCTTCTGGCATTCCGATATATACACGGGGTTTTTCAGAGCAAATATCAGGGAAAATCCCCGCCCCTATCTGTGAGGCAGCTCTCTTTAAAAATTCCCAGTCAGTCTCTTCATATTGTATAAGAGGACCTTTCTGTACGGCTCCATGGGAAGCTGAATCAAAAGTATCTCCACCATATTCCCTGAGAATAGTCTGGAACAGCTCCTTATAAGGATTTTCAGGATCTTGAAAGCTTCTTCTTTTCTTTAAAATATCCATACGGAAGGAACTGCTTTTTAGAAGAAGGCTGATCGTATATCCGTCATATCCGTGTCTGATTGTCACCTTCTCCGGAAGTCCGCAAAATATGATTTCTTCTCCCTTTTCCTTCTTCATTTTAATTGCTACATCAGTCTGGCTGGTCAGGCTGTGCATTGCTTCCTGATTTTCTTCTTTCAAAACCCCGGTTATGTAAGCGGATGCGTGATTATTTAAGCTTTGTTCAATTCTAAATTCTTTTATATCCTGTATCTTTACCGGTAAGTCCAGCATCAGATTTTGAATCAGCGCTTTATTTTCTCTCATCTTTCCCCCTATTGCAAACTCACCTGGAAGAACCTTATTCCAACAGGACTTTTCCTCAGAATATTCTCAGCCAGACTCAACGATACTACCAGATACTCCTGCTTTTCAAAGCCGATCCGAAACAGATGTTTATTTTGCAGTTTTTCTGTATCAATAGTAAACTTGTCATATTTCATATCAGGTGTTTTCACCAGACAGTCCTGTAATTCAACGTGAATCCTCCAATATATTTCCTGCCCCTGCATCTCACTGTCTGTAACAAATACAGGAACTGCTTGCATATTGTCTGTATAGATGTCCAAAGTTTCTTTAAGAGCATCTGATACACAAAAGGCATATTGAAACAGCTTTTTTACAGAGAAATAATCTGTAAAAATTGTATCGGGCTGAAAATCTGTATAAACTGTAAATGCTTCATTTGTTTCAAAATCCATCATATCTTCATTAATTTTCAAAGGATTCCTGATTCTGTCATCAGATCTCATAATAAAGTATTCCATTGAATTTCCCTCATCAGCACATCTTAATTAATTTTCACATCTTCTCCACATATATCAATTTTGCTGTCAATGCGGATCTCACTGGTCTTGCATTTTAATCTGATCTGGTCAGATGCCAATATCTTAATGGTATCTTCCGCTTCCAGTTTGATTCCTTTATCTGATTTAAACTGAATGGGCTCTGAACTGATAATTTCAATTCCATTATTTTGATTAAGCCGAAGATATACAACTTTGTTCTCCCCAGTTTCCTGATCGATTCCATTGATACAGGTAATGAGTATTTCTTCCTGACTGAACTTCATTTCTTTTCCATTTTTAGTACGAAATATTTTCACATCAGGATTTCCTATATGACCGGCACCTTTGTCTCCGTTTCTAATGGAATTTATTCCCGCTCCTTCATGCTCTTCTTTGGTTGGGAAATAGATGAACACCGTATCTCCCTTTTCAGGCATACAGTACCAGCCGCCATGCCCTTCTGCAGTATAAGGCGTTGCATAAGGAAACTCCCATGCCTTGGACCTTTCCTGGGCTTTGTCTATCTCTAAGTGAACCTGTATCTTATCCCGGACTGACTTTAATACGGTTCCTTTTAAGGAAAGCCCCACAATTTGCTGGTTATACAAACGCTCTTTATTCAGTCCCTTCAGAGTGGACAGGGAATATTTAAACTTCAAAATTCCACCGGCCATTTCAGCCTCTTTACTTTTAATATACAGAGATTTGTTTTGATAGTTCACCCTGTCTCCTATTTCATAATCATCTACTGTCTCAATATGATATTCCACCGCATCCACTTCCATTAAGCCAGAATTCTGATTTTGGGATGATTTCATATATCGACCAATATCCTTTGTTATTTCATAATGGCATCTTTCTATATTGCCCGTCTCTTTCCCTTTTGGCGTTCCAAACACAATTTTAGGGGCATCATGAATCAACGAAGGAACCAGACCTGCTTGAAAATGAGAGGCCAGTCTTTTTAAAAACTCCCAGTCAGTTTCCTCATATTGAAGAATCAGATTTTCAATTTTTCTTTCTTTAGAAACATAGTCCAGAATGTCACCTCCTGTGTACTGGCAGATTATATCCCGAGTTATCTTTTCATAAGTCATGTTCTTATCCTGAAATGACCGGCTCTCTTTTTTTACATCCAGCTGAAAGGAATTGGAAACTGCCTTTATCTTTAGATAATACATACCGCCTTCCACCTCTGTCCGGATTCTCTGTATCATTCCCTTGAAGAGGATTTTAGCTTTATCTCCCTTCGCTGACAAAGTAATCTGTTCTTTGCTCAATGTTTCCTTCACATAATCGTCTTTATACTGATCAGATAATACTGCTGTTAAATATAAGTATCCATGCTCATTCATATGATGCAATATCTTTATCTCTTTAATTTGCTGAACACAATCCAGATTTGTTTCTAATTGTAAATATGTAATTGCAGACATACGGTCCCTCCTCTTCTTTTTACTAACTCTGTCCGGATTCTTCAATTTTGATAACACCGCCCCGGGTACATGACACGATACAGGTATTTAATAAAGCCCTTTCTCCTTTCAGCTGGTAATCCTTTTTACCATTAACCCATTTTGAAGCAGTAGCCGGACTGCATGGAACCGGCGGGTCTGTCTTCATGCACATACCAAAAGGCATGATATTTACATTTCCTGCACAATCGGCAACGGTCGCCTGGTTCTTGCCCTGGAGACTGGCTCCATGGCTTTGGGGAACCCTTAATTTACTGATTGAGGTTCCCATAGAGCAGCTTAAAGCAGCTCCTTCCCTAACGTTATAGATAGTCTGAGACATATTTTCCCTCCTTGCTTTAAAGCAGCATAACACTCCTTCTCCCCTGATACTCCTTATCCTGCCTGCCGCCGCCCTGTTCCTGCTCCCGAAGTACCTTTAAAAGCCCCCGGTACATTCCATATATACTCTGATCCCGCACTTCCCCCTCCAGCTTCACCCTCAAATACTCCAATATACACTCCGCCTCTATAACCCCTTTATTGGCAAGAACATTCATGGAAAAACTCACATCATAAGGATCCTTCGTTTTATTTTGAAAGGTCTCCCTTGCATACTTCCTTAATATCATAGGGTTCAGCGTACTCATTCCCCCACCGGCATACGGTGCATAAATGAGATTAATGGTATCAAATTCCGTAGAAAAATCTTCAAAGTTTTCATGCTTATCCCGAAGTCTTGCCCCTTCCTGAAGGCAGAAGCGGCACAGTTCCATTTCACAGGCCGGGTCCGGTGCTTCGTAAGCCAGAACAATCCTTGTATTTCCGCTTACCTGTCTCAGCTCCTTCATCTCTGTCAGGAACTGAAGCTTTAAGTATCTTCTCCGGTTGTCCGGCTCACACTCCAGGGAATATGGCTCCTTCATAAAATACAGGTGTCCCCCGCGGTATACCATCCCAGGCCCAACAGTCAGTTTCCCGTTATCCCAGGACAGTTCGCAGCCGCTGACAACCCCTTCAGCAAACCCTGAAAAAGAAAGCTGGAGATAATATTTGGGGTAGTCTCTCAGCTGTTCTAACATCTCCCCCCGAAGCAGTGATTTAAACTGAAACTGGGGATACACATACTGAAACATAAGGTTCACCTCTTAACATAAAATAGTCTCGCCAATTACCATGGCCTCTTCCATTCCAATGATGCCAAAATGATGCTCATAAAACAGCTCCACATGATAAGGAATATCCACAAACATCCGAATCAGAAAATCCATCTTTAATTCCAGCGTTTCTCCCTTTTTCTGTCCGATAAAAACCAGAAGTTCAAGGGAATTATAATTATTCTGATAGACAATATTGTTTTTTATCAATGACTGCATCATATCCAGAAAAATATCCAAAGAACTGCCTGTCTCATACTGACGCAAAAGGCCGCTTAAGATAATTTCCCTCTCCTCCCGGCAAAACAGCTTGAAATTTTCTTTTACCGTTCCCCCAAATGAGCCGTTCTGAATATCCTGATACAGCATCTTTTTATAGTATTCTTCTTTGGTCATACCAGACCGCAGGTCATTTTCCGCCAGTTGATGCAAAATCAGATTTGTCAGGTTTTCCCGCAGCTTTGGAAACTCTCCGGGGTCCGGTGGAAATAAATCTTTAAAAATATCAAAAAAACGGTAGTAGGGATTTATCTCAACGGCAGCCCCCGGCTCCAAATACTCCTGATTCAAACAGGACCCGGACACTTCTATATACGCGCTGTAGCGTTCAGCCAGTTCATAACGGATTTCACTGCCCTTTAATCCCTGATTCTTTGCCTGAAGAAGAGTTTCCCACAGATAATTCATACCAGTTTTCCTCCGCACCAATATTCCGGGTAAAGCTCCTGCACTTCTGAGGCAATAAAACTGGCAAGATCCCGGAGAATCCAGCTTTCACTTCCTTTTGCCTTAAAGAGCAGAACCAGCGCCTTGCCTTTGCTGCCATCCCGAATTTCATCTTTCATGAAAAAGTTCATGGAGTAAGTCTCAATCTGGCTCTCTCCAATCTCTGCCAAATGGCAATCCTGGTATTCAATCATGTGATCCAGCCCAAATCCCCGGATAAAACGCTCCAGCTCTGCCTTGGTCTTAACTCCCTGATTTGTCCGCTGGCGAAACCGTTCTGAAAAACTGTCTTTTCTCAAGTTTTCCATAATCGGATAGGTATGCCGGTCCAGCTTACTGCCGTTTCCCCCTCTTATGACGAAGACATCCCATTTCTTCACGCTGGAAACTTCTCCCGTTACCAGCAGCTTTTCCCCGCTCTGCCGGACGTGGCGGATACCGGCCTGTTCATCCACCAGATAAACGTGTTCTGTTCCATAATTTTTAATGGACATGATATGTTCATAATTTTTATGATCTCCGCAGGGTATGGGAAAGCCAATGCTGTCCAGCTTTAAATGGCCTACATTCCAGATTGGAATCATGTCATAATGCACCAGCTCATTACATTCTCTGAAATCCGTCCTCAAATCAGTGACCGTGGCCGCTGGCACCGCCTCCTGGGGTAGTCCGGTAATACAAACATCTGCCATTTTAAATAAATACGGAGCATTTACCGTTTTCCAGGGAATACCGTTTTTCATGAACAAATGGTACAAATGCTCTATTTTATCTAAATACCGGGTACATTTTTTCAGGCTTACAGATACCGGATACTCTTCCTCTGCCTTTAAAATTCCTGAAAATGTCTCCTGCCGGTCAAATATCCTTTGAATTTCCATTACATCGCACTGCAAAAGTACTGTGGCAATCCGAAATTCCCCCTTTGCCTCGATTGCCTCCTTTATTTCTGATATTTTATAGGAATGCTCCTGTAAATCCTCCGGACACATGGCGCCCATCAAGCGGTCTGACTGGTCCAGATAGGCCTTTTCCACCAGTCCGGTCCGGATCAGATACAGATTTATGTCATAAGCCAGATCATCCATAACCCGCTGCTCCAGTTCCTGGTACATCCTTTCATTGGCTTCATAAAGGGATAAGAACACCCCCTCCATCAAATCCTTAAAAGCGACCCGCTCTTCCAGGCTGGTGATGGAACGGATTTCTTCCCGTATCATGTCTTTCATCTCTTCACTGCCAGCCATCCTGCCTACTTCCTCCCATTAAAAAAGTTTTCTTCCCAGGTATCATCTTCAAAGGCAAAGAAGGTTTCTTTTCCTTTGTAAAGCAGTTCTTTTTCTCTCATAACAGGAAGTACTACAAATCCCCAGTGCTTTCTGGAAACCCATACGAAAAACTTCATTTCTCCTTCCTGAATGATATCTGTCTCCTCCTGAATCACCGTACCTGCGTACTGGGTATTGATTTCCTGCTGAGTGGTCCGTTCAAAGTCCTTCATATCACAGGTAAAATAAGAGGTTTTTAATTCTTTTCCCGATACATCAAGCAAATGAATATCCAGCTGCTTTCCAATCATAAACCGGGAAATATAACCGATATGTTCCTCTCTGTCCAGGCTGCGTACCAGGGTCTTCGCTTTTCCTTCATGGGTATATGACATGATCTCATAGGGCAATGCTCCCACCTGATAGCTCTGGCTCACATTCATATACCCCAGCTTACGGTTAAAGAAGTAGGAGAGAGCCCCTTCCAGACAGCACATCTTAAGTTCTGTTTCCCTGGCCTGGCTGCCGCTTCTCTGAATCAGCACTCCAGGCACATATTCTTTTAAGGCCTCTTCAAACAACCTTGACTTACAGGATTGTCCCGTCAGCTTGATCATCTCATAATTGGAAAGCTCTCCGGTCTGAAACTTATGCTTTAAAAACCGCTCCATAACCTGGTATATATCGGGCCTTAGAATTTCCTCTATCTGGTGCAGATAAAGTGGAAAGGATATTTTTTTCTCCAGCCGTTTCAAATGCCCGTTCTCCATTACTGACAGTTTCCATTTATCTAAAAACAAATGCTGCTTTCTTTCCTCTTCAGCCATTTTTTCCGTACTGATACAAAGCTCATACTGAAAACCCGACTGGAAAAATGATTTCTTAATCTGCTCTGCAAGCTGAAATAAGTAATAATAGTTATTTTTTACATAAAAGTAAATTTCTCTTCCACGGTCTGCATACTCTTTGAATTTGGTAGGAAAAACCTTTTCTGCAAGCCGGTACTGCTCCTCCAGCCGTTCATAAGGATTTTTGCTGCCTACATCCTCCACTAGCACACCCGGGCCGGACAGCTCTGTCTCTGTCTGCCCAGGGAACTGAATCTGTCTGCTGATGCATATCTTCAAAAGCTGCATAATCCGGTAGGTCAGGTTGTTACCGCCAAAGTTGGTATCCCCATTTTCATAGCTGGTTTCCAAATCCACATTGTAGGAAATACGGCTGCTGTGAATCCGGAACCTCCCTGAGGTCAAATCCGTTGTTCCGCCTCCGCAGTCAATGATCAGGGCATGATACCAGTGATCCTGCTCATAATTTCCGCTGGAAATCAGATGATCGATACTGGAAAATAATACGGCCACTCCCTCATCCAGGGTACAGTCCACCTCTGCTTCCGGCAGCAACTCCTGAAACAGCTCCTTAAACCTCTCCTTTTGACGGATAGGCGCCAGAATCTGGATATTCTGAAAGGAGCATTTAAACTGCTTTCTCGCCATGTCAATTAAATATAAAAAGAAAGCCTTCAGCATATCTTTTCTGCATACTAAGACCTTGGCTCCATTTTCCAGGATGACGCTTTCCTTCCGCTCCGGATCGCTGATCCACCGTTTGATATCGTAAAATACCGGAACATCCTGATCCAGATAATTGCTGCTGCTAAGAGCCATAGCATCATATCCAAACACATATTCCACTGTTTCCCCATGAATTCCCGATACCCCTATCAGGCTTGGAATTACATGGCCGTTTCCGCACCTGGCCACGTTTATACTTCCGTCAGGCAGGCAGATTCCCATGGTGGTATTACAGCTTCCAAAGTCAATTACCAGAGGGAGCTGGCTCTTCTCCGCCTGACGAAGCTCCAGATCCAGAAGAGGAATCTGAATACAAAACAGGCTGCCCGGCAGTCCCCTGTCTTTTCCGTAATACCGGTCATAAAGCAGTTCAGAAATCCGCTCTGCGGGAAAATAAAGGATGGAATACTGATGCTTCTGCGGCTCCACAATGGGAACATCTTTCCCTTTGCAGATCCAATAGTCTCCCTGATTCTCCTTTAAGTAAAGACAGGTGTGAATCTGATAATTCTCATCCACCAGAAGTAAGTTGCCCTCGTATAGAGAGGTTCCTATTCCCTGGGCCTGGTAACCATCCACCTCATCTACAGCCATATCCATGTACAAAACCAGACTTGCCGGTATCTGTATTTCCTCTCCTGTCTTCACATCCATGGGAGTGGAATCCAGCAGGATCTGGAGCCGTTCCAGGCCCCCTTCACAGAATTCTGTAATGTGGCGGTAATCCTTCTGCCCTCTGAAACGCATAATCAGACGGATAAAGCCCTCTTTATCAAGGGGAGAAATATCTGATGACACCAGCCGTTCCTTTCTGCATATTTCACGCAGCTGAAATGTGGTCATCTTCTCCAGCTGACTTCTTCTGTATGTATTTTTCTCTGCCGGATCTTTTGTTCCCGGGTTTAAGGTATAAGTATATTGGCTCATAAGTGATCTCCTGGTTCTGCCTGGCGTTGGTCTAAAGCGGCTTCTTCCGACCCTTTCTTTTGTCTGGCTGCGGTAATGCCGGCATTGGCCGCTCGAATCTTGTCATTTAACCCATCTGCCAGTTCGTAAAGCTCCAGCCGGGTGTAAATGGACTGGGCCGTCCTGTAATAAGTAATGGCGCTTTCATACTGCCCGTCTGCCAGCAGTTCATTTCCCTTGTTTTCCAAATCAATGGCATTTTTCTGATCGTTCAGTTTCTGCTGGTTCTCAAGCTCCAGCTGGGCCTCCTCAGACTCCTTTATCGCCGCCGCTTCTTTCTCCTGAGCCTCCTGGGCTTCTTTCTTGGCCGCCGCCTCGACTGCCTTCTCCTTCTGATCAGCTGTTTCTGCCTTCTGTTCGGCAGAGGCCTGTTTGCTTAAGGCTTCATCTTTTCCTGCTGCATAATAAAGAGCCGCCGCCTTATCTCTGGCCTGACGGTAAGAAGCAATTGCTCCCTCCATATCGCCGTAGGCTTCTTTTTCTTCTCCCAGCCTGATTAAATCATACACATCTATATATGCCCTGGTCTGCTCCAGCTGCTGGTCAATGTACTTTTTTCCCACATTTCCTGCCTGCACCGACAGTTCCCTGGCTCCTAAATAAAGCTCCTGCGCTTTCTTATATTCTCCTGCCGTCATTGCTTCATCTGCCAGTAATATCTGATCTGACAGCTTTAAATACTGGTCCGCCTCTGAAAGCTCTTTCTTTTTCTTCAGGCTGTTAGCCAGTTTTTTGGCCTCTGTATAATCTTCAGCTGCCTTTTTGTAATTGTCATACCTAAGATAGGTTTCTCCGCTGTCCATATGCTGGGAAAGATTCTGCTCCTTGTTCTTCACACTCCGGTACCTTAAATAAAATCCCAGGCTGATACCGCCCGCTACCAGAAGGACAGGTATGGCAATCATCAGAATCTGTTTTAATGAAAGCCGTTTCTTTGGATTCTGATAAACCTTTTGAATCAAGGTCACTGCCAGAGAGTAGTTATCAATGCTCCCCCAGGCTTTCTCCTCCTGCTGGCCCAGAATGACATCTTCCACTCTGTCCAGAATATCTCCAGGCTCCTTTGCATCCTTAACAGCGTTCATCAGCTCTTCATCACTGCACCGCTCCCAAAGCCCCCGGGTGAGCTGGGCTAAAATATCACCGTCTTCCACCTTGATTTTAGGGGATATCTGAATATCCGGCTGTCCCCGTTCTCCCAGATAAGAGTACAGATTGTTCCTCTCTTCGTGGGCAGCAGCCTGATCAAGGGGAATTTTTTCTTCTCTCAGCATGTTCTGAGTCAAAGACTGATCTGCGGTCTGAATCAGATACCGGTTGTTGCGGATGAGATAAAACCGACTGTTTCCCACATAGCAGTACCGGATCTTTTTATAGTCCGTCACAATCATGTTGACGGAGGCCTTTAAACGCATCCCCTTATGTTCTTTTAAAAGCTCTTTATGAGCCGTCTGCATGAAACGGAGGAGATTTCTTTTCCCCATGGAGGGATGTTCTGTAAAGCTTCGAATCAGACTTTCCACAGCAAATCTGGCGCTGTTTGCCTCCAGGTCTCCATCCAGACTGTCCGCCAACACATAACAGGCAAAATCATCCATCTCCACATATCCGAAATAATCACGGTTAGATAACTTCTGCCCTTCTTCCGACATATAACGTGTCTGGAACTCAGAATTGATCCTTCTCATTTAAAACCTCCGCTTTCAAAAGCAGCACGCTTCCATTGTCTTTATCCTGGCCCGGCTTTTGGTCAGCCGCCATTACCAGGCAGTCTGCTTTTTCCTGTAATGTCATTTCTCTTGTAAGAACATCCTCAATTTCTGCCCAGGACAGCTCTTCAAAAATGCCGCAGCTGGCCAGAAATATCACATCTCCTGCCTTTAACCGGACCGGCTGTTCACACAGCTCTATTTCCCGAAAACCGTCTTTTCCCAGGTAGTTCCATATTCTGGTTTCCTCCAGGCTCCAGATGGTCTCTTTTTTCGTCAAACGCCCCTCTTCATAGGCATTGACTGCCAGCACATCCATGGTCTGCCCTTTGCTTAATGGAATTAATTCATCCTTCCGGAACAAGGCAATCCGGATATTTCCTGCCAATCCGTAATGAAGCATGGCACCGTCGGCGTAAACGGCTCCCAGACAGGCACCTCCCCGCCGGTTTCCTATGGTCTTCTGAATGCGGCTGTTGGCTTCCAGAAAGGCAGTACGAAACAGATACGGAGGATTGCTTACGGTATGGTATGGCTCAAAACCGTCTAAAAGGGCATCAGCAGCCATCTGGGCACAGAGCTTTCCCGTATTCTCTTTTCCGATTCCATCTGCCAGAACGCCCATAATACCTGCGTGGTTTTTATATACATCCACAAAATCAGCCTGGATTTCCTGATTACCGGTTGTCTGGCTGACGGCCCATTCCCCTGATCTGCCTCCGGCACTTTCCCCTGGAAGAGAAGAACCGTACTGCATCCGTTTCAAAACAAGGAAAATCAGAGCGATAAACAATATTCCCAAAATCCATGCTGCTCTCATATCAGACATCATCATGTTTTATCATTCCATTCAAAGTTATCTCCGCAAAGAGGAATAAACAAAAACCGGCTCTTTCCCAGTTCTATGGTATCGTAAGGCTTGATATCAGTAGGAATATAGACAGCTTCTTCATTCAGATAAACCAGACCTTCGGAATCTCCCGGCAAAAGCACTGTGCTGCGTTTCTTGGGATCGTATACCACAATGGCGTGATTGCGGCGGTTGATCTCATTGTCACCGATGATCTGAATATCCATATCATCACCCCGGCCCACAAAATTTTTCCCGCTGTGAATTTTGTAATCCATTCCCACTCTGGCTCCGGCAATGCAGACCAGCCAGCCGCATACCGGCTTCACTTCCTCCTGTAAAAGCTCAACAGGTGGTTCAAATCCAATGGGTTTACCGCTTTCCTCATTCTCCTGGCTTTTCATCTTACAGTAAGGGCATGTATTTCCATAACGAATGGAATTATAAACATGTCCTGACGGGCACCTTGTCAAACTCATGGCTTTTGTCTCCTATCTCTTCTTTCTTATTCTTCCGGTACTGCTAAAACTATGTAAACAAAAGTTTGGTATTGGCAATATAGATCACATCTCCCGGATTGATTCTGCACGGACGGCTCTGAACCAGGCGGTAGCAGACCCCATCCTCTATTTTTCTTACCTTCACTCCATTATGGGAATCCAGATCCTCCAAATACCATGAATTCAGGCAAAAATTCAGAGTGGCATGCTGAACATCAATCATGGCACTGTATTCACATTCTCCAAGATCCACATCCACATCCTCATCTTTACTTTTCCGCCCAATAATTACCGATACTTCTCCAGTTAAATCCCAGGATTTTACCGGCTTTTCCTCTTCATTAAGCAAAATCAGCTCACAGGCTCCATACTGGCTGCCTCTGCCTCCGGCCGCCGTTTCCGTTTCATAATCCTTCTGCTCCTTTAATCTGTATAAGTCAGTCACCGCTGCTGCACACAGAACCAGTGACAGGATTACCGCCATATAAAAGAAGCTAGAGGGAACCTGAAGCACATAGGCTGCTGCTGCAAAAATACAGGAAATGATTAAAATAGTGATATCCAGCCTGATCTTCTTTTCTCTGTTATTTTTCATTTTATTATCTGCTCCTGTCACTTTCCTTTTCCGGTTCCAAAGAATGCAGCAAACATTTCCTCCGGATTAACAGGCCCTTTGGCCCTGTCTGCCGCCTGTCTTTTATCCCGGTAGGTCTCCATCCCTTTCCCTGGCTGAAAACCAAAAAACCGTTCAAACTGGCTCATATCAGGAGCTGCCTCCCGTTCCCCTTCCCGGGACTTTGGCTTTTCTTTGTTTCCTGTCTCCTTTAAGGCGGCGTCATATTTCTTTCTTTTGTCTTCATCTCCCAGGACCCCATAGGCTTCCTGGATCTTATACATCTTTTTATTTCCTGCCGGATCGTCTTTGATCACATCCGGGTGGTATTTCTTAGCCAGCTTCCGGTAGGCTGCCTTAATGTCTTTATCTGCTGCCTGAGGGCTTACTCCAAGGATCTTATAATAATCAAGCATGTTTTTTCTTCCCTTATCAAAAGGAGGCCACCGTTTCGGCAGCCTCCGCATGTTTACACGCTGTATCCGCCTTCCACAGCGATCTGCGCCATCTTGTCTTTTTTCTGCTTGACAATAAGCCTGAATGTTCCAACACCTTCTGTATCACCGTAGTCTTCTTTGTAATCCACTACAAATGCATTGGGATATGTATATTTCCTCACTACCTGAGAAGCTGCAATGACTTCAATGGTCACCTTCCGGTAGCAGTCTGACTTTTCTGCGGGTACTAAAGACCAAAGGCCCAGCTGTCTTGTGGAGTCAAAAGGATCTCCGTCAACTGCTGTTAATATCTTTCCTGAAATCTCTACTGTACTCCCCAGGTCGGTGGAACGTGCATTGGAATCATGGGGAATATCTGTTCTGAATTTTACTCCTGTAATGCTGATGGTTCCTAAATCAATGGTAGACGGTCCTTCCACTTTTAATGTAAATCCCATAATTTGTCCCTTCCTTTCTCTTATTCCTCCTGATTATTCTCCGCTGAATCCGCCTTCGAATTTCAGGGAAGCCATCTTGTCTTTTTTCTGTTTAACAAGAAGCTTGAATACGCCGGTTCCTGTTTCATCTGTAAAGTCTTCTGTGTAGTCAACCACAAATGCATTGGGAACTGTGATCTGGCGCACTACCTGGGAGGCACTTACCACATCGATCTGCACATTCCGGTAGCAGTCTGAGTTTTCCGCCGGAACCAGAGACCATCTGGCCAGCTTGCTGGTATCGTCAGCAGCCTCTCCGTTTACTGCAGCCAGGATCTTTCCTTCCACCAGTACCGTTGAGCCAAGGTCTGTGGACCTGGCATTGGAATCATGGGGAATGTCCGCTCCAAACACTACGTTGGTGATACTTGTCTCACGCAGCTCTATGGATTCGCTGCCTGTGATTTTCATTCTGAGTCCCATATTACGTCCTCCATTCTTAATAAATAATTTTTTATAATCCATAAGCCTGTACCGCCGGCTTTCGGATACCGTGTTTTTTCAATGCCCTGCTTTGGCATTTTTATGCGGTCTGGCCTTTTCTGGTCAGCTCCACCTTTAAGTTTCTTGTAGTATTGCTGAAGGTCAGCTGAATATTGCAGATACCGTTTTTATCATCAATGGTGTAATCCATCTCATCTCCATCCTGAAGCAGGGAGTTGACATACTGGCGGTTTGCATCCCATTTGCTCTTCTGGCTGTTGGGATTGTTGCTGAAGAACTGCAGTATTTTATCCTTCTTGAAATCTCCGCTGTAGAACCGGAGCATCCTCTCAATATAGGTGACCAGAAGGGTCTTGTAAATCGGTTCAAATTCGGTTCCATCACTCAGTAAGTTCCTGGCCTTATAGACCATAACATTTTTAATTTCCTTCCCCTTGTGCTGGGCATTGTCTGAGGTGAAAACAAATCCAAAACCGGTATTGTTAATGGAATTTTTAATGGCATTGGTAAATCCTGATATTTCCTTTGTCATGCTGGTGGTGACCAGAAGGGCATTATCACCTGTCTCTATGTCATAACGCACACCCGGATACTCCATACTGGTGTTGGGGAATCTCTGCTTTAAGTATTCCGGGCACTGCCATGAGGCGGCAATTCCGGCGGCTCCGTAAGCAGCTCCCACATATACGCCTTCAATCCACATCTTCATCACATCCTCTTTCTCCTGGGAAAGAGCCACGTTTCCGTTATCATCAATGACCATACGCTTGTCCAGAATCAGCCCGGACTTATCTTTCGGTATGATGGTGATGTTGGGAATACAGGGAACTACGAACTCGCTGTACTCCTTTTTCATCAGAGGAGTACACTTGTCCTTAAACATACCGATTCCTTCTGTTGCCACATAATTAAATGTGCTCTCTTCTCCGGTGGAAAAGCTGAAAAATGTGGTTATCTTATATGGGTTGATGGCATTCATCAGGGTTGCAAGGCTTTCCATAGAATTGGTTCCAGGTTTTTTCACCTTCTGGTTTCCGGCAAACCTCATTCTCTGCAGCTTTCCGTCTCCGGACTGATTCAGTTCCACATCAGGAACGATTCCAAACCAAATGGTGTTCTCAAATTCATTTTTATCATTGGTGGTATTTAAATAAGTCAGAAGTCTTGGCAGGTTGCTTGACTTTACCATCATTTCCAAAGGAGTGTTGGTAATCAGAAGCTTAGGCTGCATTCCTTTTTCCTTTACCTGGTACTGGTCAAAGAATGCCTTCACCCCTAGAATCTTTTCGATCAGCGGCTTCACTGCTTTTACAAAGTCATCCTTGCTCTTTTTATAAAATTCCAGGTAGGTATTGTAGTTATTTACCTCCGCTTCCCGGTCCACGGAGCTTTCTACAGTGGAACCCAGAGGACAGAAGGTCCTGACTACCAGTTCTCTCACATAATCGGACTGGTTATCATTAAGGGCATCGTAATCATCCCGGAAGGTCTGAATCAGACTGGTGTTGATCTTGTCATCAACAATGGCCAGCTGAGTTCCTTCCTCCTGCTTCATCTCCAGAATCTTTAATTCTCCGTCATCTCCCATGCTTAAAAGTCCTGCTTTAAATTCCTGACCGCTCTGGGCTGCTTCTCCGTCTCCCAAAAGCAGCCGGGTTTTTATGTCCTCAATGGCAAGGGGGAGCATGGCAAGCACATTGTTATAATTATGGCTGGCCTGCTCGAACTGGTAATTCAGCTTATCACCCAGATCAAGGCGTTTGGGATCTTCTTCATCCAGCTCCATGTATTGGCCGTAGGTGTATTGAACCTCTCTCCGCACCTGGCGGATGTCTTCCATAATCTTTTTCGGAGATATCATGTCCAGAACATTGCTGAACTTAAAGTCCACATTTGCCACTCCCAGGGAGCCTTTTGCATCCTGTAAGGTAATCAGCATGTTAAGCAGATCATTCATTTCATTAAGCGGTATTTCTGTAATGCAGTTATCCGGTATATTTTCCGGGTTTACCAGACTGTACTGAATGCTCCCTGTGTTGGCATCGCACCAGGAATAGACAACTGGGGCAAACTTCTCTAAAAATTCTCCAAAGCTTTCCACCAGAAGTGTTTCGTTGATTTCCTTGATCTTGTCATCATCAAGGCTTGTCTTTCCTCTTACATCTCCGATTAAAGTCAGAAGATTAAGCTTTTCAGGATTCATTTCAGAAAATAAGATCGTTCGGTTTGTCTGTGTAATTGTTTCCATATGCAATACTCCCTCTTTCTTAACTTTTATTCATTCGCTTTCTGTCTCTTGGTACGGACAAAAGCGTGAACATCATCTTTGCGGCAGGCACTAGGGCTTGCTTTTACTGAATCATGGAAATATAATGAATTTCCAAATCATAAGCCCCGTCAGGAGACGTAACGGAGATAATATCTCCAAAACATACGCTGTACCTGAGGTTTTTGCACAGAATAGAACTTCCCAGCATAATGACCGAATCTGAGGAATGGTACAGAATCATCTTCCGGTTCTCATCTGCAATTAAATAGATCCGGTCCAGTCCCATGCTGTCAGATGCCTCTGGATAATTCTTCATCAGATCTCCAATGCTGACCCGGTTATCCCTGATCTTGTATAGGGGAAATGTGAGGGGCGGAATTTCTTCCTCATTCTCCGGCTGGCACATAAAATACCCATCCATCTTTCCCTGAAAACGGTTATTTGCCTTTTCTTCTGTGATCACTTCCAGTTCAGGCTTAGGCTTGTAAAGAATTTTCCAAAGTATTGCTCCAAAGACTGCTGCTGCCAGAACAAGAACCCACCAATAGGCTTTCCACAAAGGCACCACACTGATGGAGTATGTGTAGGAAGCCGCCGCCTCTCCATCGGAAATTTTCAAAATAAGGCTTTCATCTCCAGACCTTAAAGGCTTTATGGAAAGTATTCCCTGGTTTAAGCTGACCTCTGCCAGATCATTGAAAGACTGGTCTAATTCGTAGGAAAGACTGTCTCCATCGGAATCAGTAAAATACTCATCGAGAACAAACTGTTTTTCTTTTGTGAGGGGATTGTAATGGATACTCCCCGGAAGTCCTCCGGCTGGAGGGGTATTGATGATCTGGATTCTCGCTGTATCAAAGACACAGGATTCCATCACATCATCAAGCCTTGACTCTATGTAATAGGTTCCTGACCGGGGGATGGCGATTTCACCTTCAAGGATTCCGTTTTGAATGGATATTTCCAGTTCCCTCCTGCCTTTTTCTGACTGTCCCTCTCCGTATATCTCTATCTTTGGAGTGAAGTTCTTATAAAATGCCTCGTCGGCAATGACTGCCCCGCTTTCGTCTTTAAAATAAATCCGGTAAGGAAAGGTCTGGTTTCTTGCTGCCGAACTTTCTATCTCCAGAACCGGAATTAAATTCCTGTAGCTGATCAGATAGATCTTCAGCTCCTGGTTCCTGGCTGTGCTGGTCTGTATGGTCATTTCCTTAATATCTTTTTCCACATCCCATACCTTTGCCACAGAATAATGGGTCAGATTAACCGGTTTTATCTGCTGTTCTCCGTAAAAGACTGTGGTATCTCCCACCTGCTGGGGAGAAATCATGAGAATCGCCATCTCATCAATATAGGAATCCTCCAGCTTAAGACGCAGGCTCTGGCTGCCTTCCCCGTATATGCCATTGGCGATCTCCTGGATCTGGTAAGCCATGTTGTCATGGAATATGCCGTACAGCACTTCGATCAGGGTTTCCGGCCTTTCGACCGTATAATTTTCTCCTCCTGTTCCGCCGGAGATTTCCTTTAAAACCTGGCTGTTTCCTTCATACCTGCCGAAAGCCACCGTATAAACCGCTACTTCTTCGGACCGAAACGTGTTAAGAACATTCTTTAAGTCCTGATCAGAGCTTTCTTTGGTCCTGCCTGTGGAAGAGCCCTTTAAATCTGTTTCTCCGTCTGAAATCAGGACCATTACCCGCTTGCGGCCTGTTTCCTGTCCAGTCAGCCCATAGGCGTAGTTTAATCCAAGCCCTATGTCCGTATTGCCCTGATAACCGACAGAATCCATCAGTCCCTTCAGGGACTCCCGTTCCTCGGTGGTTCTTACAGAAACAGGCGCCGATGAAGACAGAATGTGATCATTGTAAGCTACGAATCCGATCCGGATGTCAGCACTGTAGACAGTATCAATAAATGCCTTTACCATACCAATAGCCGTCCGGTCCGGATCATTTGCCGCCATGGAACCGCTGTAGTCCATAACAAAGGTAACATCCAGACCGCTCTTTTCACTTTCTATTTCCTCTCCGAAGGCACTAAAGGAAACAGAAAGAAAGAGAAAACAAATTAATATAAATAAGGCATTCCTTATTTTTTTCACTGATTTCTTCCCCCTGTGAATTCCTGTTTTTATGTTCTACAGTATACACCATAAATCGACACAAAAATTCAAGATGTCATAAATAGCATCTTAGATGTAATTTTTAGCAACAAAAAAAGCAGTCTTTTGACTGCTTTTTTTCCAAATGTTACCATTTTACACCCTATAAACGTTCCGATCCTCTTTATTTTGTAAAGTCATCTCAAGCTCTGCTTTCCTGCTTCTGCTGACTGGAAGGCAGATTCCGTTCTGTAATTCCACAAAATAAGAGGAAAATCTTGCAATATGCTGATAGTTGACCAGAAAGGATTTATGAATCCTTATAAAGTTGGTATTGATGTCCTTAAGGTCCTTTTCGATAGTCTCCAGAACCCTGTAAAGCTTGTAATTTTCTCCCGTCCATATGATCTCTGTTACCCGGTATTTCCTTTCAAAATACATCACATCTTTTACAGGCACCTTATAATTTTCTTTGGCAAAACGGAACCGGTAGTACTTGTCCCCTTTTCTGATATGCCTTAAAACGTGTTCAAATTCTCCGGCAAATACCTTTTCAGAAAAAGGCTTGTCAATAAAACCGATGGGAGCTACCTTAAACGTTTCCTTCATATATTTCTCAAAAGAACTGACAAAAATGATCTGTACGGTCATGTCCAATTCCCGGATCTTCTGGGCTGCTGCCAGACCGTTCAGCCTTTTCATCTCAATATCCATATAAATAATGTCGAAACGTTTTCCCTCATTGACGGCCTTTACAATATCCTCTCCATCGGTATAAGTCTCGATGCAGATGTCTACTTCATGTTTGACTCCCAGCCTTTTCAGCATCTTCTCCATTTCCCTTAACAGAAAACGGTCATCATCACAAATTCCTACCTCTAACATCCTCTTTCCCCTTTTCGCCTGAAACATTTTTTAACTAGGTCAATTCCCCCACACTATATACTTAACTTGCAATTTTTTCAATCCACATGCCAAAATTATACACTTTAGGTTCCAAAATTTGCACTTTTCTCCAATTTTCTTAATTATAAATTGAAAAATACCGCTGTCCGTCAGATAACCGGAACAGCGGTATTTTTATGGCTTCCTTCCCATTGCGGGAATATTCCTTACATCAATGTCAACCAGCTCCAGGCTGTCTGATACTTCATGGAGGTATAAATCTCCGATGTGGCTTCGGATCACCCGTTTTCCTCCCACATCTCCATTTAGCATTAAAAGCTCCTCACGGTAGGCTTTGGAGAATATGGCGGGATTTCCAAACTCTCCCATGTTGCATAAGCAGCCGATTCCCTTTCCGCTGGCCTGCCAGCCTTCTGCCAGGGCCTTTATGGTAGCTGCCTTTAAGTAGGGCTGGTCGCAGACTGCAAAACAAAGAGCGGCATCCTCACCCTCCAAAGCCTTTAAGGCTAAGTGAATGGAATGGGAAATGCCCAGACTGCTTTCCTTATTTTCCACCACCTCATACCCATGGCTTCCCATATAGTCCATAATTTCCTCATACTGGGTAACCACCAGCTTCCGGCAGAAAAAGTCCGTTGGAAGCTTTTCCACCTCTTCTACAATGTAGCGGTACATGGGCTTCCCATAAAATTCATAAAGCAGCTTATTGCCGTCAAATCTGCGGCTGTCTCCTGCCGCCAAAAGAATCAGTGCCAGCTTCATGGTTCAAGCCTCCCCTTTCCTGCTTATAAGTCTTTCAAAAAAAAGATTCCCTCTTCCGGAACCACCACCCGGTCCGGTATCTGTCCCTTTAATTCCGAAGCCCAGATGTCATTGGGAATCTTCCACCAGATTCCGTTTTCCAGTACTAGAGCCACCTCAAAGGGATCTTCTAAGAGACGTCTTAGCTTACATTCTACCACATTTTCCTCGTTCTTTTCCAGAGCTTTTCTCAAATAATGGGCCCGGATTCCAATGTGGTCTGCATCCTTAGGCACTTCCTGATTCTTTACTGCAATCTCAGCATCCCAGTCAGGTACAAAAAATCTATGGGAATCTATATACTTTATGGGAACAATGTTTTTACAGCCCGTCAGCCTTGCGGCGGATACTGTCCCGGGATTCTGGAACACCTTTTTTACGCTTCCTGAAGCTGTAATATTTCCCTGGTTGATCACATGAATGTTCTCACAGAACCGGTATATTTCATCCCGGCTGTGGGTGACTAAAAGCACATCTCCTTCAAAGGTATTTAACTCCTCTAAAAGCTCTAACTGAAGTATTTCCTTTAAACTGGAATCCAGGGCCGAAAAGGGCTCGTCAAGCATGAGAACAGATGGTTTAGAGGCCATAACTCTTGCCAGGGCAACCCTTTGCTGCTGTCCTCCCGAAAGCCTGCCCGGATAGTGGCCTGCCAGATCTTCAATACGAAACATATGAAGATAAAATTCTGCCAGTTCCCTTTTTTCAGCTCTCGTCCCCTTGACTGCCATTTTTATGTTTTCCATCACTGTCATATTGGGAAACAAAGCATAATTCTGAAACAGGTAACCGACTTCCCTATCCTGAACCTTTACATTTATTCCTTTTTCTGAATCAAACAAAACTCTGTCATTTAAAACAATTCTTCCTTCATCAGGGGTAACAATACCTGCAATAGACTTTAAAGTCATACTTTTTCCGCATCCGGAAGAACCTAAAATTCCAGTGATTCCGCCGCTTCCCCTGGTTTCAAATTCAATGTCCAAGGTTATGTCTTTTAACTTTTTAACAATTTTTACACTTAAACTCATGGCTGCCTCCCCCCTTTTCCGGCCATGGCATTCATGCCCGCCACAATAATAAGGGAAACTGCCACAATAACTAAAACATACTGACCTGCCTCACCCATATCACCGGCAGCCACCTCTGAATAGATGGCAAGGGGAAGGGTCCTGGTTTTTCCTGCAATATTTCCGGCAATCATAGCTGTAGCGCCAAACTCTCCCAGGCCCCTGGCAAAGGCCAGAACTCCTCCGGATAAAATTCCCGGCCGCGCCATGGGGAGAAGCACCCTCCAAAAAATCTTCCTTTCCGGTACGCCTAAGGTCCTGGCCGCATGGAGCACATTCTCATCCACCTGCTCAAAAGCACCTCTGGCTGATCGGTACATGAGAGGGAAAGAAATTACTACTGCTGCCAAAACCGTTGCCTGCCAGGTAAATACGATCTTATAATTAAAAAGATCAACTAATAATTTCCCCACCGGCCTCTTTACACCAAAGATGTAAAGAAGGAAAAATCCTGCCACCGTTGGTGGCAGGACCAGGGGAAGAGTCAGGATTCCGTCCAGAAGGTTTTTCAGTCGCTCTGACTTGAGTCCGATGACCCCTTTGGCCGCCCAGATACCGAGGAAAAATGTAAAAAAGATGGATACCACCGATGTTTTCAGCGATATTAGAACTGGAAATATATCCACTGGCTCCGCCTCCTGTTAATTCTTAATCAACCTTATTCTGCTGCTACGAATCCGCCGTCGGTAAATACCTTCATAGCTTCATCAGACTGAAGGAATTCTGCAAATTTCTGTGCTCCTTCTGGATTTGGGCTGTCTTTGATGATTCCGACTGGATAGATAGCTTTGCTAACGCTTCCTTCCGGAGCTTCTGCAACAACTACTACCTGATCTGGCTTCTGAGCTGCATCTGTAGCATAAACAATACCTGCTTTTGCACTTCCTTCTGATACCCAGTTTAATACTTCAGTTACATTGGTTCCGAAGCTGGTCTTTGCAGATACTTCATCCCAAAGATTTAAGTTGGTCAGAGCTTCCTTGGAATACTGTCCTACAGGAACGCTTTCAGGATCGCCGAGAGCGATTGTTTCTGCATTTTTGATATCCTCAAAAGCTGAGTAATTGCCTTCTTCTCCGGTTGTAACGATGAATACAATCTTGTTTTCCAAAAGATTTTTCTTGGTTCCCTCTGCAATCATACCCTTTTCATCAAGTGCATCCATCTGCTTTGTAGCTGCTGAGAAAAACAGGTCAACAGGCGCACCTTCTTCAATTTGGGTCTGAAGCTTTCCTGAGCTGTCATAAGTTCCTTCGATGGTGATACCTGGGAACTTCTCTTCAAACATGGGGATGAGCTTTTCTGTAAAGGATTTTTCCAGGCTGGCAGCAGCCGCAATTGTCACTGTCTGGGCCTCTACCGCTTCTGCTTTTGTTTCTTCTGCGGCAGTGGTTGCTTCTGTTGTTACCTCTGCTGTTGTTGGAGCTGCGGTTGTTTCTGGTGCCTTTCCGCCTCCACATGCTGTCAGTGCCATAGCTGCTAATCCAATTAACGCCATGGTGATTCTTGTCTTTTTCATAACTTATCTCCCCTTTTCTTCTTCAGGCTTAATATTGCCTCTAATACTCCGCCCCCTATGGAGGCGGCTTTATCTGATACCGTGAAACAGTGATCCACATTTCCTCTTGGATCAATGTCCCCCGATTTCATTCCATACACTACCTCCACCCCCTCCTGGAGCAGCCCCCTTACTACTCCATCTATCTGGGCATATATGGGATCTGAGCCGGAGTAACCGACTACAGTTCCTTTTTCCACCAAATCGCCGATGGATACTGCTCCTTTGAAGATTCCGTCAGAGACAGCGCGGATAATCCGCTCCTTGTCATAGCCCCCGATCATGCCGGGCACTCCTGTATTGGGAATAGCACTTCCTTCCCAGATGCAGCGGCCCAGGTCGTGGCCCCTTTTGGTTTCCACCACCACATGACAGTCAACTCCTGCAATAAACCCGGGGCCAACCCCTATGACGGTTTCCCCATCGGTAATTTGGGTACCTATATTCTTCTTTGCAATGATGGCATCCACTATAACATCCGGTTTCCAAACCTCCCGGATTTTACACTCTTCATCCACCATAACCGCTACCTGATCCCTTGCGGCTGCCTCCTGGATTTCCTCCAGGTTATGGCACAATACCCCGGTGATTTCCTCCACCATGGCCTGTCCCTCATAGACTGCCCTGGAAAAGGCAACTGTTCTGCGCACAGTAGTGGGCACGGCAATATCCGTCATCAGCAGTTCAAAACCACAGCGGTGCAGACGGCAGCCAATGCCGCTTGCCAGGTCACCGGCTCCTTTGATCAATACCTTCATTTCAGTTCCTTGCTTTCTATTTATTTTCTGGCACATTCTCCGCCCTTGCCTGACAGGATTTCCAGGCCATGGGAAAGGGTATCCAGAATGTATTCCAGACTCTCCCTCACCGCTTTGGGACTTCCGGGAAGGTTGATAATCAAAGTGGATTTTCGTATGACACTGACCGCCCGGCTTAACATGGCCCTTTTGGTCACAGTCATACTGTAAGCCCGCATAGCTTCGGCAATACCAGGTGCATTCCGGTCTGCGATGGCAAGAGTGGCCTCGGGAGTCACATCCCTGGGAGAAAAGCCTGTCCCTCCCGTGGTCAGCACCAGATCGCATTTCACTTCATCGCTCAAACGCACAAGCTCTGCCTTTAAATCCTCTCCTTCGTCGGCCAAAATCTTATAGCTGACAACTTCAAAGCCTGCCTGTTCCAGTATTTCCCTTATGACTGCCCCGCTTAAATCTTCCCGCTCTCCGGCAGCCCCTTTGTCACTTAAGGTTACGATTCCTGTCCTGTACATATGGTGATCTCATCTCCCTTCTTCATGTGCCCTCCGTGAAGTACCCTTGCAAAGATACCGTTGGTAGGCATGATGCACTCTCCCATCTTGTGATATATCTCACAATGGCTGTGACATTCCTTTCCGATCTGGGTCACTTCCAGAAGAATGTCCTTGCATTTTAATCTGGTGCCCACCGGAAGGTGAATCAAGTCAATTCCTGCTACAATGACATTTTCCCCAAAGGCTCCGTCTCCTATTTCCGCTCCCTTGGCCTTAAATGCCTCAATGGTGTCAAAGGACAAAAGGCTTACCTGACGATGCCATTTGCCTGCATGGGCATCTCCTTCGATGCCGTGCTCTTCTATAAAAATCCCCTCGTCCACTCTTACTTTCTGGGTTCCCTTTTTTTCGCTGATACAGACAGCCATTACCTCTCCCATATACTTATCCTCCTATCTGATTCATATTTAAATCTGTCTTTTTATGTTCATTGTCAAAATGATGGCTTTCCGGCTTGTCCCAAATGGTATGCTCCATGAGATGAACCAGCTCATCCTGGGAAATTCCTGCCCTTATAGGACCTTTTAAGTCCATCCCTGCAGGGCTGTCCAGACAGAGCTTTAAAAAGCCGTCGGAAGTCAGCCTCACCCGGTTGCAGGTGCCGCAGAATTTGTGGTTGACGGCACTGATAAAGCCTATGCTTCCCTTTCCGTCTCCCCATGTATAATAAACAGCAGGCCCGTTGCCGATCACCCTTTTGCTTTCCGTCAGTTCTCCGTAAGCCGACCGTAAAATCCCGGCCAGATCATCATTGTTCATGGCTTTGTAATTGGCTCCCTGTCCAATGGGCATCATTTCTATAAAACGCACCGGAATTTCCTGCTCCATGGAAAAACGGGAAAAAGCCAGAACTTCTTCTTTTGTCAACTCCTCCATAACCGCGCAGTTTATCTTAACATTTAATCCAAGGGCCTTTGCGTTTTCAATTCCCTCAATCACGGTTTGAAAGCAGTCTCTTCTGGTGATTTTAGCAAACCGTTCCGGGTCCAGGGTATCCAGGCTCACATTGATGGAGGAAACTCCGGCAGCCTTCAGGGCAGCTCCTTTTTCCTTTAAGAGACTTCCGTTGGTGGTCATGGTGATGTCATCAATTCCCGGAATCCGGGAAAGCTGGCCGATCAGTTTTTCAATGTCTTTTCTCACCAAAGGCTCTCCGCCTGTTATCTTTACCTTGCGGATTCCCAGATGGGCGCCTGCTTCACAGATCCTTACGATTTCCTGATAGGACAGGATATCTTCATGATCCATGGGCACGACCCCTTCTTCAGGCATACAATAGACACACCGTAAATTACAACGGTCTGTAACGGATATCCTGATATAATCAATGGTTCTGTTTAAACAATCGATCATAGGCCGCTCCTTTGATCTCCCGGCTCTTTTTCATAAAGGCCGCTCTTTCCTCCGTCCTTTTTCAAAAGACAGACTCCGTCAATGACCATGCCCCGGTCCATTGCCTTGCACATGTCATATATAGTCAAAAGCCCGATATTAACTCCGGTTAAGGCTTCCATCTCCACTCCGGTCTTTCCCTGGGTTTTCACCGTACATATGGCTTCCACCGCCTGTTTTTCCTCATGAAGAACGAAATCTAAGTTGCACTTTGTCAGCATCAGAAGATGGCATAAGGGAATCAGCTCAAAGGTTCTCTTTGCTGCCATGATTCCGGCCACTCTGGCCACTCCTAGCACATCTCCCTTTTTTGCGGTCTTATTTTTAATGGCCTCAAAGACCTCTTCATTTACATAGATCATTCCATGGGCAACGGCGATCCGGTCTGTCTCCGCCTTATCTCCCACATCCACCATGCGGGCATTGCCCTTTTCATCAAAATGTGTTAATCCGCTCATATTACCAGCCCTTTCCAAAACCGCAGTTGGGATAAGTGCAAATATCACAGGAAAGACATAGACCGCCCTTTCCCAGCTTAACCAAATCTTCCTTTGTCACCGGGTCATCAGACATGAGCCTTGGAAGAAGTAAATCAAAAATCGTCTTTTTCGAATACATGACACATCCCGGAAGTCCTGCCACCGGAATCCTCTTTCCGTCTTTTTCATAATAGGAGAGTAAAAACATGGCTCCCGGAAGAACAGGCGCACCGTAGGAAATAATCTCAGCCCCGGTGTTTCGAATGGCAAGAGGAGTCTTGTCATCAGGGTCCACGCTCATGCCTCCGCTGACCAGCACCATATCGGCTCCCTGTTCAATAAAATCCAGAATGGCCTTTGTGGTGTCCTCCGGCTTATCATCGGTAATGGTCTGTCCCATAACCTCTCCGCCGTATTCCTTGACCTTTTTCACCAGGACCGGGCCAAAGGCATCCTTGATTCTTCCGTGGAATACCTCGCTTCCTGTGGTCACAATTCCGATTTTCTTTTCTTTATAGGGCATGATGGTAAATATCTTTTTCCCGCCGCAGACCTCTACGACCTCTTCCATCTTTTCTTTTTCTATGACAAGGGGTATGATTCTCGTTCCGCACAGCTTGTCCCCAGGCTCCACCGGAGTGTTGGGGTGTCTGGAAGCAATCATCATATTTTCCGTACTGTTAATTTTTTCTAAAAGTCCGGTATCAATCTTCAATAATCCCCGGACCGTTGATTTCAGTTCAATCTTCCCTTCCTTTGCCTCGCTGCGCTCCATATGGTCATTGATGCACAGGCTGCAAAGGATCTCGGCAGCTTCATCCTCATGGTACAGGGATTCATCCTTTTCCCATACAAAAATATGTTCTTTCCCCATGGACAGCAGCACCGGAACATCTTCTTCTGTCACTACATGGCCTTTACGGAACCGTGCATCTTTTGTAACGCCCGGAATAATCTGAGTCATGTCGTGGCAGAGAACCTGTCCCACTGCATCCACTGTTTTTATTTTTTTCATGATTCCTGTCCTTTCGTTGTTTCAAATCAATCGTATATATTATTACCCAGGTTGATGTTATGATTCTTTTGGGGATATTCTCAAATAAGAATATCCGTTTTCAAAAAAATATCAATCTTGTCTATTATATCACATTGGGAAATATTTGTGAAACACTTTTTCAGCAAAATTGTCTACTTCTTCTGCAAAAGCCAGGTATTGATCTAAAAAAGCCTCACCCTTTTCAGTCAGAACAGTGGTCCCTCCGTACTCTCCCCCTCTTCTTCCTTCCATCAGCTGAAATCCCAAATCCTCCTCTGCCTTATGAATAATCTTCCATGCCTTAGAATAAGCCATGTGCATTTCCTGGCAGGCAGCAGACAAAGACCCTCGCTCTCTTACAAGGGCCATCAGTCCGGACACACCAGGACCGAAATTCCTCTCTTCGTAAAACAGACGGATTCTCAGATGATATTGAAGTCTTCTCTCTTTTTCTTCTGCCATAAGCCCCTCCTTTTTATCCCTCCAGATGACCTGTTATCACACAGCATCCGGCCCACTCTTCCCCCAGAGCTTTTAAAACCTCTGCTCCGGCAGACAGCCTGCTTTCGTCATCAGCCTTATTTAAAAGAATCCGGTATTCCAGTTTTTCGGCTCCCTTTCTGGATCCCCTTTCACTGGTAAGAATACGGGCAGCATGGGCAGGGGTGATGACAGGGCCTTTTTCCTGGTCAAACACCTGATCTGCAAGCTCATACCGGAAGCATTTCTCCTCCCAGGTTTGTCCAAGGCAGTCCAGGCCTGCACATCCGATCACGGCATGGGTTTCCTTTAACAGAACCGGTTCTCCTTCTCTCGGTATCTTTAAAGGCAGCATCTTTGCCCCGTCAGCCTCTACTAAAAGCACATCGCAAAGGCCCCCCAGCTTTTCCAGCTCAGAAAGTTCCATGCCCTGAAATTTTCCCTCCGGACTGGACAGTCCTGTCACCAGAACCTGTCCTTTGCCGGCAGTAAATAACTCTTCATGGGCCTTCATAAAGTCTCTCACATCTGACTCTGTTTCTGCTTCCACAACCAGACGGTTTTCCGGTTTTCTTATCTTGGTGCTGGTAGTGACGATCACTGTTTTTCCCTGTTCTGCCAGCTCATCAGCCAGACAAAACATGGAGGTAGTCTTTCCGCCGCCGCCAACAAAGGCGATGACCTTATGTTCCTGCCAGGGAAGCCCTAAGGCTTCCCATAAGGAATTTTTCCGGATCATCACAGGATTTCCATCCCTGACCTCACATCTATATGCCCACTTTAATTTCATCAATACAACTCCATATAAGGCTTTCTGGGAACAAACTCACCTGTCTTTTCCAGAACCACTTTGCCGTTTTCTGCAGCCAGGCGGCCTTTTAAGAATACAAGTTCTGCTTTTCCCTTCACATCAGTTCCTTCAAAGGGGCTGTAATCCACATTTGCCACCTGATTTTCCACCGATATGGTCCACTTGGTATCAGGATTCCATACCACAATATCCCCGTCGCTTCCGGGTGCAATTGCGCCCTTCTGAGGGTAAACACCGTAAAGCTTTGCCACATTTTCAGAAAGCAGGCGGCAGAACTGCTCCAGCTTTAAATCATGCTCCAGCACTCCAAAGTTGTACATCAGGGCAGGACGGGTCTCCACTCCCGGCATTCCATTGGGAATCCTGGTAAAATCATCTTTTCCTGCTGCCTTCTGGCCGGTGGTAAAACTGCAGTGGTCTGTTGCAATGGTCTGGATATTATCTTTTCTTATGGCATTCCACAGTCTGGTGCTGTCCGTAGTCTTTTTGATGGTAGGAGAAATCACATATTTACTGCCCTCAAAACCGGGAAGATCATAAAGGCTTTCATCCATAAGCAGATACTGGGGACAGGTTTCCAGATAGACCTCCTGGCCTCTTTCTCTGGCGTATTTGACCTCCTGATATCCTGCACCTGAGCTTAAATGAACCACAATGACAGGAGTTTTCACCAGATCAGCAATTTTTAACAGCCTGCTGATGGCCTCTGCTTCCACTTCGGCCGGTCTGGTATTTTTATGTCCGCTGACTCCCAAGTTGCCTTTTGCCTTTTCTTCTTCCACCAGGGCCTGGATAATTCCCATATTTTCACAGTGAACTCCTGCAATTCCGCCCACTTCCTTTAACCGCTTCAAGACCAGATAAATCTGCTTGTCACCTAAAACCATGTCCGTGTAGGTCATGTAAACCTTAAAAGAAGTAACTCCCTCTTTTACAATGGTCTCCAGTTCTTCGCTGATGGAAGGCGTCCAGTCTGATATTGCCAGATGGAAGCTGTAATCGCAGGACGCATTTCCATCCGACAATTTATGCCAGTTTTCCAAGGCTTCATGAAGACTTTCCCCATGGTACTGGGTAGCAAAATCAATGATCATGGTGGTTCCGCCTGCCAAAGCTGCCTTTGTTCCTGTCTCAAAGTTGTCCGCGGTCACGGTTCCTGCCACATGTAAATCAAAATGTGTGTGTGCATCGATAAATCCAGGGAATAAAAGCTTTCCTGACACATCAATGACCTCTGCCTCCTGATCCTGGAGTCCCTGTTCTACGGCCTTAATCTTTCCGTCTTCCATCAATACATCTGCTTCAAAGACGCCGCTTCCCGACACTACGGTTCCACCCTTTAACAATGTCTTCATTAATATACCTGCTTTCCTTTTCCTTTTGAATCCTGAAAGGCGCAGGGAGAAAAATCTCTCCTACTGCGCCAATCACTGCTAAAACAATTGCTATTTAACCTAACAGATAATCATATTTCTTGCAGACAGTTTCCATTACCATTCCAAGTGCTTCCGGAATTACGCTGTCTTTTTCTCCTGCTTTCCAGTCGTAGATGTTTCCAAGATAACGAACCTTACAGGAAACGTCCTCTTTATCCAGTACGGTAAAGCCCTGGTTCTTGCTGTTTTCCATATCAGCCTCACTGGCAAATAAGGTGAACTTATCCAGGTATGGAGAGCTGTCATAAGGACAGAAGCTTGTACAGTTTCCGCACTCGTTGCACATATAATCCACGTGTACGATCTGATGCATATCAAGTCCTGGAATATCCAGAGCCAGGTTTGCACGGTTAGGACATACCTCTGCACAGTTTTCGCATACATTGGAACAGCCAAGACATCTTGCGCCTTCTACCTTATAATCTCTGGTTCCTTCTAAGATACCTCTCTTGTCATAAACCTGGCTTAAGTCCTTAAGGGTATCGTCAAAGTCAACGGCTGCCTTCTTGCCTAAGATGGCTTCTGCTGCCATACGGGCATCTCTCATAGCTTCTACTACAGTGCTTGGTCCGAAAAGTCCGTCACCGATTGCATAAACGCCTGCTACGCTTGTTTCCAGAGTATCGTCGTTTGCCATAACCCTTCCGCGGCTTGTAAGCTCAATGCCATTTGCCTCATAGAATTCTGCCGGAACCTGCTCACCTACTGCTGCGATTACAGTATCAGCGGGAACTTCCACGATTTCATCTGTTTCCACAATGCCTCTTCTTCCGGTAGAATCGGTATCTCCAAGCTTCATAACCTTGCAGATCAGTTTTCCGTCCTTCAGTTCCACTGGGGAAAGCAGTTCCTTAAACTCTACGCCGTCCTCTAATGCCATCTCTAATTCTTCCTCATCAGCAGGCATATAGCGTTTTGTTCTGCGGTATACCAGGTAGGAATGCTCCACACCCTCAGTTCTCTTTACGGCTCTTGCTGTATCCATAGCTGTATTACCGCCACCGATCACCACTACGTTCTTTCCAATGTTCAGTTTTCCGTCTGCTGCCTTAAACTGAGCCAGGAAATCCAGAGCATTGATGGTATCTCCTGCTTTTAAGTTTAACACACCTGGCTTGGAAGCGCCTGCTGCAAGGATGATGTAGTCAAAGCCTTCCTTCTTAAGGTCTTCTAATCTGGTTACCTCAGTATTATATCTTACTTCTGCGCCATAAGCCAGGCAAAGAGCTGCGTCTTTTTCAATGGCATCATCAGGAATACGGAAGCCAGGAATTACATGTTTTACCACGCCGCCCAGGCTGCCGGTCTTTTCAAAAATAGTTGCAGGCATTCCATGCTTTGTCAGGAAATAAGCTGCTGCAAGTCCAGCCGGACCTCCGCCCACAATAGCGGTCTTTTTGCCCTTCAGCTCTCCTGCCTCGATTTCTTTCATCAGGCTGTCATATCCGCCCTCTGCACACACCAGTTTCACACCGCGGATATTAATCGGATCTTCATAGAAGTTACGGTTACATACGCTCATACAGTTATGGGCACAGATGGTTCCGGTGATAAATGGAAGAGGATTCTTCTCTGCAATCACCTTAATGGCTTCCTCATACTTTCCTGCTCCGGAAAGCTGTAAATAAGTGGTAATATCCTGGTTAATAGGACATCCAACCTTACAAGGTGCCACATAGCAATCCACAAGGGGAACAGACTTGGCCATCTTTCTGGTAGGAGTAGGCTTGATGGATTTAACGTGGTGAGGATCTGTAATAGCATCTGATGCCAGCTTTGCTGTCTTTTCCGGGTCAACGATAGTAAATTCTACATTGCCTGCTTCCAGCTTCTCTGTCATCTGTAACAGTCTCTGGTATCCGCCCGGCTTTAACAGGGTGGTTGCCACGGTAACAGGCCAGATTCCTGCATCTACAATGGCCTTGATGTTGTGATAGTCAGCACCGCCGGAGAAGGAAATTCTCAGCTTTCCGTCAAATTCCTTAGCAAGTCTTGCTGCCAGGGAAATGGAAAGAGGATATAAGGACTTTCCGGACATGTACATCTCTTCGCTTGGAAGCTCGCCTGCCTTTACGTCTACCGGGAAGGTGTTGGTAATCTTTACGCCGAATGCCAGATTCTTTTTCTCACAAAGAGCAATCAAAGTCTTGAACATGGGGATTGCATCTTCATACTGTAAGTCATCAAGGAAATGAAAATCACCGAATGCCACATAGTCATATCCCATCTCATCCATGGTCTTTCTTGCAAATTCATATCCTAAAAGGGTTGGATTACATTTAATAAAGGTATTCAGTCCTTTTTCTTCAATCAAATAAGTAGCAATTCTCTGAATCTCCTGAGGCGGGCAGCCGTGAAGAGTGGAGAGAGTTACGGAATTGCAGATTTCAGAAGGAATGTTTTCAATATCTTCTTTTGTTACGTTCTTAAAGAGATCAATGTTGTCCATAAGGTACTTCTTGCAGGACTTAAAGATTTCTGTGTTCTTTGCATCCTTCATGGACTCAATAAAGTTATCAATCTTCGGGGATTTGATTCCCTCTAAGTCATAGCCCACGCTCATGTTGAACTGGAAGCCGTCAGCAGCTCCAAGGCCGTATTCCTTTGCAAATACAGAAAGCAGGAACCATGCCTTAATGTACTCATCAAGAGCCTCCGGAACGTAAAGCTCTGTAGACCACTCGCAGTTATAGCATTCGTCATCAGCCTTAATACATGGTTTGCTTACAGGCAGATCCTCTCCGTCTAAGATCTGAACGGTCTTAAGTTCAAAGAAGCGGCTTCCTGAAAAATAAGAAGCCAGTATATTCTGTGCCAGCTGAGTATGAGGTCCTGCAGCCGGTCCTACCGGTGTCTCCAGTTTGCGTCCGAATATGCTCCGGTTGTTTTTTGCATCTGCCTTATAAGGTCTGTAAACTCCAAAAACATTTCCGCTGGTTTCATGCTCCTTTAATGTCCAGTTCACTAACTGTTCAAAAGGCATTGGTGTCATTCTGTCTCCCATTGTTTTCCTCCTTCTTGCCCGTGTTCTTTGGGCATATCGGTATCCCTGAAAGGGTTACCTCCTGTATTGAGGCTGCCAGTGATTTTTCAGCCTGACAGCCTCAGTGAATATTCTATATTGTATATTTTTATTTTAACATATTCTGTATAACTTTTGTCAAGCCTTTATCTGGAATTGATTCTCTTTGCCAGCTCGCCCGCCGCCTGTCTGCAGTCTGCCATTACCTTCTCTTCATCAATGCCTGTGAAGACGCGGTCTTTCATCAGAACCTTTCCGTTTCCTACTGTGGTTACCACGCTGCGTCCGTTCATACCGAATACGATATGTCCGTTGCAGTTGTCAGCGCTCATAGGGGTGAGAGGAATATAATCTGTAACGATTACGTCTGCTGCTGCTCCCTCTTTTAAAACGCCCAGAGGCTTCTTAAAGTAACGTCCTGCGATCTGTGCATTTCCTTCAAACAGCATCTTGGGAACCTCGCCCCAGGCTGCGTTAGGATCACATAAATGATGCTTATGAAGAACGTTTGCCACCTTATAGGACTCCAGCATGTCGTGGGTATATCCGTCTGTTCCAAGGCCGGTTAAGATTCCTCTGTGAACCAGTTCCATGGTTGGCGGGCAGCCGCATGCATTGCCCATATTGGATTCCGGATTGTGAACGACCATAGTGTCTGTTTCTTTAATTAATGCCATCTCGTGAGGATTGATGTAGATGCAGTGTCCAAGAAGGGTCTTCTCTCCCAGAATGCCGCAGTCCATCAGACGATTCACGATGGGCTTTCCATAATGCTTTAAGCAGTGGTGAAGATCTTCAATTCCCTCTGCCACGTGAATGTGGTATCCCACGCCTTCAGGCTTGTGGGCAGCCGCAAATTCCATGGTCTCATCGGAAATGGTGAACTGGGCGTGCATTCCCATCATACCTGCGATCATATCGCTGTCATCTGCAAGGGCATGTTTGATAAATGCTTCATTTTCCAGAACGCCTTCTCTGGCCTTGTCCATTCCGTCACGGTCAGAAACTTCATAACAAAGACATGAGCGGACACCTGTCTCTTTGGAAGCCTCTTCGATCTTAAATAAGGAATCTGTAATGTGGCCGAAGCTGGCATGGTGGTCAAATGTGGTTGTCACACCATTTTTAATAGAATCGATATAAGTCGCCATAGCGCTTAATCTGGTATCTTCTAATGTAAGGTTTCTGTCAATGGTCCACCACATTCCGTCTAAAATCTCCAGAAAACCGTGAGGATCGTATCCGTTGATGCTCAAGCCTCTGGCAAAGGAACTGTAAATGTGCTCATGGGCATTGATAAAGGCCGGCATGATAACTCCGCCTTTTGCATCGATGAACTCCGCATCTGGATATGCTTTCTTCACTTCCTCCAGGGTTCCAACCTTACAGATTGTTGTTCCCTCCATTGCCACTGCACCATTCTCAAAAAATGGATTCTGAGGGTCTCTTGTGATCATTCTTCCATTACCGATAATCAACATGTTTCCATCTCCTTTTTCTTGTTTTTTAAGATTATGAGGTAAAATTTGATTTTTCACTCAGTATACAAACCGCACATAAGCTTTTCTGATATGCCTGTACTTTATCCTGACAATCTGCTTACACTTGTTCACTGATTCTATACTTTTCTATACACATTACACCATAACTTTCTTTATAGCTACAGTGTATCATTTCATATAGAGAAATGCAAGCAAAAAATACAAAATAAATTAGTCTACCTAAAAAATTTTTAGAAACCTCTTGAAATTTAATTTTTTTATGTTATGATGGGAGTATAAGAAATTGAGATAAGGGGGATACGGATATGGATTCAAATCTTGAATTACTGACACAAATCGCCCACGGAATTGCAGTCCATTTTGGCTACACCTGCGAGGTGGTTATCCATGACTTAAAAAAGAATGATTTAGACCGTTCCGTGGTCTACATTGAAAACGGTCATGTGAGCAACCGCCAGTTGGGAGACGGCCCCTCTGAAATCGTTTTGGAGACTTTGAAGAAACAACCGGATGTTTTAAAAGACCGGCTTTCCTATCTGACCAGAACCGATGATGGCAGGATTTTAAAATCCAGTACCATGTATATAAGAGGGAAGAATAACACCGTTGATTACATTCTGGCCATTAACTATGATATCACGGGCCTGCTTACCGTAGACAATGCCTTAAAGCCGCTTCTCTCCACTTCTGAGACAAACGGCGAAGCCAGAAAGCCCAGAAAGATCACCCACAGCGTCAACGATCTGCTGGATACCCTGATCGAAGAATCAGTGTCACTGGTTGGAAAGCCGGTAGCTCTCATGAGCAAGGAGGACAAAATCACTGCAATCCAGTATTTAAACGATGCAGGGGCATTCCTGATCACCAAATCCGGCGACAAAGTATCCAATTATTTCGGCATATCCAAGTTCACCTTGTACAGCTATATGGATGCAAACAAAGAAAAGTGATCACTTCCTATTAAATAGGAAATAAAAGAAAAAGGAGAATGAGTATCATGAAACCATTTGATTGGGTTGTAAACACCATGCCAAAGACTGAGGACAAAAACCTTACTGTTATGGCTCTGGAGGAAATCAAGAAAGCCAGAACCTTCCATGAAAGCTTTCCTCAGTACAGCAAGACTCCTCTTGCAAAGCTGGACCAGATGGCAGATTACCTTGGCCTGGGTCAGATTTACTTAAAGGACGAATCCTACCGTTTCGGCTTAAATGCCTTTAAGGTACTGGGAGGTTCCTTCGCTATTGCAAAGTACATCGCACAGCAGACCAACAAAGATGTATCTGATCTTCCTTACAGTGTTCTCACTTCTGATGCTTTAAGAGAAGAATTCGGACAGGCTACCTTCTTTACCGCTACTGACGGAAACCATGGCCGCGGTGTTGCATGGGCAGCCAATAAATTAGGCCAGAAATCCGTTGTTTACATGCCAAAGGGTTCAACCCTCACCCGTTTCAACAACATCAAGGCTGAAGGCGCTACTGTTACCATCGAGGAAGTTAACTATGATGAGTGCGTTCGTATGGCTGCTGATGCCGCTTCTAAAACAAAGAACGGCGTTGTTGTACAGGATACTGCATGGGATGGCTACGAAGAGATTCCTGCCTGGATTATGCAGGGTTACGGAACCATGGCTTTAGAAGCCAACGAGCAGCTTGAAGAATACGGCTGCGACAGACCGACCCACGTATTCGTACAGGCCGGTGTAGGTTCTCTTGCAGGAGCTGTTCAGGGATACTTTGCAAACCGCTATCCTGAGAATCCTCCTAAAGTTGTTGTTGTGGAAGCTGATGTGGCTGACTGCCTCTACAAGGGTGCAAAAGCCGGCGACGGCGGAATCCGCATTGTAGACGGTGATATGCAGACTATTATGGCCGGACTTGCCTGCGGCGAGCCCAATACCATTTCCTGGGATATCTTAAAGAACCACGTAGACACCTTTGTTTCTGCTCCTGACTGGGTAGCCGCACTTGGCATGAGAATGCTGGCAGCTCCGGTAAAAGGCGATGTGCCGGTAACTTCCGGCGAATCAGGCGCTGCTCCTTTCGGAGTGTTAGCCTGCATCATGCTCTTTGATGAGTACAAGGAATTAAGAGAGCACTTAGGACTTAACAAAGATTCCAAAATCCTCCTCTTCTCTACTGAGGGAGATACCGATCCGGACCGTTATAAAGCAATTGTCTGGGAAGGAAAAGAGCGCTAGGACAGACGTTCGATAAGCCAAAAGCAAGTCGAACTTCCTAAATAAATTATAAAAATGGAGGTCATAAAAATGGATTACAACAAAATTAAAGAAGCAGCACAGAGTTATCAGGCAGACATGACAAAGTTCCTGAGGGAAATCGTTAAGTTCCCAGGCGAGAGCTGCGATGAGAAGGCTCACGTCGACCGCATCGCAGAAGAGATGAGAAAGCTGGAGTTCGATAAAGTTGAAATCGACGGCATGGGCAACGTTTTAGGCTACATGGGAACCGGCAAGACTTTAATCGGCTTTGACGCTCATATCGACACTGTTGGTATCGGCAACAAGAACAACTGGAACTTCGATCCATACGAAGGCTACGAGAACGACACTGAAATCGGCGGCCGTGGTGTATCTGACCAGTGCGGCGGTATCGTATCTGCTGTTTACGGCGCAAAGATCATGAAGGACTTAGGTCTTTTAAATGACAAGTACACTGTTTTAGTTACCGGTACTGTTCAGGAAGAAGACTGTGACGGCCTTTGCTGGCAGTACATCATCAACGAAGGTAAGGTTCGCCCGGAATTCGTTGTATCCACAGAGCCTACTGACGGCGGAATCTACCGCGGACAGAGAGGACGTATGGAAATCCGTATCGACGTTAAGGGTATCTCCTGCCACGGTTCCGCACCAGAGCGTGGTGACAATGCTATCTACAAGATGGCTGACATTCTTCAGGACGTTCGCTCTCTTAACGAGAACGACGCTGCTGATGACAAGGAAATCAAAGGCCTTGTAAAGATGCTTGACGAGAAATACAACAAAGAGTGGAAAGAAGCTAACTTCTTAGGACGCGGTACTGTTACTGCTTCCGAAATCTTCTTCACCTCCCCAAGCCGCTGTGCAGTTGCTGACTCCTGTGCAGTATCTTTAGACCGTCGTATGACAGCTGGCGAGACATGGGAAAGCTGCTTAGAAGAAATCCGCAACCTTCCTAATGTAAAGAAATACGGAGATGACGTTACTGTTTCCATGTACGAATACTCCCGTCCTTCCTATACAGGACTTACCTACCCAATCGAGTGCTACTTCCCAACATGGGTTATTCCGGAGGATCACGACGTTACCAAGGCACTGGAAGATGCTTACAAGAACCTTTACGGTAACGAAAGAATCGGCGCAGAAGTTACTCTTGCAAAGAGAACAGCACGTCCTCTGACAGATAAGTGGACCTTCTCCACCAACGGCGTTTCCATCATGGGCCGTAACGGAATCCCATGTATCGGCTTCGGACCTGGTGCAGAGGATCAGGCTCATGCTCCTAACGAGATTACCTGGAAGCAGGATCTGGTAACATGTGCAGCTGTATACGCAGCACTTCCAAGCGCTTACTGCAAATAATTAATTATTTTCCAACAATCATTTTTGCCGGTGGCTTGCCATTCCTTCCCCAAATCAATGGCAGGCTGCGGCATCAAGGATAGATACCATTAAACTCAAAGAAAATCAGGAGGCTAACAAAAAATGAAAACCTTACAGGATTACATCGACAAATTGAATTCCTTAAACTTCAAGGAAATGTATAACAACGACTTCTTCTTAACCTGGGAAAAGACAGACGAAGAACTGGAAGCTATCTGGACCGTTGCTGACGCTCTTCGCTTCATGAGAGAGAACAACATCTCTACAAAAGTATTCGAGAGCGGTCTTGGAATCTCTTTATTCCGCGACAACTCCACACGTACCCGTTTCTCCTTCGCTTCCGCATGTAACTTACTTGGTCTGGAAGTTCAGGATTTAGACGAAGGCAAATCTCAGGTAGCTCACGGCGAGACTGTTCGTGAAACAGCTAACATGGTTTCTTTCATGGCTGACGTTATCGGTATCCGTGATGATATGTATATCGGCAAGGGAAATGCTTACATGCACGAGTTCATGGACGCTGTTACCCAGGGAAATAAGGACGGTATCTTAGAGCAGAGACCTTCTTTAGTAAACTTACAGTGCGATATCGACCATCCAACTCAGAGTATGTCTGATGCTCTTCACATCATCAACGAGTTCGGCGGCCTTGAGAACTTAAAGGGCAAAAAGCTGGCTATGACATGGGCTTACTCTCCTTCCTACGGAAAGCCATTATCCGTTCCTCAGGGAATCATCGGATTAATGACACGTATGGGTATGGAAGTTGTTCTGGCTCATCCAGAAGGCTACGAAGTTATGCCTGAAGTTGCTGAAATTGCAAAGGCTAACGCTGAGAAATCCGGCGGTTCCTTCCGCATCTCCAACGATATGGCTGACGCATTCAAGGATGCTGACATCGTATATCCAAAGAGCTGGGCTCCATTTGCAGCTATGGAAAAGAGAACTAACCTTTACGGCGAAGGCGATACAGACGGCATCAAGGCTCTTGAGAAAGAACTGCTTGCTCAGAACGCAAACCACAAAGATTGGTGCTGTACAGAAGAATTAATGGCAACAACAAAAGACGGCAAGGCTCTTTACATGCACTGCTTACCTGCTGACATCAACGATGTTAGCTGCAAAGATGGTGAAGTTGTAGCTTCCGTATTCGATCGTTACCGCGATCCGTTATACAAAGAAGCTAGCTACAAGCCATATGTAATTGCTGCTATGATCTTCTTAAGCAAGTTCGCTAATCCTCAGGAGACTTTAAAGAAACTGGAAACCGAGAAAACACCAAGAATCTTTGAGTAATTTCATATTGGGGTAATGCCCCATATTTATGAGCTCCGTGCGCACCTGCAACCGGCCAATGGATGCAGGTGCGCTTTTATTCTCTAAAATTCCTATAAATTCCAAAAAACATCATATGATTGAGAGGAAAAAATCATGGAAAAGAAAAAAAGAATTGTTATCGCATTAGGCGGAAATGCTCTTGGCAATACACTTCCCGAGCAGATGACAGCAGTAAAAATTACATCAAAGGCAATCGTTGATCTCATCGAAGAAGGCTGCGAAGTTGTTGTTGTTCACGGAAACGGACCTCAGGTCGGCATGATCAACAACGCTATGAGCGCTTTGACCAGAGAAGATCCCAAGCAGCCAAACACACCTCTCTCCGTTTGCGTAGCCATGAGCCAGGCTTACATCGGCTATGACTTACAGAACGCCTTAAGAGAAGAGCTGGTAAACAGAAATATCACCAACATCCCTGTAACCACCATGATCACACAGGTTCGTGTGGATGAAAATGATCCCGCATTCAACTCTCCTTCCAAGCCAATCGGCCACTTTATGACAGCCGAAGAAGCAAAGCTGGCTGAAGAAAAATACGGATACATCACAAAAGAAGATGCCGGACGCGGATACCGCCGTGTGGTAGCTTCTCCAAACCCTTCTGAAATCATCGAAATCGGCGCAATCCGCTCCCTCGTAGATTCAGGACAGCTTGTCATTGCCTGCGGCGGCGGCGGTATTCCTGTTACTCTTCAGGGAAATCACTTAAAGGGCGCAAGCGCAGTTATTGATAAAGATTTCGCAAGCGAACTGCTGGCTGAAGAACTGGATGCAGATTTCTTAATCATCCTCACAGCAGTTGAAAAAGTAGCAATTAACTTCGGTAAACCGGAAGAGAAATGGTTGGACGATATCACTACAGACGAAGCTCGTCAGTACATTGGAGAAGGTCATTTTGCTCCAGGCTCCATGCTGCCAAAGGTTCAGGCTGCAGTGAGATTTGCAGATTCCAAAGAAGGACGCAACGCGCTCATTACTCTGCTTGAAAAAGCAAAAGAAGGAATCCTGGGGAAAACCGGAACTCATATTCATAAATAAACCGTTAACCGCTCCCTAAGGAGGAATTTTTGTAATGAAACAAACAAATACGCAACAGGCTTCTATTTTTGAATTAGATGGCATTCCAAAATTTTCACATGCACTTCCTCTGGCGATCCAGCACCTGGTTGCAATGATCGTGGGATGTGTTACTCCCCCAATCATTGTGGCCAATCTTGTTGGTCTCAACCCGGCGGACAGGGTCATTTTGATCCAGGCCGCCCTGGTGGTATCCGCATTATCCACTGTGCTCCAGCTTTTCCCTATAGGAGCGAAAAACGGATTCCGCTTAGGCTCAGCCCTTCCTGTCATCATGGGCATCAGCTTTGCTTATGTTCCAAGTATGCAGGCCATTGCAGAAAGCTTTGGAGTCGCAGCAATTTTAGGAGCCCAGATAGTGGGCGGTATTGTTGCAGTGATCGTGGGACTTACTGTTACCCAGATCCGGAGGTTTTTCCCGCCGCTCATTACCGGAACAGTTGTTTTTACCATCGGACTCTCTCTTTATCCAACAGCCATTAATTATATGGCAGGCGGTGTTTCCAGCCCCACCTATGGTTCCTGGCAGAACTGGCTCGTAGCCCTGATTACTTTAACCGTTGTTACCACCTTAAATCACTTTGGAAAAGGCTTTTATAAGCTGGCTTCCATTTTGATCGGAATTATCGTGGGATATATTGTTGCTCTGTTCTTTAACATGGTAGACTTTACAAACATCGGAACTGCGACTTATTTTCAGGTTCCCCAGCCTCTTCATTTCGGAGTGGTATTTGAACCGTCTTCCTGCGTTGCCCTCGGACTTCTGTTTGCAATCAACGCAGTCCAGGCAATCGGAGATTTTACAGCTACAACCACCGGTTCTATTGACCGGGAACCAACCGATGCCGAGCTTCGCGGCGGTATTGTGGGCTACGGTGTCTCCAATATCCTTGGTGCTTTTTTAGGCGGTCTTCCAACCGCAACCTACAGCCAGAACGTAGGTATCGTAACCACCACAAAAGTAGTAAACCGTTGTATCTTTGGAATAACCGCAGCTATTTTACTGGCAGCCGGGCTGATACCTAAGTTCTCAGCTCTGCTTACCACCATCCCTCAGTGCGTTCTGGGAGGTGCTACCGTATCGGTATTTGCTTCCATCGCCATGACAGGAATGAAACTGGTAACCTCCGAAGATATGAACTACCGGAATTCTTCGATCGTTGGTCTTTCTGCTGCTCTCGGCATGGGAATATCTCAGGCAACTGCAGCGCTCCAGACCTTCCCGGCATGGGCAACCACCATCTTTGGACGTTCTCCGGTTGTTGTGGCAACCATTGTAGCCATCTTTTTAAACATTATACTTCCTAGAGATAAGAAATAAAAACAGGAGCAAGACCATCGGTCTTGCTCCTGTTTTTATTTCTTATCTCTTTAAGCTGTATTTAAGAAGGCAGTTTTCCCAATCTGCGGAGCATGGTTTTCTCTACCGCATTGATGATATTCTCATAGCCTGTGCACCGGCATAAGTGGCCGGACATCAGCTTTCTCAGTTCATCTCTGGTATACTCTTTTCCGCTTTCCAGAATTTCCACTGCCGACATAATAAAGCCCGGTGTGCAGAATCCGCACTGAACGGCTGTTTCGTCGATAAACGCCTGCTGAATATCGGAAAGCTCTCCATTTGGTCCCATAAGGCTTTCCAGGGTCTTGATCTCTTTTCCGTCGGCCCATATGGCTAAGTAGATGCAGGAGTTGAAGCACTCATGATCGATGATCACGTTACAGGCTCCGCACTCTCCTACCTCACATCCCTTTTTGACGGAAGTCAGACGGTAATCATCCCGGAGCATATCGGTCAGGGAGGCCCGGACATCTACCATTGTCTCTGTATATTTTCCATTGATGGTACATTTGACTAATTTGTATTGTACTGACATCAGATCTCACCTCCTGAAAGTTTCACTGACTCTTTAAAGCAGCGGGTTGCCATTTCCACGGCAACATGCTTACGGAAGTCCTTGGAAGCACGCCAGCTGTCTCTTGGGTTGATGTCTGCAAGAACTTCTTTTCCAAAGTCCTCTGCCAGCTTTTCTGAAACCTGCTGTCCCTTTGCCAGCGCTTCTGCACTTTTGGTGCGCATGGGAATAGGGCCTGCCACACCGTAAGCGATTCTGATATCTTCCACTGTCTTCTTATCCTCTGACAGCTTCACATTGACAGAACATCCCGTTGTAGCGATATCCATGGCATTTCTGTTGGCATACTTGATATAATGGCCTTTATAGCCCTCGTAGCTCTTCTTAGGGATAATCACCGCTGTCTGCAGCTCTCCTTCCCTGATATCCACGGTTCCTGCCTTGATATAGAACTCGCTGATGGGAATGCGGCGGATTCCTTCCGGTCCTGTCAGCTCGATCACTGCATCCCACGCAAACAATGTGGAAGCTGAATCCGCTGAGGTAACGCCGTTGCAGGTATTTCCTCCGATTGTTGCAATATTTCTTATCTGGGGTCCGCCCACCATATCCACTGCTTCTCCAAGCACGTTGATGTATTTCTGGATAATGGGGTCTTTGGTAATATGAGAAAAACTGGTAAGGGAACCGATGCGGATGGACTCTTCTTCGTCCAGGCTCACACCTCTCATTTCATCGATCATATAAATGCTGATCAATTCTTTTCCAGCTCTTTTTCCTTCTCTCATCTGTATTAAAACATCGCTTCCGCCAGCTATGATCTGGGCTTCTGGATGCTCCAAACGAAGCTTTACCGCCTCTTCTACGGTATGCGCTTCATATAATGCTTTCATGTCATACATAAAGCCTTCCTCCTTCTATCAGATCAGTCCCTCTTCCTTGAACCGTTTGAATAATTCCTGGGATGTCATGGGTATTTTGTACATCTGGACGCCTGTTGCATTTAATATGGCATTTCGGATAGCCGGTGCTACCGGACAAGCCGGGGGTTCTCCCAGAGACTTTGTTCCGTATGCACTGGTGGGTTCGCCATTTTCCACGAACTGGGCTTCCAAGTGAGGATGATCCATAGTGGTGGACAGTTTATAATCCAGCAGGTTGTCATTTAAGGTTCTTCCTGACTTCTCGTCAATGAGAAGCTGCTCAGAAAGGGCGTAACCGATTCCCATGCTCATTCCTCCGTGAACCTGGGCCTCTGCAAGAGCCGGGTTGATCAGAGTTCCGCAGTCATGGACATTGATAATGTCAACCAGCTTTACTTTGCACATAGGAATATCTACCTCTACCTCGGCGAAACAGCAGCCAAAGGAGTAAGCATTGGACTTGATCTGGTAAGTGCTCTCTGACGTTAAGTGCTGGCTGTTTGACATGCTGTAAATAGCTTCTGTAGCCAATTCTCCTAAGGTCAAAAGCTCTCTTCCGTCTGTGGTACGCACAATCTTTCCATCTTTGATATCCAGATTGAATACCGGCATACGGGTCAGTTCATGGGCGTATTTTAAAACTCTCTCTTTTAGTAAAAGAGCGGTCTGCTTTATGGCAAAGCCTCCCACATAGGTCTGTCTGGAGGCATAGGAGCCTGTTCCGAAAGGAGTGACATCCGTATCCTGGCAGGAAATCACATGGACCATTTCAAAGGGTACTCCCAGAGTATCTGCTGCCATCTGCCCAAAGGCTGTATCAGCTCCCTGGCCGATCTCCGTCTCTCCTAACTGAACCTGTATGGAACCGTCCTGGTTCATTACCATACGGCAGGAGGAAACTTCCAAACTGATGGGCCATACCGCTGTGTTGTACCAGAACACTGCACATCCCACGCCTTTACGGACAGGGCCGGTCTGGTTTGCGTATTCCTTTATCTTGCGGTCATAATCTATATAGGCTTTTCCTTTATCCATACACTGGTTGAAGGTGTCGGAATAGTTTTCATTTTTAGAAAATGCGTCCACATATCCTACGGGCATCAGGTTCTTGCGGCGGAACTCTACCGGATCCATGCCGATTGCAAGGGCAATGTCATCTGTCTGGCTTTCCACCGGGAACATGGCCTGAGGGATTCCATAGCCGCGCATGGCGCCTGCTACAGGCATGTTGGTAAATACCGTATAAGCGTCACATTCCACGTTTTCACAAGGATAGAGCTGAGGGAATGCTCCCATGCCCTTTGCTGCGATTCCATGGCCGTGGGAAGCGTAAGCTCCCTGGTTGGAATAACACTCCAGTTTACGGGCTGCAAAGGTTCCGTCAGGACGCACCCAGCTGATGATACGGCTGCGGATGGCGTGTCTTGTACGGTTGCTTACAAAAGTCTCTTCACGGCTGACATCAAGCTTTACAAGACGTCCTCCCACTGCGGTTGAAAGATATGCACAAAGGGGCTCATACAGGGCATCCTGCTTATTTCCGAAACCTCCTCCGATATATGGTTTAACAATGCGGACATTTCCCCACGGAATTCCAAGAGCCTGACCTACCACACGTCTGACGATATGAGGGATCTGGGTGGAAGACACAACGGTTATTTTTCCGCTTTCTGCGCTGGCAAAACAAATATGGTTTTCAATGTGACAATGCTGAACAATAGGTGTATCATACCACTGCTCCACCTTAACCAGTCCTGGCTCTTTAATTGCTTCTTCCAGGTTTCCCTTTCTGATGCTGGAATGGCCCAGAATATTATTGGTGTATTTCTCATGAAGGAGAGGAGCTCCCTCTTTCATGGCTTCCTGAGGATCAAGAACAAAGGGATACTCTTCGTATTCCACTTTCAGCGCGCTGATGGCCTGCTTGGCAGCCACTTCATTTTCTGCCACAACTGCAGCCACGTCATCGCCGTAAAAACGCACACGGTCCGTCAAAAGAAGACGATCCGCCACGTCCTGATGTGATGGGTCTGTGGACCATGGATGGCCTGCCGTCGGAAAATAATATTTAGGCACATCAAAGCAGGTCACCACCTTAACCACTCCTGGTACTTTCTCAGCCTCTGAAGTATCAATCGATTTAACCACACCATTGGCTATGGTAGAATGGTAAATCTTACATATCAGGGCATTCTTCTCACAAAGGTCATCGGTGTATTTGGTTCTTCCCGTGACCTTATCAAATGCATCAACACGGGTAACACTTTTTCCGATTATCATATACATGCCTCCTATTTTTATTTCTGATGTATAAACAGCTATTTGAAACCTTCTCTTTGAAAAACCGGCAGGGACAAAACCTTTTTAAGCACAGATGCTTATCAAAGTGATGCCCCATAGTTTCCCCACAACCGGTTGCTCTGATTCTTAAATCAGATTTTATTTTTAAAACACCTTCACTCCCTCTGCGTATTTCCCCGTAATGTGCCTGTCATCAGACAGGTAGATAAAACGCTCCAGCCGTTCCCGCAGAGTCAGCGGCTGGGGATGACGAAGACTGCTGTCATCCAAAATCAAAGCATCAAATTCATAACCCTCTTCAAAGCTTCCCACTTTTCCAAAGAAAGAACCGCCTCCGGCTGTTCCCATATAGAACGCCTCTTCCACGGTAAGTGGTTTTAAACTGTCATCCTTAAGTCTCCATCTCAGCTTGGAGGTCTGAATGGAATCCGCCATGGCACGGAATATGGATTCCCCGCTTCCTCCTGCCACATCGCTTCCCAGACCTACATTCAATCCCTTCTCCAGAAATGTTCTGATTGGAGCTACTCCGGAAGACAAATTGGTATTGGAATTTGGACAGTGGGCGATATAAGTACCTCTCGCTTTGATCAATTCCATTTCTTCTTCTGTTAAATACACACAGTGGGCCATAATAGTTTCTCCCGCTTCCCCAAGCAGGCCGAATTTGTCATAGGCGTCACTGTAGGACTGTGAATCCGGGCAAAGCTCTTTTACCCATTGAATTTCCCCCTGGTTTTCCGACAAGTGGGACTGAACCGGAAGCTCACGTTCCTTTCTGATCCTTCCTAACCGTTCCATTAAGTCATCAGTACAGGAAGGAATGAACCTGGGTGTTAGAATGGGTTTTACGTTCTTATATTTCGTACTTGTTCTCTCAAGCCACTGAAGCGTATCCTGTTCTGACTGTTTGGCATCCTGTTCCCGGAGATAATCCGGAGAGTTCCGGTCCATGTTGACCTTTCCAATCATGGACTTGATTCCTGTTTCCTCCATCAGATCCATCAAAAGCTCTGTGGCCTGATTGTGGATGGTGCCAAAGATGCAAGCTCTTGTGGTACCGCTTTTTTTCATGGCCTCTGCAAAAATTTCATAAGCCTTTTTTGCATATTCCAAATCTTTGTACTTGGCTTCTTCCGGAAATGTATTGGTATTCAGCCAATCCAACAGCTCCAGATCCATACCCAGACCCCTAAAAGCAAATTGGGGAGCGTGGATATGTAAATCCACCAGTCCGGGAATGATCATCATATCCCCGCAGTCTTTAACAGGATAATCCTTATACTGCTCTGGAATCTCTTCAAACACTCCCGCTGACTTTCCATCCCGGCAAATCAGGAAGCCCTGTTCCACCGTCTTTAAAGTTTTCACATCCTTACTGTAGCAAATATTGCCCTTTAAAATAAAATTTCTGCCATCAGTCATAGAATATCTCCTTTTTTTAAGTAATGAAATGAAATACGGCAGCCAGATTGCAGCATTTTAAGCAATAAAAAAAACCACCGATATTTCTATTTTTTCCAACGTATTCCATAAAGTCTGATTATTATGAATACGCGGAAACTTATAGACAACTATTACGGTAGTTTGTAGAGACGCTCAACCAATTATGAGCATATATAAGTTTCTTAATTAAATTTTAATTTTTGACACATCACAGGCCTTGTGATCTTTTACATGTTAACCATATCATATTGCACAACTATATGTCAATATGATTTTTATGTTTGTATGTTTTACACAACTCCATCACATTTTTCCATGGTATTGGAGAAACCGCTTCTTCGCCCTTTATAGATTATTTCTATAAATGTTTCCCCTTAAATTTCATATACTCCAAGGTTGTCCCACCGGAGCTTTTTCTCCTCCATCCACTGTCCGATCCCCCCCAGGGAGTCCTCTCTTTGCCCTTCCCAGGCCACCGGCATTGACCATGCCAGACCGCAGCCTGCAGAAATCTGTCTTGGAACCGGAATCAGGCGTCCCGGAATTTCATCCTTTTGGCACTCCGCTTCCATTGCAATGGCTTCTGCGGTGGTGTGAAAGGAAATAACGATTTTCAACTCTTTTTTTCTCATGACGTTTCCTCACCCCCAGGGGGTCCTCTCTATGCCCACAGGGCAAATTTACCTTACTGGTAATTGTAGTTGATTTTTAAGGACCGGTATACAGCTCCCGGACAAACCGGATAAAAAGCCTTGCAGCCTTGCCTGGTTTGTGGTTTTTGCTCCATACCATATATAAGTTCCGGTAAGTTTCTCCTGAGCCCAGAGAAAAGCGCAGCAAAATCCCCTGCCTGACGAAATCTTCTGCAGCCGCACCGGAGACAATGGAAATTCCCATATCCGCTCCCACCGACTTTTTAATGGCCTCCTGGTTGCTGATGGTTGCCACGGTTTCCAGACGGCTCAAATCCAGCCCCATTTCTTTTAAACAGCGCTCCGCTTCCTTTCTGGTGCCGGACCCTTCCTCCCGGACGATCCAGCGTTCCTTGTAAAACTGTTCTAAAGGAAATCCAGTCTGTTCGTATTTCCTGTACCGTTCAATATTAGGAGTGACCACCACCAGGCGGTCCGCATAAAAGGGCTCAAATACACAGGATGGGTCTGTTCCTGAAGTTCCTGTAAAGCCGATTTCCACTTCTCCCTCCTGAACCAGCCTGACCACTTCCATGCTGTCCGCCTCTTTAAGCTCCAGTTGGTTTCCCGGATAGGTTCTTGCAAAAAGGGAAAGAATCTGGGGCAGAATATACTGCCCCGGCACTGTGGAGGCTCCTACCACGATTTTTTGTATTCCGCTGACTTCCTTCTGGGTGAAATCCCGGAGGATGTTTTTTTCCAGTTGCAGCATCTTTTTGGCATTTCCGTAAAGCCGTTCTCCCTCCTGGGACAACTCCACTTCCTTTGTCGTTCGGGCAAAGAGCCTCGATCCCAATTCCTTTTCCAGGGCGCTGATATGGGCACTGACCGTAGGCTGGGTCAAATAAAGCTTCCTGGCTGCAGCAGAAAAGCTTTTTGCCTCTGCCACACATACAAATGCTTCCAGTTGTTTTAAATTCATAAGCTCAACTCCCTTACCGCACATACGGCCTGCTGGATTTCTTCTTCTGTGTTATAATGGGACATGGAAAAGCGGACAGCTCCCTGTTCTGCGGTTCCCAGAGCCTGATGCATGAGGGGGGCACAGTGGGCTCCTGCCCTTGTGTATATCCCATACTCAGCAGCCAGTTCATCGGCCACTTCCCCTGAATCGTAATCCCTGATGTTGAGAGCCACCACAGGGGCACGGGAAAAAAGCTTTTCCCCGGAAAAATCTCCATACACCCGGACTCCGGGAATTCCCTTCACACCTTCATAAAACTGCTTCATCAGCATCAGTTCCCGGCTGCGGATATTTTCAATTCCAGCTTTCTGCAAATACTCCAAAGCAGCATGAAGCCCCGCAATTCCATGGCTGTTTAAGGTTCCGGCCTCCAAAGCCTCCGGCATGTCCTCCGGCTGGGTGGTGGAATAGCTGTGAACTCCGGTTCCTCCCACTAAAAGAGGGCGGATGGAAACTTCTTCCCTGACGCAGATTCCTCCTGTTCCCTGAGGGCCTAAGAGACTTTTATGTCCGGTAAAGCACAAGGCATCAATTCCCATCTTTTCCATGTCTATGTCAAATACTCCTGCGGTCTGGGAGGCATCCACTACAAATAAAATTCCGTTTTGACGGCAGATTCTTCCCAGAGCCTCCAGATCGTTCATATTTCCGGTTAAATTGGAAGCATGGGTACAAACCAGTCCTCTGGTATTTTTTCTGACTGCCTTTGACACATCCTCATACCGGATATTTCCATCCTGGTCCGCAGGAAGAATGGTCAGCTCCATCCCTCTTGTTTCCATAAGATACAAAGGGCGCAGCACAGAATTGTGCTCCATCATTGTTGTAATCACATGATCTCCCGGGTTAAACAGTCCCTGAATGGCTATGTTTAAGCTCTCCGTGGAATTGGCCGTAAAGGCCACTCTGGAAGGATCTCCGGTCTGAAACAGCTCTGCCAGCATTCTGCGGGTTTGAAAGATCATACGGGAAGCGTCTAAGGCTGCTCCATAAGCTCCCCTTCCTGAATTACCCATATGGGCTATGGCATCAGCCACAGCCTTGCCCACCTCCTCCGGCTTCCGGTAAGAGGTAGCCGCATTGTCCAGATAAATCATGATCATTACCTCAGCTTCACTAATTTTTCTTCTCGTTCCACAACCCGTCCGATGACAGCCCACTCTGTTTCCATGGACCCAGCTTTAAAGTCCTCTGCAATCCGCTTGGCATCCTCCGGAGAAACACTGACTAAAAGCCCGCCGGAAGTCTGGGGATCGCAGAAAATGTCCCGAAAATACTCTTCTGTTTCTCCATAGTCCACCTTGTTCTCTGTATAATACCTGTTTTTATAGGCTCCTTCCGGGATCAGTCCCATCTGGGCAAGGGAGAAAGCCTCCTTTTGAACCGGTAAATCCTTTGCAAATATTTCCAGGGTCACGTTGCTGCCCTCTGCCATCTCTGCTCCATGGCCTGCCAGGCCAAAGCCTGTCACATCGGTACATCCATGAACATCATAATGCTCAATGATCTGCTTTGCCTTTTTATTTAAGGATGTCATGACCCTGACAACCTCTTCCCTGGCTTCTTCCGAAGCCATGTCCGCCTTGACTGCCGTATTGATGATTCCGGTTCCAAGGGGCTTAGTCAGAATCAGCACATCCCCCGGCCTGGCTCCGCTGTTTTTAAAAACCTTGTCCGGATGGACAAATCCTGTAACACTGAGCCCGTACTTTGGTTCGTCATCCTGAATGGAATGTCCTCCTGCCAGCACTGCTCCGGCTTCTAATACCTTGGAAGCACCGCCCTGTAAAATCCTTCCCAGTATTTCCGGATTCACGCAGTTGGGCCACGCCACAATGTTTAAGGCAACCTTAGGCTCCCCTCCCATGGCGTAAATATCGCTTAAGGCGTTGGCTGCCGCCACCTGGCCGAACACGTAAGGATCATCCACCACCGGGGTGAAAAAATCCAGGGTCTGAATCAGGGCCACTTCATCATTTACCCGGTAAATGGCTCCGTCGTCTGAGGTTTCAATTCCCACCATAAGGGCCGGATCCTGAAATTTAGGCAGAGTTTCTAAAATCCCGGCAAGAGTTCCCGGACCGATCTTGGCTGCACAGCCTGCTGTCTTTGTCATTTGTGTAAGTCTTATTTCGCTATCTGGTATCATATCTGTCCCTCTTTTTCTATTTATAGATATTTTCTATTACTATTTTAACACATTCATGCCTTTTAACAAGGCTGAATTTTTATGGTACGGATTTGGGCACTTTTTACCCCAGCTCTATTTCCTTTCTCAAGGCCATGGAATAGATGATCTTTTCCTTCACCTTTTTCCCGGTCATCTGCTCCAGGGCACGCTGATAATATTCCATCTGTACTTGATAACGGTCCCTTAAAATCTGCTCTTCGCCTTCTCTGATGTGGTCGGTTTTATAGTCCACCAGGACCAGTTCCCCTTCCTCCTCCAGCCAGGCATCCATAATTCCCTGAACCAGAATCAGCTCGCCGGAATCTCCGACATCCATATCCCTTGCGGGAATGCCCACCACAAACTGCTGCTCCTTTTTAAGCCGGCCTTCTGTCTGGGCTGCCCCCATGCGCTGCCCCAGGGGAGAGCGTAAGAACGCGGCAAGCTGATCCACTGACAGCAGGGAAATGCTTTCCTCATCCATCTTTCCTGCCTTTAAAAAGCCCTCTAAGGCTTCCCTTACTTCCTTCCCGGTGCGGACCCTTCCAAAATCCAAAAGCTCCAGAGCCCGGTGATATGCAGTTCCACGGAATGCGCCCCTGGTTTTCTCCTCCTGTCCTTCTTCCATTAAAAAAGCAGGAATGGTTGGGAGAAATGCGCTTTCCTCCTCATCGGTAAACTGTCCCCTCTTCTTCAGTTCAGACACGGATATCTTGGTATACAAGCCGATGTCAGACTCATAGGGGTATTGATACGCAAAGGCCGACTTTAAATCCGCCTCAAAAGCTGAATCATAAACCTGATCCGGGTCAAGAGAAAGGAGGCTTTCCTTTGTCAGCCGTTTTTCCGCCTGCCGCTCCATCTCATATCCCACCAGATTGGTCAGGGGAAGTTCCTTTACCACTAAAGTTCCCGTATTAAGCCCTTCCCCGGATAAAATTCCGTCCCGGGAGAATTTTCCGGAAAGGCTCATGAGCATCCAGTCCAGATAGGAGTCAGCGGAGGAAAGTATGGTAAATGGAATCTGTCCTTCTGCCCGCAAGATTCCGTCAAACCGCTCCAGCTTTTTGTCCAGGTAGCGGTCAAAGCCCGTCATAATCAGCTTTTCCTTTGCCCTTGTCATGGCCACATAAAGAACCCTCAGTTCCTCTCCCATGGCGCTTAATTCCATGCTTCGCTTTAAAACATGCTTTTTTAAGGTGGGAGCCTTCACTCTGCGCTCTAAATCCAGGTAATCCGTTCCGATTCCAAGATCAGGATCAATGAGAACTTTTCCATAGGCATCCTGCTTGTTGAACTTTTTCCCCATTCCCGCCAGAAACACCACCGGAAACTCCAGGCCCTTGCTCTTATGAATGGTCATGACCCGGACCGTATCCCCTTCTCCTGCCAGGGAAGCCTCACCAAAATCAGTTTCGTATTTTTTCAGGTTTTCAATATAGCGGATAAAATGAAACAAGCCCGTATAGCTGGTTTTTTCGTAGGCAGATGCCTTTTCCACCAGCATCCGCAGATTAGCCCTTCTGGCCTCCCCTGCAGGCATGGCGGAAACGTAGTCATAGTATCCGGTTCCTTCATACAGGTCATAAAGCAGTTCATGAATGGAAAGATAAGCCGACTTCTTCCTGTAACCTGCCAGCATAAGGGAGAAGCCTTCCAGCTTCTTAAAAAGCCCGGGATACTCTGCATCTTCCTTTTCCCTGTACTCTCCCAGGTAATTCTGCCAGGCCCCGTATAAGCCCCGGTCCTGCCCCTTTTTGGCCGTCTTTTTCCAAAGGGCCATAAGATGGGCCATTTCTTCATCCGTAATACCTGCCACCGGGGATTTGAATACAGAAGCCAGAGGAATATCCTGCATGGGATTGTCAATGATGCTCAGCATAGACAACACAGTTTCCACCTCTGTTGCAGTGAAATATCCCGTCTTTCTCTCCGCGTAAGCAGGGATTCCCTCATTCATCAGCACATTGACAAAGTCTTCGGACCATCCGCTTGTGCTTCTTAACAGGATGACAATATCACCGTAGCCTGCTCTCCGGTAACCTCCTGTTCCTCCCAGCTTTCCATCCCATACTTTTAAGCCCCTTACAGGGTCCGTAAGCTCCCGGATTCTGGCTGCAATGGCCTTTGCCTCCAACTCCCTGCTGGTATAATCGGCATCCTCCCCCTCCAGCTGCTTTAGCAGGTTTCCTTCTCCGTGGATCATGAGAAGCTCAGACTTTTCCTGCCCTCTTTCCTGGCAGTCCGGAAAGCTGGCTCCCGGATGAAGGGCTGTTTCCTTTGTATACCGGATATTTCCCAGATTCCTGGTCATGATCTGGTAGAAAACCTCATTGATGCTTTCCAAGACCTCCGGCCTGCTTCGGAAATTCTGGTGCAGTTCGATTTTCTGATACTTTCCTTCCACGGCGGAATAAGTTTCATACTTTTCCAAAAAAAGCTGGGGCCTTGCAAGACGGAACTGGTAGATGCTCTGCTTTACGTCTCCCACCATGAACACATTGGGATTTCCAAACCGTTCTCTGGATATGCTGGTAATGAGGGCCTCCTGCACATCATTGCTGTCCTGGTATTCATCCACCAGTATTTCCTCAAACTGGCGGCTCAATTCGCCGGCAGCCTCTGAGGGAACGGTCTTTCCATCCTCTCTGGTCAGAAGGATCTTCAGGGCATAATGCTCCAGATCATTAAAGTCCACCACATTCCGTTCTTTTTTCTTTTCCTGATACCGGTTGGCATACTCCTGGGCCAGATCAAGAAGCGTACTCACTGCCTCTTTCGTTCCCCTGATGTCGGAAAGGACCTCCTGAGGGGATTCAAAGCAGTATAAATCCCGAAGCTTTCCAATTGCCTTTTTCACCCTGTCCCTGATCCCTGTCGCATAAGCCTTTTTATCCGGGTCAATGTCCTTGCTGCGGATGGCAGCCAGACGGTCAAAGACAGCTTCTTTCAGCCCTTCATTTAAGGCTTCATAACCTTCTGCCCTGGAAAGGGCCTCCAGCATGCGAAAATCGTTGGTCAGCATGGGGAGATAGGCCTGGGGGCCGTTCTCCTCCTCACAAACCTCCATAGCGCTTTCTATTTGATCCTTTAATTCCCCAAGCTGGAGGGCCGCATCCCACATGAGAAATTTCATCCAGCCTGTATCCATAAGCTGGTCCATATGGCAGGCTTCCAGCTCCTGCCTGCATCCCTCCAGCCATTCCTCAGGCCAGGGATTGCTTTGGGAAAAGGTATAGACCTGCATGATATAATCTCCGATTCCCCGGTCTGTTTTTCCCGTGGCATAGGTTTCCACAAACTGCTCAAACAAAGGGTCCTGCTTTCCGTAAAATTCCTCCAGCATGTCTTCCATAACGTCGCCCCTTAAAAGGAGCATTTCCCCTTCATCTCCCACCCGGAAAGCCGGGTCAATGTCCAGCTTATTATAATGCTCCCGGATCAGCCCCAGGCAGAAGCTGTCTATGGTGGTGATCTGGGCATAGGGAATCATGGCTGACTGCATCTGCAGATGAGCATTGTCCGGATTTTCCATCAGCTTTTCATCAATAGCCTTTAACACCCTCTCCCTCATCTCGTCGGCAGCGGCCTTTGTAAAGGTCATGACCAGAAGCTGGTCCACCCGAAGAGGATTCTCCCCTTCTGTAACCATGCGGATGATTCTCTCCACCAAAACAGCAGTCTTTCCGCTTCCTGCTGCAGCCGATACCAGCAGGTTTCTGTTTCTGCTTTCAATTACCGCCTTTTGTTCCTCAGTCCAGCGAATCGCCATGATCTTCCTCCTCTCCCTCAATGACAGGCCATATTTCCTCGGATTTAAGAGCCTTGAATTTTCTATAGCTGTATCCCCTGGTCTTTAAATCAAAGCCGCAGACGCTGTGGTAGGGGCAGTAATCGCAGGCGCTTTTCATTCCCTGCTTATAAGGAGCCACGTCAATGATCCCGTCCAGAATATCCTGGCCCTCTGCCTTTAATTTCTCCCGGACAAACCGTCGCAGCGCATCAAAGCGTTTACCTCCTGCCACAGAGGATCTGGCCTCCTGAATGATCCCGTTCTTCATGGCAACAGGGATGACGTCGGATTCGGTTTCGATCTCATGATCCATATGGGAAATGGCATTTAAATCGCTGTTGACCAGGCCGTTCATGCGAAGCTGTTTTAACATCTGCCTGCTGATATCCTCTTCCGTCATGTCTCCTTCCCGTTCAACCACCGGATCATTAATATTATAATAGAATATCCCTGCAGGAACCACAGATTTGTCGGGACAGCGTCTTCCTTCCATTTCCAGGGCAGCATCCATATAGACCACAAGCTGCATCTGGAGGCCGTAGTAAAGGGAGGTTAAGTCAAAGGCAGTGCTTCCTGATTTATAATCAATGATTTTAACATAGACTGCATCCTCGTCCTCATACAAGTCCATGCGGTCAATCCTTCCCCGCAGATGAACAGCTTCATCCTTAGATAAGGGAATTCTCATAGCATTTAAATGATCGGCGGCAGAAAAAGACACCTCAAATCCCACCGGAGTGAAATCTCCCTTTTTCAATTGTTCCAAAAGAGCCCACACCGTCCTGTCGGTGATCCGCTCCACCTTTCCGGCCAGATAGGCATTTCTGGCAGAGCTTTTTAAAATGGTATTGCCGTATTCCTCCGTCACCTCAGTCACACATTCATGAACCAAAGTCTTCCGCTCTTCGTCAGAAAGAGTTTTAAAATCACGTCCTTCCTCCTTCATCCGGTTGAACCATAAGTCAATGGAATCGTGAAATAGGTTTCCGATGTCCATGGCTGCAAGCTGAAACTCCTGCCTCTCCATTAATTCCAGCCCATAATTTAAGAAATGGGCGTAAGCACAGGAGGCATACTGCTCCATCCTGGTCACGCTTCCGCTTATGACCGGGCCGTAAAGGGCTCTTGCCGCAATCTTTCCGATCCCTCTTTTTTCATAGGAATAAAAGGCAGCTTCCGCCAGCTTCTTCCCTTCCTCCTTATAATCTTCTGAACGGAGAAATGCCTTAAACAGCTCCAGAAACCTGGCGTCTCCCCCTGTATGTTCGTATTCCCGCAGTCCTTTGACCAGACCATCCTTGGCCTCCCTCATGGACAGGGGAACTGCCCCATCTTCCGGGACCTTTTCTGTCAGGAGGGGAAACAGCTTTTTCAGCTCTCCGATCAGGGTGGAGGGACGCAGGCTTTTTCCGCTGCTGCTCATGGCAGCATAGGATAAAATCAATTCCTGCTCCGGTTTTGTCAGGGCTAAATATAGGTAAAAACGCTGTCTTAAGCCTTCTTCACTGGCAGTGGGGGCCAGTTCAATGGCCTGGTTTCCCAAAAATTCTCTTTCCCTGTCTGTCAGCAGGCTCTTGTTGTCCTTTTTGACGGGAACAATTCCGTCATTTACTCCCACGAAAAACAGGACCTTAACATGGTCTAACCTGGTTCTGGTGATATCGCCCACCACCACCCGGTCTACGGAAGCAGGAATTAAGCCTACCTTGACCTCGGAAAAACCTGCATCCAGGATTTCCCCGTATTCCCTGGGGCTTACGTGTTCCTCTCCCAAAAGTCCTGCCAGACGGTCAAATAAATCTATGACCAGACCATATACCTGTCCGTATTCCCGGGCAAGGCCAAATTCTCCCATTTCCTGAAATTCCGATTCATAGGCGAGAATCTTTTCTTCTATGCCCAGTTCCATCAAAAGGGCAGTCAGCCCTGCCGTCATGGACTTTACTGTGGATTCCTTACCCCGGAAAGCTTCCAGAAGGGGTCTTAAAGGGGTTATGATCTCTTCGCGGAAGGCATTTAACTCCTCCAGATTCAAGTCCTTCCCGCCCCGGTACCAGCCCTCCCATAAGCTGTTCCACCGTTTGAATCCCCGGATTCCCATGGCAATGACGTAGTTTTCCATCCGGTCTATTTTGGCCGAATCCTCCTTTGAGGCTGCCAGCCCGGTCCTTAAATAGCGAAACACCGATTCATAGGAAAAGTCCTTCTGGATCATATCAACGGCGGCCCGGATCAGCTCCACCATAGGATTTTTCAAAATGCTTTTTTTGTCATCCAGAAAATAAGGGATGCCGTTTAAGGGAAACTGGTGGGAAATTTCATTGGCATAGGTCCCCAAATCTCCGGTTATGACAGCCATATCCCGGTAACGAAGTCCCTGCTCCCGGATGCGCTCCTCCATGGAGCGGACCACAAAGGCAATTTCTTCTGAGGGGCTTAAAGCTTTTATAAGGCTCACGGAGCTTGGAGCAGAATCGCAGGATCTGCCTTTATAGCGATATAAGTTTTGTTCCAGAAAATCCAGGGCATTTTCCCCATTACACATGTCTGAACTCTTTTGTTCCAGTCCTTCTCTTTGGTAACGGACAGCCGGATGGTCCGTAAGCAGAATATCCTCACCCCTGGAGGTTCCGGCTTCCCTTGCCAGCTCATTTAACTTCCACATCATCTGACGGCTCATATAAAACAGCTCCTGGGCTCCGGTTTTCCGGTTCATGTTCTCCGACGGATCGATGGTCACGGTGACGATGACCTCCTTGGCATACTGCAGAAACAGCTTTAAAATCCGGTACTGGACCGGAGTAAACCCCGTATATCCGTCTAAGGTGATGACGCTGTTTTTTATCAGCTCCGACCTTGGAAGGGCATGGCATAAAACATCTAATATCTCCTCTGTGGTGATGTACTTTTCCTTGATATAATCCTTAAACCCCTGATAAATCACGGAAATATCCGAAAGCTTCTGCTTTAGCATAGGGCTTACGTGCTCCGTCATTTCCCCGTTTAACATCTCCGGTGTCACGCCGTACTGGTAAAGCTCTGACAGCATGGATTTTAACTGGGAAATAAACCCGGTCTTTGACAAGTGCTCCTTGTAAAGAATCAGCTCCCGCTTTTTGCCTGCGGCCACCTTCCGAAGCACCATGGACTTTCCCATGTCGTCAAGGACCTGAGGATTTACAATGGCCAGCTCTTCAAATATCCGGTAAGCCAGCCTCATAAAGCTTACGATATCAATATTCATGACCCCGTGATTGGGGTGAAGGGTAACGATCTCCTTTTGGGTCTGCATGGTAAACTGCTCCGGGACAATGGCAATGAACCGGGTATCCGGCTCCTCCATGGACCGGCCGATCAGCTCCGTATACAAGCGGCTGGTTTTTCCGGAACCGGAACCGCCTAATATAAATTGAAGGGACATGGCATGTTCACTCCTTTTCCCATTTTTTCTTCTGATGAATCAATGGATATTCTTGCATATCCATTGATTCGCAAACGCATGTTCGCATCTTATTTTATCACAGATTTCCCCCGGCAACAACGAATTCTAGGAATGAAATTTCCAGCCCAATAATACATTATAACAAAACTGTACGGAGGGCTTCTTTTATGAGCTCTAAAACAAAAATCGTTGTTTTACGAATGAAGGAAATCATTTACACTGCAATCTTTGTGGGCCTTGGAATTCTCCTCATCACTTTGTTTTTAGTCATGTTCCGCCCCAAGAGGGATTCTGTCCAGACCTCCGGTGATCCAGTGATCTACGTTCCGGGAGTCTATACCTCTGCTATTATGCTGAACCATCAAGAGGCAAACGTGGAAATCACTGTCGACTCCAAGCAAATCACCTCGGTCACCCTGGTTCCTTTAAGCAAAACCGTAGCCACCATGTATCCGCTGATACAGCCGGCCATGAATAACTTATCAGAGCAGATTGTCAAAAACCAGTCCACTAAAAACGTTTCCTATTCTGCCGAAACCAGGTATACCTCGGGGATGCTTTTAAAGGCCGTGGATCAGGCCATTTCCAAAGCACAGGTAAGCGAATAATCGGGATTGTATTTTCCCATTTAAGACTGTATAATGATAAGGCAAAATACATACTTACCTTAAAGAGGAAGCACCCTTCGGGTATACCATTATGCCCAGGAAGCATGGGCAAGAAGAGGAAATTAAAATGAATCGGAATACAAAGACACTTGATGCCCCAGGGCATAATCAGATTACAGAGGGAGTGATATGGAAGCAGCTTCTTCTGTTTTTCTTTCCTATTTTATTCGGAACTTTTTTTCAGCAGCTTTATAACACTGCCGATGCCATCGTGGTGGGACGGTTTGTGGGCAAGGAAGCCCTGGCAGCCGTTGGAGGCCCTACAGGAACCCTGATCAATTTGCTGATCGGAATCTTTGTCGGGCTTTCCTCAGGCGCCGGAGTGATTATTTCCCAGTTTTATGGGGCAAAAAAGGAAAGCCAGGTGAGCCTGGCCGTTCATACTGCTGCCGCCTTTTCCCTCATAGGCGGCATTGTTCTGATGTTTGTGGGATTTTTTTTGGCGCCTTCTGCCTTAAGGGCCATGGGAACTCCTGACGACATCATGGACTATTCTGTTTTATATCTGCGGATTTATTTTTTAGGTGCCATTCCAAACCTTTTTTATAATATGGGAGCCGGCATCTTAAGGGCTGCCGGAAACTCCAGGCATCCTCTTTATTTTTTAATCGCAAGCTGTTTTACCAACATTGTTCTGGATCTGGTGTTTGTAGTTTCCTTTCACATGGGAGTTGCAGGAGCTGCCGCTGCCACCATTATGTCCCAGTTTGTCAGCGCCGTTTTAGTGGCCCGTGTGCTGGCCAGAACAAATCAGTCCTACCGGCTTAAGATAAAGAACATGGGGATTGACCGGGAAATGTTAAAGCAGATGACCAGGATCGGCTTTCCTGCCGCCCTCCAGTCGGTGATGTACTCCTCTTCCAACGTGATCATCCAGGCTGCCGTCAATTCCCTGGGAACCGACACCATCGCTGCATGGACAGCCTATTCCAAGATCGACAGCATCTTCTGGATGATCATCAGCGCCTTTGGAATCGCAGTCACCACTTTTGTGGGACAAAACTACGGAGCAGGAAAAAAGGACAGGGTGTACAAGGGCATCCGGATCTGCATGATCATGGGCTTTATTTCCGCCTTTGTCTTAAGCTTTTTCCTGTATTACTTTGGCAGCTACATCTATTTACTGTTTACCAATGACCGGGATGTGATTGAAAAGGGAATGGAAATACTCCGCTTCCTCTCCCCCGCATTCTTTACCTATGTGTGCATTGAAATTTATTCCGGATCCCTTAGAGGAATTGGAGACAGCTGGATTCCCATGATCATTACAGCTCTGGGGATCTGCGGGCTCCGGGTTTTCTGGATACTTGTGGCCGTTCCCATTCGCCCCGGAATCAGGACCCTGATCTTCAGTTATCCTCTGACCTGGGTTATTACCTCAGTTTTGTTCATCGTGTACTTCAATTGGTTCAGCCCCTTAAAACGCCTGAGGCTGCCCCACTTGGGCTAGTCAAATTCACTCCATGGGAGCCCTGTAAAACCTGCCGTAAAACTGCTGTGTTTTTAACATGTTTACGATGACGTTTTCATCCACTTCGAGGAACAGGGTTACCATATCGGGCACCTCATAAGAGGAAACCACCGTATGAAGGAGGTACATATCCCTTCCGCTGTATCCTCCCACTGCCTCCACACAGGAAATGCCGTGGCGGAAGGTTTTTACATACTCCTTCGCCATCTCAGGCCCCTTTGTGGTGGTAATCTGAAGGGTGACACGCTCATACCGGTGATGAAAGGTGGATATGACCATGGTGCTCACAAACTGAAATAAGATAGAATACCCGGCGTAGTCCCAGCCAAAAATCGCTCCAAAAATGGAAAGCAGAATCACGTTGCCCATAAAGACCTGGGTCCATATGGATTTGCCGGTTTTATTGGATACATACAGGGCGATAAAGTCGGTTCCTCCGGAGGAAGCATTTCCCCTGAGGGCCATGACAATGGCGAATCCATACAGCACCCCGCCGTACAGCACATTCAGTATAATATCTTCAAAAATAGGCTCAAAATGCAGGATTTTTAAAAATGCACTGGCCAAAAAAACCTGGATCAGGGAAAAGAGGGTGAACCGTTTGCTGATGCTTTTGCTGCAGGCCCAGGCAACAGGAAGATTTAAAAGGATCATTCCCAGGGAAGTGGAAAAATTGCTTCCAAAAAGGGAGGTGATCCGGTCGATTAAAATCGCAATTCCCGTAAACCCGCCTGATAAAAGGCCGGACGGCCGTATAAATGTCTGTATGACAAACGTCTGTAAAAATGCGGCGGCCACAACAGCCACTGCTGTTATCACATTTCTGCCCAGCTTATCTCTCCTCAACTTTTTCAACATAAACTTAACTTCCTCCTTGTCACTAAGTGATAGTATATGTAATTTTTTCCTCTATATCAATACTTTTCAGTAAAGAATCCCTCTTGCGGTCCCCCGGAGGGTTTTTATCGCATAGGACGAACTTTCCTATGCGATAAAAAAAGGATTGCCCTTCCCCCACAGAAGGCAATCCTTTGTCACGTTCTTAAGCCGTCACATTATAAAATTTCTGCTTTCTAAAATTCACGTGTCAAAACTGTACATCTCGTGCACTTCTTTACGCTTCTCACATCGATGATGATACCATTTATTTCCTCAAAAGTCAATGTTTTTAGTGTATTTTACCAAAAATATGCTTGTATACAAGAAACATTACTAGAATTTTATATATAAAATCCTGAAATGCTCAGAACATATTTTTTCAAAAAATGCACATACTATCCTTATATCTTTTCATAAGCCATAAGGAGATCATCACCATGGAATTTTCCCCAAAGTTATCGGACAATATAAAACGTCTCCATGAAAAACTGGACGTTCAATCAAATTTTGATGTGGTATACCGGGTTATACACATGGCAGGCCGGGAGGCCTGTATCTATTTTATCGACGGCTTTACAAAGGATGAGGTCTGGTTAAAAATCCTCCCCGGATTCGCCGCCATCAAAGAAGAGGACATGCCCCCTGATGCCCACACCTTTTCAAAAAAATATCTGCCTTACGGCGAGATCGGGCTCATTAAGGATGAGGAGGAAATGATCACTCAGCTTTTAATGGGGATCTCCTGCCTGTTTATTGACGGCTACGACACCTGTATCACCGTGGACTGCCGCACCTATCCTGCCAGAGGAGTATCAGAGCCGGAAAAAGACAAGGTTTTAAGAGGCTCCAGAGACGGATTTGTGGAAACCCTGATCTTTAACACTGCCCTCATCCGCCGGAGAATCCGGGACCCAAAGCTCACCATGGAAATCATGAGCACTGGGGAAAGCTCCCACACGGATATTGCCATCTGCTATTTTAAGGGAAGGGTGGATGAAAAGCTTCTTGCCATGATCAAGGACCGCATATCAAAGCTGGAAGTGGATGCCCTGACCATGAACCAGGAAAGCCTTGCAGAGTGCCTTTATCCCCATAAATGGTTCAATCCCTTTCCGAAATTTAAGTTTTCCGAGCGCCCCGACACGGCTGCAGCTTCGATTTTAGAAGGAAATATCATCATCCTGGTGGACAGCTCTCCTGCCGCCATGATACTGCCCTCGTCTGTATTTGACATCATTGAAGAAGCTGATGACTATTATTTCCCTCCTGTTACAGGCACTTACCTGCGCCTTTCCAGGCTGATTATCTCCATACTGACCCTGTTTATGACACCTTTGTGGCTGCTTCTCATGCAGAATCCGGAGATCATACCCTCCTGGCTCCAATTTACCAAGATGTCGGAGGCGCCCCAGGTTCCTTTGATTTTCCAGCTTCTGATTCTGGAGTTTGCCATTGACGGCTTAAGGCTTGCTGCAGTCACCACTCCCAGCATGCTGACCACTCCCCTGAGTGTTATCGCCGGTATTGTACTGGGTGAATATTCGGTAAAGTCCGGCTGGTTCAGCAGTGAAACCATGCTTTATATGGCCTTTGTAACCATTGCAAACTACTCCCAGTCCAGCTTTGAACTGGGCTATGCCTTTAAATTCATGAGAATGATCATGCTGGTCACAACAGCCCTGTTCAATTACTGGGGCTTTGTGGGAGGAGTCTTGCTTTCTCTTGGTGCCATTGTATTTAACAAGACCATTGCCGGAAAGAGCTATATCTATCCCTTGATTCCCTTCCACTTTTCAGAACTGAAAAAGCGGTTTTTCCGGGGACGGCTTCCTCATAAGAAGAAATAACTTCCCTTGCTTTCTTTCCTCTCCTATAATACAATAAAGGTCGAGGAGGATTGCCATGAACATCGTTATTATTGACGGACAGGGCGGAAAAATGGGACAATCCGTCATTGTCCAGCTTAAAAAGTCCCATCCCGAGCTTTTCATCACTGCCGTAGGAACCAATTCTATCGCCACCTCTGCCATGTTAAAGGCAGGAGCCGATGCAGGGGCTACCGGACAAAATCCGGTTATTGTCGCAAGCCGCCAGGCGGATGTGATCATCGGCCCTATAGGAATCGTCATTGCAGACTCTCTTCTGGGAGAAATTACACCGGCCATGTCAGAGGCCATCGGGAAAAGCTCTGCTTATAAAATACTGATTCCGGTAAATAAATGCAACCATCACGTAGTTGGCTGCGAAAGTCTGAATTTAACAGAGGCCATAGGCCTTGTAATCAAAAAGGTGGAGGATCTTTTATGATCTCCACCTTTTTTTATTTATGGGAAGTTCGATTCACCTTTGGTTCATCGAACGGCTGATTTACTAAACTCAGGCTGCACTTTGCCTGCCTTCATTAAGTAAATCATGCCTATTCATCAACGCTGTAGTTAGGCGCTTCTTTTGTGATATGAATATCATGGGGATGGCTTTCCTTTAAGGAAGCTGCCGTGATCTTCACAAATCTTCCGTTTTCCTGCAGCTCTTTAATGGTCTGTGTTCCGCAGTATCCCATTCCGGACCGCAGGCCTCCCAGCATCTGAAATACGGTATCCTCTACCATTCCCTTATAGGCCACACGGCCCTCTACACCTTCGGGAACCAGCTTTTTGGCATCAGCCTGGAAATACCGGTCCTTGCTTCCGTTTTCCATGGCAGCAATAGAGCCCATGCCTCGGTATACCTTATATTTTCTTCCCTGGTACAGCTCAAAGGTTCCCGGGCTTTCGTCGCATCCGGCAAACATGCTTCCCATCATACATACGCTTCCGCCGGCTGCAATGGCCTTTGTCAGATCACCGGAATATTTGATTCCGCCGTCGGCAATGATGGGCACTCCATATTCTTTTGCTACAGCGTAGCAGTCCATAACTGCGGTAATCTGGGGAACGCCGATTCCGGCTACCACACGGGTGGTACAAATGGAACCAGGTCCGATTCCCACCTTCACTGCATCAGTTCCAGCTTCAATCAACGCCTTTGTGGCCTCTCCGGTAGCTACGTTTCCTGCAATGACCTGAAGCTCCGGATAAGCTTCCTTGATCAGCTTTACACAGTGGAGGACATTTTCAGAATGACCATGGGCAGAGTCTAAAACCACCACATCCACCTTGGCCTTTACCAAAGCTCCTACCCGTTCCAGTACGTTGGCTGTAATTCCTACCGCAGCGCCGCACAGCAGCCTTCCCTGGTTATCCTTGGCAGAGATTGGATACTTGATCTGCTTTTCGATGTCCTTAATTGTAATCAGGCCCTTTAAATTGAATTCCTCATCTACAATAGGAAGCTTTTCCACTCTTGCCTTGCCAAGAATCTTCTTAGCCTCCATCAGAGTGATTCCCTCTCTGGCTGTCACCAGGTTTTCAGAGGTCATGGATTCCTTGATCTTACGGCTGAAATCCTCTTCAAATTTTAAATCCCGGTTGGTGATAATACCCACCAGCTTTTTCCCTTCTGTAATGGGAACCCCAGAAATGCGGAACTTGCTCATGAGATCATTGGCATCCTTTAAGGTATGCTCCGGAGAGAGATAAAATGGGTCTGTAATGACACCGTTCTCAGACCTTTTGACCTTGTCAACCTCCTCTGCCTGTTGATCAATAGACATGTTCTTATGGATAATACCGATTCCTCCCTGTCTCGCCATGGCAATGGCCATGCGGTGTTCCGTCACCGTATCCATTCCTGCGCTCATAAGGGGGATATTCAGCTTAATCGTTTTGGTAAGACTGGTTGTTAAATCAACCTGATTCGGGACCACTTCTGAATAGGCCGGAACCAGGAGCACATCATCAAAAGTAATGCCGTCGCCAATAATTGTACCCATTAATTTAATCTCTCCTTTTCTTTATGATTTGTACGGTTGCTAAGTATTCTTGCCTGCTTATTAGTTACATAGTTTAACAAATTTTATAAAGGTTGTCAACGGACAAAGCCTTAATAAATTGTTTACTTATTTTTGCCTCTGTGGTATCATAAAACCATCATATCAAATATCTTTTTAAATTCTTTTTCAGCTTCAAAAATTTCTTTTTTGTCATTTTTTATTCCATTTCAAAATTACTTTCCAAGTCTTCCTCTTTATCCCATTCTTGCAACAGAATCCTTAAAATGATATAATTCTGATATAAGGTATGTTTGCTGCAATGCTCTGAGGGAGATGTCTTCCGGCAGGACGTTGCTGACTGGCTTTTCCTGCTGTTCATACAAATACCCTGCAGCAGGAGGCACCAATGATTAAAATGAAAACTGATTGGAATTCCCTGAGAATATCCAATGACTTTATTTTTGGAAAGGTCATGACAGATCCAGCGCTGTGCATGGAACTTTTGCAGAACATACTTCCAGAATTAAATATTTCCAGCATTCAATACCCGGAACTTCAAAAAAGCATCCACCTGGATAAAGATGCCCGCAGCGTAAGGCTGGATGTTTATGTAATTGGAGATAACAGCACAGTCTATAACATCGAAATGCAGACAATCGACACAAAAGAACTTCCCAAAAGAACAAGGTACTACCAGTCGATTATTGACTTGCAGTTAATTGATAAGGGGGAGCCATATACAAAATTAAATAACAGCTATATTATTTTTATCTGTCCATTTGACTTATTCGGTAAAAACAGGCATATTTATACATTTGAATATATTTGCATAGAAGATAGCTACATACATTTACAAGATGGAACAACCAGAATCTTTTTGAATGCTGATGGAAATACCGGTAATATCAGCGAAGGGCTGAAAGCTTTTCTCGACCTTGTGGCAGGGAGGCCGGTCAATGACCCCTTTGGAAAGAAGCTGGAAGATGCCGTAAAAGAGGCAAAAAAGAACAGGGAATGGAGGCATGAATATATGACATTACTAATGCGTGATATGGAAAATATAGAAAAGGGCATGGAAAAAGGTATAGAAAAGGGCATGGAACAGGAGCGCAGAAAAATAATCATGAAAATGCTCAGTCAGGAATTTCCGGTGGAGCAGATTATGGCCGTCTGTGATGCATCAAGAGATGAAATAGAAGTCTGCCGGAAAAATCTGTCTTCTTTTTCAGAGCTCGATCAAAATCCTTCATAAATTCAGTTAAAACCAGGAGGCAAGCAGTTCATTAAACCGCTTGCCTCCTGGTTTCTATTATATTCCCTGAATCACCTTCCGCGGCGCTGTCATTCTCATACAGCGAAGCAGCTTTTCATCGGGCTCAAATATGATTTTGGTCCGTTCTCCGCCGGACTGGCTGATCAGGGTATAAGTCTTTGCTCCCGGCATATGGGAGGAAAAATCCAGTACCTTTATATTTCCTGTCTCGTGATCTCTGGCCTCTGTAGATCCTGTAGGCGCAACAATCTGGATATCATTCATGGACCCCTCCCAGGCTTTCTTTCTCTTGCTCTTGCCGTAAATCCGGTCAATGGAAAGGCTGTTTGTCACATAAAGATATTCAAATTCCACCTCGCTGTTGCGGAACACAAAGTAGGTTCCTGCAATAGCTGCAAAGAGAATTACCACTCCAAAGACTCCTAAAAGCGGAGTGATGGAAAGGAAAAATGCGATTACACATAGAACTCCCATTACGATTTTTAACAGCATAGTATAGGCTGGGGATTTGCGTTTTACAAGACATTCTGCATACATTTCGTTCATACGGTACTGGGTCCTTTCCTCGTTGGTGCCTGACACTTCCGGAAGTCCGTAGTGCTTACATCATATCCATTCCGCCCGGTACAGGCATTGCAGGTGATTTTTCTTTAATATTAGCAACAACGGACTCGGTTGTCAATAGGGTAGAGGCAACGCTGGTTGCATTCTGAAGTGCGCTTCTGGTCACCTTGGTCGGGTCCAGAATACCTGCTTCCACCATATCTACATATTCTTCCTTGTATGCATCAAAGCCTGTTCCAACCTTGGATTCCTTTACCTTGTTGATGATAACGCTGCCTTCCAGACCTGCGTTAGCTACAATGTGATATAATGGGGACTCCAGAGCCTTTAAGATGATCTTTCCGCCGGTTTTCTCATCGCCTTCCAGTGCACTTACAACATGCTCAATCTGAGTAATAGCATGGATATAAGCAGAACCGCCGCCTGCGATTACGCCTTCCTCAACTGCTGCTCTCGCTGCAGATAAAGCATCTTCCATACGAAGCTTTGCTTCCTTCATCTCGGTTTCTGTTGCAGCACCTACACGGATTACTGCTACGCCGCCGGACAATTTTGCAAGTCTTTCCTGTAATTTTTCTCTGTCAAAGTCAGAAGTGGTTTCCTCGATCTGGCTCTTGATCTGGCCGATTCTGGCATTGATGGCATCCTTATCGCCGTAGCCGTCTACGATGACTGTATTTTCCTTCTGAACCTTAACGGATTTTGCACGTCCTAACATATCCAGGGTAGCACTCTTAAGCTCATATCCCAGCTCCTCGGAAATTACGGTACCGCCTGTTAAAACTGCGATATCCTGAAGCATCTCTTTTCTTCTGTCGCCATAGCCAGGTGCTTTTACGCCGACTACATTGAAAGTTCCTCTTAATTTATTTACAATCAGGGTTGTCAGTGCTTCGCCTTCTACGTCTTCTGCAATGATGAGAAGTCTTGCGCCGGACTGAACCACCTGCTCTAACAATGGAAGGATCTCCTGAATGTTGGAAACCTTCTTATCAGTAATCAGGATGTACGGATCATCTAAGTTAGCTTCCATCTTCTCCATGTCAGTGCACATATAAGCGGAAATATAACCTCTGTCAAACTGCATACCTTCTACCAGGTCCAGCTCTGTCTTCATGGTTTTAGACTCTTCAATGGTAATAACGCCGTTGTTGGAAACCTTTTCCATAGCGTCAGCTACCATCTCACCTACTTCATCGTCTGATGCGGAAATAGCTGCAACTTTTGCAATAGAAGCTTTTCCCTTAATGGGCTCGCTCATCTTTGCAATAGCCTCTATGGCTGCTTCAGTGGCTTTCTTCATACCCTTTCTTAAAACGATTGGGTTTGCGCCTGCTGCCAGGTTCTTCATTCCTTCGTTGATCATAGCCTGAGCCAGAACAGTTGCGGTTGTGGTACCGTCACCTGCTACGTCATTGGTCTTTGTAGCAACTTCTTTTACTAACTGGGCACCCATATTCTCAAATGCATCTTCTAATTCAATTTCCTTTGCAATGGTCACACCGTCATTGGTGATTAAAGGTGCGCCAAAGGATTTATCCAGAACAACATTTCTTCCTTTCGGTCCCAGGGTCACACGAACAGTATCTGCTAACTGATTTACTCCGGACTCCAGTGCTTTTCTGGCTTCTACGCCATATTTAATCTGCTTTGCCATGTTTCATTCCTCCAGTTTTCTTCTAAAAACATTAGTTTTAATATAATTATTTAGGACCTCCGATGAGAATAATGGTGCAAAAATCATCTTACAAGCAAGCTTGACGCTGATTTTAACCCCATTATTCCGCCGTACTGAACAGTTACGTTCAAATTCTGATTGGCCGGTTATTCAATTACTGCTAAAATATCATTCTGTTTTACGATTACAATTTTCTCATCGTCTTCCCCGGTTTCAATCTCTGTTCCGGAATATTTGGAGAAGATTACCTTATCGCCCACTTTTACCTGCATGGTGACTTCTTTTCCGTCTACCAGACCGCCAGGTCCTACTGCGATGACTTCCGCCTGCTGTGGTTTTTCCTTTGCCTGACCCGGCAGAACAATTCCTGACTTGGTTGTCTCTTCAGCAACCAGCGGTTTTAAAACGACTTTGTCAAATAATGGAACTAATTTCATTGCAATTCCTCCTCATAGCTATTTAATTATTTTCTTTCTTCAGGTTCACCTAAAGAAGTTTTATTTTATTTACATACTAAGTTATATCACTCATTATTAGCACTGTCAAGAGTTGAGTGCTAACTTTATATTTTTTTTACATTTTTCCCATATTTAAGGCTTTTTGCCCTCATCTACATAGTTTATAGAAATTTTCTTATTATATACCTTTATTTTTTCTTTTGGAAGTATTACAATATTAAACAGAGTAAATCGCCTTTCAGGCGTATCATTATGCCCAAAAGGAAAGGAGTGTTTTAAATGGCAAAAAAAGGTAATGGTTTTGGGAAATTTGTGGCACTTGCAACCATAGCAGGCGCTGCCGCTGCCGGCATCTCTTACTTTACAAAATACAAATCCTTTCACAAGGAACTGGAAGAAAACTTCCATGACTTTGAAGATGACGACGATGACATTACCAAAATTGACAGCACCATGAACCGCAATTACGTTTCCTTACATGCCAATAAGGACGAATTTAAGATCGCAGCCTCTGATACGGCGGAAGCAGCCAGAGATGCGGCCACTGCGGCAAAAAACATGGTAAAGGATGCGGCAGGCATTGTTACCGATACGGTAAAGGAAGCAGCTTCTGCTATGAAATTTACTGCAAAGGATAAGTTTGACTCTGCTAAAGGACAGGCAAAAGCAGCTTTAGACCAGGAGGACATGACTGAAGACGGAGGCCTGGATTACGCTGCCGGAGCAGCAGATTATCTGGCCGAAAGGGCAGAAGACGCAGCAGACGTTGTAAAAGATGCTGTTGAGGATGCTGTTGACACCGTAAAAGAAACCGCTGAGGATGCAGTTGACCAGGCAAAGGATGCAGCTGAGGATGCTGGAAAAGCTCTGAAAAACCTGGCCGAAGAAACCACCACCATTGTGGAAGATATTATGGAATAGCTCCCTTAAGACAGGAGATAAACCGCCGGAACTCAACTGGTTCCGACGGTTTTTTATTTTCTGTCACAAATTACTTTTCATAGAGGAATTCTTCCGGTAAGGTCACTTTAAAGTCAACCGCCAGATCACGGAAGTTTTTTGCGGTTATGGTCTGAAGCTTGTCAGGACGGATAGAAAGCACTTTAACAAGAATTTCTGCAGACTTTTCCACCGTATGCATCAGGCCAAAGGTTAAGTCAAAGTCCTCTCCTGACGCAAACAGGCCGTGATGGGCCCAGATGGCTGCATCGTATTTTTTCATCAGTTCGCTGGTTGCCACCGCAATGTCCCGTCCTCCCGGAACCATCCAGCCTACCACTCCAATACCCGAAGGGAATACAACCGGGCATTCCGTAGCCATTTCCCATAATTCCCTGGTAAACACCTTGTCTTCTAAGGGAAGCACAAAGGTGAGGGCAATGATATTGGTGGGATGGGCATGATAAATCACCCTGTGTCTCCCATCTGCAGCTTCTTTTTTTACTTCATGATTCATGAGATGGGAAGGAAGCTCGCTGGTGGGGCGGCCACCGTTTACCAGCCCCCAGCAAATCCTGTATTGTTCTCCTGTCTCATCAATTTCAATGATACAGGTATTTGCTTTGGGGTCCAGGATCACATTGCGGAAATACTTCCCGCTTCCGGTTACCATAAAATACTCTCCGGCCAGTCCCTTTACTGCAGTACCGATGGGCTGCCAGGGATTTTCATTTGTCAATTCCTCTTTTATCTCTTCCACTTCTGACGGCTTGATCCGGTAGCTTAAATTGCCTCCGTTTCTCTCATGCCAGTTCTGGTGAAATCCGTCGTCACATAAACGGATAAAACCTTTTACAAATTCTGCATCTAAAATTCTCATGTTTTTCCTCCTTATTTCCGGTTAACCAGCACTTCTTTTTCATAGGTCCGGACTTCCTCAAACCAGTCTTCCTTTGCTGGAACTCCATTGATTTCACAGAAATAATTCCACACATCGCCTATGGGATAAAGCTTCATTTCCTCCTGAACCATCATCTGCTCGGTGAAATTGCGCTCTTCCTGCAATCTTGCCAGCCTTTCATTAGGAAGGAGAAGGGCGTTTAGCAGTGCCTTCTGCATGTTGCGCATTCCCACGATCCAGGCGCTCAAACGGTTGATGCCTGCGTCAAAGAAGTCCAGAGCCAGAAGAACACGGTCAGCGCCTCCCCGAACGATTTCCTTGGCAATCTCCTTTGTTTCATCGTCAAACAGTACCACATGGTCACTGTCCCAGCGTACGGGTCTTGTAACGTGAAGAGCCACCTTATCAAAAAACAGGAGCATGGACGAAATCTTGTCAGATACTGCTTCTGTCGGATGATAATGGCCGCTGTCCAGCAAGCAGAGAATATCATTTTTAGAAGCGTAATTCATATAAAATTCATGGGAACCTGCGGTATAGCTTTCCATACCGATTCCAAACACCTTGGATTCCACTGCTACATATACTTTGCTTTTGTCATATTCCATAGAAAGAATCTGATCAAGAGAATCCTTCAGCCTTGCTCTTGGAGCCGTCCTGTCGGCAGGAATATCCTTCAGTCCGTCGGGAATCCATATATTCATGGTACAAGGAGTTCCCTGTTCCTCCGCAAGATACTGGGAAATACGGATACATGCCTTTACATGGTCAATCCAGAAGCTGCGGATTTCAGGGTCCTGGATTGATAAAGTGGCATTCTCAGCCTTTGGATGAGAAAATAATGTGGGGTTAAAATCGATGCCAATGCCCCTCTCCTTTGCAAACTCCACCCATTTTGCAAAATGCTTTGGCTCCAGCTTATCCCTGTCAGCCCATTCTCCTTCTTCAAAGATGGCGTAGCTGGCATGAAGGTTGATTCTGTGCTTTCCCGGAATCAGGCTTAAAGTCTTATCCATGTCTGCCATCAGCTCCTTCGGGTTTCTGGCCCGTCCCGGATAATTGCCGGTTGCCTGGATTCCGCCGGATAAGGCGCCTTCCCGGTCAAATCCGTTTACATCATCACCTTGCCAGCAGTGCATGGAAATGGGAATTCTTTTTAAGGCTTCCACCGCCGCATCCACATCAACGCCTGCTCCCTGATACATTTCTTTTGCCGCTTCATACCGCTCTTTTATTGTCATGATCTGTCTCCTTCTATATCATTTGATTTAATCCAAGTGAAACACAGGTTTTAATCCAACGGAAACCGGGCTGTTGTCAGGGTTGGTTTCCATAATATCCGCCATAAAATCCCACCACTTCCGGTTAATGGCCGTATCCGCCGATGCCGCCCATTTCTCCTCATCTTCAATCTCTATGTAGCCATAGAGGACATTTGTTTCTTCATCCAGGAAAATAGAATAATTATGGCCGCCGCATTGATGAATCATATCCTTCATTTCAGGCCATAGCAGGTTGTGTCTCTTTTCGTATTCCTGAGCCATTCCTTCATTTAAATACATTTTAAATGATTTCCGTATCATAAAAATCCCGCTCCCTTCCCATCACTTGTGATCTGGCTTGTATTCCGTTATGGCAAAAGAACGGTAAACCACTTCTCTTGCTGATTTTAAATTCTTAAATTCCCCTGCTGCCAGCATCTGGGCCAGCAGATTGCCGATGGCAGTAGCTTCTCCAGGTCCGGCATAGACGGTCCGCCCTGTGCGGTTTGCCGTCAACTGGTTTAAATATTCTGCATGAGAGCCGCCTCCCACCACATGAATGGAGGAGTAATGCTTTCCTGTAATGGCTTCCAGTTCCTCGACCGTGTCCCTGTAACAGGCAGCAAGGCTGTTGTAAATGACAGCCGCCACTTCCCCTGCCGTCTCAGGCACCTGCATTCCGGACCTGCGGCAAAAATCCTGTACTGCTTTCACCATGCTCTCCGGTGCCAGAAATGTGCTGTTATTGCAGTCTACAATAGAAGCAATGGTTCCTTTTGAAGCCATCTGGCACAGCCCGGCAAAGGAGTAATCCTGCCCTGCAGACGCAAATTCCTTCCTTACAGACTGGATCATCCACAGCCCCATAATATTTTTCAGATACCGGAACCGGAAATCATAGCCGCCCTCATTGGTAAAATTAGCTTCCATACTTTCCATAGAACAATCCGCCTTGCCCAGTTCTGTCCCCATAAGAGACCATGTTCCTGAGCTTATGTAAAGAATGTCTTCCATGGAGTCCCCGCTGTCCTCTGCTATTGGAACCGCCATAACAGCGGAGCCGGTATCATGAGTAGCCGGAAGAACCACTTGGCAGTTAAATCCCAATTCCGCTTCTATTTCCGGCCTCAATGTTCCCACTAAAGTTCCCGGCATGGAAAGCTGATCAAAAAGCCTTTCCGGAAGTCCCAGTTTCTCAATCAGTTCATAATCCCAGTTTCCTGTTTCCGGGTTCACCAACTGAGTGGTGGTGGCATTGGTATACTCCTGTCTCTTTACCCCTGTCAGAAGATAATGAAAATAGTCCGGGATCATAAGGAAGGTATCCGCCTTTTCCAGATATTCCGGTCTTTCTTCCTTAACAGCCATCAGCTGATAAATGGTGTTGAAAATCTGCTTCTGAATTCCCGTTTTTTTATATAAGTCCTTCAAAGAAATGATCTCATATACCTTATCATCCATTTCCTTTGTCCTATCATCCCGGTATCCCACTGCATTTCCCAGCAGCCGGTTTTCCTCATCCAAAAGAACAAAATCCACTGCCCAGGTATCAATCCCCATTGTAACAGGAATTTTCCCAAGTTTTTTACATTGCTTCATGCCCTCTTTTATTTCCGCAAATAAGGACTCCACATCCCAGCAAAAACGCCCGTCTTTGAGTTTCATGCCATTGTCAAACCGGTAAATCTCCTCAAAGACGATCTTCCCTTCTTTTAAAGAACCCAGGATATGACGTCCGCTGGAGGCACCGATATCTATGGCAAGATAGTACTTTTCCATATGAGCCACTCTCCATTCCACTTTTCTTTCCCGCCCACCCTATTTGGACATGCATGAATATCCGAAGGGTGCTTCTGTTTCTATCATAACGGATATGGAGACAAAAAATAAGGACGCAGTTTAATTAAAACTGCGTCCTTATTTGCACGGCTTCCTAAGCCATATAAATCCTTATCTATTCCGCTTTCGATGAAATCAGTAATTCCTTTAAATCCATAATTGACATCTCATGCTCGTCCAATATTGATGATACTTCTTTAAATTCTTCCAGCTTCATTTTATCCTGAATGGTCTTTTCTTTTTCGCTTAAAGTAACAAGGCAGTTTTTATACTGCTGAATGGATTCCTGCACCTCTTTTAACTCTTCCTGAAGCTTTTCAAGCGGTGTTTTTCTTACTCCTCTTGGCATAATGGTCCTCTCCTTTATAAAAATTTATATATCATCCATATATTACCAAGTATATGTAATATTCCCTTTGTTTATTACTTTATAGTTTCTGTTTCTATAAAATTTCGGATAAACTTTTTCATAAGATTCTTCAGTTTTAAGGATTTTCAAATTCTTTCTTAACCCTTTACTCCGGTGTGTGCCACTCCTTCAATGAATTGCTTCTGGAAGATAAAAAACAAAGCAATCATCGGAATAACCGCCAGAACAGATCCTGCCATCTGGGCCGGATAATCATTAATATACTGCCCTTGCAGCGTGGAAAGAGCAGGAGCCAGAGTCATTTTAGAAGTTGTGGTATTAACAATCATTGGCCACATAAAATCATTCCAGGCAAACTTGGCTGTAAAAATAACAAGAGCCACAATTCCCGGTTTAATCAGCGGAACCATAATTTTAATGAGAATCTGGAATCTGCCGCAGCCGTCAAGAATAGCCGCCTCTTCCAGCTCATCAGGCAGGGATAAGAAAAACTGCCGCATCATAAAGGTTCCGAAAGCACTGAATAAATTAGGCAGGAAAAGGGCAAACAGAGTATCTAAAAGGCCCATCTTCTGTATAATAAGATACTGAGGCACCAGAAAGATCTGCCCCGGCACCATCAGGATAGATAGAACCAGCAGAAACAAAACATCTCTTCCCGGAAACTTAATTCTGGCAAAGGAATAGGCTGCCAGAGTACAGATTATCACCTGTCCTGCAACTGTTACAGCTGTAGAAAAAATAGTGTTCATATAAATTTTCCCAAAGGGAAGTGCGGTTACAACAGAATAATAGGCATCTGTAACCAGGTGTTGGGGCAGAATCGTAGGCGGAATTGCCATTGACTCTCCCTTTGTTTTAAACGAAGTACAGATCATCCAAAAAAAGGGAAACACGGTAATACCGATTCCTGCAATCAGAATCAGATGGATCAATAGCTTTTTACGGCTGCTCGCGTTCTTCATCCGGTTTCTCCTCCTTTAGTCGTAATTAACCCATTTTTTCTGCCCTATCATCTGAAACACTGTCACCAGCATGATAATAGAAAAGATTAAAATGGATATGGCTGCTGCATAACCCTTATGACCGTAGTCAAATGCATTGCTGTAAAATATCATCACAAGTGTCTGGGTGCTTTTAAAGGCCATATTCTTTTTTTCCAATCATCATGTATATGGTATCAAACACCTGAAAACCGCTGATGACAGAAGTGATTAAAACAAAAAATATAGTTGGAGACAGCATGGGAACCGTGATCTTAAAAAACTGACAGATACCGCTTTTTCTTTCCTACAGCTCCCTTCAATATTTTTCCAGACAGTTTAAAAAAACAACAGGTATGTCTCCTTTGGAATATTTTAGTTCTGTTAAAAAGTATTCCAATGAAGTCACAAATACAAGCAAGAAGAGGCTGGGAATCGTCCCATAACAAAGAAAAGCGTAAAATCTTTTGATTTTACGCTTTTCTTTGTATACAATATTTATTATTTTACCTCCGGGCTATGAAATCCCTTTGGTTCTCAGTTTATTGTCATGTCTTCTGATATACAAATCCTGAATTTCCTGTTTTGCCTTAATGTCGCTGGTAAGATGAATGGCTTCATCCAGCTTACGGTTTAAATCTAAATGGCCTTCGGCAATTACCATAATATTATGGCTGATTTCATTTTCCAGTGTCAATTCAATCACGGATACTTTTCGTTTTAATTCTGATACGTCAGCTTTGAGTCCCTGTACATCAGTTTTAAGTCCCTGCACGTCTGCTTTAACTTCCTGCATATCAGTTTTGAGTCCCCGCACGTCCTCTTTAACTTCCTGCATATCAGTTTTGAGCCCCTGCACGTCCGCTTTAACTTCCTGCATATCAGCCTGAATACCAGTTACTGCCTGCAATAAAAGATCTATTTTTTCACTTTCAGTCATATTCACCCCTCCCATTCATGAAAATATTATACCACACTCCATAAGCAAAGTCATCTCTTATCTCATCCTTTTTCACCCTTCCTTAAGAATCCAAATCCCTATATTCCTTAGGAGAAACCCCATAATAATTCCGAAAAATCCGGTGAAAATAACTGGTATTGTCATACCCCACTGCAATGGAAATATCCGTCACCGTCAGCCTGGTATTTAAAAGAAGGAAAGAAGCCTGATTTAACCGTTTAATCTGCAGAAGATCTTTATATGTCCTCCCAGTCAGCCGCTTAATGGCCCGGCTCAGCCAGTAAATATTATATCCCAAAATCCCGGCAAGCTCCGTCAGCTCCCCTTCCCTGTAATTTTCATCGATAAAAGCCAGAACCTGAAAAATCAGCTTCTGTTCAAAGCTTTCGGAAGAATGGCTGATCTTATCCGTATAATGCATGAGCTGGAGAAACAACAGCCCCATAGTAACCTGATTAATGCTCCTTTTATTAGGCTGGTCACTAAGCAACGTCCACACCATATTTTCCACCAGATTCTGCACCGGCAAAGCTTCTGCCACCTTAAAATGAAGATAGCTGGCATAGCGGGGATCAAAACAAAGACAGCCTACCAGAAAATCTCTCAGCAGGTTTTCTTCCTCCCCCATCATTTCAAAGGCCGTATCAAAAAACTCGGGAAGAATAATGAAATTTACCGCAATATCCTCCTCCCCTGCCGGGAGAATTTCCTGAGTGGCATGCTGGTTTAAAAACAGCAGTTCTCCGCTTTTTAAAACCACCTTTTCCCCGTCAATGATATGAGTCGTCTCCCCCTTGCACATGTAAGTCACTTCAATGTAATTGTGCTTATGCTTTGGGAAATGGACAAACCGGGTATGGGGCCTTATGGAAATCAGCTTCCCATGGTCCAGCATCTTTTTGCTGTCAATAACCAGCTCCTGCCCTTCCGTATATCTCTTCCGGTCAATTTCAGTCCGCCCGCCCAATATTTCCCGTTCCTCGTCTGTAATGACGCCCAAACAGTCTATAATTTCCTGATTCACCTTTAAAAGCCTCCCGCCTTCCAGTTCTCATATACAATCAGATTTTTCCACCGGCTCTCCCCCATGGCACTTTCGCTTAAAGTGTAAGCATGAACCTCTTCTCCCTCTGCCATCAGCCTGTAAACAACAGCTCCGGAACTGTCCGTTTCCTTAATCCACCTGTCATCGGGAACAATTACCCCACCGCTGACTTCAAACTGCCAGGTTGTCTCTTCTCCTGCCGCATTGATGCTGGTGTAGGTAACTCCGCCCTCCATCAGATCCTCCTGAAATGTCCCCTTCTTTATATTCATCTTGGTAACGTCCTCTGTCACCCCATCGTAATAATTGTAACCGCTCTCTCCCTCTCCCGTCATCTTTCCCTGCTCCCAGGTTCCACGGGAATAATCATAACGCTTCCCCTCTTCCAGTTCCAAAACCTGAAGAGCCGTACAGGCTCCCTGAGGACTGCCTCCTGCAAAATCTCCGTAAAAAACCGTGGAAGCCTTTATAAATACCAGCCCTTTCCCATCAGAAACCTCTGCCTTCATAGCCGTTCCGTCATACATGCAGGGAAATTCCTTCCATGGAATTTCATAGCCGTTTAAAGTCCTGGAGGCTCCCTCTAAATCTCCCCGGTCCATCTGCTCTGTCAGCTGATCCAGAAATTCCTTTTGCTCCGGAGTTAGGGAAATCTCCGCCACTGCCTCCTCAGAAGCCTCAGATAAGGCCTCTTTAGCTGCCGAAGCAGCAAAATTCTCTGCCTGACTTTCTCTTCTCAGAGCCGCTTTCTCATTCTTTGCACTTCCCGCAGCACCCAGGGCAAGCAATAAAACAGTGATCAGCCCAATGGCTGCCATAGTCCGTTTTTTTTCCTTCACAAAATCCCTCCTTCTTACCCCCCAGAGGGGCCTTCTCTTTGTCCTTCAGGCAAATCAATTCACCTTGTCTCATAAGTTCCAGGCCAGCTTCAAAAGCTCCAGCCCTTCCCTTATCTCCTTTTCCGTAAGGCTTGCAAATCCAAGAACAACGGTGGACGGGTAGGTATTATGCTCCTCATGTATAAAATATCCCGACATGCCGTAAACTTTGACTCCTGCCTGCTCCGCTTTTTGGATCAGCATTTGTTCGGGCCTTTCCCTTTTATCAGTCAAGAGCAGGTGAAGTCCTGCATATTCTCCTCTAATGGTAAAATCGCCTTCAAAGGACTTAAGTCCGGCGGTGAGAACGTCATGCTTGGCCTTGTATACCGATCTCATCCGGTTTAAATGGCGTTCATAATGGCCCTCTGACATGAATTGATAAAGGATGTTCTGGTCAATGCGGGATACGGTGGAGGCATAAAAACTCACCCGTTCCCGGTAAATATCAAGAAGGGGCCCCGGCAAAACCATATAGCTTACACGGATGGCAGGGGCAATGGATTTGGAAAAGGTTCCGCAGTAAATGACCCTTTCTCTCCCATCTAATCCCTGGAGGGCAGGAATGGGCTTTCCTTTATAGCGGAATTCACTGTCGTAATCGTCTTCAATCAAATACCGACCCTCTTTTTCATAGGTCCAGGCCAGAAGCTCCTGCCTCCGCTTCACCGGCATAACGATTCCTGTGGGATACTGGTGGGAAGGCATCACATAGGCGATATCAGCCCCGCTTTTCTCCAAAAGCTCCACAGACATTCCCCACCGGTCCATGGAAACCGGAACCACCCGGTATTTTAAGCTGTCAAATACCCGGTAAGCTTGTTTATATGTGGGATTTTCCATGGCAATGACCGGTCCTGTTCCCAGTATCTGGGACAGCAGCATCAACAGGTATTCGCTTCCCGCTCCTACGATGATCTGTTCTGCCTGGCAATTTACCCCTCTGGCAGAATGGAGATAGACCCGGATGGCTTCCCTGAGGCTTTGTTCCCCCTGAGGGTCTCCTGTTGCAAACATCTCTTTATTATCGTCTACAAGAGTATTTTTTGATATCTTTCTCCAGGTGTTAAAGGGAAATGCCTCCAGATCGATTCCTCTTGGAGAAAAATCCACTTTCCACCGGGTCGAATCCGTCTTTTTCCCGCCAAAGGCAGAACCGGCCGGGGAAGATATCCCCACTCCCTGAACTTGTCCGGTGTGAACCAGCCCGTCAATGGTGCAGACATAGTATCCCTTACAGGGAATTGATTCGATGTACCCTTCCGAAAGAAGCTGTTCATAAGCCATCTGAGTGGTGCTGCGGCTCACCTTTAAATGATCAGCCAGCAGACGGGTGGAAGGAAGGCGGGTGGAAGGCTTTAAGCCTCCCTTTTTGATCTCCTCCTTGATATAGCTGTAAATCTGGCTGTAATAGGGCCAGCCCGGACAGTTTTTTAAGGGTATCATAAGCTCCATAGGAAAAGACCTCCTTTTCGGCCGCATAATAAGGCGGAATATAAGGTAAATTTGCCCCAAGGGTGAAGAGAGGCCCCTCCGGGGGTAAGGAAATGCCGCACGTCCTTTTGTCTCAGCCATGCAGCATTTCTCTTTTTAACAAGCCTCGGCCTGCTACGGTTATTTTGTTATTTTAAACGAACTCTTTAAGGACACAATCCGGTTAAATACCAGATGCTCCGGCTTGCTGTCCTTGCAGTCAATGCAGAAAAAGCCGTTTCTGACGAACTGGAAGCTGTCATAAGCCTTTGCATTTTCAAGGCCCGGCTCCACATAGCAGTCCTTTAAGATGATCAGGGAATTAGGATTTAAGTTTAAGCTTCCGTCGTCGTTAAGCTTTCCTTTTTCCTCGTCCACAATATTTTCATATAAGCGGCATTCTGCCTGCACTGCGGTGGAAGCTGCCACCCAGTGAATGGTTCCCTTAACTTTTCTTCCTTCAAAGCCGGAACCGCTCTTTGTCTCAGGATCATAAGTGCAGTGAACCACAGTTACATTGCCGTTCTCATCTTTTTCACAGCTTGTACAGGTTACGAAATAGGCATTCATCAGACGGACTTCATTGCCTGGGAAGAGGCGGAAATACTTTTTAACAGGCTCTTCCATAAAGTCTTCCCTTTCAATATAAAGCTCTTTTCCAAAGGGAACCTTTCTCTCTCCCAGCTCCGGATTTTCCAGGTTGTTGGCAACGTCCAGATATTCTATGGTATCTCCCGGATAATTGTCGATCACCAGCTTAATGGGGTCTAAAATAGCCATGATTCTGGGCTTTTTCAGCTTTAAATCTTCCCGGATACAGTATTCCAGCATGGCATAATCCACAGAGCTGTTAGCCTTGGATACGCCTACCAGATTGACAAACATGCGCAGGGCTTCCGGAGTATAGCCTCTTCTTCTCAAGGCTGCAATGGAAACCAGGCGGGGATCATCCCAGCCGTCTACAATATTGTCCTCCACCAGCTTTTTGATATAACGCTTTCCAGTTACCACATTGGTGAGGTAAAGCTTGGCAAACTCGATCTGGCGGGGAGGATTTTCAAATTCACATTCATTTACCACCCACTCATACAGGGGTCTGTGATCCTCAAATTCCAGGGTACAAATGGAATGGGTGATCTTCTCAATGGCATCCTCAATGGGATGGGCAAAATCATACATGGGATAAATGCACCACTGGTCCCCGGTATTGTGATGGGTCATGTGGGCCACCCGGTAAATGACCGGGTCACGCATGTTGATATTGGGAGATGCCATATCAATTTTAGCCCGGAGAACTCTTTCCCCGTCTTTATATTTGCCTTCTTTCATTTCCTCAAACAGCTTTAAGTTTTCTTCCACACTGCGGTTTCTGTAAGGACTTTCCTTTCCCGGAGTCTTAAAATCTCCCCTGTACTCCCGGATTTCTTCCGCAGTCAGATCACAGACAAATGCCTTTTCTTTCTTAATTAAAAGAACAGCGCAGTCATACATCGTCTGGAAATAATCAGACGCAAAGAAAAGGCGATCCTCAAAATCAGCGCCCAGCCACTTCACATCTTCCATGATGGATTCCACAAATTCTGTCTTCTCTTTTGTCGGATTTGTATCGTCAAAACGGAGGTTGAACTTTCCGTCATACTTTTGAGCAAGGCCATAGTTGAGCAAAATGGACTTTGCATGTCCGATGTGCAGATAGCCGTTTGGTTCCGGTGGAAACCGGGTCTGTACGTGATCGTAAACACCTTCTGCAAGATCCTTATCTATCTCCTGTTCAATAAAGTTTTTGGAAATTACTTCCTCTTTGATGTCTTCCATCTCTCTTCCTCCATGTAAGTCATTCTAATCAAATGTCTCTCCGCCCGATTTCCTGCAGTCCATCTGATTATGATGACAGCTTTTTATCTGCATAATAAATTATCATATCATATTTCAAGCATTTCGAAAAGAGGTAAATATCGTATTTATGAAAGCTATCATAGAACAGGCAGCCTTCCTTAAGAGAAGCTGCCTGTTAGTTACATTTATCTAATATTTATCTGAATTGCTTTCAGAAACACTACTGTGTTCTTAATACGTCATTTCCTGATAAGGAGCCCGATTCTCGTTCTCATACCCGGAAAAGCTTTAGGATATATTTTACTCAGTCAGCGTAAATCGGCTGATCTCCTTAAGCATGGTCTGAGCCTGGGCTGCCAGTTCCTCACTGGAGGCAGAGCTTTCTTCTGAGGTGGCAGCATTCATCTGAACCACAGAGGATACCTGGGCTAAGCCCTGATTGATCTGTTCAATAATGCGGGACTGATTCATGGAAGCCTCATTGATCTCTCCAAAGGAATCCTTAAGAGCCATAGACTGTGTTACAACAGCAGTCAGCAGATCGGCAGATTTAACGGATAACTGCTCGCCGGCTTCAATTTTTCTTACGGAATATTCAATCAGCTCAGAGGTCTGCTTGGCAGCTTCTGCAGATTTTGTCGCCAGGTTTCGTACTTCATCGGCAACAACAGCAAAGCCCTTTCCTGTTTCACCAGCTCTTGCAGCTTCCACGGCTGCATTCAAGGCCAGGATGTTTGTCTGGAAGGCAATGTCTTCAATCAACCTGGTAATTGCTGATATCCTGGCGGAGGAAGTCTTGATTTCACCCATAGCAGAGCTCAAGTCCTGAATACAGGAGTTGCTTTCTTCTATTTTTACTATAACTGTATTTACTGCGTCTGTAGTGGACCGAACAACTGCCACATTGGCTTCCGCACTCTGAGCTACATTGGTAATGGAGCTGGTCAGTTCTTCAATGGATGCGGCCTGTTCGGCAGCTCCGGCAGCCAAAGACTGTGAGGCACTGGATACCTGTTCAGACCCTGTGGAAACCTCTGCAGCCGCTGTATTGATACGGCGCAGCATCATATTAAAGGATCGAAGGATATTTTCCATAGAATCCTTAATAGGGGAGAAATCCCCTTTATATTCAATGTCTACCTTTGCAGTCATATCCCCGCTTGAAATCTGGGACAGCACCTGAGAAATGTTTTGAATATATCCGGTCAGGCTGTTTAAAAGAGTTCTCATACTGTTGCAAAGAGAACCTAACTCATTCTGGGAGGTATAAGTGATGGTAAGGTTGTTTAAATCTCCTTCGGCAAGACAGTAAGCAGCAGATTCAATTTCTTTTATGGGCTTTGTAATGGAATTGATGATACCCAGTGTAAATATCATGCTTAAAACGAAAGCAATCACAGAAATCACCAGAATAATTAAGACTGCCTGAAATACGACGCCTGTAAATTCTGATTTAGTTGCAGTAACGGAAATAGACCAGCCGTTGGTGCCTTCTACAGGAGCATAGGCTGAAAACTTTTCAGTTCCTTTAAAATCATAAAACTCAAATCCGGTTTTCCCTTCTGCCATCTTCTGTCCAAGTGCTGCGGAAGAGGCATATTCTTTCTGTCCGTTTTTATACCTGAGCAGATTATTATTTTCTTCGCGATTAATGACATTCTCAATATCGGGATGTACCATCTTATAGCCTTCCGAATCCGTAATAAAGCAGTTTCCGGACTCACCTATGGACACAGCGTTAACAAGCTCGCTCAAAGACTCATAGGGAATCTTAAGAAGAACCATATATCCCTCTGCCGGATAAGCATATTCATAATAGACTAAATCACTGGAAATTACAGCATTGCTTAACACAGGAGCATTTGAAGCCAGTGCCTTCTCAAGAGTGACATTATCACTGATATCCTTTCTTGTTATAAAAGATATCTTGCTCTCATCAGTGATATCATATTCAGAAATCTTATTATTTTCTACTTGGTTCTGAAGAAACCACTGAGTTGACTTACTGGTCAGGCTATCGTTTTTATAGGATTCTAATATAAATTGTGCTATTTCCTTTTTCTCCTGAATGGTTTCTTCAATGTCCATTTTTGCATATTGAATAAATTCTGTCATCGTAAGTTCCAGAGAGTTTTCTGCAGATTTGGAAACATAGTGAATGGAGAGGCCGGCAATCAGTACTGTAATACCCAAAATGTTGGAGATGACCAGAGTAATAAGGCGGGTTTTTAGACTCCTCCTTTTAAAGATCCTCCATAAGTTTGAAAGTGGCATAAACATTTTCCTCCTTGTGCTTAAGTAAAATAATGTTGAACAGTCTGAAACATTTGACATTGTAAATACACACTTATATTATGTCGGCAAATTTTCTTAAAATATAAAGGAATATAAAAAGAAAATCAGATTCCAAAGCGTTCATTGCACCCAATCCTATGCATATACAGAAGTTTACTAACCCAGCAATAAAATTCTGCCGTACTTTATTTTTTAATCTTCTGTTTCTTTTGTTTCATAAAGCAGACCACTGCAATGGTTTGATTGATATTTTGATTGCCTGCTATCCATTCCATTTCCTGTTTCTCCTATTCTGTAATTGCATTCTATCATTTTTTCAAAAACAAAAAAACCTGCAGACATGGAAATAATTCCTATATCTACAGGCCATCAACTCATATTTTATATTCTTTCTTCATATTCAAAGCCCCTCTATCTGGCAGCAGCATTCCAAACACTTTTCTGTTCCTCATACTGTTCATTGATCCAGTCTACCACCTGGCCCAGACCTTCGTCGGAAAAAGGAAAGACAACTCTGGTCTTCTTTTCTTCCTCTGTTGCCTCATAGCAGTAAGGCGCCGGATAAACCACTGCCTCCAGACCGTCTTCTGCCTTTGCCACCCGGTAACGCATTCCCTTCCTGCTTCCGGTATAGGCTTCTCTTTTAAAAAATTGAAGGGGTACAAACTTTTCTTTTACCAGCATCCTTCATTCCTCCCATTTATCAGCGCCGCACTCCCGGCCCTACTTCGTTTTTTCCGGAACCACTAGAAACACCCGGCCCTTTTCCCTGATTTTCAGGAGAAGAGGCGCTTGTGGAAGGCTCTGTCTCCGGAGCCTTGGTCACTGCCTCTGTAGTCGGTACAGGCGCAGTGGTAGGGGCGCTTGTGGTCGGCTTGGGAGCCTCAGTCGCAGGCGCTGTCGTCCCTTGTGTCGGTTTTGTTTCAGCAGGCTTTGTCTCCTCCGGCTTTGCAGTTCCGCCTGAAGCCGCCTTTGACTCTGTTCCCGGAAGATGGTAGCATAAAACAGGAATTCCTGAAGCTATATTTTCAAAGATGATCTTTGCCGATGCCGGAGGCAGGTTAACGCAGCCATGGGAACCGCTGGTCTTAAAAATGGTTCCTCCAAAGCTGTTGCGCCATGATGCATCGTGAAAGCCGATGTTTCCGTTAAACGGCATCCAGTAAGACACCGGGGTTCTGTAATCTTCCCCCTTTAAGGTCGCATTCCGCTCTTTATAGGTAATGGAATATACACCGGCAGGAGTGGACCAGCCCTTTGCCTCATTGCCGGATACGAAATCCGTTTTTACCACCAGTTTTCCTTCCTTGTAGAAAAATAACTGCTGGGCAGTCAGGTTGACTTCCACATAAGTATTGCCGTAATCCGTTTCTCCGTGGCTGGCCCCCTTCTGCCTGTAAATCGGCTCTCTCACCTGGCTCTGTCCGGAACGGATAAGCTGTGCCAGCTCATCTGCCTCAGCGCTCTGGTCAATCCTCCAGCCGTAAACGCCTCCTGTAATTCTAACGGACTGGTCGTAGGAGGTCTTTAAGGTTTTTGCCTTGTTATATGTATCCCGTTTGGAGGCCAGCTCCTTTACATAAGAAGCCACTGCTCCGCTGTCTAAATACACCTTTCCATCCTCTCCCGTTTTGATCCACTTGGAAATGGTATCGCCGTTTAAAACCGTTTTTTCTCCTCCGAAATTATAAGTTATGGTAGTTCCTGTATACTGGTTCATGATCTGCACCCGGCTGACCAGATCCGGATCATCAGTGGGAACCTGAGGGCGTACATAAGCCTCCGCCTCCTCTAAGGAAAGCTCCGGATTTAAGTCCAAAACAGCCTGGGAAATGACGGACACCGCCTTTTCCCGGTCAAGCTGGTTTCCTTCTTTTGCCGCCACAATGGCATATCCCGTTCCCGGCTTATAGTCGGATATGTATGCGCTTTCAGGCTTTTCTATCTGCTCCTCCTGAAAACAGGCCAGACGGTCAATGATTTCCTGAAACTTATCCTGATCATACTGGATCATGGTGTCTATGTCAAAAGTCTGAGGCATCTTCCGGTGCTGAAACCACTGGTTCGGCTCCTGCTCTGACAAAACAGCCTCCAGCCTTCCGTCAAAAACAGGTTCCAGGCCAATGTCGCTTCCCTTCACCTGCTCCTCATTTCCCCCTCTTTCCCTGATTGATAAAACATAACTTCGGGCTTCCCTGGAGATCAGCTCCTTTACTTCCTCTACAGACTTCTTTGATGCATCCATGCCATTGATGGTTGTATTTGGAAAAAATACGGTTTCATATTGTTTTCCGATCTGTATGTATACCAGCGTTCCAATCAATGCCGCCGCAGCTACAGTGATGCCGGACACAGCTGCCCATCCTTTTAAGCCAAATGTTTTTTTCTTTCTGCTGCGCGGTTCTCTTTTTTCCATCTATTTCCTACCTCTTTGCTATACTTTTCATAATCACTGATTATTATAACTTATATATGCGAAATATGTCTAAATATTTATGGTATATTTCTTGACTTTTTTATTACGATTTGCATCACCAATGAGCCATGCAGAAATATTACTCTAAACAGTGCATGTGAGCTCGCTCACTAAGCACTGTTTAAACTAATATTTCTATAGGGCGAACGCCCGACATGAATAATTTGGCGGCCAGTACCTCAGTCTCCAAAAATATACTCCATCCGCCAAATTATAAATGTGCATGGCGGACTTATTTCCAACAAAAGAGTTCATACAGTTACTCCTGTCTTCATAAGATATGGTAAAGAATAATGTAGAAGGTTTCTATGACACGTTATGCCTCCATTTACGGAATAGTCAGTTCCGTTACACCGTTAAGGACCTCCCATGACAATGCCAGTTGCTCTCTGATGCTTTCCATGATGAGCCAGAGCCTGGGCCAGGTCAATTTAATCGTCACTTCCCAGACCTACGTTCTGGAGCAGCATACTTTTATAGCCGGTGATTCCATCATAGCCATTTATGACACAATGGCTCCCGTTCCTCTCATTTATCCACCCCAGTTTAAAGCCATCGCCCTGGTACGGGATACGGATGGACGCCAGGCCATGCTTGATTACTTTGACGAAAATCTTGTCAACTCGGACAACACCCTGAAGCTGAGTCTGACCAATAACTATGATACGCAGATACTCCTTTCCAACGGTCAGTTCTTTTTCTACCCGCCGTCAAATCACTATCTTCTGGTCCTTTACATGTTTACTACACGAAGCATTCCGGCTATTACCACCCCTTCAAAGGTGATTGTGTTCTGCTCTCCTGAGCAAACGCCTTAAAAGAAATGACAGGAAAAACCGCAGAAGGAACAGTATTCTGCGGTTTTCACATTATCCTGTATTCATTTCAACTGAACCAGCAGAATATTCTACCGGTTTTTCTCCACTCTGGAGTAAAGAAGCACTCCTCCAATGGTAATAACCCCGCCTATAACCTGTAAAAGGACCGGAATTTCCCCAAAGAGAAAGGCAGCAAACAAAGCGGCCACAGCCGGTTCACAAAGCTTGGAAGCGGACACAAAGGAAGGGGACAAGTATTTTAAGCACCAACTGAAAATGCTGTGTCCAAGCAAGGTAGAAAACACGGCCAGCAAAAGCCCTACAACCACAGAGCGGACTCCATACCCAGTAAAGGGGATTCCTGCTGCCACAGCAGAAATACAGAGTGTCAGGGCACAGAATACGTAAACAAAATAAGTATATGAGGTGGTTGACATTCCCTTGCGGACCTCACGCCCAATCAGGGTATATATGGCTGAACATACGGCTGCTGCCAGAGCCAGCCCATCCCCATACAGGTTATCTCCTCCGGCAGAGTAATCGGAAAAAGCAATAAGCAGGCTTCCAAGAACCGTGATTGCTATGCTGAAAACAGCAGCCCGTCCCATACTCCCTTTCAAAAACAGGACAAATCCCAGGGCCACCCAGATCACCTCGGTGCAGACAATAGCGGTGGAACTTGCCACAGAGGTCTGATTTAAGGATTCAAACCAGGCCACAAAATGAAGAGCCAGAAACATACCACTCACCGCGCACAAAACAACCGTCTTCTTATCTGTTTGCTTCAATTCCTTCCGCACTTCCCTGCTTCCAAATACCAGAGGAGACATAATGCCAACCGTCCACAAAATGCGGTAAGCTGCCGTCACCACGGAGGGGGCATCGGAATATTTTACAAAAATTGCAGAGACAGAGATTCCTATCACTCCAATGATAATCATAATCATGGGATGCTTTTCAAGAACTTTCACTTTTCTTCTCCTTTGTTGTCCATTATCGCTCTCTTCTTAAGTCACTCTCATGATTATATCATTACTTCCTGTATTGTCAAAGGATTCCTGATCTTTAAATCCCTTATTATAATTATAAAAAATCCGCGGAGCCAGCTGCTATTCCACGGATTTTCTTATGATCTGTCCTATTTCCATCCAGGGCCTTTTATCAGCCTTCCAGATATTTTAAAATCTCTCTTTTATACTCCATGAATTCCGCTGAAACGGAGAAGTCCTTTCCCCTTGGCCTTGGCTCCTTTATGATGATCTCTTTGGTGATCCTTCCAGGCGCTCCGGTCAGCAGACAGATTCGGTCTGAGAGCAGAATGGCCTCATCAATGTCATGAGTGACAAAAAGAGTGGATAACCTGATTTCCTCCATCACTTTTAAATACCACTCATGCATCCTGGCCTTTGTCAGCATATCCAGGGCAGAAAAGGGCTCATCCAAAAGGGCAATGCTGCCGGAAAACAGGTAAGTTCTCAAAAGAGCCGCCCTCTGCCTCATTCCTCCGGACAACTGGGAGGGGTACTGCTTCTCCGTTCCCTCCAGGCCGAATTTCTCAAAATAAGCCCCTGCCTTTTCCCTTGCTTCCTTTTTCTTCATCCCCTTAATGATCAGAGGAAGGGCCACGTTATCCACAATGGTCCGGTAAGGCAGAAGAAGGTCCTTTTGAAGCATGTAGCTGACAAGCCCTGGTTTTCCCGTGATATCCTGTCCATCCAGATATACATGGCCTTCATCCGGCAGGCTGATTCCTGCCAGAATGTGAAACAGAGTTGTCTTTCCTCCTCCGCTGACCCCTAAGAGGGACACCAGCTCCCCTTCTGAAAGCTCTAAGGAAACTCCTTTTATAATGGTTCTTCCATCAAAGGACTTGGTTATGTCCTCTGCCTTCAAATGTGCCATGGTCTTCTCCTGATCGTTTTATTGGGGCAGATAATCATTGGTAAAGCCTGTATTTTCAGGAATTTCTTCTGAAAGGCCCTTTTCATTGAGCCAGACGTAAAAACGGTTCCAGCGTTCCGGGTCCATATAGCCCCACACATCCACGTCTGCCTTATACTGGTCTGCCAGGTATTTCTGGCTGGCCATTACCAGCTCTTCATCAAGCTCCGGAGCCGCTTTTAAAAGAATCCGGCCTGCCTCCTCCGGATCATTTACAGCATCCTCATATCCCTGGCTCAATGCACTTAAAAATGCTCTGGCTGTCTCCGGGTCCTGCTTTAAGAACTCATTTCCCGCTATGACCACAGGGGTGTAATAATCAAAAACAGGATTGATGTCAGCAAAGGCAAAGTAATCGGTAGGAAGGTTCTCCACCTCCATCTTCACACCTGCCCAGGCGTAAAAAATCCAGATAGCATCTACGCTTTTTGACTGAAGGGCGGAAACCTCATCGGTTACTGTGCTGGGAATGAGCTGAACCTTGGAAAAATCGCCTCCAGCAGCTGTCATAACGTCCTCAACCATGGCCTTCTCCACCGGCAAATCCCAGGTGGCATATTTTTTCCCTTCCAGACCCTTAGGAGAGTCCATGCCTTCTCCCTTTCTGGAAATAATCCCTGAAGTATTGTGCTGAATCACTGCCGCCACCGCTGTAATGGGCAGGGCTGTGTCTCCTGTCAAAGCCGGAGCCATGCTGTCCTGAAAGGAAATGCCGAACTGGGCCTTGCCTGATGCCACCAGCACCTCAGCTCCGTCCTCCGGCGGCTGGACGATCTCCACTTCAAGACCTGCCTCTTTAAAATATCCCTTTTCCTGGGCAACGTAAAGCCCTGTGTGGTTGGTGTTCGGGGTCCAGTCCAGAACAAATGTGATCTTTTTTAAATCCTGCCCATCATTTGCCCCAGTGCTGCTTGTTTCAGCGGAAGCTGTGCTGCCTGCCTCACTGGCGGCTGTACTTCCGGCCTGGCTGCTGCCTGTCTGACTGCTTTTGCCGCCGCAGGCTGTTAAAGCCGCCGCTGCCATAGCTGCGGCTAATATTGCAAAACTTCTCTTTTTCATAGTTCCTCTTTTCTTCCCATGTTCTTTGGGCATAATGGTATAGATTCTCCCATCTCATTCACGTTCCCAAGGCATACATTTCCTCGAGAGCAATTCAACGCCCTTCATAAGCAAAAGGCTGATAACTGATATGAGAAAAATAACCGCAAACATCCGGTCAAATGCAAATGCCTTTTTCACCCTGGTCATATAAACTCCAAGTCCTCCAAAGCCTCCCAGCCATTCGGAAATAACTGCTCCCACCACTGCATAAGAAGCCGATATCCGCAGACTGGCAAAAAACTGTCCCATGGCGCCCGGCAGCTTAATATAGCGGAATATCTGCATCCTTCCCGCTCCCATTGCCTTAAGAAGATTTACAGCATCCGGGTCTGCGGCCTTAAAGCCGGTAAGCAGCCCCACCGTAATGGGGAAAAAGGTGGTTATGACAATCAGGATAACCTTTGGCGTCATTTCATAACCAAACCACAAAACCAGCAGCGGTGCAATGGCTACGGTAGGAACGGTTTGGGACAAGACAATTAAGGGATAAAAAGCCTTATAAAGTCCGTCAAAATGATCCATGACCACAGCCATTCCAAACCCTACCGCCACCCCCAGAAAAAGCCCTATAAAAGCCTCTGTAAGGGTGATCCTGGCATGTCCTGCCAATGCGGGAAATTCCTTTATAAAGGCTTTTCCCACACTGGTCGGAGAAGGAAGCAAAAAAGCGTCCACCAGGCCAAAGGATGTCACGGCCTGCCAAAAAACCAGAATCAGTACAATGGCAGACCAGGACCACATCCTATTGGTGATGCTTTGTGACTTTCTTTTCAATGGTGAGCACATCTCCTTCCGGCTTATAGGTCACCTTAATATAAGCGGCAACAGAAGGCGCTCCTGCCCGGACAGCGATATGCTGGCACTCCTTGACAATATCCATCAGTTCATCATAATCGCCTTCAATAGCCGTTTCAAAAGGCCCTACATAATAATTAAGTCCTGTGCTTTTAATATAGGCTATTACCTCATCAACAATACGGATTAATTCCTCATCATTTTTTGCCTCAGGCAAAGTCTGGATTGCTACGCTTGCATTCATATTTTTTTCTCCTTTTCTCATATTAAAAAACCCGCCGGATATACTGGCGGGTAAACAGGCGAGCCTGAAAGTTTCCTACGCTGGCATTATCCAGATCAGGTTACAGGGTTTAGAACAAAAGTGTTTTATCTCAGCCGGACTATCTTCCAGCACCCCTTTTCAATTGTCACAGCAAGTATACAACAAGAACACCGGAATGTCAATCCTGCTGCCATGCCAGAAAACTTAATCCAGCAGATTCTGCATACTGGCAAGGCTGATCCCCAAGGTAGATGTATTGTGAAGGAGAGCCGAAACAGAAGGAGTTATCATTCCTCCCACTCCCAGCAGGATCAGGCCCGTATTAAAGCCCACAATATTCCTGTAATTCTTTTGAATCCTCTTCATCAGGCTGTCGCTCAGCAGTTTTAAGGTAACAATCTCATAAAGATTGTCCGCAGCAATGGTAATGTCCGCAATCTCTCTGGCAATTTCAGCGCCGTCGCTGATTGCAATTCCCACATCAGCCGCAGACAGGGCCGGGGAATCGTTGATTCCGTCTCCTACCATAATAACCACATTGCCTGATGCCTTTTCCTTTTCTACAAAACGTGCCTTTTCCTCAGGCAGCACCTCAGAATAATATTCGTCAACGCCTACCTTTGCCGCAACAGCAGCGGCAGTCCGCTCACTGTCTCCGGTCATCATGACCACCTTGCGGATTCCGGCCTTTTTTAAGGAATTTACTACTGCGGCAGCTTCCTCCCGAAGGGGATCTTCCACGCAGATGACAGCAGAAAGCCTCTGGTCCATAGCCAGATAGAGATGGGAACAGTCCTCCGGCAGGTTTTCAAACTGCTTACTGTGCTGTTCATCCACCGTACACTTCTCATCTTCAAACACAAAATGATGGCTTCCGATGACTACCTTTCTGCCGTTTATAAAGGAAGCAATGCCATGAGCCACGATGTACTCCACCTTGGAATGCATCTCTTCATGCTCCAGCCCCCGCTCCTTGGCGGCATTTACCACTGCCTTTGCCATGGAATGAGGAAAATGCTCTTCCAGGCAGGCGGCGATCCGAAGCATTTCATCCGGGTTCTGTTCCCCGAAGACCACCACTTCCTTCATGGTGGGCCTGGCTTTTGTTAGGGTTCCGGTCTTGTCAAAGACAATGGTGACCGCCTCTGCAACCGCCTCCAGATACTTCCCTCCCTTGACAGAAATATGGTACATGCTGGCCTCTCTGATAGCCGAAAGCACAGAAATAGGCATGGCAAGCTTTAAAGCACAGGAAAAGTCCACCATCAGCACAGACAGAGCCCTCGTGACATTTCTGGTAAGAAGCCAGGTAAGTCCCGTTCCCGCAAGGGTATAAGGCACCAGCTTATCAGCCAGACGGCCTGCCCGGCCCTCTACGGCTGATTTCAGCTTTTCCGATTCCTCGATCATGGTGACAATCTTTTCAAATCTGGTGGAGCCTGACACTTCCTTCACATCAATGACCAGCCCGCCTTCTTCCACCACTGTTCCTGCATACACGTATCCGTCGGTTTCCTTCCTCACCGGAAGAGATTCTCCGGTCATGGAGGACTGGTTGACCATGGCTTCTCCGGAAGCCACAATTCCGTCAAATGGGATGACATTTCCCACATGAACCACAACCTTATCTCCGGGCACAATAGAGGAAGCATCTACCAGCACCTCCTGCCCATCGGCAAGGAGCCATACCCGGCTGATGTTTAAAGACATGCTTCTGGCTAAATCTCCCACTGATTTCCTATGGGTCCATTCCTCTAAAAGCTCTCCGATTCCAAGCAAAAACATGACAGAGCCTGCTGTCCCCATTTCTCCCCTCACTACGGAGACTCCAATGGCAACAGCATCTAAGACTGACACTTCAAGCCTGCCCTTTAAAAGGCTTTTAAGCCCTGTCCAGATATATTTTGCTGATCTGATTCCAATGAGAATGCTTCCCAGAGGCGCAGGAAGAAGATACTTTCCCACGGTCCGCATGACCACTCTCTTCACCAGCTTTTCCTGGTAACTGGCATTCAGCTCCCGGCCGGAATGTTCAATGACGCCTGAGGGCACATTGACGGATTCATACCGGAAACGGCGCAAAGCGGCAATGACCTCGTCCCTGTCTCCCACATAGCAGACAGAGGCATCGGCAGTTCGTTCGTAAACCTTCACACCGGTAACACTTTTCAGGCAATGAAGGTAATACAACAGGGTATCTGCCTCCCTGCAGGTCATCCGGGGCTGGTCAAAATGAACCCGCAGCCTTCCCGGTATTTCATGTTTAATGATAAATTTCACGTTTATTTTCCTCTGTATTTATTCATCGCTGTTTCCGCATCCACAGCATTCTTCTGTCTCGAAGACAGTTTCCTTTGCTTCTCTTTTTTCATTGATCTGCTTTGCCTCTGCAAGGATGTCCTCTGCATTCTCCTGAACTGTGGCAGCTGTTTTCATCACACAGTCCTTGGCTCTTAAAACGGCTGCAGTACAGTTTGTATAAACCTTCTTGGCATCTCTTCCTGAGAGGACTTTAACTCCTGCAGTTCCAAAGAGCACACCTCCTAAAAAGATACCTGCTTTTCGAAGCTTAAACACATTCCACATCACTTAAATCCTCCTTCGTATATTTAAATTTTTATTTCTTTCGATTTCATCATAGCAGTCATATTTACGGTTCGTCAAATATAACCCTGATTATTGAGAAATTTTATCGGTTTAAAAAAGGGCCAGCGTCATATGGCTGGCCCAAAGTTTAAGAACAATCTATGCTCTCACATTGACAAGGTTTTACGGTAATGGAGGAAATCTTCTGATCATTTAAATAGCCGCATGCGGCAAGACCGGCCTTAACAACAGAGTTCCAGTTTTTTGCGGACAAGTGGTAGGTAGTCGCATCGTCGAGGACAACCGTACACGCATCCTCCATGGAACAATTTTCCGAATAAGCGATCTTATACATATTTTTCCGGCTGATTGCTCCGATTTCTTCCAGGGTGTTGACCAGCCGGTAAACCGTAGCAGCACCAATGCTTCCATCGGTTTTTGATGCCTTATAGTAGATTTCCTTGCAGCTGGAGCATTCGTGCTCCAGTATGATATCCAGCAGCACAAGGCGCTGCTTGGTGATCCTGCAGCCTTTTTCCTTCAGCCTCTCAATAATAAGTTCTTTCTGCATTTTCGTCCTGTGATAGTTTCTGGAGTCGGGCAATTTTCTCCCCTCCTTCACTTTATTCCGACTTTCCACCTGTGCACCTCTGCTTACCGTTATTTTTTATCCATCTTTTCTCAGTGGCAGTGACCGCCGCATTGGCCGCAATCGCTTCCGCAATGGAGGGATTTCCCCTTCTTTTTATCTCTGATCATACTTCTCACAACCAGACCTACCATGCCTGCCACAACAGCTAAAACAACTAATGTTCCCATATGCGATGCCTCCTTTCCGCGTTTCCCTTAAATCTATCTTTCAGTTACCTGGTATTTGCCGCACTCCTTAAGGAAACCTTTGAATCTTTTCCTTCATTTGACGGTCTTACCAGCAGATAAACAAAACCTGCAACCAGAGCAAATGCAACAACTGTGAAGAAACCAAAGGTTCCTGTTGTCAACAGATTGCCGATCTGGTAAATGCAAAGAGATGCAACATAAGCAAGAATTGTCTGATATCCAACGGCAAACCAGAACCATCTGGTGTTATTCATTTCCCTCTTAATGGCACCCATAGCTGCAAAACAGGGAGCACAAAGTAAGTTAAATACCAGGAAGGAATAAGCTGCCAGTGAAGTCATATTTCCGGAGAGGGTTCCCCATATCTCAGAGCCATCCTCTGCCACTTCTGCAAAGCCATAAAGAATACCAAAAGTACCAACTACGTTTTCCTTAGCCACAAGACCGGTAATAGCAGCCACCGCTGATCTCCAGTCTCCCCAGCCAAGAGGAGCAAATACCCAGCTCATAGCGCTTCCAACAGCAGCCAGAATACTTCTGTCCAGTTCTATATCCTCCAGCATGCGGAACTCGCCGTCCACCCAGCCGAAGAAGGAAGTAAACCATACAACAATGGTTGATAACAAGATAATGGTTCCGGCCTTCTTAATAAAGGACCAGCCGCGCTCCCACATGCTGCGCAGAACATTTTCAACAGTAGGCATATGGTATGACGGAAGCTCCATAACAAAGGGAGCCGGCTCTCCTGCAAACATCTTTGTTTTCTTTAAGATGATACCGGAGCAGATAATGGCTGCAATACCCACAAAGTAAGCGCTGGGAGCCACCCAGGCTGCGCCGCCGAACAATGCTCCTGCAATCAGGGCAATGATAGGAAGCTTTGCGCCACAGGGGATAAAGGTTGTTGTCATAATAGTCATCTTGCGGTCGCGTTCATTTTCAATGGTACGGGAAGCCATAATACCGGGAACACCGCATCCGGTTCCAATCAGCATGGGAATGAAGGATTTACCGGAAAGACCAAATTTGCGGAAGATACGGTCCATAATAAAGGCAACTCTCGCCATGTAACCGCAGCTTTCCAAAAATGCAAGGAAGATGAAAAGCACTAACATCTGAGGCACGAATCCAAGAACAGCACCAACACCGGCTACGATTCCGTCAAGAATCAGACCCTGGAGCCAATCTGCACAGCCTACAGCAACTAAAATGCCTTCTACTACTACAGGTACGCCGGGAACTTCCAGCCCAAAGAAGCTGAAGCCTTCGCCAAACAGCCCGTCATTGGCCCAGTCTGTAGCCCAGGTTCCTACGGTTGTAACAGAAACATAGTAAACAATGAACATAACTGCCGCAAAGATAGGCAGAGCCAGGAAACGGTTTGTTACAACTGTATCGATCTTGTCAGATACCGTCAGCTTCTCTTCCTTACCGCGGGTATAACATTCTTTTATAATAGAGGAAATGTATACATAACGCTCATTGGTAATGATACTTTCTGTATCATCATCCATCTCTTCCTCAATCCGGCTGATTTCTTCTGATACATCAGGTACCTGCTTCATCTGGGACTGGATCTTGCTGTCTCTTTCCAGAAGCTTGATAGCGAAGAAACGCTTCTGCTCCTGAGGGATCTCTGAGCCCAGTTTATCTTCAATAGCATCAAGAATGCTTTCCACCTCAGAAGAAAACTTATGTACCGGAACTGCATTGATCTTCTGATTTGCCAGAGCCACAGCCTTTTCAGCCGCCTTCTGGATTCCGGTTCCCTTTAACGCGGAAATTTCCACCACTTCGCAGCCTAACTTCTGGCTTAATTTGCTGATATGTATCTTGTCCCCGTTTTTATCTACAATATCCATCATGTTTACTGCCATGACTACCGGGATTCCAAGCTCCATAAGCTGAGTGGACAAATATAAGTTACGCTCAATATTGGTTCCATCTACGATATTCAAAATCGCATCCGGTCTCTCTCCGATCAGATAATTTCTGGCTACCACTTCCTCCAGAGTATATGGAGAAAGAGAATAAATACCCGGAAGGTCCATGATGATTACATCCTTATGACCTTTCAGTTTTCCTTCTTTTTTCTCAACCGTTACGCCTGGCCAGTTTCCAACAAACTGGTTGGAACCCGTCAGCGCATTAAACAGAGTCGTCTTTCCGCAGTTTGGATTGCCTGCTAATGCGATCTTAATTGACATATCTTTTACCTCTTTCTGCTGTCAGCACTTGATTTATCAAAGATTAGTTTCTTCTAACTATCCTGTAAAAAAAAATCATTCCACAATGATCATTTCTGCATCCGCTTTCCGAAGGGATAATTCATATCCTCTTACGGTAACTTCCACGGGATCACCCAGAGGCGCAACCTTTCTCACAAAAACATCTACGCCTTTTGTAATTCCCATATCCATAATTCTTCTTCTTACAGGACCTTCACCGGTGAGCTTTACCACCTTAGCTGTCTTTCCGATGCCCACTTCTTTTAATGTCATGATCTTTCTTTCCTCCTCTATCCTACCAGAATTTTATTCGCCATATCCTTGCCGATGGCCACTCTGGAGTCTTTCACATTCACAATCATATTTCCGCCTATCTCAGATACAACGGTAACTACTCCGCCTGTTACAAAGCCGAGGTTTTCCAAGAAACGTCTTGTTTCTTCCTTGCCTCCTATTTTACGGATTATATTGGGCTCTCCTGCTTTCATCATTGTTAAAGGCATCATTAATCCCCCTTCTTTCACAGTCTATTTTCATTATTGATTATCATTTACAACTCCTAAAAGTTAGTATATTCTAACCATAGTCAGTTGTCAAGATTAAATTTTATATTTTTTTCATTTTTTATCGCGAAGTTTTATATTTGATGTTCCGGCTTTCCTATGGTATACTTATTCTATTATCTGAAACGAGGTGAAGCTTGCATGCAAACAAACGAATCATCAGAAAACTATCTGGAAACCATACTGATTCTGAGTAAGACCCTGCCTGTGGTGCGTTCCGTGGACGTGGCTGAAGAAATGGGTTTTAAAAAATCAAGTGTCAGCGTAGCCATGAAACATCTTCGCGAAAGAAATCATATTACGGTTACAAAAGAAGGATTCATCTATTTGACAGACGAAGGAAAGAAAATTGCCGAAATGATCTATGAACGGCATGAAATGCTTTCCGACTGGCTGGTCAGGCTGGGGGTCAGCAAGGAAGTTGCTGACAGCGATGCCTGCAAAATGGAACACGTGATCAGCAAAGAAAGCTTTGAGGCCATAAAAGGGCAGATCAAATAAGAAAAAGCCATGCCGCAGGATATTGATACATGCCTGTGATATGGCTTTTTTCTTAATTTACCAGATTTTTACCCGCCTGGCAGGCGGAAGATACATCCCGTCTTCCTCCCCTATTTCCGGATAAGCCCTGTAAAAGGCGTCCGTGGCGCTTAATACTGCATTGACCCTCACTCTGGCAGGGGCATGAACATCGGTATTGAGTCTCTGTATCATGCTCTCCGGCGTATATTTGGCAGCCCATATGGTGGCATATTGGGCGAAGAGAAGTTTTAAGCTTTCAGGATCATCTCCTATAATAGAAGTAACACAGCTTATAGAGCCTAAATCTGCAATATTTTCATTTAAGGTCTGAGCGCCGTTTACCCGGCGTCCCTCATATCCATCCTGGCCGTCATAATAAGCTGTCACACGGTCTGCCAGCTCTTTGAACCTGGTCCTGTCCTCCTCCGTCCACCAGACGTGGTAATTTCCCTTTTCATCGTAAAGAGAACCGGAAGAATCGAAAGCATGGCTCACTTCATGAGCAATGACCATTCCGATGCCTCCTAAGTTTGCGGCATGGTCTGCCTCAGGATCATAAAAGGGTGGCTGGAGAATGGCCGCCGGAAATACGATTTCATTGCCGCTTGGATTGTAATAGGCATTTACGGTCTGAGGAGTCATCTGCCATTCTGATTTATCCACCGGCTTAAGCACCTTTTCTCTTTCCATCTTGCGCTTGGCCCTGACCAGAGAAAGGGTATTATCAATAAGAGTTCCTCCCTCATCCGGGGAAACAACCAAAGCCTGCCCATAATCATCAGGCCATTGATCCGGATATCCGATCTTCATGGTCATGTGATCCAGCTTTTTTATGGCCGCAGCCTTTGTCTCTTCTCCCATCCAGTCAAGAGCGAGAATCTGCTTTCTATAGGCTTCTAAAATCTGATAAACCATGGCCTCGATGGCTAGCTTATCCTCCTCCGTAAAAGTCTTTTCTGTATAAAGCCTGCCAAACTCAAAACCAAGGAGGCCCTGGACCATCTCGCTTGCCAGCTTTTCATCCGTCTTTTTCTCTTTGATCCCTTTCTGCCTGCGGTTCCACTCCAGATAAGTGTCCCTGGTTTCAGGTGTCAGATAAGGGGCAAAATCTTGAAGCAGGCAAAACACAGAGTAATTTTTCAAAAGAGGAAGGTGATCTTCACTTAAATATTGCCCTATCTTCTTCATCTGCTCCTCCTGGGTTACAATGAGGGTGGGAACTTCCCCAATGCCTGCCGCAGCAAGAAATCCATCCATTTCCCCGCCTGAAAACAGGCTCTTAATCATATCCATGGAATAGGGATTGTAAATGATCTCCGGATTATTCCGTTCCCTCAAAGGGAGGGCGCTGGCCGCAAGGTCCCGCTGCAGCCCCAATATACCGGAAGCTGCCTGAGCTGCCTCTTCTCTGCTAAGACCGGAAAGCTCCATCATCCTTCCAATATAAGCCTCATACTCTTTTATGAGAGCCGCCTGGGTTTCATCCTCCAGGGTTTCCTTGCCAGGACCTAAATCAGCTCCGTCCACATATAGGGCATATTTTCCCGAATCGCTCATATCCTCAAACCATTGGAGCACCACAAGGCTTCCTACTCCCAAATCAGAATAAACGGTTCCAAGGCTTTCCAGATACTCTTTAATATTGGATGCATTTTGTATCCGGTCCATATACGCATTTAATTCTCCAAATCCCGCCTTTCTCCTGCCTTCCATATCCATGGCAGCCTCATACATATCCCCGATCTTTTGTTCCAGGGAACCTTCCTTCGCCTCCTTCCTGTTTTCCACCGCCTCAGTGAGAACTTCATGAAGAACCTGGTAAGCCTCTCTGTCCAGCTTGTAGAAATAGCTCCAGCTATTGGAATCCTCCGGTATTTCGGTTTCTTTCAAAATATCCTGATTCACATACCCATAGTAATCATCCTCCAGCCGCACCCCGTTTTTCTCCCCCTGGACATTGACGGGCCAGGCCAGAGTTTCCTCGGGTTTGGCTTCGGGTTTTCTCCCGCATCCAGCCAGTCCAAAGACGGTCAGCAATGCATAAAGCAGCAAAACCCCTTTCACTTTCACGTTTCCCATATTTCCGTTTCTCCTGTTCTGTACTTTTTTGAAACGAAAAAAGGAAGCGGATACTTCCGCTTCCTCATTTGTTCTATCTTTTATTATGCTTATTCTTCGTCAGAATATGCAGATTCATTCTCTAGTTCATCCTGTGCCTGAAGAGCCTTAATGCTTAAGCTGATCTTTCTGTCGTCTTCGTTGAAGTCAACAATTCTGGCTTCTACTTCCTGGCCGATGCTTAACACATCAGATGGCTTCTCTACGTGATCTCTGGAAATCTGAGATACGTGAAGCAGTGCATCGACTCCTGGCTCCAGCTCAACGAATGCGCCGAAATCAGTCATACGTGCTACTCTTCCGCTTACCACATTACCTGCGGCATATTTTACGGAAGCATCCTTCCATGGATTTGTCTCAGGGAACTTTAAGCTTAAGGCAATCTTGTCGCCGTTAATGTCCTTAATCAGAACATTTACTTTCTCGCCGGCCTTGAAAGCCTTTTTCGGGCTCTCTACTCTGCCCCAGCTCATTTCTGAAATATGAAGTAAACCATCGGCTCCGCCAAGGTCGATGAAAGCACCAAAATCGGTTACATTCTTAATCGTACCTTCCACAACATCGCCTGCATGGATCTTTTCAAATAACTCTTTCTGAAGCTCGGCTCTCTTAGCAACCATGAGCTGCTTTCTGTCGCCGATGATTCTTCTTCTTCTGGGATTGAATTCTGTAATGATGAATTCAATTTCCTTATCCGCATACTTGGATAAATCTTTCTCATAAGTATCAGATACAAGGCTTGCAGGAATGAAGACTCTTGCGCCTTCTACAACCACGCTTAAACCACCGTCAAGTACCTGCACAACTTTTGCAGTGAGTACCTCGTGGTTTTCAAATGCTTCTTCCAGTCTCTTATTGCCTCTGTCTGCTGCCAATCTCTTGTAGGAAAGGGCAACCTGGCCTTCGCCATCGTTTACCTTGATGACCTTGGCTTCCATCTCTTCTCCAACCTGTACTACGGTAGTGAGATCTAAATTCTGGTCATCCGTGTACTCGTTCCGCGGGATGATGCCGTCAGACTTGTAACCTATATTCAAGACGATTTCATCTTCTTTTACGTCGATGACTTTACCAGTGACGATCTCTCCTGTACGTATAGTTTTTAATGATTCCTCTAACATTTGTTCAAAACTTAATTCTGACATTAGTATGAACCTCCTCGATAATATAATTCGGGGTTGAGGCCCCGGCTGTAATACCTACGCTGCGCACAGAATTTCCACAATCAGGATCTAAATCACCTAGTGTCTGGATATAGTAAGTGTTCTTACACTCCCTTCGGCATATATCGTACAGCTTCTGGGTATTGGAACTGCTCTTTCCGCCAATGACAATCATGGCATCCACTTCTGAAGCTATCCGCTTTGCTTCCACTTGTCTTTCCTGTGTTGCATTGCAAATCGTATTTAAAACAAGTATATCATAACTCGTTTCTGAAATTTTTTCAACTAAATCTTGAAATTTATTGTAATTAAATGTCGTCTGTGATACAATACACAGCTTTTCCCCCTCTGAAACGGGTAAAGAAAGGGCTTGTTCCGGGGTTTCTATCACTAAAGTATTGTCATTTCCCCAGCCTTTAATACCTTGTACCTCCGGATGATTTTCATTGCCGACAATGATGAGCCGTCTTCCCGCCTGATTTTGCTCCACGGCGATCCGGTGGATCTTTTTCACGAAAGGGCAGGTCGCATCTACGATCTCGATTCCCTTCTCCTCCATGATTTCATAAACCCGCTTTCCTACCCCATGGGACCGGATAACCACCACTACATCGTGAAGCTCTGCCAGCTCCTCCTCGGAATGGAGGACCGTTACGCCCTTTTCCTCTAAATCCCGGACTACTTCCTCGTTGTGGATAATGGGACCATAGGTATAGATGGGCTTATTGTCATTTCTCTTCAATTGCTCATAAACCTGGTCCACCGCCCGCTTGACTCCAAAACAGAAGCCTGCGGTTTTGGCTACGATCACTTCCATGGACCGTCCTCCTTCCCTGTCTTCTCATAAAACAGCTCCAGAATCCGGTCTACGGTTTCCCCAATGGTGATATGGGAGGTGTCCAAAAGAACGGCATCCTCTGCCTGACAAAGAGGGGAATGTTCCCGGTTCATATCCCGCCTGTCCCTCTCTATGATGTCGGCTTCGATATCCTCCAGGCTGCACGTCTCTCCCTTGGCCTCCATTTCCTTATACCGGCGCATGGCCCGCACCCGGCTGTCGGCTGTCATGTAAATTTTCAAATCCGCATCAGGCAGTACACAGGTTCCGATATCCCTGCCATCCATAATGATGTTTTCTTTTAAAGCCAGCTCCCTCTGAAGCTCCACCAGCTTTTCCCGGACCGGCATGTAAACAGAGACTGCCGATGCCATGGCGCTGACCTGGGGGGTGCGGATGAGTTGGGAAACATTTTCCCCGTTTAAAAGCACCTGCTGGACGCCATCCACGTAAGAAATGGTCACATTGGCTCCCAGGGCTGCCTGGGAAACAGCCTTTTCATCCTCCGGGGAAATCCCGTTTCTTAAAAAATGCAGGGCCATGGCACGGTACATAGCTCCCGTATCCACATAAACAAAGTGAAGCTTTTCTGCGGCAGACCTGGCAATGGTGCTCTTTCCCGCTCCTGCAGGCCCGTCAATTGCTATATTATAAACCTTTGTCATCTTACGTTGTTCTCCTCTCCGGCAGCGCAGCCTGACGCCCATCCAGTGGACCAGGCGATCTGTAAGTTAAAGCCTCCTGTCACTGCATCCAGATCCAGCACCTCTCCGGCGAAATAAAGGCCGGGAACCAGCTTGGATTCCATGGTGGAGGGGTTTACCTCCTTCACCGAAACGCCTCCCTGGGTAATTACCGCCTCGTTATAGCCTCTCAGGGACGTAAGGGTCAGGGTGAAGTTCTTGGTTACGCGGATCAGATTCTGCCGTTCTTCCTTTGTAATTTCATTGACCTTTTTTTCAGGCGGAATACCGCTTAAATCGATGATAACAGGCACCAGCTTGGAAGGATATAAGTTGTTTAAGGCATTTTTAAACTGCTTGTTCACAGCCTCCTCAAAATCCCTTAAAATCCTGGCGTCAAGCTGCTCGGCCGAAAGGGCGGGCTTTAAATCGATGGAAAGAGTCAATGTCCCTTTTTTCAATTCCTTTGCCCCATAGCTGCTGGCGCTTAAAAGGACAGGGCCGCTGACTCCGTAATGGGTGAACAGCATTTCCCCAAACTCCTTATAAATCACCTTTTTTCCCTTTAAGATGGACGCTTCCACATTCCGCAGGGACAAGCCCTGCAGCTCCTTGACCCAGGGCTCCTCTGCCACAAAGGGAACGAGAGCCGGGGAAAGGGAGGTGACCTTGTGGCCGGCCTGCTTTGCCAGCTCATAGCCGTCTCCTGTGGAACCTGTGGTCTGATAGGATAAGCCTCCGCAGGCCACGATCACCTGATCTCCGTATATCTTTGTCTTTTTGGTTCCTTCTTTTATCACCAGTCCCTTAAGAACCCCTTCTTCCATTAAAAGGGCTTCTGCTTCCGCTCTGTAATGAACGGAAACTCCAAGGTCTGAAAGACCTTTTGTCAGAGCCTTGATCACATCTGAAGACCTGTCGGAGACCGGAAATACCCGGTTTCCCCGTTCTGTCTTTAAGTGACAGCCAAGCTCTTCCAAAAGATTCATCATATCAAAATTGGTAAAGCCGTAAAAGCTGCTGTATAAAAACTTGGCATTGGTCGCCACATTTCCGAACAGCTCTTCAACATCACAGGCATTGGTCACGTTACACCGTCCCTTTCCCGTGATGTAGATTTTCTTTCCCAGCTTTTCATTTTTCTCAAAAATATGGACGGTGCTGCCTGCTTGGGCTGCTGCTATTCCAGCCAGCATCCCTGCAGCACCACCGCCCACGATTAAAACCGTATTCATGCATCTTCCTCTTTCTTGCTTTGTTCGCTGCTTTTCTACTTTACACGAAAAAGAGGAAAAATACAAGCAATCATAAATTTTTCTTTTTTTCCTTAACCTTGGCCTCTAAAGCCTCCACCACAGTCTTTAACACCTTGACCCTGGCGTAATACTTGCAGTTTCCTTCTACGACCACCCAGGGTGCACAGGCGGTGGAGGTTCGGACCAGCATTTCATCCACTGCCGCCTCATACTCATCCCATTTTTCCCGGTTTCTCCAGTCCTCTTCTGTAATCTTCCACTGCTTGGCTGGATTTTCCTGACGGGCGTTAAATCGTTTTTCCTGTTCATCCTTATCAATGTGAAGCCAGAATTTAATGACAACCGCTCCTGCATTTGCCATGTGGGCCTCCATCTCATTGATTTCCTGGTAGGCTTGTCTCCACTCCTGCTCCCTGCAAAAGCCCTCGATCCGTTCCACCAAAACCCTGCCATACCAGGTCCGGTCAAAAATGGCGATGTGGCCTGCCTTCGGCACATTGTTCCAGAAACGCCACAGATAATGGTGTACCCGCTCTAAATCATTGGGGGCTGCCGTTGGATGGACCTTGTAGCCCCTTGGGTCCAGATGGCCGGTCAGGCGTCTGATGGCCCCTCCCTTTCCGGCGGCATCCCAGCCCTCAAAGCCCAGAACCACCGGAATCCTTAAGAGGTATATCTGGCTGTGAAGAAACTCCAGTCTTTCTTCAAGCAGGTCTATTTCCTTCTTATATTCTTCCTTTGTCAGGGTCTTTGTCAAATCCACACCGGAAAGGACCTTATTGGGAAACCTTCCGGAGGGTTGGATAGTATCTGCCTTCCCTTTTTCTCCCTGAAGACGGCGTTTTCTCAACACCTCCTCCAGACAGTCCGCAACCCTTGTCATAATTTTTACAGAGCAGTAATCCTTGTCTGTAGCTTCGATAATGGTCCAGGGGGCATAGTCCATGTCCGTCCGTTCCAGCATTTCCCCGCAGATCCCAATATACCGGTCATATTCCTTATTTCTGCGCCAGTCGTCCTTTGTGACCCGCCAGCTTGTTTCCTTAGAGCTTTCCAGCCTTTTAAACCGCTTCTTCTGTTCCTCTTTGGAAATATAGAGAAACAGCTTGATAATAACCGTTCCCCCATGGGTCAACTGCCGTTCAAAGGACTGGATGTCATGGAAGGCTCCTTCCAAATCTGAATCAGGAAGCCGGCCGGCAAACCGTTCCGCCGTCACCTGGCGGTACCAGCTTCGGTCAAAGACAGAGATTCTGCCGTCAGCCGGAGTTTTGGTCCAGAAACGCCATAAAAACGGGCGCATCTGTTCCTCCTCTGTTGATTTATTGTTAGCATATACATCAAAGCCCCTGGGGTCTAAGGCCTGGATCAGACGGTTGATCTGGGTTCCCTTTCCAGAAGCTCCAAGCCCTTCAAACACCACCATAACGGGAATCCCGGCCTCCTTGCATTCCCTCTGCAAGAGCCCAAGCCTCGCCGCCTGCTCTTCCCTTATTTTCTTACAGGTTTCCTTATCCAGCTTTTCTGATAAATCAATTTTCTCCAGCATAAACCGCCCTCCTTCTCCAACAACAGTTAAGCCTGCATTTTTTCAAACACCCTGGCAACCTCAGGCATGACCTGACTGATCTTTATCATCTGGGGACATTCTTCTTCACAGTGATGGCAGGTCATGCATTCCTCTGCCTTAACGGAGAGAGCCTGATACCCTGACTTGGCCTCTTTTTCCTTATGAGCCGCAGTCATGTTGTAATAGGAAAATATCTCCGGTATTTCAAGGCCAAAGGGACACGGCACGCAGTAACGGCAGCCGGTGCAGCCCACCAAAGCCATGGAATCAAATACTTCCTTGGCCTTTTTATAAATCTTTCCTTCTTCCTTTGTGACCATTCCCACATGGCTGCGCTCAGCATAGGAAAGATTGTCCTCAAGCTGCTGCTCGTCACTCATACCGCTTAAAAGCAGGCTCACTTCAGGCTGATCCCAAAGAAAATCAAGGGCATATTCCACAGGGGACTTATCTTCAGGAAATACCTTTTTCACATGATCGGCCGGATTTGCCAGCCTTCCTCCAAGAAGAGGCTCCATAACCACCACTGCCAGCCCCCGTTCAGCCGCAGCCTTCAGCCCCTTTGCTCCTGCCTGATGTTCCAGATCCACATAATTATACTGGATCTGGCAAAAATCCCATCCATCATAATAATCTAGGATATCCTGAAATACATCATATGAATCATGGAAGGAAAATCCAATATACTTTATTTTCCCTTCCTCCCTGGCCTTTTCCATGGCCTTTACCAGTTCAAGCTTTTTCACCTTTTCCTCAAACCGCTCCCGGCTTAAGGCGTGAAGCAAATAAAAATCAACATGGTCTGTCTGCAGCTTTTCCAGCTGTTCCTGCAAAACAGCGTCAAAATCCTCCGGCTTTTCCAGCTTCCACACGGGACATTTGGTGGCCAGATACGTTTTTTCTCTGTACCCATCCTTTAAGGCATTGCCTACAATCCGCTCGCTTTCTCCCTGGTGGTAGGGGTATGCCGTATCAACGTAATTCACTCCCTGGTCAATGGCATGACGGATCATGGCCACGGCACGCTTTTCATCCACATGGTCCTCGTCAAGGAGAGGGAGTCTCATGGCTCCGAACCCAAGGGCTGACACTTTTATTCCTGTTTTTCCAAAATCCCTGTATTTCATGATGATCCTCCATTTTATTTATTTTTAACCTTATTGTACCATAATTTACCAGAAGGCCAAAGTAATTTTTCCCTGGGTGTGTCCGGAAACTGCTTGTCCCAATTTGCTCGCCCTATGCCTCCGGATAATAAACCACCATGCTTAAGCGGCATATCTCCTCTCCGGGATTGTGATACCGGTGAGGGCAGTCAGCGCGGAAACGGATGGCGCCGCCTTCTCCTGTTCTTAAAATTTCTCCTGCCGCCTCCACCTCCAGCTCTCCGGAAAAGATCATGAGAAATTCCTGGGTATTTTCCGGATGAGGTTCCGCCTGCATAACGCTTCCCGGGTCCAGCTCGATGTTAAGCATATCAAACCGCCTTCTGCTGTCATAGAGAAAGACCGGATAATTGCGGTAATGTCCCTCATCCTCAAGAAGCGGCTGGACCATTCCCTTGTGGATCACCTCATGCTCTGCTTCGGGACGGCTCACCAGCTCTGTAAAAGGAACCTTAAACCCGTTTGCAATCTTCCAGACCGTAGATATGGTGGGATTTACATCTCCTCTTTCGATCTGCCCCAGCATGCTTTTACTGACTCCTGAGACCTTTGCCGCCATGTCCAGGCTCATCTTTCTCTGCTCTCTCAGTCTTTTTAAATTTTCCGCAACAATTGAATTAATAAAATCCAAAATAATTTCCTCCCAGCTATTGACATTATAATGCACGAATTGTATATTATATTACACAAACTAATATACTGTTTGTTTTGTACATTATATCATATTCCCAAAAGGAGGAAAAGGCAATTGATGAATTTCGCAGCATTTTTTTCTTACATATTTTTGACGGCATTTACCCCGGGGCCAAATAACATCATGTCCATGTCCATTGCAGGTAAATACGGTTTTTGGAAGGGGCTTCGGTTTAATCTGGGCGTCTTCTTTGGATTTCTCTCCGTCATGACAGTCTGTTCGGTCTTTACCCGTTTTTTATACAGCTTTATCCCTGTTTTAGAGCCTGTCATGGTCTATGCAGGAGCCGCATACATCCTGTGGCTGGCCTGGACGGTGTGGAGGGATGCCCCTCATTCAGAAAACTCCGGGCGCATAGAGACCAACAGCGTATTAAACGGCATGATCCTCCAGTTTATCAATGTAAAGGTGATTCTCTACGGCCTGACAGCCATGACCACCTTTATCCTTCCCTATTATAGGAGCATTCCTGCCCTTACTGTCTTCATCCTCATTCTCTCCCTCGCAGGACTGGCCGGAACCTGCTGCTGGTCCTTGTTCGGGGCTGCCTTTAACCGCTTTTTTTCCAGCCATAGAAAGCTTTTAAATCTGGGTATGGCACTTTTTCTGGTATACTGTGCTATATCCCTTGTGGCGGAGAGGTTTTAGCCCTTTAATCAAAAAAGCAGAAGCTCCAGAGATCTAAAAAGATCCCTGCGTCTTCTGCTTTTTCAGATAAATGATTCCATTAATCTCCAAACTTTTTTATTGCATTCTGCAGCTTCTTGTCATAGCTATATATTGTAACACCTGTCAGCTCATGGTACGCCAATAAAATATTATCTACAAAATCCAGTGTATTCTCCGAAAAATGTTCCAATGCTTTTATGACAATCTCACTATTTCTGCAAACAATATTTTTTGCCCTGATAAAAGTGATGACAGCATCTCCGGTCTGTTTCCTTGTTACACCATACACTTTTGTCAAAACATATACAACCTCGGCAATAACCTCTATTGTATAGATAATCTTCTGTTCCCTTCTGATCTGCTGCAATTCTTCAACCTTGGCTGCATCATCTCCAATGATACATCGAATCATTGTGTTAGCATCAGCCATTACCATGTTTTTCTACCATTGCACGTTCAAATGCCCCTTCTTCTAACTGTCTCAATTCAGGATTTGCATATGCCGCCAAAACTCCAACCGGTAAATCTTCAAATTCTTCATTGTCATCTATAAATGTCACAATCACTCTCTGCTTCTTCTTCGGTGCTGGTTCCAGGAGCTTCACTGTGGTGCCATCAAAAAAACCGTTCACTTCTCTCATGATAAACACTCCTTCTTCGTTCTGCATATTTAGGTTTTCTGATGATATTATACCATCTTAAGTTATAAAAGTACACGTTTTATCTCATTTATCAGGATATTCCTGTAATACCCACGGAAGCGAAACTCATTATTGCCAAAAAGGCCGCAGAGCTATAAAACCCTGCGGCAACGTATCATTTTCCTATTTTACGCTTCAGTCATAATAAATATATCATAAATGGCCTTAATCGCCGTTTCAAAATCCGCATTCTTCACGCCGATGATAATATTAAGTTCACTGGACCCCTGGTCGATCATCTTTACATTGACTCTGGAATGAGCCAAGGCGGAGAATATCCTTCCGGCTGTTCCTCTGGTAGCCTTCATGCCTCTTCCAACTACTGCAATCAAAGCCAGGTCTGATTCCAGTTCCACGAAATCCGGTTCCACGGCTCTGTGGATTCCTGCAATGACAGACTGCTCAAACTCCTCAAACTCAGACTGGTGGACAAACACGGTCATGGTATCAATTCCCGATGGAATGTGTTCAAAGGAAATGCCGTATTTTTCAAATACCTCCAGAACCTTTCTTCCAAATCCCACCTCAGCATTCATCATAGCCTTTTCAATATTGATGGAGCAAAAGCCTCTCTTTCCCGCAATTCCAGTGATGGTGTAATTAGGCTTGCGGCAGGTGCTTTCCACAATCAGAGTTCCCTTGTCATCGGGCTTGTTGGTATTGCGAATGTTGATGGGGATTCCTTCTTTTCTCACTGGGAAAATGGCATCCTCATGAAGAACGCTGGCTCCCATATAGGCAAGTTCCCGTAACTCCCTGTATGTAATGGTCTCAATCACTTCCGGATTCTTAATGATCCTGGGATCTGCCACTAAAAAGCCGGAAACATCGGTCCAGTTTTCATACATGTCCGCATGAATGGCCTTTGCAACGATAGAGCCTGTCACATCGGAGCCGCCTCTGGAAAATGTCTTGATGGTGCCGTCATGCTTTGCTCCGTAGAAACCGGGGATGACAGCCTTATCCACATGGGCCAGACGCTCTCCAAGCTCCTTATTGGTAGCCTCAGTCTCAAAGGTGCCGTCTTCGTTAAAGAAAATCACCTCAGCCGCATCGATGAATTCATAGCCCAAGTATTCTGCCATAATAATTCCATTTAAATACTCGCCTCTGGAAGCCGCATAATCACGTCCTGCTTTATTTAAGAAATTCTCCTCAATGGCAGCAAATTCATGATCCAGATTTAAATTCAAATCAAGGCCGTCAATGATTTCCATATAACGTTCCTGAATTTTTTCCAGAATCTTTTTATAGCTTCTTCCCTCTGCGGCCGCATCATAGCACTGATACAATAAATCAGTGGCCTTTTCATCCTTATCACTGCGTTTGCCCGGCGCAGAAGGGACTACAAACCGTCTGGCCTTATCGGAGCGGATTATATCTCCTACCTTTTTAAACTGCCTGGCGCTGGCCAAAGAGCTTCCTCCAAATTTCACAACTTTCTTCATAACGTCATTCTCCTCTGAACCTGGTTAGTATCTGTATATCTTCAAGAAACAAATTATGCCGAAATAATAGCTTAATTGTCCTTTACTGTCAAGTATTTTTCATAAAATATGAATAATTTTCCAGCTCCATGCATAAATCTGCATTCGTTGAAAACTCTATTTTCCTTCTAGCTCTTCCATTTCCCGGTTGATCTTCTCTTCGCAGGAACGCATGGCAAGAATGGTCTTTTCAAACAGCTCGTCCAGGGACCAGCCCAGATTTTCTGCCCCTGATGCGATCACATCCCTGGAACATCCTGCTGCAAATCTCTTATCCTTATATTTTTTCTTTAAGCTGGAAACCTCTAAATCCATGGCACTTTTCGAAGGCCGCATCCGGACGGCCGCACCGATGAGTCCGGTCAGTTCGTCTGCTGCAAACATGATTTTTTCCATCTCATGCTCCGGCTTTACTTCAGAGCAGATTCCGTACCCATGACTGCATATGGCGTGGACCAGCTCCTCCTCTGCCCCGATTTCCGCAAGCAGCTCAGGGGCCTTCCGGCAATGCTCCTCAGGAAACTGTTCAAAATCCACATCGTGAAGAAGTCCGGCCATTGTCCAGAATTCTTCCTCCTCTCCATATCCCGTTTCCCTGGCATACCAGCCCATAACTCCCTCTACAGTCAGTCCGTGGAGCAGGTGAAAGGGTTCCTTATTATACTTCATAAGCAGATCAAGGGCCTGTTGTCTTGTAACTGATGTTTTCATAGCTTTTTTCTCCTTTTATGTGATTTTCTCAAAAATTCTCTATCTTGCTTTCCCCATACACAAGTATTTCGTTTTCTGCTAAAAGCCTGGCTGTCACACCGCTTCCCGGAATTTTTGTCCCTGAAAAAGTCCCGTCATAAACAGTTCCATAGCCGCAGGAAGGACTTCTTTCCTTTAGAATAGCTTTTTTGCAGCCATAAAGTGCAGCCAGCTTCAAGGTTTCCTCCGCCCCTTTAAAAAAACTGTCTGTCACATCTTTTCCGGAGCAGGTTACCACCCGGCCCTTGGAATATTCCCCTGTATCAGAGGATATCTGCTCCGCAGGCTCTCTTGGCGTTTCCATGCCTCCAAGCTGTTCAGGACAGACCGGGATTAAGCTGTATTTATCCATAAGCCCCATCAGGCCCTCCTGTAATCCGTTTCCTCCGTCATAGCGGCAGTTCACTCCCAGCAGACAGGCGCTTACCAGAATATTTTCCCTTTTTTTCTCCATATTCTCCTCCCCTTCCTTTTAATTCCAGGTTTTCCAGACATCCGGCTGATATCCGACAGTGGCCTGCTTTCCGTTTCTTACAATAGGAGTTTTTAATACCCCTTGATGTTCCAGAACTTTTTCGTCCCTGTCTTCCTCAGCAATATATTTGATCAGCGCCAGAGCGTCCTTATCCTTGCACCCTTCATCCAGCATGGCGCCAAGACCGCCGGCGGCCTGCTTCACGCTGTTATACTCTCCCTTGCTCATGCCCTTTTCCTTCATGTCGATAAGCTGGTATTTCACATTCCGTTCCTTAAAATACCGCTCCGCCTTTCTGGTGTCAGCGCATTTCTTTGTTCCAAATATCTGAATATTCATGATCAAAAAACCTCTTTCATCCAGGCGCCCGGCAAGTCCCCGGGAACACGTTATTTTTTTAATTATAGCCTATCAGATGGATTTTGCAATATTTTTTGCACTTTCCGTTCATTATCAACAAATTTTTCATCTCAGATAGCTTTCTTTCCTCTCTTTTCCTAATTTTTTTTGTGCAAACCTAAAAAATTTTTATATTTTCCAGGAATATGAATTGTTTTTGTCCCATTTATATGTTAAAATGTATGGGAATCAAGAAAGGCATACGCCATTTCTAACAAATTTATACAAAGTAATATTGTTAAAAACAATGTGCGGATTATATAATGTCAAGAGAGAGAGGTATAGTCATGTTTGTGGTTAATGTCAACGGTAAGGATTATCAGTCAGAGGAAGATCTGGTATTGATGGATTTTCTCAGGAACAGGCTGGGAATCACATCCGTTAAAAATGGATGTAAGGAGGGCGCCTGCGGAACATGTACGGTAATCGTAGATGGGAAGACAGTCCGCGCCTGCGTGCAAAAATTATCAAAGCTGGAAGGCAAAAAGGTTCAGACCATTGAGGGATTTACCGAGAGGGAACGGGATGTCTTTGTCTACGCTTTTGCTGCTGCGGGGGCAGTACAGTGCGGCTTTTGTATTCCGGGTATGGTAATCAGCGGCAAGTGCTTAATCGACCAGAATCCAAATCCCACCAGAGAAGATGTCAAGCAGGCCATCCGTACCAATATCTGTCGTTGTACCGGTTATACTAAAATAGAAGACGGTATTTTGCTGGCAGCAAAAATGTTCAATGAAAACCTGGAAGTTCCCGAACTGAAGCAGACCGGTAAGGTAGGCGAGCGGACATGCCGTGTGGATGCAGAAGCAAAGACTCTCGGTACTGCAAAATATGCAGATGACTACAACCTGGAAGGCATGCTTTACGGAAAGAACGTATTCAGCAAATATGCCCGGGCAAAAATCAACGGAATTGATACCAGCAAGGCACTTGCCATGCCGGGTGTTGTAGCTGTTTATACAGCAAAGGATATCCCAGGAGACAGATATATCGGCCATCTGGCCCATGACTGGCCGGGCATGATCGACATAGGCGAAGAGACAAAGTGCTGTGGTGACACTCTAGCCATAGTAGTGGCTGAAACCCTGGAACAGGCCGTGGCAGCAGTCAAGGCTGTAGAAGTGGATTATGAAGAATTAGAGCCGGTCCGTTCCCCAAGAGAGGCCATGGTTCCCGGAGCTCCTCAGGTTCACGGAGAAGGCTTTATGCAATTTGGCAAATTCCGGACTCCGGAAAATAACCGTCTTACCCATGAAGAGGTAAAACGAGGCGATGCAGAAAAAGCAATTGCAAACTCCAAGTATGTTGTGGAAGGCACATTCTACGTTCCCCCTACAGAGCATGCTTTCATGGAAACAGAAACGGCTGTAGGCATTCCTGACGGTGACGGAGTCAAGGTTATCACCGGAGCTCAGGGAATTTATGACGAACATCACGAATTAAGCGCATATCTTGGACTTCCTATGGAAAAAGTAAGAATTCAGAGCGCTTACGTAGGCGGCGGCTTCGGCGGCAAGGAAGATATGAGCGTTCAGCATCAGGCAGCTCTCTGTGCTTATCTGGCCCAGAGACCTGTAAAAGTATCCTTCTCCCGCCAGGAAAGCATCAACTACCATCCAAAGCGTCATGCCATGGAAATCTACTGCAAGATGGGATGCGATGAAAACGGAATCATTCAGGGAATGCAGGCAAGACTTATTTCCGACACAGGAGCTTATGCTTCTTTAGGCGGACCGGTACTTCAGAGAGCATGTACCCATGCAGGCGGACCGTATAACTATCAGAACGTGGACATCGAAGGTGATGCTTACTACACCAACAATCCTCCGGCAGGCGCATTCCGGGGCTTCGGCGTAACCCAGTCCTGTATGTCTACGGAATGTCTTATTAACGAGCTGGCCGAAAAGGTGGGAATCTCCGGCTGGGAGATGCGTTACCGCAATGCCATCAGACCGGGCCAGTCTCTTCCTAACGGACAGATTGCCGATGAAGGCACAGGCATGGTAGAAACCCTGGAAGCAGTAAAAGAAGATTTTGAAAAATATGAGGCAGATCCAAACTATTATGTAGGTATTGCATCTGCTATGAAGAATGCAGGTATCGGTGTAGGTCTTGCAGACGTAGGCCGCTGTATCTTAAGAATCAAAGACGGAAAGGTTGTGACCGGTTCCTCTGCTGCTGCCATTGGTCAGGGACTTCAGACCGTGACTCTGCAGGTGGTCTGCGAAACGACAGGCATCAGACCGGAACTGGTGGTAGTAGGACATCCGGATACAAAATACACACCAGACTCCGGAACCACCACCGCTTCCCGTCAGACCGTATTTACAGGAGAAGCCATCCATATCGCTGCAAAACTGCTGAAAGCAGATTTAGACGCAGGATTATCCTTAGAAGAACTGGAAGGCAAAGAATATTACGGCGAGTTTGATTTCAAGACTGATCCAATCGGAAGCGACAAGCCAAATCCGGTGAGCCACATTGCCTACGGATATGGCACACAGCTTTATGTTCTGGACAAGGATGGAAAGGTTGTAAATGTCATTGCAGCTCATGACATTGGCAAAACCATCAACCCACTTGCAGCAGAAGGACAGGTAGAAGGCGGTGTTGCCATGGGTCTTGGCTACGGACTGACCGAAGACTTCCCATTAAAGGATGGAATTCCTCAGGCCAAGCTGGGCACCTTAGGTATCTTTAAAGCTCCTCAGATGCCTCCTATTGATGTCCGTTTCATTGAAAAGAATCCATCTGACGTGGCATTCGGCGCAAAGGGTGTGGGTGAGATCGTATGCGTTATGGGAGCACCTGCTTTACAGAACGCTTATTATAAGAAAGATGGTGAGCTCCGCTACAAACTTCCTTTGGAAAACACTTTCTATCGCAAACCAAAGCCCGCAAAATAAGAAACAGGGCAGTACGCAAAAAGGGCGGAATCAACACCGCCCTTTTTTCTATAAAACACTTCACATAAAAGCACACAACAGCAAGAGGAGAGTCACACCATGGCAGGATTTTACGAAGAATTAAAAAATGCCGATAAAAACAAAAATCTGATCAGCCTGACCGTCATCGAAGGGAAGGGTATGGGAGCCAAAGCCCTGTGGTCCGGCGGAGAATTTCTGTTTAAGCAGGGGGATGAAAAAGTCTTTGACACCTTTTCAGAGAAGATAAAAAACATTGACAAGACCCAGATCATAAAAACTCCGGAAGCCACCCTGTTCTGTGAGTTTGTAACAGGAGAAAAATACATGGTGGTATGCGGTGCCGGCCATATCTCCATCCCCATCATCAAAATGGGGAAAATGCTTGGATTTCACATGACAGTCATTGACGACAGAGTTTCCTTTGCCAACACTGCAAGGCGGGAAGGGGCTGATGCCGTCATCTGCAAGCCATTTCGTGAGGCTCTGGCAGAGATCGAAGGAAGCACAGGCCATTACTTTATTATCGTCACCAGAGGACACCGGTATGACCAGGACTGCCTATCCCAGATCGTGAACAAGACAAATGCCTACGTGGGCATGATCGGCAGCAGAGCCAGGGTAAGGCTGGTAAAGGAAGCTCTGGAGGATGAGGGAATTGACAGAGGGCTTTTGGACAAGGTCTACACTCCTATCGGATTAAAGATCAACGCCCAGACCCCGGAGGAAATCGCCGTAGCCATTATGGCTGAGATCATACAGGTAAAAAACCAGAGCAACAGCACCTTTGGATACCCCAAGGAAATCTTGGAGGGACTTATCTCTCCGGAGCTTGACCACATGCCAAAGGCACTGATCACCATTGTTTCCAGAAAAGGGTCTGCACCCAGGGATGTGGGCTCCAAGATGATCGTAATGGCAGACGGAAGCGCCATGGGAACTGTGGGCGGCGGATGTGTGGAGGCAGAGGTCTGTGCCATTGCAAGAGAGGTGGCAAAGGATAAAACTCCCGTGTTAAAAAGCGTTGATATGACCCCCGGCAATGCGGAGGATGAAGGCATGGTATGCGGCGGAATCGTGGAAGTATATATAGAACCGGTCCTGTAATTGCTCTTATTTTATCGATAAAAACAATGACATTTTGTCAAAAATATAGTATACTCCAATCGAGAGATACGTGTTTAACCGATAAAAGAAAGGATGGCTGCACCATGTATTGTGTAAAAAATATTACAGACGACTTATTCTGGGTTGGCGGAAATGACCGCCGTCTGGCCCTGTTTGAAAATGCTTATCCCATTCCAAGAGGGATTTCCTATAATTCCTACCTTCTGTTAGATGAAAAGACCGTGCTTTTTGACACCGCTGACCGGGCCATTTCCGGACAGTTTTTGGAAAATGTGGAAGCTGTTCTGGGAGGCAGAAACTTAGATTACATCATCGTCAACCATATGGAACCGGACCACTGCGCCACTTTGGGAGAAATCGTCAGGAGATACCCGGATATTAAGGTGGTATGCAATGCTAAGACCGTGCCCATTATCAACCAGTTCTATGAATTCGGCGTGGATTCCAGAGCCATTGTGATAAAGGAGGGAGAGACCTTTTCCTCAGGAAAGCACAGCTTCACCTTCTTTATGGCTCCTATGGTTCATTGGCCTGAGGTTATGGTCACCTATGATACGACAGATAAAATCCTGTTTTCCGCCGACGCCTTCGGAACCTTCGGCGCTATAAACGGAAATTTATTTGCTGATGAGGTGGACTTTGAACGGGACTGGCTTGACGATTCCAGAAGATATTATTCCAATATCGTAGGAAAATACGGTCCCTCCACTCAGACCCTTTTAAAGAAGATCACTCCTCTGGATATCCAGATCCTCTGCCCTCTTCACGGCCCTGTATGGCGTGAGAATATCAACTGGTATATGGACAAGTACCAATTGTGGAGCACCTACGAGCCGGAAGAAAAGGCTGTCATGATCGCTTACGGCTCCATTTACGGAAATACGGAAAATGCTGCCAACATTCTGGCCTGCCGTCTGGCAGAACGGGGAGTCCGCAACATTTCCATGCATGACGTGTCTGTAACCCATCATTCCGTTATTATGTCCGAAGCATTCCGCTGCAGCCATCTGGTATTTGCTTCCTCCACCTATAACGCGGGCGTGTTCAGCGGCATGGAGCACCTGCTTACAGACATGAAAAACCACAACGTGCAAAACCGCACCGTTGCCCTTATGGAAAACGGCTCCTGGGGCGTTATGGCCGGCAAAAAAATGACAGAAATCATTTCTGAAATGAAAAATATGACCATACTGGATCAGATCGTTACAATCAAGTCTTCTGTTAAAGAGGACCAGCTTTCTGAAATCGCTGCTTTGGCAGATAAAATTGTACAATCCATGAAGTAAACGTCTAATATAAAAGGACCGGATTTTCTCCGGTCCTTTTATTATTTATCGGGTGTCAGCGCCATCTTCTTGATAATCCCACCTCTTCAAGAAGCTCCCGGTATTCCTCATTGGTCTGTTCTAAAAACTCATTGAACTGCTTATGATCCTTATATTCCATGGTCCAGCCATATTTTCTGCAGATTGCCTTCCATTCATTGGTTTCCGTCATTTCCTTCAGGATACGTTCCCAATATTCTACCGCATACTCCGGCATGTCTCCCGGCCCGAACAAGCCTCTCCAGGTAATAAATTCGGCATCAATCCCCTGTTCCCGGCAGGTAGGTATCTGGGATATGACATCTCCCTCCAGCCTTTTATCTGATGTGACAGCAAGCACCCGGATATCTCCGCTTTCCACCAGGCCCACCACATCGCTGATTCCGGTGGAGAGAATATCCACCCTGCCTCCCATAAGCTGGGTCACTCCTCCTCCGTTTTCAAACCCGTCATACTGGATTTTCCTTAAATTGCCCACTCCTGCTGCACGGGCAATTTTTAAAAACTGGATATGGTCCATGGAGCCCAGGGAAGAGGTTCCTCCTACAGATACAGACTCCGGAGACTCCTTCAGCCTGTCCATCACGTCATTGAGATTCTGGAAAGGAGAATCCGCCCGCACTGCAAAACAGCCGTAATCCACCACCAGCTGGGCAATGGGTGTGGTATTTTCCGCATAGTTTAAATCCGTGCTTCCATTTAAGTTAATCAGGCAGATGGGAGGAGAAAATATGGAGATCACATTATCCCTCCCCCTGGCCTCATCTAAGTATTCCATGGTTATCCGGCCCCCGCCTCCGGGCTTATTGGTCACTGGCAGGGGAACCGAAACCAGCCCCGTATTTTCCAGGCACTGCACAATGGAACGAATTGTCAGATCATAACCGCTCCCGTTTCCGGCAGGCGCAACCATCTCAATGGCTTCCAATGGATAAGTCCTCTCCGCCTCTGTCTGCTTTGCTTCCCCACATCCTGTGAACACTGTGAGCACTGCCAGCAGACATACGAACGCCTTCCGTTTCACCATACTATATCCTCTCCTTCCCCGTGGCTGCCTTCTTTATTTCCTGAATTAACATGTTAAAATTAATAGGCTTGATCAATATACTGTCCAAAACTCCGGCCTGCTTCATCTGGAGGGCATCCGATTCCACCAATCCGGTCACCATAATGATGCCCATGTCCGGACGCCGGATTTTAATTCTCTGAGCCAGCATGGTACCCTTCATCTGAGGCATCATATAGTCCACAATTGCCGCATTCCACCTGCCCGATCCGGATTCCAGGGCCTCCAAAGCCTTCACCGGGTCCGTATACGCATCCACGTGATATCCCCTGCGTTCCAGGCGCCTGGTGATATATCTTGCCACACGCTCCTCGTCATCCACCAGAAGCAGGGATATATCAGATACTGATTCCCGTTTCGCCTCTGTTACCGCCATCTGAACCGCAGCCCTCCCTGGGCTCACCGGCAGATAAATATAAAAATGGCTGCCCTCTCCCGGCCTGCTCTCAACCCGCACAAATCCGCTGTGGCTGATTAAAATGTCCTGAACTACCGCCAGGCCAAGCCCGGTTCCCTCTCCCGCATCCTTTGTGGTAAAGAAGGGATTGAATATCTGGCGCAGTATCTCCTCTTCCATTCCGCAGCCCGTATCAGACACTAAAACCTCCACATATTCCGTTCCCGCTATCTCCCGGTACTCCTCCGGAAGCTGATCTTTTTTAAGCCTCCGGGTACTGATGGTCAGAGTGCCTCCTTTCCCCTCCATGGAATGAATGGCATTGGTATACAGGTTTAAGAGCACCTGATGAATCTGGGTGGCATTGCCGTAGACATTAGCCTCACAGTCATCTAAAAGCACTTTCAGCGTAATATTGGACGGTGAAATGAGACTGACCATTTTCACCGCATCCCGGATTACTGCATCCAGGTTGAGAGATGCATACTCCGTAATTTCCGTTTCCTTCCGGCTGAAGGGAAGAATCTGCTCTACAATCTCCTTTGCCCTCACGCCGGCCTTATGCACCTCATCAATATCCTGGTAATATTCATTCTCTTTCCCCAGCTGTTCCTTTAAAAATTCCGCATATCCCAAAATAGGGGTTAAGAGATTATTAAATTCATGTGCAATTCCCCCCGCAAGGGTGCCAATGGTGGTCAGCTTCTGATAATGACGGGCTTCCTCCCTGCTCTGGTAAAGTTCCTCCAGGGTATCGTTGATCTCCCTTAAATAAACCGTTTCCAGCTCAAGCCTCTGCCGGTTTTTCATCAGGGAATAGATGATCACGCTGGCAACCACCACAATGAATAAAACAGCCACAAACAACAATCCAAATTTCCGGAGGTTGTCAAATTCAACGGATACTGCCTGATCATAAGGCATGGCTGCCGATATGTACCAGGACGTCCCCTGGAGATTCATTCTGGAAAATGCGGCTATCTCCTTCCCCGCCGGCACACTGCTGCCTCCGTAGGAATCGTAGATGGCCATCCCTTCTTCCCGCCCGTACTGATCCCCCAGCATCCTTCTTAAGCTTTCATACTGGTTCAGCTCTTCAAATTCCCTGATATCCCTTTTGTAATTAAAGCCCAGCATCTTTTCATCAGGATGCATAATAATAGTTTCCTGCTGGTTTTTTACCGTAATATATCCCATCCTGCCTACATTGAGAGGAAGCACATACTTCTGGTATAAGTCCTCTAAATCAATGACACTGATCACTGCTCCCAGATACCTTCCCCCGCTGTAGACACTGTTAATCAGGCTCAGGCCATAGTGGTGCTCGCTGATGGGAAACACAACCCCAATTCCAGTGGTGCTCTCCAGAGCGCTGTTTTCAAGCTGCAGCAGTGACTCGTCAAACTTTTCCAGAAAGGGGTACTGGTTATAATGAAAGATGGGCTCCCCGCTTGGATAGAGAAGGTACATCCTGGCAGGTCCTCCGCTTTGGTCTGACAGCATATAGGAAAAAATATATTCCTTGATTTTTTCTGTCTCCCCTGTCCGGTAATGCTCCTCCATGGCATCGAGAAAGCCGGGAGTCTGGATCAGAATGCTGATCTGTCTCAGCTGCTCTGAGATATTCAGCTCCAGATTCTGGGACACCGCCCGGGTAATCAGCATCAGGTGCTGCTGCTGCTGTTCCACAATCATCCGGCGGTATGAAAGATATGTATTTTGCATGGCAAAAGTCAGGAATATAATAATCCCTGACATAATCACCGTTAAAATCTGTTTTTTTCTCTTTTCCCAAAATTTCTTCATCTGCAGCCCTCCCGTTTTCTACCTACCAGAGTTATACCACAGCTGTCCGCTTTATAAAAGCCCCGCATGACTTATTTTAATAACTTTCCTCCGCAGAAGGGACATCTGGAATCCTTCCCCAAGGGATGCTTCATATCCAGCTTTCCCCGGCAGTCAGGACAGCAGTAATTGTGTCTCTCCAAAATATAGGCTCCCAAAAGCATGCACAAGCCTGCAATCCAGTTTCCTGATACAATGAAAAATATTCCTGCAATCACAGCCACCATGCAAACCGGCTTGACATAGCCAAGGGGTATGCTCACCTTCAACCATTTTCCCTTCATCTCATCACCGTTCCTTCTTTAAAAGCCCTGATTCCAGCCGGTCTTTTAAAAATTTCCATTTGTCAGGTCCTCAACGATCAAAGTTCTGACTTTATCTTCCTCTGTACCTTTTTTCTCCGCTCCCCTACCTTCCAGAAAGGTCTTTGCCACCTGGGGCAGCATCACATAGCTCAATACATCCTCTTCCGTCTTTGCAAAGTCTTTGGACTCCTGCCTCATCTTTTCCATCTCCGGCTCTATTAAATCTGCCGGGCGGACAGTTATGATCTCCTGATCTCCGATGGCCTTTTTCCGGACGGCTTCATTTACTTCGCCGGGCAGCTTTCCATAGCCTCCCCGAAGCAGTTCCTTGGATTCCTTTGGAAACATCTTGTACCGCTCTCCGGAAAGGACATTTAAAACTGCCTGAGTCCCCACGATCTGGCTGGTAGGAGTTACCAGAGGAGGATAGCCGAAATCTTTTCTCACCTCCGGCACCTCTGCCAGAACTGCTTCAAACTTTTCTTCTGCATTGGCCTGCTTCAACTGGGACAGTAAATTGGACAGCATACCGCCGGGAACCTGATACACCAGGGTATTGGTATCCACCCTCAGAACCTTGGGATCAATGTCCAGAGTCTCCGCCACCTTTCTGAAATGTACGGCAGCCTTGCTCAGCTGTTTTAAATCCAGTCCTGTATCTCTTTCCGTTCCTTCCAGGGAAGCCACCAGGGATTCCGTGGCAGGCTGAGCCGTTCCGTTTGCCAGCGGAGAAAGGGCGCAGTCCACAATGTCCACACCGGCCTGGGCAGCCAGAATATAAGTCATGTCCCCTGTTCCCGTGGTATTATGGGTATGTAAGTGAATGGGCACTCCTATGTTTTCCTTCAGCTTTTTCACAAAATCATAAGCATCATAGGGCAGAAGAAGGTTGGCCATATCCTTAATACAGATGCTGTCCGCTCCTCTTTTTTCCAGTTCCTCGGCCATCTTTACAAAATAATCCGTACTGTGAACCGGACTTTTCGTGTAGCTGATGGCTGCCTCACAGTGTCCTCCATATTCCTTTACATACCTCATAGAGGTTTCCATGTTGCGGATATCGTTTAAGGCGTCAAAAATACGAACCACATCAATGCCGTTTTCAATGGACTTTTTGCAAAACTGCTGTACCACGTCATCGGAATAATGACGGTAGCCCACCAGGTTCTGGCCTCTTAAAAGCATTTGCAGCCGGGTTTTAGGCATGGCCTTTTTCAGCAGCCTCAGTCTCTCCCACGGGTCCTCATTGAGATACCTCATGCACACGTCAAAGGTTGCTCCTCCCCAGCATTCCAGGGACCAGTAGCCGACATTGTCAAGAACTTCACATGCAGGAAGCATATCCTCAATCCTCATACGGGTGGCTGCCTGGGACTGGTGGGCATCCCGCAATATGGTATCCGAAATCATTAATGGTTTTTTTATGGTCTCCATAGCTCTCCTTTCCGAATTCTTTTGCCTGTACTTCTTTTACAGGAACAGGGCCAGCAGAACTCCTGCGGCAACTGCGGAACCGATGACTCCCGCCACATTAGGCCCCATGGCATGCATCAGCAGGAAGTTGGACGGATCTGCCTTTTGTCCCTCTGTCTGGGAAACTCTGGCTGCCATAGGTACAGCCGACACGCCTGCCGAACCGATAAGAGGATTGATCCTGTTTTCCTTTTTACAGAAAAGATTCATAAACTTAGCCAGCAGGACTCCGCCGGCAGTTCCAACGCCAAAGGCACACACACCCAGGACAATGATCTTTAAGGTGGCTGAATTTAAGAAATTTTCTGCAGTTGCCGTAGCCCCTACGGAAATCCCCAGAAAAACAGTGACAATGTTCATCAGTTCGTTCTGAACCGTCTTCGAAAGCCTCTCGGTCACTCCGCTCTCACGCAGAAGGTTTCCCAGCATAAGGCTTCCCACCAGGGGGGCCGCTGACGGTACGATAAAAGCTACCAGTGCTGTAACGAAAACAGGGAATAACAGCTTTTCTGTCTTTGTTACAGTCCTAAGCTGCTGCATCTTTATTTTCCGTTCCTCCTCAGTGGTCAGAAGCCTCATAATAGGAGGCTGGATAACCGGCACCAGAGCCATATAGGAATAAGCCGCCACCGCAATGGGGCCCAGCAGATGGGGAGCCAGCTTGGAGGTTACATAGATGGCCGTAGGACCGTCCGCACCGCCGATGATACCGATGGAACCGGCCTCAGCTCCTGCAAACCCAAGATACCGGGCGCCTGCAAAGGTCATAAAGATCCCAAGCTGTGCAGCAGCTCCTAAAAGCAGGCTTTTGGGATTTGCAATCAGGGGACCAAAATCTGTCATAGCTCCCACTCCAAGGAAAATCAGGGAGGGATAAACCCCCAGCTTTACTCCCAGATAGAGAAGGTCCAAAAGACCCGCTCCGCCGTTTCCAAGTGCATTCCAGTCAATATGCCCTCCTGCAAAAAACTCCGAATGGTACAAGCCCGCTCCGGGCAGGTTGGTTAAAAACATGCCGAAAGCAATGGGCAGAAGCAGCAGAGGTTCAAACTTCTTTGCAATTGCCAGATACAGCAGAACACCTGATATGGCGATCATAACCAGATTAAGCGGATTTTCTCCAATGAGAACAAAACCGCTTTGCTTGATAAAGTTCATTACAGCTTCCATTTTGTCACTCTCCTTTCCTGTGAATTCACGTTATGTTACGATATAGAGCAAAGAAGAGTGCCGTTTTCCACGCTGGAGCCAGCCTGAACGTCAACGGAAGCCACTGTGCCGTCTTTGGGAGCCATGATCTCATTTTCCATTTTCATAGCCTCTAAAATCATGAGTACATCTCCGGACTTTACACTCTGTCCGGCTGTTACATTTACCTTTAAAATGGTGCCGGGCATAGGGGCCTTGACCGCTTCCGCTCCGGCCTTTGGTTCCGCTTCCGTCTTAGGAGCCGCTGCTGCTGCCGGACCCGGAGCCGGATTTTCCCCCGTTATTTCACTTATCACCACCTCATATGGTACATGATTTACCTCAACGTAGTACTTTTTCATGTCTGTGCTGTCCTTTCATAAATGTGAGTTTACAGTTTCCTTATGGAGTGAATTCTTATCTGAGAGACATCCTTATTCAGACTTTCTGCAATAGCAACAGAAATTGCTGCAATAATGCGCTGGTTTTCTGTTTTATCCGGTGTCTTCTGACCGCCCTTTTCCTGGGGGGACACCTTTTTCTCTTCCTTTGAAAAAGCGCTGACAACTTTGCTCATGGCAGTAATCATGAAAATAAGTATTACTAAACATAGGAATACGGTTATCATGCCCATCAGTACTACCTGAAAAATAGCCGGTTCATTCACCTTATCTCCTCCTTTTCAACAGAGAAACAGGTCTGTTGTTTTACAGGCCCGTTTCTCCAGTGGATTATATGACAGTTTAAAGGGAATTTCTGATTATGCAGCTCCCTCTTTCTTCTTGGCAAGCAGAGGCTTGACAACCGGATTTAAGAGAACGATCAGACAAACCAAAAGAACGATTCCCGTCACCGGACGTGTCACAATATTTACAGTGGCTTCCATCAATGTGGCTCCATCCGCAATGGTATAGGCACGGCGGAGGTTGGATTCACAGATAACGCCCAGTACCAAGCCGAGAATCATAGCAGAGCTGTTGAATTTACATGTTACAAAGACAAATCCGATCAATCCGGAAATCGCCATTAAAATGACATCTACCGATGTGTTCTTGGTGGCATAAGCACCGATGGTAGCCATCATAATGATGGTCGGTCCCAATACACTGTAAGGGATCTTTAAAACCTGTACGAAAATCTTCGCAATTACAATGGCAGCAAAGACCATGATGATGTTGGATACAAACATGGAAGCAAAGGTTGCAGACAGGAACTGAGGCTGATTGATCAGCAGCAGCGGTCCCATGGTAACGCCCTTTAACACCAGAGCTGACATCATAATGGCAGCCGCATTTCCTCCGGGGATACCAAGAGACAGCAGAGGCACCATGGAGCCGCCCGTAGCCGCATTGTTTCCTACCTCAGGAGCTGCGATACCCTCCAGGCATCCGGTTCCGAACTTCTCCGGTGTCTTGGATATTTTCTGCTCTGTGGAATAACACAGGAAGGAAGCGATGGTAGCTCCTGCTCCCGGCAGGATTCCGATAACAGTACCCAGAACAGAACATCTTGCTATAATCCATTTAACAGAAAGAATTTCTTTCAGGGAAGGCATTTGAGCTGACATCTGCCCACTTTTTCCATCGCCTACAGACTGAAGCTTTGAAGGCTTGTTAGTCTGCTTAAGCACCTCAGTCACCGCGAAAAATCCGATCATAACAGGAATCATCTCAATTCCTGAGGTCAGGAATCTGGTTCCAAAAGTAAGACGCGGAACACCCAGAAGAGGATCTAAGCCGATACATGCAAGCAGCAATCCGATAAGACCGGAGATAATGGTGCGGCAGATGTTGTCGGTTTCCAGGCTTGTAAGAATGGAAAGTCCCATAAAGGAAATTGCAAACAACTCAGACGGTCCGAAGCTTAAGGCTGCCTGCGTCAGCTGAGGACTTAGCAAAAGCATACAAACCGCTGCAAAAATACCGCCGATAGCCGAACAGATCAGCTGCATACCAAGGGCCTTACCGGCCTCGCCTCTCTGAGCCATAGGATATCCGTCATAGGTGGTGGGAGCACTGGAAGGAACTCCCGGAATCTTAAACAGGATGGCTGTCATGCCTCCTCCTGTAATGGACGCACAGTAGATAGCCACTAAGAATGCAATGGCATTAACTGCATCCATTTTGTAAGTAAAGGGAATGCCCAGGGTAACCGCCATGGTAGCGGACACGCCGGGAAGGGCCCCGAAGAGGGTGCCTAAAAATACTGCCAAAATAATCAGAACAAACATCTGCGGCGCAAATACCACCGACAGACCACTGGTTAATAAATCAATCATGCGACACCTCCTTTAAAGTCTTGGAATCAGGGATTCGATCAAAAGCGCAAGGTTTCTTAAGAAAGAAATCTGGCCTCTTGGCAGCATAACTCCCAGTATTACGGCAAAGCCGATATACAGGACAACCGTTATAATAAAGGATGTCCCAATTAACATCGGCCACTTTCTCTGTCCCAGCAGATATCCATAAGCTATGAGGAACAAAAGACAAGTCAGCATAAAACCTACCGGCTCATACATCAGAGCCATTACAACTACCAGCACCATTCCCACAAACAGCTTGCTCTTTACCAGTCTCCCGATAGAGGGAATAAAATCTGTAAATGCAGCAGCAATTTCTTCTTTTTTATTCTTTTTAAAATACTTGAAAACATTCCAGCAAAGTGCCGGTATCAGGACTATCAAGAGAGCCTGAGGCCACTGCTCGGCCCCCAGTTCATTGACCGCTGACGAAGGCATGGTCACTCCCACATACCAGTAACAGAACAGGGAGGTTCCCAGCAATAATAAATTAACAATTAATTCCAATGCCATAGGTATTGTGTTCTCCTTTCTCATCATGAACACAGGCGGCGGCCAAGACCGCCGCCTGTTCAAACAGGGGTGTTACTGGATCAGACCTGCACTCTTAAGGTATTCTTCAAATGTAGTATATTCTCCGTCTACCAGAGTCTGAAGTTCATCTGCTGTCGCATATCCAGGACGGTCCAGATAGCCTGCATTCTTCATAAATTCCTGATAGGAAGCGCTGTCCCATGCCTCTTTGATAGCATTTGCCATTGCCTCAACGGCTGCATCAGGTGTATCTGTACGGGCGAAAATACCGCGCCATGTTCCTACATAAGAGTCGATCTTGTGCTCTCCTGTGCTTTCGATGTCAGGGAAGCTTGACATACGGGACTCAGACATGGAGATCAACGGAACGATGTCGCCGGATTCAATCAGACCCTTGATTTCATCGGCGCCGGTGATGTTGATGTTGATGTGTCCGCCTACCATGGCAGAACTTAACTCAGCACCGCTGGAATAGTTTACAATCTTTACATAGTTCTCAACTTCAGTGATATCACATCCCAGACCGCCTGCCAGTGTCTGCTTTAAGGATACGGAATCAGCTCCTGTTGCTGTAAGCATACCGCAGGTCAGCTCCTGTGGATGGCTCTTTGCATATTCAACGAATTCAGTGAAGTTGGTATACTTGCCTTCCATAGCCTTTTTAGAGGAAGCAATGATATTGATGGAGTGTACCAGTTTAGATACGGGACGGAATTCCTCCTTGAAGTCAACAGGAAGGATCTTCTGCAAGTCCAGCATAATGTGTGACTGTGTTCCAAGAACATAAGTATAGCCGTCGGCCGGCTGCTTGTTTGTAAAGTCAATGCCGTTTGCACCGCCTGCACCCTCTACGTTAACGATTTCAACCGGAACGCCAAGAATCTTTTCCAGCTCAGGCTGCAATGGACGAAGAGTGCTGTCTGCTCCTCCGCCTACGCCCCAAGGGCAGACCAGAGTAACTTTTCTCTCCCACTTCCACCCTTCGTCTGCGGCTGCTGCGCTTGTTGAGCCTCCTGCACTTGTTGCTCCTCCGGCGTTTGAACTACCTGATCCACCGCCGCATCCAGTCAGGACAGATGCTGCCATGCCGGCTACTAAAGCCATAGATACTGCGAATTTAAGTCCTCTTTTCTTCATACTTACTCTCCTTTTGTTATTTTGTATATTTTATAACCTTTTTTTAATTATAATTAGGTACACTTAACTGATCGCATACTTTTATTTAAATTTCTGTAAGGTAATAATAACTATAGGAGAATCCTTTGATATTGTGATATAATATTACTAAAATTAAGGAAATGATTACGATACAAAAGGAAGGAAGGATTATGAATTACAATAAGATTCTTGTAGTGGACGATGATCCGTCCATCAGGCGCATCATATGCCGCATTCTGAACAGCGAAGGAATTTCCACTGACGAAGCCTCCGGAGGACTGGAAGCAGTTCAGAAAGCTGAAAATAATACTTACTCCCTGATTATTCTGGATCTGGTCATGGATGACATGAACGGCTTCCAGGTTATCCACCACCTGCGGGCCCACAGCATTCTGACTCCCCTGTTTGTTTTAAGCGGAAGGCAGGCAGAAGCAGATAAGGTTCTTGCCCTGGGAATCGGTGCCGATGATTATATTACCAAGCCCTTCAGCACTATGGTCTTCAGCGCCAAGGTAAAGGCATGCTTACGGCGTGCAAGCTTGACAGCCGCCGCCACCAGCTCCAACGAACTCTGCGCCGGCTGCTTCCGCTATATCTGTGATGAAATGCGCCTGTTCAAAAACAACACCGAGCTGTTTTTATCCAGTAAGGAATGCCTGCTGATGAAGTATTTCTTAAGCAACCAGAACAAAATCCTGACAAAGGAGCAGATATACCGCCATGTCTGGAATGATACCTTTATCGACGACAACACAATCATGGTACATATCCGCCGGCTCCGCATGAAGATTGAGGATAATCCCAACCATCCGGTATACTTAAAAAATGTCCGGGGAATCGGCTACCAGTTTATAATAGAAGAAAATTTATAGAAAAAGCCATGAACGCAGTGAACTGCAGCTGATCATTTTCTCATCTTGGTAAAAAGGAGGTTCTGCCATGGATACCCGTTATCTCAGCTATATTTTAACCATTGCCCAAAAGGGAAATATGACAAAAGCAGCCGAAGAACTGTTCGTTTCCCAATCCACCTTGAGCCAGTATCTCTCCAAGCTGGAAAGTGAGCTGGGCACTCCTCTCTTTTACCGGAGCAAGGGACGCCTGTCACTGACTCCGGCAGGGCATCTTTATATCCAGGCTGCCGGGAAGGTGATATCCATTAAGAATACCCTTTACCAGAACATACAGAACTTAGATAACAGGGGCCACATTACGGTAGGCGTTACCTCCCAGTTTGGGCTGGAGATGCTCATAGAGATCATCCCTGCCTTTAAAGCCCTTTATCCGGAGGTTACCATAGAGATTTCGGAAGCCGGACTTCCTGCCCTTACAAAGCTGCTTCTGGAGGAAAGCATTGACTGCGGCATTATGGCATTAAACCTTACGGAACCATTTTCACCGGATCAAATCACCATACTCCGGGAGGAGGAAGTGTTATTAGCCATTCCCGCCAGCCATCCTTACTGCCGAAAGAACCGGGACAAGCCCATTAAGATCGAAGAATTTGAAGAAAACTTCGGAGACGAAAACATCCTGCTTTCCAAGAAAGGTTCCACCCTCCGCTATATTACCGATGAGGTGCTGGAACAGACTGGCTGGATTCCCCGCACCGTATGCGAGACTAACAGCATTTCCGCAACCCGCAGCATGGTTGCCATGGGAATCGGGGTCACCTTTATCGGTGAATCCTGTTCCAAAGAACGGGAGCGGGTGGCTTATTACTCCGTAGCTCCCCGGCAGACCAGGCTCAATGCCTTTGTAACCAGAAAAAACTGGATCTTAAACCAGGCGGCCGCTGGCTTCTGTGAAAATATAAAGAAATATTTTTATTAAAATGCCCTATGACTGAAAAATGCCTTCTCATGGAATTATTCATCCCTGAGAAGGCATTAGACATCTTACCTCTGCATCAATATATTCTTACTTCAAAAATCCCTGCTTCCCTGCTGCCATATGTGGAAATGGCCCTGATCCGGACAGCATCTCCTTCTGTTCCGTCAATGTACAGCCGCTGAAGCCTCTGGCCCTGGGACTGAGCTGCGATGTGATCCACAACCTCCCCATCTAAGAGAATCTCTACTTCATACTCCTTTAACAACTCCGGCGGGGGCCCGGACTTCTGTCTGGACAACACGCCCTGGTTTATGGACGGAGTGATCTCCCTGCTTAAATTGGAGTCCAGAACCAGATGTACTTCCCGGATCGGCTTTTTCCCCGGCAGGGAAAGAAGCAGGGACGGACAGCCCTCTATAGGAGCACGCCAGCAGTTTGACTCTCCCTCCACCGTTCTTGCCACTCCGCTTATGACCTTTTCCGGCTCGTTTCCCGGGATATGGCAGGCAGCCGTCACCGCTGCCTGTCTGGCATAATCAGCTGAATCACAGTTAAAAACAAAGGGAATATAACAGCCATCCTTTAAAAGCTCCTGCTGAAGCTCTCCCACACAATCCAGAAGCGCTCTCGGCCCCAGATTCCTTGTTACTGCCATGGAAGCGGCCGTACCAGCCGCCTGGCCCACGACCGCGCAGGTTCCCATGACCCTTGTGGAGGAAAATGCTACATGGGAACAACTGATAGCCCTGCCTCCTAAAAACAGATTTCGTATGTTTTTTGAATACAGACAGCGATAAGGAATGGAATATATGCCGTTTACCTGATTCCAGACCGTAGGATCATCACTCTCATTTAAAAAGCCTTCTACCGTATGGATATCCATGGGCCAGCCCCCATAGGCTACGGCATCCTCAAAACGGGTACTTTCCAGACAATCCTTTTCTGTCAGCACATAATCGCCGATGAGCCGGCGGCTTTCCCTTTTTCCAGGCAGAAAGCCCACCCATTCCAGTTCCATTTGCCCTGCTCCGTGTTCCCCGCCGTTTTTAATATGATCCCATACACCGAATACCGCCTTTAGCAGCTCATCCCGAAGTTCTTCCCCGTGGGAAATCACATCCTGTTCTCCTCCTCCCAGTTCGATCCACCAGTATCCTGAGGTAATATCGCTATGATCCCGCAGTTTAAGCTGCTCCTCTGTATAAGTATTGGCCCAGAAGGGCTTTATAAACGGCACCTTATGCCCCATATCCCTGGCCTTGAACATGAGTGAGTTTCCCATGGTATAAGGGTCTTCTTTTTCCGGAGCCAGGGACTCTCCATATTGGGAACTGCTCTCCCTTCCGATCCGGTACTCAGCTCCTGCTCTCGCCCCCAGTACGCCGTCTCCCGTTGCATCTAAAAACATGGTACCGAAAATACAGAAGGATTTTTCCGTTGTCATCTGCAGGGCGTATACCGCATCAATCCTGTCACCATCACACAGGACCTCGGTCATGTGAGTATTTAAATAAAGAGTCAGATTCTCCTGATAGCGGACTTTTTCCCATAGTATGGAATCAAAAATCGGATATACCATCTCCGGGTTTCTCCGCTTGTTTTCCAGAAGTATTTCTTCTATAATACCGGTTTCCCTTGCATTGGGTACTGACATGTGATGATCCGCCCCACAGATGTGCATCCGGATTTCAGAGCTTGCATTGCCTCCTAACACCGGCCTGTTATGGATCAGGGCAGTCTTCACTCCTCTTCTGGCGGCGGCAATGGCTGCGCAGACGCCGGACATACCGCCTCCCACTACAACAAAATCATAATGCTGGGTTTTCACGGACTCACCCCCAATTCCATAAGACGGCTCTGAACCTTTTTCACTTCAAGGGTTCTGGGCACTATTCCGGAACCGGCGCACATGGCTGCGGCAATCCCCACCGCCTGCCCCATATTGGCGCAGATTGGCATGACCCGGTAATTGGAATGGGCCATGTGAGTTCCTGAGATATTTCTTCCTGCCAGATACAGATTGTCAATTTCCAAAGGAACAAAACAGCCATAAGGAATGGTATATCCTTTTGTCTGGGGGAAATGCTTTTGACAGCCGGTTTCATCAAGACCGTTGCCGGTCAGATTGTGTACGTCAAAGTTAAAGCTGGCCTTGGCCACCACCCAGTTTTCAAATACCCGGGCCTCCAGAATATCCTGCGGCTCAATGGTCTCCTCTCCCTTAAAATGCCTGGTTTCCCGGATTCCCACCAGGGAAGCGGAACTGATGATATAACAATTTTCAAACCCGGGAACATATCTTCTAAGAAAAGCAATGATTTCATCCATCTGCTCTCTGCAGACCAGAGTTGCTTTTGTAAGATCCTCCACACTTGTGCCATCCACTCCGGTGCAGTTGGTCATATTGCAGGTGACCACTCCCGGAAGCGTTGTCTTGTAAAGAAGCACGTGCCCTGCCGGACTGGGCAGGTGCTTTTTTCCCAGCTCCTGTAAATCTCCGTCAGGAAGAGCAAAGCTTTCTTCAAAACCTCCCGGAAAAACGCCCCTCTCCTCATCCACACCGGCCACTTTAAACATGATCGTAGCAGGCTGCATAAGTCCGTCGCTTTCTCTTCCCTTAACATAGGGAGCACCGGCCTTTGCCGCTATATCTCCGTCTCCTGTGGCGTCAATAACGATCTTTGCCAGGACAGCCTCCCTGCCTGATTTGCTTTCCATGATTACTCCCTTAATCACATTTCCTTCCATAATGGCATCGCTGGCAAAGGTATAAAGCCGGAGGTGAACTCCTGCCTCTGTAAGAATGCGAAGGAAAACTGTTTTTAAGCGCTCCGGATTGATGATCTGCCGTCCTTCTCCCGTAAGCTCTGCCGAACGGCTTAATATTTCCTCATAAAATCCCCCTTCTGTTTTTCCCGTCCAATGGCTCATAAGCCCAGCCGTGGCAATTCCTCCCACATCTCCCGTCTGTTCCGCCAGCATAGTTACCGCACCTTCTCTTGCGGCCGCAACCGCTGCTCCGATTCCTGCTGGACCTGCGCCCAGCACCAGCACATCCACTTCACGAATTACGGGTATTTCCCTCTTATTTTCTGTTATATATTTCATATTCTTAACCTTATCCTTTCACCGCACCGGCCACCAGGCCCTTGACAAGAAACTTCTGCCCCAGCAAAAACACAAGGAAAGCCGGAATCAAAGCGGAGGCTGCCGCCGCCATAATCAGGTTGTATTCCGTCACGCTTTCTTCAATAAAATTTGTAAGAGCAATGGGAATCGTATATAATCTCCAATCGTTTAAAAATACCAGAGGCTCCAGATAGCTGTTCCAGTTCCAAAGAAATACCACCATTGCCAGAGATGCCATATTAGGCTTTGCAATGGGCACCATGATCTTCAGCCAAATGAGAAACTCGTGGGCTCCATCCACCCTTGCCGACTCCCTCAGCTCATCGGGGATCTGCATAAAATACTGGCGCATAAGAAACGTTCCTGTGATGGTAATCAGTCCCGGCAGAATCAGGGTTAAGTGAGTTCCGGTCAATCCCATTTTGTTGAACATAACAAACTTGGGAATCAGCGTTACCTGGCTGGGGATCATCATAGTGGCCAGATAGATCAGGAACAGAACATTTCGTCCCCTGAACTTTATTTTAGCAAAGGCATACCCCGCCAGAGTGCTGGTAAGCACCGATCCAGTCAGATTAATAGCGGCAATCTTCAAGGAGTTCCAGTATGCCAGGCCAAAATGATAGTTCCTTGCTGCCAGCCCTCCCACATTCCACACTTTCTTGTAATTATCGGGATAAAAATATTTTGGTATCCATTCAATCGGCAGCTTCATGACATCCAGGGGAAGCTTCATTGATGCCGAAAGCATCCATAAAAACGGAGTAATCATGGAGACAGCCAGAGCCCCTATGACTACGGTAAACAGAATCCTTAAGATGATCCGTTGGTATTTCTTCATTCCATCCGCCTCCTTTTTCATCTAATAGCTGACCCATTTTTTCTGCCCTGCCCATTGAAACATGGTTATACCGAATAAAATCAAGAATAATATCCATGACATAGCAGAGGCATATCCCATCTTGTAAAAGGTAAAGGCTGAAGTGTAAACATAGTAAACCAGCACATTGGTGGCTGTTCCGGGGCCGCCTCTTGTCATGATCTGTATGGGCGCAAACACCTGAAAGGAGGTGATAAATGTGGTAATGATCAGGAAAAAGGTGGTTGGTGATAAAAATGGAATGGTAAGCTTAAAAAACTTCTGAACTTCATTTGCTCCGTCAATATCCGCAGCCTCATAAACATCCTGAGGAAGTCCCTGAAGTGCTGACGTATAGATCATATTGGCATATCCCACTCCCGACCATACGGTCATAAGCATCAGTGCCGGCAGAGCCCAGGTTGTGTCTCCAAGCCACTGGGGGGGATTTTCCACTCCAAAGAATTTCACCATCTGGGTAAAGGGCCCCCAGGGGGAATACATCATCACCCATACAATGGCAACCGCAACAATATTGGATATATAGGGCATAAAAAGCGCCAGCCTTATAGGAAGTCTGGCAACGCAGTATTTATCGATGATAACGGCCAGCACCAAAGCCAGGAAAACTGTCACCGGCACCACTCCCACCGCAAAAATGATTGTGTTAATCAGGGAACTGGTAAACCACTCATCCTGCCACATTTCGGTAAAATTTTCCAGTCCGATAAAGTTCCAGTTGCCGATCCCTTTGGTATAATCCCAGTCCGTAAAGCTGATGATCAGGGAAAAGATCATGGGAAACAGGGTGAAAAGACATACTCCGATGATATTAGGCAGTATGAAAGCATAGCCTGTCAAATCGATTTTTAACTGTTTGCTAAGCCTGATTTTTTTCATGATCAGCGGTTCCCTCCTTTCTTTTTTTACTTACGCAGGACGTTATTATTATTTTCCCGGAGCTGCCATTTCCTTTGGGGCAGCTCCGGGAATTTTGTCTCTGATTATTTCTGCAAAAGCTCATCCGCCCTTGCTTTGGCCTTTTTCATTCCATCTTCCACCGTCTGCTTTCCGATAAAGATACCTTCCAGCTCTTCCACTGCGACTTTCTTTATCTCTGCAATATGATTGGTAATGGATGGAACCGCATAATTGTCGGCTGGTGTTATGAGTATCTTCTGGGTGGTTTCTGCATCCAGATAATCTTCTGCCCCCATGACAAATGCCTCGGTCACTTCCAGGGCATTATAGGTATTGGAAGCAGGTACACGGCCGCCTTCTACCACCGGAAGCATTCCCTCGGTTGCATACCACTTTGCAAATTCCCATGCAGCGTCAATGTTCTGGGACTTTGGATTAATGCTCAGATGATCTCCATAGCCGCCCTGGGTGTAATTTCTCTGTCCCTCTTCCGCCACCGGATAAGGAGCAAAGGCAGTCTTAAAGTCATGAGGATAGCTGGCCTGGTCTTTCACGCTTCTTACAATCCATGGGCCCACCGTCATAGCGGACTTTCCTGTCAGGAACATACTTTCCTGTGACAGCTTCTGGGTTACAGAATCTGTATGGGTAGGAGATGTTTTATCCACATTCATCATGTTATTAATCAGTTCAACAGATTTAAGAACCACCGGATCGTCAAAGCTGGTTTCCTTGTCACTTTTATACATAGGATCTCCGCCGTTGGTCTGAGCAGCTAAATAGGTGAAAAGATAGGTCAGATCCTGCTGGGAGTTCCAGAACATGCCATAAACCTTATCCTGGCCTTCTCCATGAGAAAGCTTTTTGGCAATCTCACGGAATTCCTCAAAAGTCCATTCCGTAGGAATTTCAATCCCGGCTTCTTCAAACATGTCTTGATTTAATACAATTCCGTACTGATCCAGCTTTGTGGGAATGGAATAAGGCTTCCCGTTAATGTAATAAGCCTCAGCCAGAGTTCCGAAATACTCTGTCAGTTGGAAATTATCCCTGGCAATCAGCTCTGAAAGATCAAGAGCCATATTTCCTTCCGCCCGTTTTGTCAGGACATCAGTGGTGTAGGTCATATAAAGATCTACTCCGTCTCCAGAGAGAAGATTGGTTTCCAGTTTTAAATTTCCCGTATCATCATTTACAAACCTTTCATATTCTACCTGAATTCCTTTATCCTTGTAGAGCTGGTTGAAATTGTCGCAAACACTCTGAGGCCCGGCTTCCGCAGGAACTCCTCCCCACATTCGTAAAACCACCGGTTCTCCGTTACCGGCTTTGGGCTCCTCTGTTTTTGCACCCTCCGTTTTTGCTGCCTCCGCCGATGCGGTCGTCTGTTCCGTCTTCTGGCCGCCCTGGCAGCCGGCCAGCACTGACATTGCCATGAGAGATGCCATGCCAAGTGCCCCTAACTTTTTCCACTTTCTCATGTAACCTTCCTCCAATCATTTTGGTTCAGTTCAGACATGCAGAAATTTTCGCCATGCCTGAACCGTAACAACTGTCTATACTATAGCAAAAACAACAGGCAAGTAATATCTCCCTGCCTGCTGTCTTTCTTTCAATTTTTTCGATTTCCGTCTCTCTTGATTCCTCTTTTGGTCAATGCTCTAAAATCCTGCTTATTTTCTTTCAAATCCTGCTATTTTCCTCTGCCTTTCTCAATCGTGCCTGGCGATATTCCAAAGGAGACTGCCCCACACTCTTTTTAAACTGGGTGCTGAAATAATTGGGATTAACAATCCCAACCTGGTCCGCAATCTCATTTACCTTTAAATCACTGCTTTCCAGTAAGAATCTGGCATGCTCCATCCTCACCCGGTATACATATTCTAAGAAGCTGATCCCTTCTTCCTTTTTAAATATGTGAGAAAAATAACTGCCGCTCATATTTACCATGGCCGCAATATCTGCAACCTGCAGTTCTTCCTTCATATGGTTTCTGACAAAGCTCTTGGCTTCGGCCACCTCTTTTCTTAATATCCTGCCGCTGTTTGATTCATACTCTTTTTTATACTGTTCCACCAGTTCCAGTACGGATTGCCTGATTTTTTCCAGATACGTATAATCATTGATGGAGGTCTCCATGTTTATTCCGTTCTTATCCAGGAACATGTCGATATCGGCTTTTCTGCGGGCAAAGGAAGAGGCCAGGGCTCCATAAGCCTTTCTCAGCAAATAGCGGATTTCCTCCGGCTCCCACCGCTTTTTCTCTTTTAGAAAACAAAAAAATTCCTCCATAAACTTTCTGATTCCGTAAAAATCCTGTTCCGCCGCCAGGCCCTCTATCACAGAGCTGTGAAATTCAGGCGGAAGTACAGCCTTTTCCTTAATTGTTTTCTCATATGTATGAAGTTTTCCGGGCTCCGAAAAAAAGCGCATTTTCAGCGTATCCCTGTTCTGGGCAATGGCTTTCTTTAATCCATGAATTCCCCTGCACTCCCTGCTCAATGCTCCGCTCACCTCCAGACCGTAATACTGTCTGGCACAGTCGGTAAAGAAGCTGAACTCTTTTTCCATTGCAGTAAAGAAGGCCAAAGAGTCCTGATTTTCTTCCCGGTTTACAGCTACGGCAAAATCATATTCCCCATACTGAAACACCTCCGCCCGATGATGACGTCCGAATAGTTCCCCAAGGATATTATCCATGGTAAATATCAAAAGTTCCAAATCCATGAAATCTCCCTTTTTTCTTACCACCTTAAAATCATCGATGGTAACGGAGAGAATGCAGAAGGGCCGGTCAAAGCTTATGGAAAGGGGCAGCTTTGTCAGCTCTTCTAAATATTTATTTAAAAATGTTTCTGAATTTAAGATTCTTTTAAACAATCCCTTTTTTATGACTTCCAGATTCCTTTCTGTCAGAGAGGCGGTTTCCTGGGCCGCCTCTGTCCCTTTCCCAAGGGAAGCGGCCTCATCCATAATTTTCAACAGCTCTTCCGGCTTTACCGTCAATTTAAAAACATAATCAAAAGCACCCATCTTCATGGCATTTCTTACGTTATCAAAATCATTATAGCTGCTTAAAACAATAAACTGGATGTGAGGATATTTTTCCCTGCATTCTGAGATCAGCTCAAAGCCATCCATTGGGCTCATCTTTAAGTCCGTGAGAACAATATCCGGCTGATACTGCCTGATCTTTTGAAGCGCCTCTGCCCCGTCCGATGCGTCACAGACAATCTGGTATCCATGGTTCTCCCATTTGATCAGGGACTGGATTCCCAGGCGCACCAAAACCTCATCATCCACAATCATTACCTTCTTCATCCCCTGATTTCTCCTCTCTGATTACGGGAAGGGTGAATAATACCACCGTCCCCCGTGTTTTAAGGCTTTCTATGGTCAGTCCATACTCATTGCCAAACGTAATCCGGATATACTCATCTACATTTTTGATTCCGATACCTGTCAGCTTGCTCTCCTTGACCCTGTCCTTTCGGAAGGCCTCAAACTGCCTGATTACATTGGGGGAAATGCCCACCCCGTCATCCTCTACATAGATATTGAGACTGCCCTCTTCCGTAAACCCGTAAATCCGGATCAGGATTTCTTCCCTGTCCTTGTCATATCCATGGATAATGGCATTCTCTACAATGGGCTGAAGGATGAATTTAGCTGTTTTTAAATTCATGATATCTTCTTCCAGATCGACTTCCAGCCTGCAGTGATTTCCATAGCGGCAGTTCTGGATATAAAGATAGTTTCTGATATTCTCCACCTCTTCCGCTACCGTTACCAGACAGTTTTCCCTGCTCATGCTGTATTTTAATATATGGGCAAGGGCGTCAATGCCGTCTACAATATTATCCGCCCCTCTTATGATCGCCATCCAGCGGATGGTTGACAGGGTATTAAATAGAAAGTGAGGATTCAACTGTGCCCGCAGAGATTCATACCGGTATTTTTCCTTTACCTCATGTTCATTTTTAAGCTGTTCAAACAAGCCGCTGATATTCACAGACATTTGCCGGAAGGAACGGTTTAAACGGCCGATCTCATCGGACCGCTCCATATCGATATCCTTTAAATCCATATCCAGTGTATAATTTTCCATCTGGCCGCTGAGCTTGACAATGGGCTTTACCAGCATCCTGATGGATAAATACAGAATGAGGACCAGGATGCATATAACGATCAGAAGAGTTACATTCATCCGGAATCCGATCATTTCCATCTGGTTGGTCACTTCCTGATAATTGGTAAAGTGAAAGACCTTCATCTGCTGCTCGTTAAACACCCATGGCTTTGGTATGGTGTAATAGCTGATGAGAAAATTTCCTCCTCCAGTCTGATACCGTAAGTTTCCGCTTTTTTTCGTCTCCGTTTCCCGGTGCAAATGCCTTATATCCTCCTCATGAATAAGCCCCTCGGTGTCATTTTGCAAAAGTACGGTTCCTTCTCCTACACAAACGTAGGCAATATCACCGGCATAGGCATATTCCATTAAAAGCTCGCTGAATTTTTTCTGGTCAATGCTGATAATAAGAGTTCCTATGACGTTTCCTGTGGTATAGTCCTTAAGAAGAGATTTGGCAAGGGAAATATAGGTCTGGTCTTTCTGTTCCCCAATGATATAGGCCGGATTAAACATAGCCCAAACAATATGCCCGTTGTTCTCCCTGCTCTTCTTCACCCAATCCTGGTCCAGGAGAAACTGGTAATCCTGATAATTCATGCTCCAGTTGGAGTATATCCTGCCGTAATCGTCAAACAGGAGAATCTTCATGTCCTGAACAAAATCAAAACCGCTGGCAATGCTCAGTTTATGTACCATCTGGTCAAAGTACTTGGTATTGTCATATTCGGAGGTATTGGAATCTGTTATACGCCTTTGCAGCTCCTCATCATACACAAAGACATTGGTCAGAGCGGCTATGTTCTGTAAATTATCGCAGATATTCCGTTCTCCCCTTGAGATGTTCTGAATGATTTTTTCACTCAGCTTATCCTGGATAAAATGTTCCATACTGACCCGTACGTAAATACAGACCCCTGCCAGAGGCATGACCACGCACAGCAGAAGGAGAAGAAACATCCGAACTGATAATTTAGAAGATTTTTTCATCCCTGTTCCTCTTTCCGGTTTCATTTAATAATCATTTCTATCTATTTGGTAATTTTTATTATAACAAACATTTTATTTCCTGCAAAGATGTGCATTTTGTAATATTCAAATATCTCCTGAAAAGTTTTTTACATTATTTCGTAAAAATGCCCTGTGGCTGAATTGAACCGGCCTCAGGGCATTTTAGGTTATATTGACTGCTGTCTGTCATCTGCTGCAGATTGTTCTGATAATTAAATTCGAAGCCTCTTTCCACCCATTTCTAACGTCCTCCCTGTCACTCAGCTTTAGAAAATCACGGTATTCCTGGGGGTAAATTACCGGTTACATCAAACGTAATTAAAATGCCCTGAAACCGTTTTTCTTTAGGCACAGGGCATTTCATTTCTATCATTTTGTCATTACATTAATTAACAGTACATTCTCCTACTGAATTGCAGTCCATTTTCTCAGCCGCTTCTCTGGATTCTTCCCAGAAGTGGCAGGCCACACGATGGCCTTTCTGCCCTGTTTCCCGAAGAGCTGGAGTCTCTTTTTTGCATATCTCCTGTGCCATCCAGCACCTTGGCGCAAACCGGCAGCCTTCCGGCGGATTTAATGGGCTTGGAACATCTCCCTTTAACACGATACGGGATACTTTTTTACCGATCTCTACCTTTGGAATGGCGGATAAAAGAGCAATGGTATAAGGATGGACCGCATTGGTGAAAATGTCGTCAGTTTCCGCAGTCTCAATGATCTGTCCCAGATACATAACGGCAATTCGGTTTGAAATATGACGTACTACCGATAAATCGTGGGAGATAAAGAGATAAGACAATCCTCTTTTCTTCTGTAAATCCATCAGCAAATTGATGATAGTAGCCTGAATGGATACGTCCAGTGAGGATACCGGCTCATCACAGACAATGAAGTCCGGTGACAGGGACAAGGCCCTGGCAATTCCCACGATCTGGCGTTTTCCTCCGTCCAGCTCATGAGGATATTTGTTCAGAAGATCCCTTGATATCCCGCAGTCATCACACAGTCCCTCTATCTTCTCATTCATTTCTTGTTCCGTTCCGATTTTGTGGATTCTATAAGCTTCCTTCAGGATAGAACGGATGGTCTTTCTGGGATTTAAGGAAGAATAGGGGTCCTGGAAAATAATCTGGATTTTTGAACACATTTCAAGCTGTTCCTTCTTGGTGGATGCCTTAAATACATCCCTTTCCCCATAAATCAATTCTCCCCCAGTGGGGCTATGGAGTCTCATGATCACATTTCCAACGGTACTCTTTCCGCAGCCAGACTCTCCTACCAGCCCAAGGGTTTCCCCCGGATAAATATCAAAGGAAACATCATCTACCGCATGAAGCTCTCCCTTTCCCTTAATATCAAAATACTTTTTAAGATTCTTAACCTGAATAAGCGGCTTCATTGTTTCACCTCCCCGGCTTTATGGCAGGCCACATAATGATGTTCACCTATCTGAAACATCTTTGGCGCATTTTGTGAGCATTGTCCCAAAGCCACACCGCACCGGTCATGGAAGGGACAGCCTGAAGAAAGGTGTTCCGGATTGGCTACTGTTCCGGGAATAGAAGCAAGCCTTTCCCTTGGCCCCGTAAGCTTGGGAATGGAGCCGAATAAACCAATGGTATATGGGTGGGAAGGATTGGTGAACACCTCTTCTACCGAACCATACTCCACAATAGTCCCTGCGTACATAACAGCCACATTGTTGCAGATTTCCGCGATAATCCCCAGGTTGTGAGTGATCATCAGCAGGGAGCTGTCAAACTTCACCAGCAGTTCCTTCATCAGCTCCAGGATCTGGGCCTGTATGGTAACATCAAGAGCTGTGGTAGGCTCATCGGCAATGAGAAGGGCCGGATTACAGGCCAGGGCTGCCGCAATGCCCACCCTCTGTCTCATGCCTCCGGAAAACTGGTGGGGGAAGTCATTGACCCGGTATTTGGCGATTCCCACCACCTCCAGAAGCTTTCCAGCTTCTTCTGTGGCTTGTTTTTTACTTAAATGCTTATGCTTTTGCAGCACCATGCCGATCTGTTCTCCCACTGTAAATACAGGATTTAAGGAGGTCAGAGGGTTCTGGAATATCATGGCAACCTTGTCGCCTCTCATTTCCATCAGTTCCTTTTGGGACATTTTAAATACGGATTTTCCCTCATACAGAATATCTCCGCCCGTCACCTTGCCGGCAGGCTGGGGAATCAGATTGAGCATCCCCAAAGCTGTGGTGGTCTTGCCTGCGCCTGATTCTCCAACCAGACCGAGAGCTTCTCCCTTGCCTATTGTAAGATTAACCCCGTTAAGAGCGTATGCTACGGCACGACCCGTTTCAAATTTTACTGAGAAGTCTTTAATCTCAATTAATTTTTCCATCTGGATTCTCCCTTTCGTGGTTAATTCTTATTCTTTGGATCGAGCACATCACGCACACCGTCACCTAAGAAATTAAATGCCAGCACTGCGATCATCAGTGCCACTCCGGGTGCGACAACAACCCAGGGGGCGGTAGCCAGATATTCTCTGCCGTCTGCGATCATAACTCCCCAGGAAGGAGCGGGGGCGGGAACGCCAAGTCCCAAAAAGCTGAGTGAGGACTCAGTCAAAATGGTACGGCCAAACTCCTGGCTCATAACGATGATGAGCTGTGTCAGTACATTGGGAAGAATCTGGGTGAACATGATCCTTTTCTTGGAGGAACCTAAAACCTGGGAGGCGTGAATATACTCCATGTTCCGGATTCCCATAACATTGCTTCGCACTACACGTGCATACTGCACCCATCTGGTGAACACCAGAACCAGGATTAAGTTATTGGTGGTATTTCCCAATACGGCCATAACCGCAACCGCCAGGATCATGGGCGGAATGGACACCTGAATGTCGCTGAATCTCATGATGACAGTATCAATAATTCCACCGAAAAAGCCGGATATAATTCCAAGAATGGTTCCGATGATAGCCGTGGCAATAACCACGGAAAAGGAAATCCACAAGGAAACTCTGCTGCCCACCATGAGCCTGGATAAGATATCTTGTCCTAAAGGATCGGTTCCCAGAATATAGCCTCCCCAGCCCTTGGAAAGACCGTCAGGCGCTTTCAGACGCAGAGTTAAGTCCGAGCCTATGGGATTATGGGGCGCTATCCAGGGAGAGATCAGTGATACCAGAATAATAAATCCAACCAGTACTGCTCCTATGACGAAAAAATTGCTTTTGCGCATTCTTCTGAATAATTCTTGTCTGCTCATTCCAATCCCCCTTAGTTAAAGTCCATGCGCGGGTCAACAATGGTGTAAATAATATCCACCAGCAGATTGACCAGTACAAAGCATGCAGATATTACCAAAAGAATGGACTGCACCAGCGGAAAATCCCGAAGCCCGATGGCCTGGACCGTCAAGGTACCAATGCCCGGCCAGCCAAATATCTGTTCTGTGACCACGGCTCCTCCTAAAAAGGTTCCCACCTGAAGGCCCACAACCGTAATAACCGGAAGGATTGCATTTCTTAAGGCATATTTCATGGTAATTTCCCGGTTGCTGATTCCCTTGGCATAGGTGGCTGTAATGTAGTCCTCCTGAAGCACATCCACCATGCCGGACCGCAGCATACGGGTGATGAGGGCCGCCATCTGCATGGCCAGAGAGGTGGCCGGCATGATGACAAATGCAAAGCCTCCGTATCCCATGGCCGGAAGCCAGCCCAGCTTAACTGCAAAAAACAGAATGAAAATCAGCCCTAATACCACGCCTGATATGGACTGCCCAAGGAGGGCAAATATCATGGCAAACAAATCTATGACAGACCCCCGCTTGACTCCGGCTATGATTCCCATCGGTATGCTGATCAGCAGGGCGATTCCCATGGCTACCAGCGTTAAATACGCGGTAGCCGGCAATCTCTGGAAGATCAGCGTGGAATTGGGCATCTTATAAAACAGGGAATCTCCTAAATCTCCCTTGACAACTCCCGTTATATAACTGACATACTGGACGGTCAGGGGCCGGTCCAGTCCCATTTCTATTTCTTTTTCCCTGATCTGCTCTTCTGTAGCATCATCTGAAAGCATCAGACGGGCCGGGGATCCCGGCGTCAGTTTTAAAAGCCCAAAGGTTAAGATGGATACTCCAAACAGGACGAAAATCGTATATCCCAAACGTTTTATGATAAATTTCAGCAAAGCCGTATCCCCTTTCAATATGTGTGCCCTTGATTCACTATTGTGCGGCTTTTGATACCTTTGAATAATCAAATACGTTATCAATCCGCACTTTGAGGCCTGTGATGCCTTCCCGGTAAGCAAGAGTTGTCACCTGCTGGTAAAGAGCCAGATGAGGTGCTGCCTCTGCCCACTGAATAGCAAACACTTCTTTTAATACCTGCTCACGTCTGGCAGGATCGCTTTCCCGCTTCTGCTCCAGTATCTTTTCATTCATCTCTTCATTGACATATCCGGATTTATGGGCATCGTTTAACCATCTCTGGGTGATTACGGAATCGGGATCACCTGCCGGGAATGGATATCTCTGAATGTATAAGTCATAATTTCCTGATGCACGGCGCTCCTGGAAAGCTGCATTTTCCATGATTTCCAGATTAACCTTAAAGCCTGCATCGGTCAGCATTGCCAAAACTGCCTGAGCTACTTCTTTATTTCTTGCAAATACTCCGGTAGGTGCAATAAAGGAGATTTCCTCGCCTGCATAGGAGGTCTTGGAAAGCAGGTCTTTTGCCATATCCAGGTTGTACTCCGGAACCTTGGCATTTTCCTTGTCATAACCGAATACTCCCTCGGGACAGGGCCAGTCGCTGGCTGCTCCGCCGCCTGCAATAGATTGTACCAGAAGTTCCCTGTTTAAAGCGTGATTGACTGCCTGTCTGGCATTGACATCCTCAAAGACCCGTCCGTCTGCAGTGCGGAATCCCAGGTGAACAATAGCAGAACCTAACAGCTTTTCTACCTTTACCCCTTTTACACTGGTCAGCATGTCTGCCTGCTCTACGGGTACGGCATCAATCATGTCCAGGTCACCGGTCTGAATTCCGGAAACACGGGTGGTATCTTCAATAACCGGGCGGTATACGATCCGGTCAACGTTGCTCTTTTCATTGCCCCAATCCCAGTATTCATCGTTGCGGACAAATTCTGCATCCTGTCCGGGTGTCCATTTGTCAGCGATCCAGGGGCCTGTTCCGATAGGCTTGTTTGTCTCATTAAACTCAAAGAGGGCATCGCCTTTTTCTGCAAGAGCCTTTGGCGGGAACATGGGAGTGTCAATGAGCTGGTACAGCAAAGCGCCCCAGGGCTCTTTCAGCTTGATCACAGCCGTATAGGTGTCTTTGGCTTCCACGCCTTCCAAAGACGGCCAGAATGCGGTATGAACCAGGGTGGGATTGTCAAGCATCCTCTGTAAGGTAGCAACCACGGAATCTGCGTTGAACTCTTCTCCGTTGTGGAACTTCACTCCTTCTCTCAGCTTAAAGGTCCACTCAAGTCCGTCATCGGATACGCTCCACTCTGTAGCCAGCTCCGGCTGTATGGTGTTATTTTCCCCATAAGGATTTACCAGAGTGTTGTAGGTGAGCTTGGAAAGCATATAGGCATTTGTCTTGTTTTCATTTAACGGGTCCCACTGGGTAATGTTGTTGGGTCCTGCAAAAACAAATCTGCTCTCTCCTCCTGCTTTTTGGGAGCCGCCCGTTCCGCTGGAAGCAGAGCCTCCTCCGCAGCCTGTCATCACTGCCATAACGGTACAGAGAGCCAGACAAAGTACTCTTTTTTTCAAACCTGATTTCTTCATAAAAAACCCCTCCATTTTTATATATAATTTTTACCGCACTAAAGACGGTTTTCTGCAGTCAAATTTCCAGTCCGGTATGAGATACTGCATTGCCATGGTGTCATCCCTGTCATGGGAAGGAAGGCTGTTATACAATTCATTGGCCTCCATAACCCGTTTCATATTCAGGGTGACTCCCAGGCCCGGCTTTTTAGGAACCTGTAAATATCCGTTGATAATTTCAGGCGTATCCTCCAACAAATTCTGTCCATCCTGCCAGATCCAATGGGTGTCAAGGGCTGTGGGATTTCCGGGCGCTGCTGCTGCCACATGGGCAAAAGCCGCCAGGGTCACATCAAAATGGTTGTTGGAATGGCTTCCCCAGGTCAGTCCCCAGTCATTTAATATCTGAGCCATCCGCACACTTCCTCCAAATCCCCAGAAGTGAGGATCAGCCAGCACAATATCCACAGATCTTAATGCAGCGGAATGGTAAAACTGCCTCCAGTCTGTTGCAATCATGTTGGTCGCAACAGGAAGGTTTACTGCATTTTTAAATTCTGCCATGATTTCTCTGCTGGAAAATCCGGATTCCGGGCCGCATGGATCTTCTATGTAGGTAAGGATTCCTTCCATGGGCTTGCAGATCTCAATGGCTTCCTTCAGGCTCCAGGCCCCGTTGGGATCGAGATTGATACGCCCCTTGGGAAAAGCCTTTTTCAGTGCCCGGATTGCATCCATCTCCCTGGCTCCTTCAAAAACGCCGCCTTTCAGCTTAAAGTTGCCAAAGCCGTACTTTTCATGAAGCACCTGGGCCTGTTCCACAATCCGCTCCGGTGTCAGCATCTCCTGACGGCGAAGCTTAAACCATGGATCACTGCTGCTTCCTTCATCCAGATAGCTTAAATCCGGATGGGCCTTCTCCTTTTCGCTGACATAGAACAAGTAGCCCAGGGTTTCTATCTCATCCCTTTGCCTGCCGTCACCTAAAAGCTCGCACATGGGCAGCTCCAGATGCTTTCCCAGCAAATCCAGAAGGGCGCATTCAATGGCCCATTCCGCTTTTACCACAAATTTCAGCTTACTGATATCCAGAGTCTGGATTCCTTCCCCGTCATCCCCTTCTGCTCTGGTTCCCGCTTTGTGGATGCTGCTGAGTATTGTGCGGTATTTGCCCGTGGGCTGCCCCACCACCAGAGGAATACAGCTTTTCAATGCCTCACAGGTGTAATCTCCCCCATGAATTTCACCGATTCCCGTATTTCCTGCACTGTCCTTTAAAATCACCAGATTTCTGGTGAACCAGGGAGCATGGGCTCCGCTTAAGGTCATCAGCATGCTGTCATATCCTGCAACCGGAATGACCTGCATCTCGGTTACTACTGGTGTACCTTTCTGTTCCATATCCATAGAATCCCTCCATTTGGCAATATTGCTCATTTTTATCCCAAACTGACCGTTTGATATATGCATTATACCAGTGAAATTCTTATAAATCCAATTACTAATACCGATTGCATCAATAAGTATCTTTCATGCCTGAATATGATTAACGAACCAGACAAGGCTTTTTGGAATCAAATTTCCAGCCTGGAATTAAATACTGCATGACCACAGAATCATCTCTGCCGCCAAGACAGTGATCCAGGTAAACCTGATGGGCCTTTTTCACCTGGTCCATATCCACCTCAATGCCAAGTCCCGGCTTCTTTGGAACCTCCACGCAGCCGTCTATGATCTGAAGAGGCTCCTTTGTCAGGCGTTCTATGCCCTCCTGCCAGATCCAGTGGGTATCCAGGGCATTGTACCTTCCCGGAACCGCTGCTCCCACCTGGGTGAACATTGCCAGGGAAATATCAAAGTGGTTGTTAGAATGGGAACCCCAGGTATAGCCAAAATCATGGCACATCTGAGCCACGCGAACCGAACCGCTCATGGTCCAGAAATGGGGATCAGCCAGGATAATATCCACGGCCTGACTTTCTAAGGCATGTCCTACCTCCCGCCAGTCTGTTGCAATCATGTTGGTAGCTGTAGGAAATCCTGTTCTGCGCCGGAACTCGCTGACAATCTCTCTGCCCGAGTATCCGCCTTCGGCCCCGCAAGGGTCCTCGCAGTAAGTCAAAATCCCTTCCATCCCCTTCACATACTCAACCGCATCTTTCAAAAGCCAGGCACCATTGGGGTCTAAATCAATGCGGGCCTCGGGAAATGCCTTTTTCAGCTCCCGGATGACTTCCATCTCATCCTCTCCGGACAGCACTCCCCCCTTTAATTTAAAATCCTTAAATCCATACTTTTCCTGAACCGCCCTTGCAGTGGCTGTGATCTGCTCTGCTGTCAGCGCCTCTTCGTGGCGGAGGCGGTACCATTCATACTCTGCGTCAGGTTCTGAGTCGTAAGGCAGGTCTGTTTTATTCCTGTCACCGATGAAGAATAAATATCCCAGCATCTCCACCTTGTCTCTCTGCTTTCCGTCTCCTAAAAGCTCGCATACCGGCACACCAAGGTGTTTTCCTAAAAGATCCAGGCAGGGCGCTTCAATGGCTGTCAGCACATGAACTCCTGTCCGCAGGTCAAAGGTCTGGTTTCCTCTTACATCCTCCTCTCCCTTTGCATCTAAATGGGCCTTTACCTTGAGCAAGGTGCTCTTGTACTCTCCGATTTTGGTCCCCTCCACAAGGGAAACGCATTCCAAAAGGGCTTTTGTGATCTTTTCCCCTCCCGGCACTTCCCCCACTCCTGTCTCCCCGTTTTCACAGTGTAGAACCACGATGTTTCTGGTGAAAAACGGCGCATGGGCTCCGCTTAGATTCAGCTCCATGCAGTCTTTTCCGGCTACAGGATACACTTCCATTTTTGTGATGATTGGCGTCATTGTGCTTTCTCCTTTTCCTCATCCCTTTTTGATCTTAGAGTAAATTATAATCCTATTTCAGCCCTTCATCTATTGACAGAAGCACCAACCTTCCTCCCTTTCTCTTGTAGCCTTTATTTTTCTTTCTGATGATGAAAAAAAGATTGCAAAAAAGCTGCAATCTTTTTCATAAAACAAGGGTTTTCCATACATTACAATTCATATTTGCTTCCGATTCCATACCGCTTCATTTTTCTCCAAAGGGTGGTGGTGCTGATTTTCAACTCCTCCGCCACCATGGTCCGGTTCCCCTGATACTGGTCTAAGAGCCCGGCAATGCGGACCGCCTCCGGATTCTTTAACAGTACGGTCTGAGCCCTTCCATCCTGTTCTCTGATAAGGGGATAAAGCTCCTGCAGCAAGTTTCTTACCATTCCCTCCTCCACCTTCCTGCGGTGGGCCGTCAGAATCAGCCGTTCACAGAAAACCTCAAGCTGGAGCAGATTTCCCTCCCAGAAATACTCTTCCATGGCCTTTAAGGCTTCCCTGCTGATTTCCACATACCTGGAATAAGCCCCGTTAAACCGTTCCAGATACAGCTTGACCAGCCTGGGAATGTCCTCTGCGGTCCTTCTGAGGGAAGGTATTTCAATTTTCAGGGATGAAAGAAGGAAATACAAATCTTCCCGGAACAGACCTTCTTTTACCAGCACCGTCAGCTCCTTTGAAGTGGTGACTATGAGCCGGACAGGAAGGGCCCGTTTCACCATGGAATCATTGCACCAAAACAGCCTGTCGTGAACCGCCTTATAAAGCAGATACTGGGTTTCCATAGAAAGCCGGTCCACCTCCTGAAGCAGGACCGTTCCATATGCGGCCCTTTCCCAGGCTCCCTTCCTGCTTTCCTCGGAAAAGCCGAAGATCACCTCTCTCTGCTCCTGAGGGGATAAGGAGCCGCAGTTGATGTTTAAAAAGGGGCCTCCCTTCTGGGGACTGTTGTTGTGAATGGCCTCTGCCAGCACCTCTTTTTCCGTTCCTGTTTCTGCCCATATCATGACAGGACTTTTGGATATGGCATAGGATCTGGCAAGCTTAATGCACCGTTTCATTTCCGGGGATTGTCTGAGAATGTGGGTGAAATTGCGGCTGGCAATGTATCCCGTTGCCAGCTTTGTCCCGGGCATCTCTGAATTTCTTCCTTCCGCCGCCTTCATCTTATGGCAGGTTAAAATGGCTCCGCTGAAATGCCCGTCGTACTGGATAGGCGCACCCACCACCATCAAAGGCTGGTCCCTTATGGAAAATGAGGTGGAATAAAGCTCATCAGTTCCCCTTAAAATCCCCTCGATTCCTTCCGTATCAATTCCCTTGATCACCTTGTCAATGGGAAATCCCACCACCTGATCGGCAGGCTTTCCCATCATCTGTTCAATAACCCGGTTTACCGCCACGATCTCCTTATACGCATTGATTTTAATAATGCCGCTGAAGGAGGTGTCCAGCAGGGTTTCAATCTGGGCCTCACTCTGCTTTTCCATCCTGGCTAAGTCTATCATATGGATTGCCATGCCAAGGGCATGGCGGATGGACTCCTCTCCCGTTTCCACAAACAGGCTTGGAAAACCGATTTCAAAGGCCGTCTGATTGGCCTTGACTCCCCCGATGATCAAGTCCACACCGTCTGTAATGGCCTGGCTCACCTTCATCCGGGTTTCCTCCAAAGCATTTAACTCATAAAAACGAAGGTGAAAGTCAAATAATTCCTCCAGATGATCCAGGTTGTCGAACATGTTTTTAAATGCCACAATCCCGATCATGGGATGCTCTTTCTTTAACATCCTCTTTGCCTTTAAAATCATCATGCCTATTTCCCTGATAGTAACAGGCATTTCCACCACCGGAATATTGGTATTTTCCTTAATCAAGGTGGCCTGAAGACCCCTGGCAATGATGATACGCACCCCCGCAGCCAATGCCTCCTGTGCCTCCACAACCGCATTGGCATTTTCCACTACCTTTAATATCTGTACCTCAATTCCCTCTTGTTTCAGCACATTTTCCGCAAACTCCAAAATGGTCTGTCTGGGCAGAAGTATTCCGATCCGTTCCATAGATGTCCCCACTCCCTATTCAAGTCCTTTGGCTCGCGTCTTATAAAATATCCAGATATACTTTCCGGTCAGGCGGAGGAAATGCCTTCTCAAGCCTTAAAAGCTCTTCCCCAGTCAGTTCTATTTCCCCTGCCATCGCATTTTCCAGGGCATGTTCCTTTTTTCCGGTTCTGGGTATGGCAATGACATCGCCGTCCCGGATGGTAAAGGCCAGAAGAACCTGGGAAATGCTGCAACCATGGGCAGCCCCAATTTCAGCCAGCACCGGGCTTTCATAAAGCCCTTTCTTTAAATCCCCTGCCTGGGCCAGAGGGCAGTAGGCCATAACAGGAACCCCATGGTCCCGCAGCCAGGGAAGAAGGTCGTATTCAATCCCCCTTGATGCAAGGTGGTAAAGTACCTGATTGACCGCACAATTCTTTCCCTTTGGCACGCTCCACAGCTCTTCCATGTCATCGGTATCAAAGTTGGACACTCCCCATTGGCGGATTTTTCCTTCTTTTTTCAACTGCTCCATGCAGTCTACTGTTTCTTCCAAAGGGATGGCACCCCTCCAGTGGAGCAGATACAGGTCCAGATAATCCGTATTTAAGCGCTTCAAAGTCTCCCTGCAGCTTTTAAATATGTTTTTTCTTCCTGCATTGTAGGGGTATACCTTGGATACCAGAAACAGACGGCTCCTGTCACAGTCCCTGACGGCTTCCCCTATGAGCTCTTCCGATCTTCCGCTTCCGTACATTTCAGCCGTATCAATTAAGGTCATTCCCGCCTCAATGCCTGCCTGTAAGGTTTCTGTCTCTTCCTTCCTTTTTGCTCTCTGTTCCCCGATGAACCAGGTTCCCTGCCCTATGGCCGGAACCAGGGTTCCGTCAGGAAGCTTTACCGTCTTTCCCATTTTCTGCTCCTCCAATCCTGTTTCTGCAATGTTCTCCTGCTCCAATATTCAGCCGGTTACGACCTTAGCCTTCCCCCTGCCTTCAGCATCCGGAAGGTCCGGTCAGCAGCGCTTCTGTACAATTCCACGGCCCTCTCCATGGCCTCTTCCACCTCCATGGCTCCCTGAATGGTAGTCATGATGCTTTCAATGCCAAACTCATAGATTTCTTCTGCGCCATCTCCCAGCCCTCCTACGATTGCAATGGCCGGAATCCCCTTTGCCTTACAGCGCATTCCGATTCCGCTGGGAACCTTTCCGAAGGCAGACTGCCAGTCCATACGGCCCTCCCCTGTAATAACCAAGTCCACTCCTTCTAAAAGGAAATCAAATTCAATCAAGTCCAGAACCGTTTCAATTCCTGACTTCATGCTTCCTTGGAGAAATACCTTTAAGGCCGCTCCAAGTCCCCCTGCTGCCCCTGAACCCGGAATCCCGTTGACATCAATGCCTGTAAGGTCCAGAAGCTTTTTCCTATAGGCTTCCATATCCATTTCCAGCTTTTCAAGGATTTCAGGAGTCCCTCCTTTTTGCTTTCCAAAAGTATTTGTAGCTCCGTCAGGACCTGTAAGAGGATTGGTCACATCACACATCACAGTAAACTCAGTTTCCCTCACCCCGGGATGAAGCCCCCTTACATCAATGGTATCAACCTTTCCTAAATCCTCGCCAAATCCGGTCAGCGCATTTCCATCTTTATCAAGGAAACGGATTCCAAGGGCTGACATGGCTCCCATCCCTCCGTCATTGGTGGCACTTCCACCGATAGCTATGGAAATATTCCTGTACCCCTGATCCAGGGCATCCTTTATCAGTTCACCCGTTCCATAAGTAGTAGTATGGAGCGGATTTCTTTTTTCAGCCGGAACCATGGGAAGACCGGAAGCTGCCGCCATCTCAATAACAGCATGACTGCCGCCAAATACCCCATAGGACGCTGTCGTTTCTTCCATCAAAGGACCATGTACGGTCACAGTCCTGATGGTTCCATTCATGGCGCTGACTACCGCATCCACAGTTCCCTCTCCTCCGTCGGCAACGGACACCCCAGCACACATGCAGTCCGGAAATACACTCTTTGCGGACTCTGTTAAGATTTCCACGATTTTCTCAGACGATAAGGACCCCTTAAAGGAATCCGATGCAAATAAAAACTTCATATATAATACCCCTTTCTCCTGGTTTTGTATAAAAACAGGCCGGCAGCCTATAGCCGCCAGCCTGCCCCCTGATCTTATTTTAATCCAAAAGTCCTGCTGTTTCCATCTCTTTTCTGATGCGGTTTAATACAGGTCCTTCCGGTGTTGCAAGATTGGGCTTATAGGGAAGGCCCACATTTCTGCCTCTTAAATTAGCCATATCCTTTGCAGCTACCGGGAAGCTTGCCGGGTCCATGGACAAGCGGACCGGATTCAGCTTAAACTGCGCTTCCAAAGAGCCTTCCAAATCGCCTGAAACGTATTTGTTATAAACGTCTGTAATCAGCTCCGGCATGAAGTTGGCGGCAGTACACACCCCGCCTACAGCTCCGTGGCACATGGAAGCATACAAAAGAGTGTCCTTGCCCCCAAAAACCTTAAAGCCTGTGTGACGGGTCCTGCGGATAAATTCCGCTGTTTGGGTAATGTCCCCGCTGGTATCCTTCATTCCCACAATATTGGGAAGCTCTGTTGCCAGACGATCTACCAGATTTCCTGACATGGTATATCCTACCCGTCCCGGATTGTTATAAAGAAGGACAGGCAGTTCAGGAACAGACTCTGCAATTGTTTTAAAATGCAGATATAACTCTTCCTCTGTAGGCTTTAAAAACATGGGCTGCAAAATGGAAATTCCTGCTGCCCCATGTTCTTCTGCCATTTTTGCAAGGCGGCAGCATTTCTTCGTGCTGATGGCACCGATGCCAAAATACACCGGAACCCTGCCTGCAGACTGATGAATCATGATCTTTAGACCGCGCTCCATCTCGTCTTCTTCTATTACGTAAAACTCTCCGTTGCTCCCAAATGCCAGGATTCCAAGGACACCTCCGTCTATGACGTAATCCACCTGATCCCTTAATTTTGCCTCGTCAATTATCTCATTCTCATCGATGGGAGTGAGAATGGGAACAATAACCCCTTTGATAAAATCTGTATTCATTTTTCCCTCCAGCAGCTTTTATTTGCCTGTTTCCTTATTCCGTTTTTTATTTCTCCGGTTCTACCTTTGTGTTGGCAATTTTCTCGTAATATTTCACGATGCTGGAGTGGTCTTCTTTTTCAAAGCCGTCTGCCTTAAGCCCCTGCATGATCTCCATTAACTGTCCGGTTAAGGGAACCGGTGAGCTGACGGCATGGGCTGCATTTAATGCATTGTTTAAATCCTTGATATGAAGTTCGATACGAAAGCCTGGATTAAAGTTTCTGTTAAGAATCATAGGAGCCTTTGCATCCATAACTGTTGAGCCTGCCAGACCGCCCCGGATGGCCTGATATACCAGTTCCGGATCAGTTCCTGCTTTTTTTGCAAAGGTAAGGGCTTCTGAAACTGCTGCAATGTTCACTGCAACCACGATCTGATTTGCCAGCTTTGCCACATTTCCGGAACCCAGATCCCCTACATATACTACGGAGCCTGCCATCACCATCAGCATATCATAATATTTATCAAATAATTCCTTCTTGCCGCCTACCATAACAGATAAAGTTCCGTCAATGGCCTTTGGCTCTCCGCCGGATACGGGAGCGTCTAACATTTCAATTCCCAGTTTCTCCAGCTCCGCTCCAATGGCCTTGCTTTCTGTAGGGTCAATGGAACTCATATCAATGACCACTGTTCCCGGCTTTGCTCCTTCTGCAACTCCGTTTTCTCCCAGAACTGCCGCTCTTACGTGGGGAGAGTTAGGCACCATGGTGATGACCACTTCACTTTGGGAAGCCACCTCTTTGCCGCTTGCCGCCTGTACTGCGCCGCAGGAAACCAAATCTGCCAAAGCCTCCTTGTTGTAATCGAAAACAACCAGCTCATGGCCTGCCTTTACCAGGTTCTTTGCCATGGGCCTTCCCATAATTCCAAGTCCAATAAATCCAATTTTCATGTTTCTTTTCCTCTCTTTTCTCAATTCTGTTTATCAGCAACTGATGGGACCTCCCCACCTCTGTCCTGATTATAGGAAAAATGGAAGGATTTTGCTATGGGCGGATTTACTGAATGAGTGGCTCTTTCCTGTACAAACCTCATATAGTTTCATTTTTGTTTCTATTTTATTTCATTCTTATTTCATATTATCTATTCTAGATGATACTTTTTTCTCTTTCTCCACAGAGTCGCCTTGCTGATTCCCAAAGCCTTTGCCGTCTTCTCCCTGTTTCCTCCATGCCTTAACAAAGCTTCTGCAATCTTTTCTGCTTCTTCAGGAACAACTGCTTTCCGGACATATTCTTCCCCGGACTCTTCCTTTCGGCTTTCCAAAGACCGGGGATACATTTCTTTTAGAACCTGTTCTGCGAACCCTTCGTCAATACTTCTCTTATTGGCTGTAAGGATCAGACGTTCACAAAAGCTTTCCACCTGAAACAAGTTACCCTCCCAAGGATAATCAAGAAGCAACTTCCTGGCGCCACTGGTCAGCACATGGAACCTGGAATAATGGTCGCAGCATTCTCTGATGCTTTCCATCAGCTTCCGCTCCAGGTCTTCCTTCCTCTCACTGAAAGGAGGGATTCTCACAGTCAGCCCGCTTAAAAGATAATAAAGGTCCTCCCTCATAGTCCCATACCATACCAGTTCCTGCAAAGGTACATCAGAGGTGACCATAACCCTTACATCCATACCCGGATATCTGGCCCCATCTTTGCCCAGGCGGGTCTTATAACGGATCAACTGGCAGAGCCGGTATTGATTGGCTCTTGTAAGGCACTGCACATCTTCCAGCAAAAGAGAGCCTCCATTGGCCTGGACAACGGCTCCTTTGTCCCCGAAAATCATGTCAAGCTGTTCTTCATCACCGATCCCCTCACAGGATAAGGCCGCAAAGGGACCGCCTTTATGCAGACCTGCGTTGTGGATGCTCTGCGCCAGGAGACGTTTTTCCGTTCCTGCCTCTCCTTCAATGAAAACCGCTTTTTCCGACAGTGCATACAGCTTTGCCAACCTTATGCACTCCTTCATTGCCTGGGATTCCTGAAGAATGTCATCAAATTCTCCCAGGGCAATAAAGCCTTTTAAATGGCCCTTTCCTTTTAAATCCCGTTCCGGGGCCCGGCGTTTTTTCATGCGGTGGCAGGTGAGGATTGCTCCCTCCAGCCTCTGGTCAATAATCACTGGAGCCACAACAGCAAATACCGAGGTGCGGTTGATCTCCATAAACAGGGAATAAGATTCTTTTCCGTAATTTTCCCCAAGGTCCGGGAACACCTCACCGGCGGCCTTTCCCAAAACATTTTCCTTGGCTGTTCCCAGCATATCCTCCATAATGGGATTTAAGTCCATTATGATCCCGGAAGCATCCAGCCTCACAACACCGCTGAAGGAATGGTCCAGAAGAGTTTCCATCTGGGCCGCGTTCCGCTTTTCCACTCCCATGGCATAATCCACGCTTTCCGCCATGGATAAGGCATTTCTTAAGGAGTCCTCGGTATTGGATAAAAACAGGGACGGCATTCCGGCTTCTCCGGCGATTCCCACTGCCGTATCGCCACCCATGATTAAGTCCACTTCATCCTTTATGGCTTGTTTTGTCATGACTTCAAGGCTGCGGCTCTTATCTGCAAAATACGTTCTCATTTCAATCTCATGGATGACATCAAAATAAGACATGTCGCAGAACATGTTCTTAAATCCCACCACCCCGATGACGGGATTTTCTTTCTTTAAAATCTGCTTTGCCTTATTGACCAGAAGGGCCATTTCCTGGGCAGTGATAACGATTTCCACCACCGGAATGTCCGTATACTGTTTAATCAGGGATGCCTGAAGCCCTCTGGCAATAATAATAGAGGCTCCGGCCCCAATGGAACGCCTGGCCTCGGAAACGGCATCTTCGGTTTTAATGACCCGCATTTCATTTATTTCATATTTCTTTTCCTGGAGAATGTTATGCGCCTGATAAAGCATTTCCTCCCTGGATACGAGCAGTGCAATCTTTCCCATATGGATTCCTCAAAAAGAGCAGCCCAGCCTCTCATCAGGGGCCGGGCTGCTTTTTATAAAAGTTATAATAATGACTTCAGAACTGAATTACAGCACAAGGGATGGCGGAGAATAAACTCTGGCACCCAGCTCGGAATCGAGCAGGTACAAGCCCTTGGCATCATTGCCGAATAAATCGTATCTCTTTATGATCTCATCCGTATTCTTTTCTTCCTCACTCTGCTCCTTTACGAACCAGTCAAGGAACTGCATGGTACGGAAATCCTTTAAATCGTGTGCTGCCGCATAAATATCATGAATTGCTGCCGTAACCTTCAGCTCATGGGCATAAGCCTCTGCTGCAGGCTGGCGGAAGTCAGTGTAAGTAAAATTGGGCGCCTTCACATCCTCAAGCACCACTTTCTCACCGTTGTAGAGAAGATAATCCATGAAAAGCATGGCATGGTCACGCTCTTCCTGAGTCTGAATCCTGAACCAGTTTGCAAAGCCGCCTAAATTACTATCTGAATAATAGTTGGACATATCCAGATAAATATAAGCAGAATACAGCTCAAAATTGATCTGTTTGTTTATCTTTGCAACAATGTCTTTGTTTAACATAATTCTTATCCTCCTTTTGCATTATTTTTCATGACTTCATCAAATTTTCAAAATCATTGATGGAATAACTACTATATGTTTATCCATCTTTTTATATTCTAACATCTTTTATCCAATTATTCAATGATGTTATTTGCTCTTTTCCTTCCTCTTTTCCCATGCTGCCCATAAAACTCCGGCTATGCAGACAGAGGAGTAACAGCCTGTAATGACGCCGAAAAGCATTGGAAGGGAAAACTCAATAATGGATTCAATCTGGAAGTAAATGGAAGCTCCCATAATAATCACCACACACAAGGCCGTTGCAACAGAGGTGTTGACAGATCTGCCAAGAGTCTGGCTGGTACTGACATTTACCAGCTCTGTCACCGACATCTTTCCGCCCTTTTTCTTATTCTCACGAATCCTGTCATAGATAACAATGGTATCATTGATGGAATATCCGATAATTGTAAGGACCACGGCCACAAAGGCATCATTTAACGGAATCCGGAATAAGACAAAGGCAAAGAATACCACCAGCACATCATGAAGCAGCGCAATCATGGCCGTCACTCCAGCCGGAAGTCCTGACATGGCGGAGAACCGTATCCACACATATACAATAATGAAAGCCATGGCAAGGGCGATAGCTAAAACTGCATTTTTCAGGGCCTTTGCACCGATGTAAGGCTCTACCACAAAGGTTTCTGAAAGCTGTGCGTTCACATCTTCCGAGGTGCTGTTAATGGCATCGGTGACAGCCTTCTGTTCCTCCGGTGACATTCCCTTATTTCCTGCAAGGGTGACAGACAGCCTCTTAAGCCCTGTCATGTTGTCTTCCTTGATCTGAACCGTAACCGGCCTGCTGGTTTCCTTTTCAATGACTGCCTGAATCTGGTCCGTATCCGCTTCATTGGATACAGAGTAGCTGAGTACGGCACCGCCGGTAAACTGGGTATCCAGCTTCACACCTTGAGTAAAACAGCCCACAATTCCCGCTGCAATCACTGCGCCGGAAATAATAGCAAATATATATTTCTTCTGGAAAAAGGGAATGGTTTTTATATCTTTTCTGATGCGGAAATACTTTTCATTTTTCAACTTATCAAATTTAATCAGGGATAAGAGGAAATTTCTGGATACGGTAACACCTGCAAAAAGATTTACAATCATACCCACTAAAAGGGTATAACCAAAGCTTAGCATGGTACCAGAGCCTAAGACCATCAGGATGATGGCAATGATGGCTGCCGTAACATTTCCATCCAAAACAGATGAAAATGCATTTTTATATCCGGAGGTAACCGCATTTTTAATGGAAGCTCCGTTTTTCAGCTCATCGGAAATACGTTCTGAAGTAATGATATTGGTATCCACCGTCATTCCAAGGGTCAGGATAATACCTGCAATACCAGGAAGGGTCAATGTATACTGAGGGATGGAGATGGCAAGCATCTGTAAAAGCATCTGCATCAGCAGCGTAATACAGGCAACCAGACCCGGCATCTTATAAAATCCGATCATAAAGATGCATATGACAAGAAATGCTGCAACTCCTGCATACACCATAATATTTAAAGCATTGTGACCCAGGGAAGGGCTTATGGTGGAAAAGTTGGTGGTTTTTAAGGAGAAAGGAAGGGAACCTGCATTGATCTTCTCCGCCAGATCCTTTGCGTCCTCATAGGTCTTCATTCCCGTGATGACAGCCTGGCCTCCTGAGATCTTATTCTGCACCGTAGGGTTGGAGATCAGGGCATTGTCCATGTAAATACCCATGGGCTGTCCGATCAGCTTTCCTGTTGCCTCCTCAAAGAGCTTGGCTCCCTCGGCATTAAAGGTCAATGCCACCTGGTAGCTTTTAAGGCCATTGTTATTTGCCGTATCGGGCGCTGCGTTCTGCACGTCCTTTCCCTGAATAAGCACATTTCCTTCAGGGTCACGGAAGGTAAGCTCTGCCATCTCTCCCAATTCTGCAATGGCATCCTCAGGATTAAAATTGGTTTCTCCGGATTTCCAGGGGAACTGGACGATGATGTAGCCGCCTTCTTTGTCAACGGTCACTTCCCTGTCCGTAATATTCTGGTTGTCCATTCGGGTCTCAATGACTTCCCTGGCAATGTTCAGTTCCTTCTCCGTAGGCTTGCGGTCCAGGTCCTGAGGCTCAAAGATAGCCTCCACTCCTCCCCGGATGTCAATTCCATAGCGCATCTCAAAAATGCCTTTGATGCCGCTTCCCAGGCCGAACACAGCCGTGTAAGCCAGTATTGCCAGCGTAAAGAAAATCGCTGCCAGCGTTATCTTTCCTTGCTTCATAAGTTATCCTCTTTTCGTTTCTTAATTTCTGTTTTTTTATAATGGCCTTTCCTTCTTATCCTGTTGCATTGTACTACAAATCATTTTGAAATACAATGTTTCTCTTATGACTACCTGACAAGTTTTTTCAAAATCCCGTTTAGAACCAGCTTCTCTTCCTCACTGAGAGCGGTCAATACACTGGTGCCCCGGACCTTTTCATATTCCTTTGCCTGCTTGATTCCTTTTGGAGTCAGGGAAACCTGGTCTTTTTTGTCTTTCTCTCTTTTCCATATAATATCCCCATTTTTCTCCATTTTTTTCAATGCTTTTCCAATATCTTCGGAGCATAAGCCGGAAACCTCCTTCAGCTCCTGTTTTGTTACAGTTCCTTTTTCACTGAGCAGAGCTGCCAGGTGATTTCTCAGCTCCCTGCTTCCCAGATTATGTTCCGGCTCCTTAAAAAGCTGCCGGTATCCCTTCTGATAAAGGTACAGGATTCCGGTTTCGGCCCTATGGGGCTTCCAGCCGCTTTTTTCTTTGCTCTTTTCTTTATGTTCCTCTTTTCCGGCCTTGGAACGTTTCTTTATCTCTGCTGCCAAAGCCTTTCCCTTTCCGCAATGGGGGCTTCTTAAAGAACAATGCCTCTTGCAATGGGGGCAGCAGTCATTTAATGTCATTTCTTTTTTCATTTTACAGACTCCCTTTCTTTTGTGATTTTGAGAATAACTTTTGTAGATAACTTATATAAATATTTTTTCTTTATAAGGACATATCTCCCGGAATTTTCCACTATTGTCAGGGTATAGGTATAATACTATATACTTTATTAGAGTCATAGCATTTGCCTATTGTATAATCTCATTGTACAATAAAAACAAATAAAGATAAAGGATTTTTTGATGCCTGAAAACCACTTCTGTCACTACCACCATGTTGCTATTCGCCGTTTTATTTTTTACTCTGATGATCGATGCAGGTCTCTTTGATCCCCTTTCTAATGCAATGATCCGTTTTGTAAAGGGCGTCCCTCTTAAAGTTATGCTTGCTACCGTTATTTTATCTGCCGGTGTTTTCATGGGAATTCTGTCTGGAACCGGCATGGGAGATGCCATTGCTACCAGTATGACCACCATCATCCCGGCTAGCTGGGGTAAATTCTGGTGTCTGATCGTTGCATTCATATCCGCACCAGGAACTGTTTTCCTCTCCAATGACGCATTTTATTTCGGCGTGCTTCCCCTTCTTGCAGAAACCGGAAAAGCCTATGGATTCACTCCTATTCAGCTTGGTTTCGCATCTTTGATGGGTCAAGCCTTCCATTTGCTCAGCCCTCTGGTTCCTTTCATTTATGTACTTCTCAGGCTGACTGACGTAGATATGGGACAATGGCAGAGAAAAAGTGCTTTGTGGGCCATTGGAATCTTTGTTATTTACATAGCAGTAGGTGACCTGTTTGGTTTGATGCCTCTGGTTCTGATTTAGATAATCGGCAGGAAGGGAAATTAAATACTACAAATTTATATTATATGAGAAAGACCGTAAGATTGTCTGAAATCGACAGTTTTACGGTCTCTTTATTTTGCGGAAACAAAAAAAACAGAAAAGCCATGTGTAATTATTGCCACTTAATTGACTTGTTTACATGTTCTCAAAGGGTTCCAGTACTTTATTAATTTTCTCCATCATTTCATCATCAATATCCCAGGTTGTACATTGAATATTCTGTTCCAGCTGCTCCACCGTGGAAGCCCCTCCAATGATAGAAGTAACCTCCCCTTTCTGTCTCAGCCAGTTTAAGGCAACCTCATTCATTGGTTTCCCATATTCTTCTGCTATCCTCTTAATCTGTTCCGCGCCATTAAAATACTGTTGGAATGCCGGTCCTGCCAGCTTGGGGTTTGCATTCCTGATATCACTTTCAGAGAAATTTGTCCCAGAATGAAATTTCCCGGCCAACAATCCCTGAAATAACGGGCTGTACGGCAGAAATGCCTGACCAAACTTTCGTACATTGGGCAGTACCTCTTTTTCTGTTTTATATTCCAAAGGAATGCTGTGATAGCTGTCTGTATTCCGTTCCAGCATATTGTACAGGCTTTGCTGACAATGAACATCTGTGTATTCCATCATTTTCTCAACATCTGTCTGTGAAAAATTACTTAATCCTACATATCGGATTTTTCCAGCTCTCTTCATCTCTTGGAGAGCCTCTGCCGTCTCTTCTAATGGTACATTAGGATCAGGCCAATGCATCTGATAAATATCCACATGATCTGTCTGAAGTCTTGTCAATGTCGCATCAATCTCTTTCAGCAGGCTTGCTTTTGAGAGATTATTCCTTGTCTCATGCTTCTCATTCCATAACAGGCCGCCTTTCGATGCGATCAGTACTTTATTTCTGTGACTTCCTTCTTTCAATGCCGCTCCCAGAACCATCTCTGAATGCCCAAATCCATAAACCGGTGCTACGTCGAAGAAATTGATTCCTTTCTCAATTGCTGCATGTATGATCCGCGATGATTTCTTATCATCCATGGAATCCCAATCTCCGCCAAAATTCCAGCACCCAATTCCAATTACCGAAATTTTTTCCGAAATTTTTCCAACTTTCCTGTATATCATATCCTTTCCCTCCATCTATCGGCTTTTCCGCATTTTATCAATTACAACTGCTATTGCAATTAACGAACCTATAATAATTTCCATGATAAATGAATTGATTCCAAGCAATATTCCGCCCTGGCGCAGCGTGGCCATAATCATAGCTCCAAGAACGGTACCTATTACGGAACCTTCACCGCCATCCAGGCTGGCACCGCCAACAACTGAAGCAGCAATTGCATCAAGCTCATATCCATCACCGGAAGTCGGCACTCCATTACCAAGGCGGGCCGCCATCAGAATGCCTGCAATTCCACAAACAATGGCGGAGAATATATACACCCCATACACGGTTGAGGAAATATTGATTCCGCTTAATCTAGCAGATTCTTTATTGCTTCCATAAGCATAGATATTTCTTCCAAAAACAGTTCTTCCTGTAATGAAAATACCCAGGATAATAATCGCCAGCCAGGTTAGAAACATATTGGGAATTCCCAACATGGATCCTGATGCAAAAGCCGTAAAGCTCTGAGGAAGGTTAGATATGGTTTTGGCCCCTGTCATCAACAGAATGACATTCCTGACAACCGTCATGGAGGCCATGGTGGCAATGAACGGCGGAACCTTTGCATTATGTACCAGGACTCCGTTAAACAATCCAACTAACATACTTGCGCCTATGGCAATCAAAATTGATACAATAACCGGGACCCCCCTTACCATACACATGGAGACCACAATTCCTGATAAGCCAATCACCGAGCCAACAGACAAGTCAATGCCGGAGGACGTAATAACAAATGTCATTCCGATGGCTATAATCCCATATATAGAAGCCTGCTTTAACAGCTTCATAAGTGTGTCCACCTTTAAAAATACCGGCGACTTCACACCAAAGAACAAAAATAATACGATCAAAATCCCCACCAGCAGCAGCTCCGTCTGAAAGCGAGACAGGAACAGATTTTGTTTTTTCTTTTCCGCCATAGCCTTTATGACTCCTTTCCTTTCATACCGGAAGCATACCGCATGATGTTTTCATCGGTAAACTCTTCCCGGGAAATGATTCCCATCTGACGTCCTTCATACATCACCATCATTCTGCTTGCAAGCCCCATTACCTCCGGAAGATAAGAGGATATAATGATTATGGTCTTGCCTTCCTTAATTAATGATTCAAATACTTTATAGATTTCAAGTTTTGCCCCCACATCAACCCCTACCGTGGGTTCATCAAAAATAAACAGATCACTGTCCTGAGCCAGCCATTTCGATATAACAACCTTTTGCTGGTTACCTCCGGACAGATTTTTCACCGACTGATAAACCGTCGGTGTCTTTGTCCTGAGCTTTTCTACATACTCCTGGGCAATTCGTTGGATTTTTCCTTTATTCATGATTCCCAGACGAGCGATGCGATGTACTGCAACCATGTTGGTGTTGTCTGCAACTGACATGCCCAGCGCCAGCCCCTGGGCCCGCCTGTCTTCCGGGAGCAGCGCAATACCGGCTCGAATCCCTTGTACCGGTCTGGTGAAATCTGCCGACTTCCCCATAAAAGTCACTTTTCCCGAGTCTTTGGCATCGGCTCCGAAAATCGATCTCACAATTTCAGTCCGTCCCGAACCCACCAATCCAAACAGTCCAAATATCTCGCCCCGCTTTACTTCAAAGCTTATATTTTGAAAGGCTGTCCCCCTTGAAATATTTTCCACCTTAAGAATAGTCTCACCCGGCTGTACATGCTCAATTTGATACATATCATTTACATTTCTTCCCACCATCATAGAGATGAGGCGGTCTTCATCCGTATTTTCCATATCAACAGTTCCCACCAGGCTTCCATCTTTTAAAACAGTTGCCCGGTCACAGATACTGAATATCTCTTCCATACGGTGTGAGATATACAAAACCCCCACACCTTCCTGTTTCAGCTTATCAATGATTCTGAACAGCTGTTTTGTCTCATCTGCTGTCAGCAGCGCTGTCGGTTCATCAAAAATGACTGCTCTCGCCTTTTGGTGCATGGTCTTTCCAATTGCTACCATCTCCTGCTGCGCCACTGACAGCGTTTTGATAATTGCTTTCGGGTCTACATGTACCTCGATGGAGTCCAGTGTTTCTTTTGTTTCTTTATACATATGGGTATAATCTACGGTACCAAATTTTGTTCTGGGCAGTTGTCCCATGAAGAAGTTCTCAGCTACAGAAAGATGCTGTGCCAGGTTCACATCCTGATACACGGCTCCCAATCCCAGTGACTGTGCATGAAAAGGAGATTTAATATCTTTTTTCTCACCATTTAAATAGATTTCTCCTGCTGTTTTCGTATAGACTCCCATCAGTATTTTAATAATTGTAGATTTGCCCGCACCATTCTCACCTACCAGTGCATGTACTTCTCCTGGAAGGAGCTCCAGGTCCACGCCGGAAAGAGCGCGTACACCTGGGAACTCCTTTACAATTCCTTTCATGGAGACAATGGGTGTTATTTGTTCCTGCATTTACCAACCTCCATAAATTTCAGACTAATTGACATTTATTTACCAGGATACAGCAGCTTCTGTACTTCTGGCACATCCAAATTGTCTTTTGTTACCAGAGTCGTAGGCGCTACAACATCTTTCTCAACACTCTCGCCTTTTAAAGATGCGATTACAGAAAGTACACCTTCATATCCCATTCCGTATGGATCCTGAACAACAATACCAGTCAATGCGCCATTTTTAATTGCTTCGATTTCCGTATCATCAGAGTCAAATGCATAGGCAATGATATTTCCGGACTTTCCATTCTGTGCAATGGAATTCGCTATACCATCTCCCATGTGGTTGTTATCACCAAAGATTCCAATTAAATCTTCGTTTGCGAGAATCAGGTTATCAACTGCATCCTGTGCTTTTGCAATATCATTGTCACAATACTGAGTCTCTATCATGATAATATTGGGAACAAGTTCTTTCACCTTATCTGCAAATCCCTCACAACGTGCCTGATTTACGGCAGAACCGGAGTCTGCACTGATAACTGCAACCTTTTTACCTGACGGATCTATTCCTGCCTCTTTCCACTGTTCCACCATTTTTTCAGCTGCTGTTGAGGCAGCAGCATAATGATCAGTTGCCAGATGCTGTGTATAAACATTTGTTGCTAATTTATTATCAACCGTTACAACCGGCATTCCTGCGGCTACTGCCTCCTCCACCGCCGGGACGGTTGCTTCAGAGCTGATCGATGCAATTACAATACCGTCTGGCTTTGCAGAAATTGCATTTTCCAGAATAGTAACCTGTTCATCAATTCCCGTCTCAGATGCCGGACCTGCAGTAGTCACTTCAATCTCCCCATTGCTCTCGGCAGCTGCCGCCTGGGCTCCAAGCAACACCGTCTGCCAGTAGGAAGAATCTGTCGCTTTGATAATAACCGTTACTTTGTAAGGACCGGATTTTGCCTCCGGTTCGGCTGGCTTTTCACTTCCGGACGTTGCCGCTGTTGTTGCCGCTGTTGTCTGAGCCGCTTCCGTGGACTTTGCTGCTGAATTTCCGCCGCATGCAGTCAGCGTTCCTGCCATCATGACCGCCATAATCAATCCTAAAGCTCGTTTCTTCATAATAAATCCCTCTCATTCTTATATAGTTTTATATATACATTCGGGATGACGTCTCTCCCGTATATATACCATGTATCCCCCATGTGGTACCGCTCCCACATGGGACAAAAAACAAACTTTACCGGTTTGTTTTTTCTGAGCCATTCAGCTCCAGCTTACAGGGCACAACCCAAATGCTTCTCTGCATTTCTGGATTATTCATCCGCTGCATAAGAAGCTTCATACTCATACGCCCCATCTCAATGGTATCTCTGGATACACAACTGAATCGAAAACCCAGTACATTCAACATGGGAACATGATCAATACCCACAACTGCAACATCACTCCCAATGGTAATGCCGCTCTCTATCATCGCTTTAATAAAACCTATACTGGTAAGGTTATTGCAGGTAACCATACCATCAGGAAGTTCTTTGTTATTTATCATATTTTTAGTAAGTGCATATGCCGTCTCTACTGTAAAATCTCCTTTCAGCACATACTGTTCCGGAACCTCCAGGCCATTTGCCGCCATTGCGTCCTGATATCCCCGAAACCTTTCTCTCGCTATTTTTAACTGCATATCACCTTGAATAATACCGATTTTTGTATTACCGGCCTTAATTAAACTTTCTGTTGCAATATAACCGCTTTCATAATTTTGAAAATAGATCGTATCCCACTGGGAATAATCAAAATCCCTGTCTACAACTACCACTGGAACATCTAGTTTCGCCAAAGCATTTTTCAGCTTCTCCACCGACTCTTTGTCGCCGTAACCCATAGCCGGCGTAATAATAACTCCCCGGACCCGCTGCTGCTCTAAGGCCGCTAAAGCTTTCAACTCTTTGTCACCATTATTTTGAGTGTCACAGCAAATGATAGAAAAATTATTCTGATCAGCCACATCATTAATTCCCTTTAGAACTTCTCCAAAAAAGGTGTTATCTATCTCAGGGATAATCACACCGATTGTACTCCCAATTTGTCTGGAAAGACTGACTGCTGCTGCAGATGGCCTGTATTGGTTCTCCTGTATGATTTTCTCAATCCTGCGTCTGGTATCCTCATTCACATAGCCATTATTATTCAAAACTCTAGATACAGTTGATTTCGAAACACCTGCCAGTTCTGCCACTTCATGAATTGTCAGCATATCATTCTCCTTGTTCGCTTTTGTGGTACCGGTACCCTATATTATATTTACATATTAACATAGCAAATTTTACATGTCAACTCTATTTTATAAATATTTTTTAGTCATTTTTTACACCATTTGTTCTTTTATTTAAATACTTTTCTATTTTATTATTCAATTTGTGGTACCGGTATCATAAAGTAATATGATTCCATGTGGTTTATTATGTGAAGAGTTAAGATACAGTGCTATGGATTATTTCTATATCGTATAAATCCCTTAATGCCTCCGGATTCCCCTTTCCTTCCTTAAATATAATCTCACCTGAAAGGGGATTGCAGATTTTCACTACAGAACATGCGCCTGCCGGGTACATCAAAAGGGCTGAAACAGCGGGAACATGCTGTTTCAGCCTTAATTTTATTTTACCGGGACCTTTCAAGCTCCAGCACAACCGCCTGATATCCGTTCAAGCATAAGTATCCGTCTTCCCAGGAAACCGTATCGTAATTATTCAGCAGAACTTTAGCCGCCTTCTCTGGCAATTCAATCCTCCTGGACTCTGTCTGAAAGTTTCCTATAACCAGAATATCCTGGTCCTCTCCTCTTCTGTAATAAGCCATGACCCTTTCAAGCTCCGTGTAAACCGGTTCCAAAGCTCCGTATACAAAGGTGTCCTTATATACTTCTGATTTTCTAAGGGCAATCAGCTTTTTATAATACTGAAAGACTGAATCCGGATCCTCCTTCTGAAGCTCCAGATTAAGCTTTTCATACTCCGGGTTCACCATGAGCCAGGGTCTCCCCTCTGTAAATCCGGCATTTTTATCAGAGCTCCACTGAAAAGGCACCCTGGCATTGTCCCTGCTGTACCGGCAGGCAATCTCAAAAGCCTCTTTTTCAGACAGTCCATGGTCCAGCGCCACCTTGTATTCGTCAAAAGTGGAAATATCGTCAATATCCTCTATGGAACGGAAGGGAACATTCTCCATTCCGATTTCCTGGCCCTGATAGATGAAAGGAAGCCCTTTCAGCATAAAATACAAGGTTGCCAACAGTTTTTTGGAAGCATCGCTGCATTCTCCCTGAGGGATATAACGGCTCACTCCTCTTGGTTCATCGTGATTTTCTATGATGTTGCACAAAAATCCGATTCCTTCCACCCGTTTCTGGCTTTCAAAGCAGCAGTTTTTGTAATCATCAGGCATAATATGCTGGATGTCATACCAGCCCTTTTCACTGGCCCCAAATATGGTTTCGTTAAAATCAAACATGGAAGAAAAGCAGCCGTCCTCCCCGATGAAATCCGGCAGCTCCTCCGGCTTTTCATTAAACACCTCGCCAACGGTAAAGGCATTGTACTTTTCAAAGGTTTCTTCCTTCATTTCCTTTAACAAGTCAATGACACCCCTTGCCTCCTCCAGCATCTTCTTGCAGGAAGCCAGTCCATCCTCCCGGTCCGGCTCGTAATCATGAAATGGAAGAGCCTTTTTGATGTTAATGATGGCGTCAATACGGAAGCCAGCAATCCCCTTTTCCAGCCACCAGTTGATCATAGAATAGATTTCCTTTCTGACAACCGGGTTTTCCCAATTCAGATCAGGCTGTTTCTTATGGAATAAATGGAGATAATATTGGTCGGTATCCCCGATCCTCTCCCATACACTGCCACCGAAATAAGACCTTAAATTGCTGGGAGCCTTTCCGTTCCTGCCTCTTTCAATATAAAAGTATTTTCCATACTCCCCTTCCGGGTCCTTCATAGCCTTTTGAAACCACTGGTGCTCATCGGAGCAGTGGTTAACCACCAAGTCCATTAAAATGTACATATTCCTCTTTTTCGCTTCAGCAATCAGCTCATCCATATCCTCCATGGTTCCAAACCTGGGATCAATGTTATAGTAATCTGAAATATCATACCCTTGGTCCGCAAGAGGGGAGCAGTAAATGGGAGAAAGCCACAGAATATCAACGCCCAAGTCCTTCAAATAATCCAGCTTTTCTATGACCCCTCTTAAATCTCCCACTCCATCCTGATTGGTATCCTTAAAGCTTTTAGGATAAATCTGATATGCGACCTTATCATGCCACCATTGTTTTTTCATCTTTGTATTACCCATCCTATTTTTTATTTTTCTGGAAATTCAGGCTGACTTCCCAGGTTTTATTTGCATCATTCTAGCTTCACTTAGAAAATGACGGCAACTGCCTCATAAGGCAGAAGCTTATTCTTACATTGATCCCAAGGGCGGTCATAATTATGGATCAGGCATTCCCCTTTTTCTCCCCGGAACTCCTCAGGAAGAGAAACCTCTGCCTCCTGGTCTGAGAAATTGCACAATACCACCAACTTCTCCTCTCCCAGTCTCCTTACATAGGCAAATACCCTGGAATCCTCCTCCATAATAAGCTCATATCTTCCAGATACAATGATATCATAATGCTTTCTTAAGTTAATCAGCTTTCTGTAATAGTGAAATACAGAATCCTCATCTGCTGTCTCAGCCTTTGCATTGATTTCCAGGTAATTGGGATTTACTGCCAGCCAGGGAGTTCCTGAAGTAAAGCCTCCGTTTGCGCTGTCATCCCACTGCATGGGAGTTCTGGCATTGTCCCTGCCCTTGCATCGGAAATATCTCATCATCTTTTCATGGCTCACCACTCCCTTGCCCACAAGCTCCTCATAGGCATTCAGGCTTTCAATATCCCGGAACTGGGACATATCCTCAAACGGAAAGTTAGTCATTCCCAGTTCCTGTCCCTGATAGATGTAGGGAGTCCCCTTCATCATGTGAAGACAGGTGGCAAGCATTTTTGCAGATACCTTCCTGTATTTGCTGCTGTCATCTCCAAAACGGGATACGGCCCTGGGCTGGTCGTGATTGTCCCAAAACAGGCTGTTCCAGGCACATCCCTCCAGCCCTGTCTGCCACTTTGACATGATCCGTTTCAGCCTTAGAATATCCGGCTTTTTATCCGTCCACTTTCCAATCTCGCCGCCACCCTCAACATGTTCAAACTGGAACACCATGTCAAGCTCTCTCTCATTTTCACCGGAATACTTTCTGGCTTCCTCCACCGTCACACCTACTGTCTCTCCCACGGTCATTAAGTCATATCTGGAAAGGACCTTTTGGTTCATCTCCTTTAAATACTCGTGAATATGAGGGCCGTGAACGGCATAAGGGGAATAATCTCCATATAATCCGCCATTTACAGGGCCGTCAGGAAAACTCTCATCCTTTGATATCATGCTGATCACATCCATTCGGAAGCCATCAATTCCCTTCCTGCACCACCAGTCCATCATATCAAATATTTCTTTTCTCACAGCAGCGTTATCCCAGTTTAAATCCGGCTGCTTTTTGGAAAATAAATGGAGATAATACATTCCGGTATCTTTATCATACTCCCATGCCGGGCCGCTGAAGCAGGAACCCCAGTTATTGGGGCAGGCTCCGCCTTCTTTTCCTTCCCTCCAGATGTAATAATCCCGGTATGGATTGTCCAGGCTTTTCCTGCTTTCCACAAACCACTTGTGTTCATCAGAGGTATGGTTGACCACCATATCCATTACGATTTTAATTCCCCGTTCATGGGCTTCGGATAAGAGATTATCAAAATCTTTTATAGTTCCGAGCTCTTCCATAACCTCCTGGTAATCACTGATGTCATATCCATTATCATCATTAGGGGATTGATAGACCGGCGAAAGCCATATCACATCAATTCCCAGCTGCTTCAAGTAATCAAGCCTCGACCTGATTCCATTTAGATCTCCGATTCCGTCCCCGTTGCTATCCTGAAAGCTTTTGGGATAGATTTGGTATACAACTGCTTCCTTCCACCATTTTCGTTCCATTTTAATATGATATCCTTCCTGTAAGTTATTTGATTGCGCCTTCTACCATACCCTGAATGATCTGTTTTTGTGCCAGCAAAAAGAGAATGACAATCGGTATCATGGCCAAAAATGCAGCGGCCAGTATTAAATCCCACTGCTTTACGTAAGAACCCACGAAACTGCTCACTGCCACCGGCAGCGCCTTAATCCTGCCGTTTAGTCCCAGCATCAGGGAAGGCAGAAGATAATCATTCCATATCCAGATCCCGTTTAATATGAGAACTGTCACCTGAATCGGCTTTAAAAGTGGGAATACTACTTTAAAGAAGGTTCCCTCCGGACTGCATCCGTCAATCCATGCCGCTTCTTCCAGTTCTCCCGGAATTCCTTTGATAAAGCCATGAAGGATGAATACGGACATAGAACCTCCAAATCCAAGATAAGCGATGATGATTCCGGTATAGCTGCTTAAAAAACGAATTCCGGTAAAGGCAGACAACTCCCGAAAGGTGGATAACATAGGAAGCATAACCACCTGAAAGGGAATTACCATAGCAGCTACAAAAATCATGAAAATAACATTGGACCATCTCGTCTTATTCCGAACCAGTACCCATGCCGCCATACTGGAAAAAAGAGTTAAAAGCCCCAGGCTGACAGCAGTAATGAACAGGGAACTGAAAAACGAATTCCAATAGCTGAAATTCTGATTATGGATCACGTTTTGCATATTAACAAACATCTGCCCCCAGTTTTTATGCAGTGCAATGGGGCTTATAACAATATCCGCACTTTTCTTGGCCGCATTGAAAATGACCAGAACAAACGGGGACAAGACCAAAAAAGATAAAACTACGGCTATCAATTCGATAATGGTTCCTCTTAATTTTCTGCTCACAGTTCGATCTCCCTTCTTTTACTGATGGTCACCTGCGTCAGAGACACGATTGCCAAAATAATGAAGAATACAACTGCTTTTGTCTGCCCCTGGGCATACTGATCCTTTGCAATCGCCGTGTTGTAAATATTCAGCGCCAGAAACTCGGTGGATGCAATGGCCTTTCCGCCCAAAATCCGACTGGGTGCTCCGTTTGTGATGGCAAGGTTTAAGTCAAACTGCTTGAAAGAATTGAGCAGAGTCATGAAAATACAGACCGTAAAAGTATTTGCTATCATTGGCAGCTTAATATGCAGCAAAGTCTTCCAGGCATTTGCCCCATCAACTCCCGAGGCCTCTAGTATATCCTTGGGAACCGATTGAAGTCCCGTCACATAAATCATCATAATATAACCGGCATACTGCCAGGTGCTGACAACCAGTATGGATAAAAAGGCCAAATTGGGGTCTGTCAGCATGGAAACACTTCCCGGAAGAAGAGCGGGGAACACCTTATTAAAAATAAACTGCCACACATATCCCAGAACGATTCCTCCAATCAGGTTCGGAAGAAAAAAAGATGCCCGGTAAAAGTCCCTTCCCCTTACCTCTGATGTACAAACAAGTGCCAGAGCGAAGGCTGTAAAATTTACAAGGAGCATATTGATTACTGTAAATAAGAATGTAATTCCAAAGGAATACAGATAATCCGGAGAGCGGAACATACTCACGTAATTCCCCAGTCCCACCACCTCTGTAAACCCGATCCCATTCCAATTTGTAAAAGAATAGAAGATTCCTAATAAAAAAGGAACCATGACCGTTATTCCAAACGCACCAATCAGGGGCAGTAAAAATAATCCTTTTATGATCGTACTGTGCTTTTTCCCTGGAATAAAATACAATCCGACGACGACCAAAAGAAATCCAAGTATCAGAAGAACTCCCCGGAACGCTGCATCTCTATGGAATAAATCCAAATAAAGCGCATAAATAATTGTCAGTACACCAAGCAGTACAGGTAACATGAACACAACCTTCTTTGCGTTTCCCTCCATATGCATCTCCTCCTACTATCTTTCATGGCTGCGGCTGCTAATAGAGGCGGCTTATGATAGCCGCCTCATCCTCAACTAATTTTTCGGATAATCGGCAATTGCTGCTTCCATCATAGTAACAAAAGTATCCCTGTCGATCTCACCCTTTGCATATAATTCAAAAATAGGTCCCGTAGCATTCATAGCAATTCCAACCGGCATCTTTGTCCATTCCCAGGAATAGGTGTTGCCTGCATCCACATATGTTTTTAAATTCCTGGCAAGAGGGGTCTCCGGGCTTATGGTACAGGTGGTGTAAGGAGAAATCATTCCGCCGTCAGTTACAAGAGCCTTCTGACCATCTTCTGAAACAGCAATTTCCTTTAAGAATGCCTTTGCTGCATCAATATTATTTCCTTTGTTGTAAACAGCCCACCAGGATGGACAATCTGCAAGCACGCCCTTCATTTCCTCTTTTGTAAATGCCAAAGGAGCGATTCCGCAGTCAAAGCTCACCTGATAGTCAGGAAGAGAAGGATCAATCCAGTTTCCCTGGGTTACAAATGCGGTTTTTCCCTGTGCCCACAGAGCAAGCTGATCGTCATAAGTTCCCGAAATCAAAGTGTTCTTATGGGAATAATCAAAGAGCAGCCTGGTAAAATCTGCAAACTGTCCCAGACGTTCCTTGTCCACAGCGCCGGATTTTAACATGTCAATATACTTCGTATCTCCTCTTTCTAAACCGCCGGACAAATAATATCCAAACAGGTGGTTTCCCGTGGACCAGTACATTTGTCCAGATTCCGCAGCAACTGATGCTGCCGCAGTAATTCCCAGGTCCGCCTTCTTGCTGTCAATGGTTTCAAAGGCTTTCTTAAACCCTTCATAAGAAGTCAGAGAAGCAGGATCAACCCCCGCCGCTTCCAGAATATTCTTATTATATGTAATTCCGTACCCTTCTACCGCATATGGAAATCCAACGATTTTTCCATCCTCTGATTTAAAGCCAAAGTCAGTCTGGGAGGCCCATTCTTCTCCGCTTAAATCAGCCATATAATCCTTCCAAGTCTGATAATCTCCCTCCCCTCCAAACACGAATATATCAGGCATATTTCCCGCCGCCAGATAATTCTTTAAAGCACCGTTAATATCCACACCGCCGCCCAGAGATTCGATGATTACTTCCTGTCCCGTCTTTTCCTGATACTGTTTTGCAAAGGCCTTTAAAGCGCTGTCAATTTCGATCTTTCCGCTTACAAGACGAAGTGCTTCCCCCTTGCCCGATGCCGATGTTTCCTTTCCGTGATTGGCCACCGTACTTCCTGTGCTGCCGCTGCCGCATCCTGTCATTGTTCCCAATATCATCGCTCCTGTTAATGCCATTGCCAGTAACTTTTTCTTCATATTACTCCCTCCATACATTTATTTTGCTATTAATAGTTGTATATTTCTTCATTACTTTGTAACTTATGCGCATAAGTACCATGTGTCATATGATATCACCTTACGATTAATATAGCAAGTTATTTTTTCAATTTTTAACAAAAATTTGTCAAAGGTTTAGGAGGAAAATAAAAAGATACCCTGAACGGTCTTATCAACCATTTTCAAGGCATCTTTTTCAATCAAAAACAAGATTATATTGGGATGATTTCCTTTACAGAATCACGTTCCACCAGATAAACGGGAAGCTGTGTAGACATGGCTCCGCAATCCTCCCCCTGAATCATAAGAAACAGTTTCTCAACCGCAAGCCTCCCTTTTCTGGTGACATCCTGGTGAACCGTAGTCAGTGCCGGTCTCACCATTGTGCTGTAACTATTGTCATCAAATCCCACTACCGATAAGTCCTCGGGTATCCTCACACCATGATCCTGCAAATAATTCATAATATTGGCTGCATAAAAATCCGATGCACATACAAAAGCAGTGAACTCCCCGGCCCTGCTGTACACATTGGATAAAAGCGGGGACATATCCGGGCCGCACGGTTCCAGTCTGATAAAATTTTCTTCCTTATAAGGGATTCCAGCTTCTGACATTGCAGCCTTGTACCCCTGAAGCCGTTGGTAATCTACTCCCACACTGTTATCCGCGAGAAAGGCGATCTTACGGTGCCCTTTCTTAATCAGATAATCCGTTATTTCATATCCGCCCTTCCAATCCTCTACTCCTACGTTGGCATATTCAAAAAGCGAATCGCTAAAATAGCTGTCTACAAAAATCATAGGTTTTTTAACTCTTTTTTTTAAAAGAATGGCATCCTCCATCTTCATTCCCTGCAATATAAGGCCATCAGCATTCCAACTGGCAACGGAATTAATGATCTCCTTAATATCATTGGAGATATACAGCATGGTAAAGTATCCATTTTCTCTGATAACTCTTTCCACAACACCGGTCAGTTCTCCTGCAAATGGGTCCTTCATAAAATTTCCATCTTTCACCATGTCTGCCTTCATGGCAAGCCCGATAATGCCTGACTTATTGCTGGCAAGATTCCTGGCATTGATATTGGGGATATAATTATACTCTTCGAGCAGCCGCGTTACCTTCTCCACCATGGCAGGTGACACCTCACCTGTTTTTCCATGAATGACATTGGATACTGTGGTGGTGCTGGTTTCAAGTATTTCAGCCATCTTTTTAATTGTGATCATGTGGTTTTCAGTTTCCTTTCCTGTATTGCTCTGGGGCCATATTCTCTTTCGTGCTGACATCTGTTTGCCATATGTTTATGGTAACGTTTGAAAAACCAAATGTCAACTCTTGCATTCTGAATGTATCGTGTATAATTTTGCAATTTTAGCTATTTCTTTAATTGTGATCACACCATTTTCAGTTTCCTTTCCTGTATTGCTCCGGAGTAACGCCTTCTATTTTCTTAAAAAGCTTGGAAAAATAGGTGCTGTTTTCAAAACCCAGGATATCTGACACCTGGTATACCAGTTTTCCCTCCTTCAGCATCTTCTTGGCTTCCTCCACCTTTCTCCGGTTCACATAGGGGATAAAATTTTCTCCCATGTTCTTTTTAAAATAAGAGCTGAGATAAGGCTCTGACACCCCGATTCTTCGGGCCGCCTCCCCAAGCTGCAAAACCGAGGTCAAATTGGTGTCAATGTAATTCAGCACCTGTTCAATCAGTTCGGATTCAGACCGCTTCTGCCTGCTGAAAAAAGCATTGACATACTCCTGCACAAACTGGTAAAACCACTCCTTCATGTCCTTAAAATTCGTAATATGGACAATGCTCTGATAATGCTTATAGCTGCCGAAAACAATGACCTCCTCCATGGTTCCGCCCAAATGAGAGGCCCGGTCCGAAAAGCGGCTCAGCAGCTCAATCATCAGCTTCTTGACCAAATTGACAGACAGGAATACACACCCTGCAATTTCCTCAAAAAGGCGGTCTAAAATAAGGAACATGTCCTTCTGGGAGGTAGTCGCCAGAGCCCGGTCAATTTCTTTATAATATTTGTTCACATCAAAGGGATAAGAAGTCATGACCTCAACCGGCTTCTCCAAGGGCACAATTCCCTCACTGCCGCCATAAAACGCGATCACCTCAATGGAATTAAGCAGTTTTAAAAAATACATTTCAGGAATGTCCGCTGTATCATAGGCCGTAATACTTACATAAAATTCAGCATCAATAAAGTGACGGATCTGCTTTCTCAATGCCTCCATCTCACTGACCCTTACCTCTGTCTTACTGAAAAGCAGCATTTTCCCTTCATATATTTTTGTAACAATCTCTTTTCCCATTCCATGATAGAACTGACCGCATATAGTCTCAATGATCTTTAAATCCACCATCTCATCCGTATGCTTCCAGAGCATACAAAAACAAAGGCAGTACCCCTTTTCAAAACCCTCAGGAGCCTCCTGAATGCTCTTTTTCATATCCCTTCGGGTCTGAGCCGCAGATTTAGTCTCTCCCTCTAAAAAGCGTATGCCGGGAGTGCCCACAATGTTTGCCAGGGTATTGGTCAGTTCCTCCTTTGTCAGTCCAAACTTTCTCACATAGTCAACCGCCCCCAGCTTCATAGCCATCTTTACGGTATCAAAATCGTCATAACAGCTGATAATAACTGCCTTTGTGGGAATATGCTCTTCCTTGATAATCTTTAACAGCTCAAGCCCTGAAATAATGGGGATATTAATATCCAAAAGAAGCAAGTCCGGCTGGCACTGCCGGACCCGTTCCAAAGCTTCTTCCCCGTCCTTTGCATCCTCCAAAAGAACAAATCCCATCTTTTCCCAGTCTATGAGAGAGCGAAGTCCGGCCCTTGCCAGCAGTTCATCTTCAACGATCATAGTCCGAATCTTCAAATTGTCCATCTGCACCTCCCCTTGTGAGCTTAGGAATTTTCAGGGTAATCCGAAATCCAATTTCAACGGATGGATCAATCTCCAGTCCATACTCTTTGCCAAACAGCGCCTGTACCCGCTGGTGGATATTCGACAGGCCGATTCCGGTGATCTTATACTTGCTTGTGGTCTGGTCTGCCAAAAGCAGCAGGTCAGAATCCTGCTTTTCCATCCCCTTTCCGTTGTCCACCAGGGTCAGCTCGATGTGGCCGTCCACCTCATCGATCCGCAGGACAATTAGTCCATCCTCCATATGGGTCATCCCATGAAGAAAAGAATTCTCCACCAAAGGCTGGAGACAGAACCGGGGGATCAGGCACTCTTCCAGCCCTTCCTGAATGGTATAGAAAAAGCTGACTTGATCGCTGAAACGCACCTTCATGATCTTTACATAAGCATTGAGAACCACCATGGAGTGGGCAATGGTCCCCAGCTCGCTTCCATGGTCATAGGTTTCATACAGCAGAACACTTAAGTCTGACAGCATCCCCGATACCTCAGTATCCTGATTTAAGGCTGCCTTCCACTGGATCACATTTAAGGTGTTAAAAAGAAAATGAGGATTGATCTGAGCCTGCAGGGATTCATAATAAGCCTTTTCCTTCTGTTCCGTCTCCAGCCTCACATCCTCAATCAGCTTATGGATTCTCTCCCTGGCTCTGTTAAAGCTCTTTTCCAGCTCAACCGTTTCCCGAAAGCCTCCCCGTCCCTCAATCACACCGGAATCGCTCTGCTCAATGGTCTGCATGTGGCTGACCAGGTTGTTGATGGGGGCAGTCATATACGTGGAAACCTTCAATATAGAGGCAGTGATGGCAATGGTAATGACAATCATGAAGACCATCATAATATGGGTAATCTTGGTCACTCTGTCAAAAATCAGGCCGTAATCCCCTATATACAAAAGAATAGCATCGTTTGATGCCAGCCTGGTCGCCATATAAAAAGTACTTCGTCCATCCCGGTCCACCACCAGTTCATCTGTACGAAGTTCCTTCAATCCCATATTCTTTACAATGCTTCCCGCAAGATCAGCATGATACTCATCCCTTACCTCTGAAAGCACTCTTCCATCCCCCGAAAGCATGACCATGGTCCCCTGGCGGAACACCGGCTCGCTGATATCATCCCAGAACACACTCTGAGGAATCCTGACAAACCAAAACCCCAGGTTCTGATCCTTATACTTTTTCACAATCCTTCCAAAAGCAAAGGCATTTCTCTCTCCCATCATCTGATTCATAAAACCGTTGATTTCCAAATCCCAGTAAGGAAACTGACCCTTTTGGCTGATTCCGGCGTACCAATCCGATTTTTGGTATTCTGCCCTCACCTCCTGTGTCCCATTGGAGGTGATGAGCACCCCATCTCTGGTGAGAATGCCGACCTGTCCTAAAAATCCCGCCAGCACGCTGACCTGGGTCTTTTCCAGGATTCTGGCAAGCTGGGTCTGGGCCTTGTCCCTTTCATAGGCCCCTCCTCCCTCATAAATGGTGCGCAGCAGGGAAATGTTCTTATCGTCGGTAATAAATGCGCTGCTGGAATAATTGGCAATCTCAATGATGTTATCAATTTTATCCGCCTTCTGACGGAACATCATCTGATAGGTTTCCCGGATATTGGAGGACATGTTTTTCTGGAGCATGACAGAAAGGATGATCAGAGCGACAAACAAAGGCATGAGCACATAGAGCACGATCAGCATAACCATATTCGTTTTAATGCTTAACCTGGACACTCTGTTTTTCATTCTGATATCCCTCTCCTGTCCTTTTATCTCAGCCTTTTACCGCACCGGCTGACAGCCCGCCCACAAGATTTTCCTGCACCATGACAAAGAAAATCATGACCGGAATCAGACTCAGCACAACCGATGCCATCAGAGGCCCCCATTCCGTGGAATACTCACCCACGTAATCCCGGATTCCCACCTGTATGGTCTTTTTTAAAGTGGTATTAATAAACGTATTTGCATACATAAACTCATCCCATGACATCAGGAAGCAGTAAAGGCTGGTGGCTGAAATCCCCGGCTTTGCTATGGGAAAAATCACCCTTATAAACGACTGGAACCGGCTGCATCCGTCAATGAGGGCAGACTCCTCGATCTCCCATGGGATCTGGGTGAAAAATGTACACATATTCCATACTGCAAAGGGAAGGGCAAAGGAACAGTTTATAATAATCAGGCCCAGATGAGAGTCGATCAGCCCTATTTTTTTCATGATAACATAGTAAGGAATTGAAAGCAACACGCCGGGAAACATTTTCGTAAACAGGATTCCAAGCTTCATCTGAAGGGAACCGAATATCCGGTACCGGCAAAATCCATAGGCAGCACTGACAGCCGTCAGCATGCAGACTGATGTTACAATAAGAGAAATATAGGTGCTGTTTAAAAAGTACCGGATAAAATTGGAGCGGAACAACACCTGCTTGAAATTATCCATGGTGATGTAGTCAGGAATAATCTGACTGGCATCATAAATCTGCTCCGACGATTTTAATGAGGTAAAAATGACCCAAAGGAAAGGCGATGCTGCTGCCGCCACAATAATGACTGCCAGTGTGTATAATATTGCAATATCAAGTTTGGTCCTTTTCATAACTGCACTTCCTTTCCTATCGGCCGTCTTTATCTGCGCCGATCATTTTCACGTAAATCACCGTTAAAACTGCGATAACCAGGAAAATAATAACCGATACCGCGGCGGCATAGCCGAATTTGTGATCAACAAATGCCTGGCGGTATGCGTATGTATACATGATTTCCGTGCTGTTTAAGGGCCCGCCTTTAGTCAGCAGCCATATGGCATTAAAATTGTTAAAAATAGAAATAGCATTTAAAATGACCGCCACTGCCATAGGCTCCTTGATGTTAGGCATGGTAATATAAAAAAACCGCTTCACTTTTCCCGCCCCGTCTATGCTGGCGCTTTCATACATGTCATGGGAAACTCCCTGGAGGGCCGCCAGTATAAAAATCATAAGAAAAGGCGTACTCTTCCAGATATTTGCTACAATGACCGCCGGCATGGCCGTACTGATATTTCCCAGCCAGGAAACAGGAGCTTCAATCACTCCCAGTTCCAGCAAAATCACGTTGAAAATGCCGATTTTCGTATCGTACAAGGCGCTGAAGGTGAGGGCGCTGATCGCTGCCGGAATAGCCCATGGAAGCAGGGCAACAGTCCGGAATAAGCCCCTTCCTCTCAGCCTTTCGTTTAATACCAGTGCCACCACCAGGGCAAGGCCCACCTGGGCCGCCAGGTTTACAAGGGTCCACACCACAGAGTTGGAAACTGACTGTATGTATTTTGGATTTGCAAAGATGACCGCATAGTTTCTAAGCCCAACAAAGGTTCCAAAGTTGGGGGCATTGGAACGGGTCATGTCATAGTTTAAAAAGCTGATGGCAATTCCCTGCAAAAGAGGATAAATACTAAGGGCCAGTATGGCCAGCAATGCAGGGGCGATCAGCAGATACCCGTTTAAATTATGTCTGAAGGTGTATTCTTTCGGTAGATTCTTTTTATTCCCCATCATCCGGCCCTCTCTTTCAAAAAGGCTGCCTCCAGCCTGTAACCTGCTTAAGGCAGCCTCTGTAACGTTCTGGATCAGTTATAGTTTTCTGCAACAAATACATTTAACTCTTCCTCCAGTTCAGCCAGAGCCTGATCCGGAGTCATCATATCAAAGAATACCTTTTTAAATGCATCCACCATTTATTCATCTACAGATGCAGCGTTGACAACCCTGGGCCTTGGAACCGTATAGGAAGATTCATCAATAAATACCTGATAGTCCGGGTTAATTTCCAGAATAGGAGCATAGTCCACATCGGCTCTTCCCGGTATTCTTCCCTGCTCAGTCAGTACAAAATCAGAATCCTTGCCCGTTAAATATTCCACAAAGGCCCAGGATAAATCCTCTGACTTGGTATTGGCATTGATTGCCAGGTTGTAGCCGCCCAGACAAACCGCCTGTTCCTTTCCTGAAGGCATGGGTACCAGACCGAATTCCAGGTCAGGATTTCCATTTACAATGTTTTTATAAGCCCAGTCACCGCAGATGAAGAACAGACAATTTCCCTGAATAAAGGGCGTATAAGCCTTGTCCCAGCTTGTGGCCTCCTTCATGCTCTCAGGAAATGCCTTGTACTTGGTGTGAAAGCCTGCATAATAGTTAAAGGCTTCTTTTCCGCTTTCATTGTTTACGGTCACCACAGGTTTTTCTCCTGTTGTATCAATGACCGGATTTCCGTTCTGGAAGAAGAAGTTAAACATGGCATAGCCATCCAGCCTGGTCGCCAGACCTTCATATCCCTTTTCCGTCGCTTTCTTAATGCATTCTTCCAGCTCCTCCCAGGTAGCAGGAGGATTTTCCACTCCGATGTCGGCAAGAATGGTCTTATTATAGTAAAGACCTGTGTTGTTAAAATACCATGGAACCGAATAATAGCTTCCCTGATATACGCCGGAATCCAGAGGACCCTGTAAATAATCATTTTGGCTGGCTGAAATCTTGTCATCAAGGGGAAGAATCAGCCCCATGGCCGCCATATCAATAGGCCAGCCCGCATTGTCAAGTGCTACTACGTCAGGGCCTGCCCCTGCCAGAGCTGATGTGGAGAATTTGGAAACCAGCTCATTTCCCGGAAGCCCTTCTATCACTACCTTTGTGCCAGGGTGAAGCTTCATAAACTCCTCTGCTGCACGGACCACAGCAGGGCTGTCTGAATTGGTAAATGAATTGTTAAGAAGAACTGTAATTTCCCCTGACAATTCCTTCTCCTCTGCCTTTGCTGCCTCTGTACCCGAGGTTGCGGCCTCTGTTTTTGCTGTCTCTGTCCCTGCCTGGGACTGGTTTGATGCGGAATTCTGGGTTCCTCCGCATCCGGCTACAGTTCCTGCCAGAAGCACTGCTGCCAAAGTCACTGCTAACGTTTTTTTCATAGAAATACCTCCGTTTTCCTTCTTTATGTACCTGCCTCCATTATATTGCTTTTTATTCTTCCATGAAATAATCTAAATTTCCTGATTCCATAATATTTTTCACTAATTTTTGATAGCTCCTTCCGCTCCCGGACGGTCATGCTGCACTTTTTTACTATACATTTTTATCATAGTACCTGTTGGGGAGGAATAAACCGTCAGCAGACCAGGATTTCCAGCAGGGCATCCTCAATGGCCTTTCCAGGATTTATGGCTGTTACAGAGGAGATGATGGATGCCGGATTTTCTCCTGTCAGGAAGCAATGATACAAGTCCTTCTTTAAGTTAATACCAATCTGCATGGAATCCAAAAGGGCAAATGCCCGTTCCCTTAAATCTCCGTTTCCGTATACCAGTTGTTCCCCTTTTATTTCCGCCCTGATCTCCTGATCTGCCGGCATATAGGAGAATTCCAGGATCAGGCTTCTGGTTTCCTGGTCATAATGGCTTTCAAAGTCCAGGTTGGCCTCTGCCTTTAATCCTTCTTCAAATCCCCTGAAAATCACCTTCCACCTTCTTTTTTCCGGCAGAATGGACATATTCCCTTCTGCTTTTAAGGTGAAGCAGGCATGATTCTGGCTCCAGTCAAGGTTCATCTTGGTAATCGCACATTTTCCGTTCTTAAACTCCTGTCCTTCTCCCTCATCCTCAAACAGTTCAAAGCTTCCATGATCTCCCGGGAAAATCACCACTTCCATATCAGGAGCGTTGTCCAGACCGTTTTCTCCCTCTCCATAGACTGCCATAGGAAGGATTCCTCCTGCCCGTCCAAGAACCGGTTCCTGGGAAATGGTCCGGTTTAACACGGCCCGTTTGCCGGAAGCTCCTCCGTGATAAACAAATCCGGTATATAAATCTGTCCAAAGCCCCGGCGGAATCCATGCTTCTACCGTCGCACGTCCTGTTTCCTTGTGGGTCCTTTCCGTGACAGGGCATACCATCAGCTCGCTTCCAAAGAAATACTGGTTTGTATACACATAGGTTTCCTCTGCTTCCGGGTAATAATAATATGTGGGAATCATGACGGGAACCATCTCCGTGTGGCATCTGTAATTCAAGGTATAAAGGTAAGGAACCAGCTTATGGCGCAGCTTTAAAGCACTGACAAGCTCATCTCCATACTGCTTTGGATAGCGCCAGGGCTCCTTGCCGCAGAAGGGATTGCTGTTGCTGTGAAGGCGGTTGATGGGGGAAAATACGCCAAACTGTACCCAGCGGACCATCAGCTCATGATCCTTATACCCTCCCATATGGCCTCCAATATCATGACTCCACCAGGTATAGCCCACATTTGAAGCCGTTGCCGTGAAATAAGGCTGGAATTTCAAGGATTCCCATGTGATGACAGCGTCCCCTGAAAAGCCTATGGGATATCTGTGGCTGCCCAGTCCGCCGTAACGGGACAGAATAACTCCCCGTTTTCCGTCTCTCTGCAAGTCCAGCAGATGGTAGTGGTTCAGCATCCAGAGGGGGTCCAGTCCCTCCACTCCGCTGTTCTTTCCCTGCTGCCAGTCAATCCACCAGAAGTCCACTCCGATTTTCTCATTGGGGTGATGCAGGTATTTGAAATAGGCCTCCAGAAATTCAATGCTGGTCACGTCAAAATGAACCGGGTCCTTATGTTCCATATTGACGCCCAATTCCTTCGCCATTTCCTCATAAGCGTCTTCAAAAGGCATTACTCCGTCTGCCGGATGGATATTCAGGGTGATCTGATAGCCTCTGTCGTGAAGCCAGGTCATGAACCGCTCCGGGTCCGGGAAGAAATCCTTATTCCAGGTATATCCGGTCCAGCCCCTTCCATACTCCTTGGGAACGTCTACAATGTGCCAGTCCATGTCCATAACCACCACGGAGAAGGGCACTCCCATTTCCTCAAACCGCTGAAGCAGCTCCATATAGCTTTGCTCCGTATATTTGTAGTAACGGCTCCACCAGTTCCCTAAAACGTATTTGGGAAGCATGGGGACAGGGCCTGACAACTGATAAAAGTCATGAATCGCTTTAAAATAATTTCTTCCGTAGCCAAAATAATAGTAATCCACTGCTCCCTTTTTTCTTGGAGATACCCAGCCGTTTTCATCAATCAGAAGGGATTCACTGTCATTGAAAAAGGTTCTTCCACTGGTATCCAGAAGACCGAATTCCAGCTCTGTGGGACCGTCGATCCGGTCCAGGGTCCTGGCTGTTCCCTTTAAGTTGTGCTCTCTTGGAGGATTTCCGTATTCCGTCGTCCCAAACTGCCATCTTCCCCCGTAATTGGTATAGGCGCACTTGACATCAATATAAAGGTTGTTGGGCGTAAATTCCTTTTTGTTGTAAACCAGGTGGAATGCGCTGGTGGAAATCTCTAAGCGCCCCTCAGTATCGGTTACCGTAAACTCCGGCTTATCAAAGTTCCGGTTTAATACGATCTGGGTGGGAGAATCTTCAAATATCCCGTCTTTATCGTATTCCATGCGTATCATTTCAGGCGTCAGCACTGTGAACCGGTAACAGTCCCCCTGAACAACAGAATCCGGATTGCAGCGTCCATCCAGCTTCTGCCGAAAGTGTTTGCTTAATTCCATAACAACATCTCCTCCTCTTTCCGTTTTACTTGTCAGTAGTTGTATCAAATGGTATCATTGTTACCCCATGAACTCCATGACCATTTTTATTGATTGTCTGCACATTTTTAAATCATCTGTGGAGCAGCGCTCCTTTTTTGTTCTAAAATGCCAATGGCAGGTTCCGAAGAACCTGCCATTGATAGATGCGCTGACCTTCCATCAGCTATATTGTTTTTGCAAATAATCCACGATTGCATCCCCTGTTTCCCATGTTGCAGCGCTTCCGCCCAGATCAGGAGTTAATGACTTCTTTTCAATCAGTAAAGCACCAATGGCTTCAATAAGCCGGTCCGCCCATTCCGTATAGCCAAAGAAGTCTAACATTTGACTTGCCGACCAAATGGCAGCTAATGGATTGGCGCATTGTTTCCCGGCAATATCCGGTGCTGATCCATGAATCGGCTCAAACATGGAAGGATATGTTCTCTCAGGATTTAGATTGGCACCTGCTGCTAATCCCATACCGCCTGCAATAGCCGCACCCAGATCGGTCAAAATATCTCCAAACAAATTACTGGTAACAACGATTTCAAATCGTTCCGGTTTTGTTACCATCAGCATGCTGGCTGCATCCACCAGATAGCTGTAGGTTTTTACATCCGGATACTCTTCACTCACTTCTTTAAATATCTGGTCCCAGAATACCATGGAATAGTTAAGGGCATTCCCCTTGCTTATACTGGTAAGTGACCTTTTTTCAGTACGGGCTAATTCAAAAGCATATCGAATAATTCTTTCACACCCCACACGTGAAAATACCCCGTCTTGAATGACAACTTCATTGGGTTTACCCTTGTATAACCAGCTTCCACTGCCTGAATACTCTCCTTCGCTGTTTTCTCTTACAAAGATCATATTAATATCTTCAGGATTTTTGTCTTTTAACGGACAAGGTGCTCCTGTCAGGAGTTTAACCGGCCTGATATTGACATACTGGTCAAAACTCTTTCTGATAATGAGCAGCAATCCCCAAAGAGAAATATGGTCCGGGACTCCTGGATAACCGACTGCCCCCAAGTAAATGGCATCAAATTTACTCAATGTTTCAATACCGTCGTCATCCATCATTTTTCCGTTCTTTAAGTAAAATTCGCATCCCCAAGGGAAATTGGTAAATTCAAATTGTATACTCTTGTCCAGCTTTGAAACACATTGGAGAACCTTCACCCCTTCAGAAATCACCTCAGGGCCTATCCCATCTCCTGGAATTACTGCGATCTTATGTGCCATGTAAAAACCCCCTTAACTTTATTTTATATTTACATATTACTCCAAGTATAGAAATTTGAAAAATATCAAAACCTTTCCTTGCCATAACTTTTTCTTATCTCTGATTCAAAAAATCCTCTGTTTTTATAAATTGAATAAAATCAATCATAGCTGTAAACATTTGATGATTTTTTTTGTAAACCAGGCCCACCTGTATTGAAATAGGAGGATCAAAAGGAATTCCCCTGACCCCGGAACTATTATTTACAACCTCATCAAAGAGAAAACCGCATGCAATATCCTTGCGGATAAATTGTATGATTGTTTCTAATTGTGTTGATGTATGGATAATATTCGGTTTGGCTCCTCTTTCTTTGAATATGTTGTTTACTAATGTTGTATGGTAAAAGCCTGAATGAAATAATATCAGCGGCTGTGTCAGACAGTCATCAATGGAAACCTTCTTTTTATCAGCCAGTGCATGGCTGTTTGAAACACAAAATACAGTTTCCGTATTGCTGAAATTGATTATATTATAATCTGATACCGGTATTTCATTGGTTGGTAAAATCACAAGATCCAAATAATCCCTGTCCAGCAATTTTAGTAAGTCCCGGCTGCCGTGTTCTTTCGTATCGATATGTATTTCCGGATGTAACAGCTTAAATGCTTTGTATATATTGGGAAACAGACAGGTTCCGATCATGGGAGGCACTCCTAACCGTATTAATTTCCGCTTCTGCCCCCGGTCATTCATAATTTCAGTTACTTGATCTGCATGTTTTAATAATTCAGTTACCTGGGACAGGAAAAACTCACCCTCTTCTGTTAACTGAAATCCACGGTTAAGCCGTTGTAAAAGGGTCACCCCAAATTCTTCCTCCAAATCACGGATAGCATTTGTTATTGCAGGCTGGGAAACATATAATGCTCTGGAAGCTTCCGTAATATTATTGTATTGACAGGCTGCATAGAAATATCTTAATTGTAATAGTTTCATTTTGTTCGGCTCCTCCATAATGCTTTCTCAATACGCCCGTAACTTTTAAACAGTAAAATATGACAAAAGTCCGCCTTTTTTCTAATGGGCGAACTTTTGCATCGGTTCCGGTAATCAACTTATCATAACGAATATGTGACCTTTTGGTGTTAAAAAGCCGTCAGCCTCTCAGATAATATTTTTTGCAGCAGTTCCTTTCGCAGCCGGCATTTTATTATTTTTCAATTCTGACATAAGATATCGCTTCTGATATTTAATCTGCACATATTGCAGAACCTTACGGTAATAAACAGGATTCCCCGCACCTCCCAGGACTCCGATAACAGGCAATCCCTGAACAAATTTCAGCAGCAGCATATCCAGTGCAAAGGTCTGGGCGGTCCGTTTGGTCTGGTCTGAGATGGCCGCTTCCATATCCTTTGATTCTTCATCCTTCTCATTCACATCTTCCACATTCAAAACTTCATTCCTGTCTTTCAAGTTTTCCCTCAAAAGACGGTCTACTTCTTCATTATTCTGATTCCAGTCTTCCCCCTTGGAAAGCGCCGTCTCCATCATTTTTAAAATCAACAGCTTTTCCTCAGGCTTCTCATAATCATATCCATAATGCAGGGCGGTTTCATAAATTCCCTTCAAAAGAAATCCTGTAAAAACCACAATATCGGGAAGACCGATTCCAAGGGCACCAAGACCGATGCCTTCCACAGTGGTAATCGCCATATTCCGCATATCCGGAGACTTAGCGGCCTTGCGGAGCTGTTTCAGTTCCTTGCCCGTTCCCTTGATCTGAACGGCATAATTCTGAACAGCATAGTCCTTTAAAATAGCATCCTTATTATAGCTCTTTTCAATCACTGCATTTCCCTTTTCAAATATAATGGAAAATGCCTTACAAAAAGCCTTTTCCAGACTCCCGTAAATCTTGGGGGGAATCTTTTTCTCCAATCCTTCCTTCCAGCCGGGAGCAGCATTTCTTCCCGCCGCCTTGCGAAGCTTTTCTTCCTGTTTATATATATAGTGCAGTTCCTTCTCCCAAGCGGCTTTGCGCTTGTCTGTTTTTTGCTTTTTTAACATATAAATCCCTCCGCTGATGCAGCAAACCTACGCTGTGATAACCGTTTCTTAATTTAATATACCATAAAATAAGGTTATTATAAATATGGTATTTCTATACATTGTGCCGGCCTTTTTATGTCAGCCTTTTACTAAGGTGTGAAATGTAACTTTTCATTTTAAATATTTATATTATTTTCAAACATCCTATGGAACAATTTCACTTTTCCTGGTATAATGCAAAGGAAAATAATATCGTTATATTTTCTTATTATTCCGGCTATTCAGCCACTTTATTACCCATGAAATAAAAATGCAGCCTATACACCAGATGACAGAAGAATAACTTGATTGGAAATCTTTCTTACGCTATAATAAATCTAAGAAAGCAATGTCTCCTTTTGGGTTATGCGGAAAAGGAGAATGGATGGATCGTGACACCAATTTAATCAGCTCCAGAGAAGGGCGAATCGCCGCATTGCAGAAGCTTAATTTATTGAGCAATACGTTTATGTCGGTAGCCCTCCAGGATGAAGAAACCTGCCAATATGTACTGCGTATCCTGATGGGAATTGAGGATTTAGTGGTCCGGGAGGTAAGAACCCAATATACCATATCTAAAATTACATCCCGCGGGGCTGTCCTTGATGTGTTGGCAACGGACAGCAATGGGAAAATCTATAATATAGAGATACAAAAAAGAAGCACCCTGGATCACGGGAGGCGGACAAGGTTCTACCATTCCATGATAGACAGTGAATTTTTGCAAAAAGGGAAAGATTATGATGAACTGCCGGATGTCCATATCATCTATATAAGTGAGACAGACCTATGGAAGGCAGGGAGGACAACCTATTCTGTTAAGAAATTTTTTGAAGGTACGGATACCATATATGAAGATGGAGTAACTATATTATATGTGAATGCTGCAATCGACGATGGCACAGAGATCGCCGGGATGATGAAGTATTTTAAAGAAGCAGACCCTGAAGATGCCAGCCAGGGTATGTTGTCAAAACGGGTACATTTTTTGAAGTGCGAGGAAGGAGGCCATGATACTATGTGTGAGGTAATGGAACAATTTATAGAATTGGGCAGAGAAGAAGGATTGGAAATTGGACGGGAGCAAGGATTAGAGCAAGGAATTCTTAATCTGGTTGATGCGTTCAGGGAAGTCGGAATATCTGACTTGATTATATTGCAAAAAATCCAGGATAAATTCAAACTGACAAGAGAAGAAGCCGAAACATACTTGAAAAAACAAGAAAATTCACTGTGAAAAGAGGAAACTGTGTCCGATCCTATGACACAGATTTTAAGCAAGCAGAATCCTAAGCTTATCTTTCAATAAAGCCAGCACCAATAAGCCAGTAAGTTGTATCTGCTTTATTGGTGCTGGCCTCTTTATGTCAACTTTCTATTCCATTATCCCATACAGGGATGATGTCCATACGCATCCATATTATTTTTAGAAGGATCTTTCATGCACATATGAATGGCTGATTTTTTAAATGTCATAGGAAGGGCAAGGATATTGGGATTTTCTCCCACATACTTCTTCTTGGCATCTTCCAATGCCTCTTCAAAGGTTTCCCTTGTCTTAAGCCCCATCCCTCTTGCGTATCCCGGTTCTTCCGCACCCACAATGTAAATGGCGCTGGTATTCATTTCCGCAATATGGGCACATGACATCATAGAAAATCCATGGAAGGGATGAAATGCATTGGTAAACCGGTATTTGCGGATATACTCCTCATTGATAGCAAAATACTCCCCAAGCCTGTTCATATCCGGCAGCGTATTCATATGGTCGTGCTGGAACAAATCATACAATTCCCTGAGATAAGGCCACAGCTCATCGTGAAAATAGCCGTTGCAGGTGGAGGCGCATATGATGACGCATTTATCGCTCAGCACTCTCTTATAACGGAGAACCTGGGCACTTAAAGCCTGCATCATCATGATCGGATTGGTTCCCATTCCATCTCCATAGTGGAATTTCTGAGGCATACCGAACACAACCACATCATATTTCTTCTCAGCCCAATGTACATACGTCCTTTTATCCGCAATCTTCCAGCTTTCAGCCATCATTTCCTTTGCATAACCGGAGAAAATAGCAATCTGCCTGGAATTTGTATCCAGAACTGCATCACAGCAGAAGAAAGGGTGTCCCATGGTTTTTTCCATATGCATACTGATTTCATCAAATTTATTTCGCATCAGACTTCCTGCATTGACTGGGGTGAAATCCTTTCTGTGCATAACAGAAGGAACGTGGTGGCTGGCTATGCTTCTCCAGTTGGTAATTCCCGTGGCGCTGTGCTTATAACCGCCGGAGTATCCTCCATAAGGATTGCCCTGTACATGTCCGATGAGGACGGGAATGTCGCTGTCAAATACAAACTTGTTCATCACAACAGGATCACCTCTGTCTGTGAAGCCCAAGTCTATCATATTCTCCTGGTCTTCGCTGTCATGGCTGATGATCTGACCTGTGTGCCAGAATTCATCAAACAATTCCTTTCCAAAAATGGCTTTCGCATCAGCCTCTTTACTTCTGGGATGAAGGCCGTTGGAGATGATGAACATAACGTCCTTTTTCTCTACCCCTGCTGCGTATAATTCCTTTAACATGCATTTGATGCTGACTTTTCTGTGGCTCGTCTCCTGCTCCCCGCCCTTTACCCGGTCCGGGACAATGAAAGTTACCTTGCTTCCCTTGTGGGCAAGTTCTGTCAGCGTGGGCATTCCGATTGGATGAGCCAGACTTTCCTCATAAGCTTCGATCAGCTTGTCTTCCGGAATGTAAGCAGGGTCCTTTACCGTTTCTCCGGGGATGAAAACATCCGTGTTATCAGGTAATTCTGCTGCAAGAGTGCCATGCCCGTATTCAAATTCTAATTTCATGATTTTTCCTCCCCGCCTAAATATAAGTCTACAATTTCCAGATACTCTTCCGGATAAAATCCGATTTCTCCCTGAAACCTGGTCAGGGCAATCAAGCCGCCGTCAATGCTGGAGACAGAAGCCAGCATCTGCGCATTTTCTTTCTTCAGTCCGCCTCCGTAAACCACTTCTATACCGGCAATTTTCTCTTTTACAAAGCTGGCTATCTTTTCAATATATTCTTTTCCGGCAGGTGTTTTTCCCGGTCCAATGGACCAGATAGGCTCATAAGCAATCACAACCTTGGATGCATCCACTCCACTAAGTCCGATGCTCAGCTGTTCCTCCAATACCTCCTGCCAGTTTTCCAGCTCGCTTTCCTTTTCTCCTATGCAGTATAAGACCTTCATGCCCTGTCCAATGGCCGCCTGAACCTCTTTATTCAAAAGCCGGTTCACCGCCGCTGAATCTGTGACACCTGCTTCAGCCAGCACCTGGGAAAGCTGCTGTCTTTCTTCACAATGCCCGATCAGCACTTGGGTGCAGCCTGCCGCTTTTGCCGCCGCTGCCGGAAGGGAAGTAGTCAAAGCTCCAAAGTTCCCATCCTTTTTCACATCAGTTCTGCCCACCCCCTGACAGCCTATTTCCGGCTGTTTTTCGCCTGCAGTTTCCTTAAGGGCGCTGATAATGTGCATTTCCGGCATGAAAAAGGTGAATTCTGCCTTATGCCCGTATTTTTTAATGCCGTCTTTTACATTTTTTAAAATATAACTTCCCCAGTCCTGGATATCCGCAATGCCGTTGACACCGCCAATGCTTCTGGGAACATCAAACCGTTTTAGGTTAACATAAATCTTTTTCATATCTGCTTCTCCCGTCTACTGTCTTTAATATTAATAAAGCTTTGCAGCTGATCTCCCACAAGTGGCCTGCACCACTTTGAAAATGCTTCTGTCACGTCATTGCCTCTCTCATTGATGTATTCAGCCGGAAGAGTCTTTTCATACATCATAACCTGATCAATGGGAATCTCAATGAATCTGGTTTGATAGGACTGATCCGGTGTTTCCACTCTCTCAATTCCAACCATGATCCCGCTCTTGCCCTGAACTGCCAGTTTAAGGGCCATTTCACCGGTTTCCCGGGCTTCATCACGGTCAACCTCTGACTGCCATGCAATAGAAGACCTGCCTGCCAGTCCCGGCTTCTCGCTCCTGGCTTTAATCCCCAGCTCCTTCACAACCAGATTGGCAAGATGTGTGCTGACATCGCCGTAATACACAGCTCGTTCTGTTCTGAAAATGGGTTCCACAATGGGGTTGCCATCGTTTCCTTTTAAGCCTTCACTGGCGACTACTACAACTCCACCCAGTTTGTCATGCAGCTTTTTTACATCCTCCAGAAATTCTTCCTGGGAGAAAGGTCTTTCCGGCGTATATATAAGGTGAGGCGCATCCCCTTCCTTTTCCCTTGCCAGAACCGAAGATGCTGCAATCCAGCCTGAATTTCTTCCAAGGGATTCGATGACGCATACATGAATGGGCAGGGATTTTACATCCTCTGCAATTTCCCTCACAGTGCCTGCCATATATCTTGCCGCACTTCCAAAGCCGGGAGTATGGTCTGTAATGGCAATGTCATTGTCAATTGTTTTAGGAATTCCAACCACCTTCACATCTGTATTTCCCAGGGCCGCACATGCCCTGTTAATCCGTCCGCAGGTGTCCATAGTTCCATTTCCCCCATTGGGCAGAAGGTAGCTGATCCCGTATTTACCAATGATCTCCGCCATTTCTTCATACTGCTCCTCTGTCAAAGGAAATCTGGAGGAGCCGATAGCAGAGCCGGGAGTGGAAAGCAGTTTTTTTAATTCGTTTTCGTCAATGGTCATAAGGTCAATAAGGTCTTCTTTTAAAATCCCTTCCATGCCTCCCATTGCTCCGTATACCGCACCGATATGGCCATGTCTCTTTGCTTCCTGAACCACGCCGTACAGCGATGCATTCATGACCGGAGTGGGCCCCCCGCCATGTACAACCAACACATTCTTTTTCATGTTATTTATAGGACTCCTTCATTTCTTCAAGACTTTTGCATTCTACAAGGGACGCTTTTCCGTAAGAGCGGAACAGGACAATCAAGGTATCCTTGATCGGAGTGACAAATACTCCGGGATCAAATGCTTCCTTTTTCTCCTTTAGAATCCGGTATATGGCTCCTACAGAAGGACTGGTTTTTATACTATTTGATAATAAAATATTAGCATTTTGCCCAACAACATTCAACCAGTTTTTACTCAAACGTTTGCATTGATAAAAAGATGTGATATAATTTATAAGTGAAGTATCAAATTCACGCAGTGCAGCACATGAAGCACTGATATAAAACTGCTGCTTTTTTTTGAAAAAGCACAAATTTTGAAAAAATGCATTTGAATCACATACTTAGGACCAGCGGCCTGGTACAATGCATTTAAATAAGTTTTTAATTTTAGTAACTTCATAGGAACAGGGGGATTTCAATGACATTAAAAGACATTGCCCAAGAGGCTGGCGTTTCCATATCAACTGTCTCACGGGTTATCAACGATACCAATTCAAAAGCAGCCAGCAAAGAGGTTCGGGAACGGATCTGGAACATTGTAAGGCGGACCGGATACATGCCCAACATATCCGCTAAAAATTTAAAGCAGGGAACTGATGTTAAAAAAACAAAGTCCCGTTCACTCTCATGCCTGTTCGCCCGGACTCCTGATCCCAATGATCCCTTTTTTTCCACAATCGCCAGAAGCGTTGAGGTGGAAGCATATAAACACGATTACATCATGAAGCTTTCCTTTACCTCTATCGATATTACAAAGCCGGAAACATGCCGGTTGATTTTAAATAATGACGTGAGCGGTGTGGTTATCCTGGGAAGGTGCGATAAGGCCACTTTAAAATTCCTGAGGACCCATTTTAACCATGTGGTATACACCGGGTTAAATGAAATCGATGCAAATTTTGACCAGATTTTGTGCAGCGGCTATCAGGCCAGCATGTGTGCCATGGACCATCTGATTGGCCTGGGACATAAGCATATCGGATATTTGGGAGAAACTTCTTCAGAAAACCGCTACCTGGGATACAAGGCTGCACTGGAGACACATGGACTGCTTTATAATAAAAACTACGTCTCATCTGCAGAGCTGACTTCCAGCAGCGGCTATAACGGGGCGAAAAAGCTTCTGGAACAGCAGCCCGGTTTGACTGCCATATTCTGCGGCAATGATATGACTGCCATCGGAGCCATGCGTGCCATCAGGGACTACGGCCTGAAAATACCCAGAGATATTTCTGTGATAGGAATCGACGATATTGATACAGCCCAGTATTTATCTCCTATGCTGACCACAGTTCACATTCCAATAGAAGAAATGGGCCGGTATGCTGCGAAAACAATCATAGACCGGATCAACGGCGGACATACGATTCCCATTAAAATAAATTTCCCATGCTTTTTGGCAAAGCGGGACAGCTGTGCACCTCCTTCAAAGTAATCTCCATGAAAAAGACCGTTATATCCATAGAATCACATGGACATAACGGTCTTTTTTAAATTGATGAGAATCTGATAATATTATAAACATTAATTCCTATAATTACCATAAGTAACACAATAAATAATTTATTTACAGCCTTTTCATCAAATCTTTTATTGACTACACTTCCGATATTTCCACCCAATATACCACCGCCTACCATAAGCAGCCCATATACAATGCTTATTTCCGGCATGGTCCCTGTAAGAAAAACCTGGATCAGGCTGGCGATCTGAGAAAACATGATGATATAAAGGGAATTAAATGCTGCTTCCTTCGTTCTCATGGAAAAGAAATATTCCAGTGCGATCAGATTCATAGGGCCTCCGCCTATTCCCAGAAAGCTGGACATGATACCCAGAATCAATCCAACTGAAACCAAAACTCTTTTGCTTTTATACTGCCTCGTCTTAACTCTTGTTTTTAATATAGTATAAATCAGCGTTCCCACTGTAATGGCAAGCAGAATGGCCGCCTGTACCATCCCGATCAGAGCCTCATTGCCTGCGCTTTCCTTCATGGTCTGGAAGCCGAGCTTTCCCGCTACTCCTCCGATTACCGCACCAAAGGCCAACAAGGTGGACGTTTTGATGCTCAGGTTGTTGGTTCCTGCTTTCAGGTTTTTAAATACCGAAACCACTGACATGGATAAAACCGTACAGCCCGAAAGGAAGCTGATAGCCGACACGCTCATGATTCCCGTCGCATCCAGAACCGGTTTTATAATAACACCGCCTCCAATGCCGCAGATCGCTCCGACGGCGGAAGAAAGCAGGCTGACTGTAAATACTATAATCATTAATCCGTACATGTGAAATCCCTCCGTTTGTATTATACTCTATATGGAGGGACAAAGCATTAACTTTTTACTCAAACGTTTTCCGCCTTTGCAAACTCTTCCTTCACCTTACCCAACAATTCCGAATCCCGCGCAAGCCTTTCACCCATGGAAGCCAGCACCTTAGCGGCAAATATCATCCCTTTATGTGCCACCGGTTTATTTGCCTGTACTGTCACCGCCCAGCTATGGTTTGGCGTATACCTGCCGTAGCAGACCGTATTTAAGTTTACCGTAGGCACGATCTGGCTTACGTCTGAAATATCACTGGAGCCGTTATCCTTCTTGATGGTTCCGTCAGGCTTTTCCACCCACTCCTCCAGCACTCCTTTTACATTGGGAAGCCCCACTGCCTTGGCCACTGTGACGGCATACTCTTTTTCTTCTTCTGTAAATGTAGGAATACCTGCTTCATTCATGCATTCATATGCCAGATTGCTGAGGGTAAAATTCAGTTTATTATCGTGATTTTCTCCCAATACCTCCCATTCCACAGTGGTTCCTGTCATGAGAGCGGCTCCTCTCGCCACATCCTTAATGCGCTCTGCCACCTGAAGCATCTGGCCATAAGTATAGGCACGGGCATAATACCAGACCTTAGCATAGTCAGGAACAATGTTTGGGCGGTCCCCTCCGTTGATATAGCTGTAATGTAGGTAACTGTCCCGGTCAATGTGTTCCCGTAAATAATTGCAGCCAACGCTCATTAACTCAGCAGCATCTAAGGCACTTCGGCCATTTTCCGGGCAGTTGCAGGCGTGGGCCTTGACTCCGTGAAAGGTAAAGGTCATGGAAGATGCTGCCTTGAATTTTACCTCTCCGCAGTCGTTGTGATCCAGAGGATGCCAGCCAATGCACACATCCACGTCCCGGAAATAGCCATTGCTTACCATAATGGTCTTTCCAAGAAGAGTCTCCTCCGCCGGAGTTCCGTATACCACCACCGTGGCATCCAAACCAGTCCGGTCAATGGCTTCCTTTAAGGCAATTCCTGCCGCAGCACTCCCCGCTCCCAGCAGATTGTGTCCGCATCCATGTCCAAAACCTCCATTCCCCTGGAGATAGGGAACGTCATCCTGCTGAAGGGTGGCAAGGGCATCGTACTCACACATATATCCGATTCTGGTCTTTCCGGTTCCGTATATAGCCCGGAATGCCGTAGGCTGGTCCTTTAACCCCTTTTCCACTGCAAAGCTATGCTTTTCCAGCAGAGCACAGAGAACGTCGCAGGATTTGTATTCTTCTGCCGAAGGCTCTGCAAGGCTGTGAATCAAATCTGCGCAGTCCGCAAACTCTTTCTTGTTCTGATCCAGATATTCTTTGATGACTTCTTTGGCTTCCATCTTTACCGCCTTTCTTACCAGTTCTCTGTCAGCCTCCAAGATATGCTTTACGGATGCTTTCGTCATTTTTCAGTTCTGTTCCGGTTCCGCTTCTTACAATCACTCCATTTTCCAGCAGATAAGCCCTGTTGGAGATCTGGAGCGCCATATTGGCATTCTGTTCGATCAGAAGTACGGTCTTTCCGTTTTTCTGGATGCGCAGAATCATTTCAAAGATCTCCTCCACCACAATAGGGGCCAGGCCCAGGGAAGGTTCATCCAGCATGACCAGAGAGGGGCCGTACATCATGCCCCTGGCAATAGCCAGCATTTGCTGCTCTCCTCCGGATAAGGTTCCTGCATGCTGGTCCCTTCTTTCCTCCAGTCTGGGAAACAGCTCATACATCTCACTCATCCGCTCCTTTAAGCCGGCTTTGGAAATCTTTTTCAATGCCATGGTGCCCAGAATCAAATTTTCCTCCACAGTCATTTTAGGAAACACATGACGTCCTTCGGGAACGTGGCTGATTCCCAGGCGTACGATCTCCGGAGCTGACATGTGGGAAATATCCGTTCCATGAAAGAAAATGGAACCGTCTGTCTTTGATACAATGTTGCTGACAGCGCTTAAGGTGGAGGTTTTCCCTGCCCCGTTGGAACCGATCAGACATACGATTTCATTCTCATATACTTCCATGCTGATATCACGAAGGGTGTGAATGTGATCGTAATCGACGATCAGATGCTCTATTTTTAACATTTCTTTCATCCTGACACCTCGTTTGATTTCTGAATTGTGCCTTTTCCAAAGTAGGCCGTCTGCACCTGCTCATCATTTTTCACCTGATCCGGCAGGCCCTCACATATCTTTTCTCCAAAGCTAAGGACCAGAATCTCGTCGCAGAGATTCATGACAAATTTCATATCATGCTCAATGACCATGACTGTACGGCCGGCTGCCTTGATATTTTTGATAAATTCCAGAAGACTCCAGGTTTCCGCCGGATTCATGCCTGCTGCCGGCTCATCTAAGAGGAGTATTTCCGGGTCTGCGGCCAGAGCTCTGGCGATCTCCACCTTCCGTTGAAGGCCATAAGGCAGATTTCCTGCTTTTGTATCCGCATATCCGGTCAGCCCCACCTCTTCCAGCACCTTTTGCGCCTGTTTGGTGGCATATTCCTCATCAGCCTTATAGGTTTTTGTATGTAAAAGAGCATCCAGCATCCTGGTCTTGGTATTGATATGGCAGCCCACCTTCACATTGTCCAGCACGGATAAATACTTAAACAGCTTGATGTTCTGGAAGGTTCGCACAATGCCTTTTCTTGCAATCTCCTCCGGAGTCTTGTTGGTAATGTCCTCACCCTTAAAGAAAATATTGCCGGAAGTGACCTTGTGGGTGCCGGAGCATAAATTGAAAAATGTAGTCTTTCCCGCACCGTTTGGACCGATGATTCCAAAGACACTTCCCTCTGTCACTTTCATATTCACATGATTAACAGCTTTCAGGCCGCCGAAATGCTTGCTGACTCCTTTTGCTTCCAAAATGATTCCCACGTCACTCCACCGCCTTTTCTTTTATCTTTGCACTGCGCCTTTTCCTGCCTGCAGTCAGGGAGGTGTTTGCAATGACGCTGTCTCTGGTGCCGAATAAGCCTTGAGGCCTCATCCACATCATAGTGATAATGAGAACAGCATACATGACCATACGCCACTCACCGGAAAACCGGAAGCCTTCCGTCAGTGCATTGATGATGAACGCTCCCACAATGGGGCCGATCAAGGTTCCGCTTCCTCCTACAATACACATGGACAGCACGTTAAAACCCTCGTCCAGACTGAACATATCGGGATGGAGATAACGGTAATAATAAGCCATGTAAAGTCCCATAGCACCGCAGACCACAGCTCCTGTCACAAAGTTTAAACTGCGGTAACGGGACACCTCCACACCCAGGGAACGGGCTGCCTCCTGATCCTCACGGATGGAAATCCAGGCCCGGCCGATTCGGGAATTAAGTATTCTGTGAAGAGCAAAGACAACAACAAGCAGTGTAATCATGGCAAGGTAGTAAAATGGAAGCCCCGATTTTATGCGGAAGCCGAATATTTCAAGACCTGGAATCCCTTTTAAACCGATAGGACCTTTTGTAAGACTCTGCCAGTTTAAGGCTAACAGACGCATCATTTCCGCAAACCCAAGGGTAATGATGGAAAGAAACATTCCGTTTAGTTTCAGAGTCGGCAGGGATACCAAAAAACCGATGACAGCACAGATCACCATAGTAAGCAGAAGACACACCAGAAATGGCAGCTTTAAGTTAATGGCAAGCAGGGCTCCTGTATAGGCACCGATACAAAGAAAGCCTACAATTCCAAGACAGCTTTGTCCCGAATAACCGTTGATGATATTTAATCCGCTGGCAACGATGGCATAAATCAGTATTTTCGTGAACACGCCTCTGGCGTAATTACTTTCCGTAAACAGGGGAAGCACAATCAGGGCTGCGATCCCCAGGGAAACCAGTATTTTTCTATGGGCTGACAATTGATCAAGCCTTGCTTTTAAATTGACCATATTCATATCAGCGGGCCCTCCTTATCTTCCATACAAACAGACCTTCAGGGCGTACCGCAAGGGCAAACAGCACAAATGCAAACGCGAACACATCCCGGTAGCTGGAGGTGAAAATGGCAATTCCGAAGTTTTCCAGAATTCCGATGACCAAAGCCCCTACTGCGGCTCCCGGTATATTGACAAGCCCTCCCAGTACGCAGGCAGAAATGGCTTTTAAACCTACCACGGTTCCGAATATGGTTGATACATTAGTCAGGTAAGTGGCATATAATAAGCCTGCCACCCCGCCCAGGCCCGTTCCCACCATGTTGCCGATGAGAGTCACCTTGCGCACATCGATGGCAACCAGACTGGAAGCCTTTTTATCCTGGCTTACGGCTCTTAACATCAGTCCTACTCTCGTTTTCGACAAGAACAGGCTCAGCCCTACTGCAAGACAGATGACAATGGCGATTACGACCATATGGATGCTGGTAATATGTAAGTTTCCGTTTAAAAAGTCAAAGGTCTTGGACTTGAAAGCAGGAGGCATGGCATTGGCCTGGGAGCCAAAAGCGATCTGCGCCAGATTCTTTAGCAGAATGGAACAGCCCACCGTGCAAAGAAGGGCGATGTGCTTGGGGGCATCCAAAAACCTCTCGTAAGCCAGCTTGTGTATCAATGCCCCTGCAATGGAGGACATGATAAATGCCACCAAAAGCCCCAGAAAGAAGTTGGGGTAAACATACACATAAAATAAGTAGGCAGACATGGCTCCGATCATGACCATTTCTCCATATGCAAAGGTAATGAGCCCTACCACGCCTACGATAAGGGTATAACCAATGGCCATCAGGGCGTATATGCTTCCCTGGGAAATGCCGTTGATCAATTGCTGAGTAAAATACATAGTGTCCTCCTTGAGGTGTGAATAAAGTGGATGCCACATTTACCACCTTACCGGCTGAAAATGTGGCATCGTAACAGGTTTTATTTACTGGACATTGGTTGCAGATGCATAATCTGTCTTGGCAGACCACAGTCCATCCTCTACCTGAAGCACCCGGTACTGGCGGATCATGTCGCCGTCTTCTGTAAACTCATAATCTCCTGCCAGTCCCTTAAAGCCCTTGGTAGCCTGGAGAGCTTCTCTGATGGCCTCACGGCCTGTGGAGTCTGCACGCTCAATGGCATCACAGAGCACCAGTGCCGCATCATAGGACAGAGGCCCGTGGATGGTTGGCTTAAATCCGGCTTCTTTTTCAAACTTTGCAGCATACTCCCACGCCGGAGCATCGTCTTCCGATAAGAAGAAGCAGGAAGGAGCTACCAGTCCGTTTGCCTTCTCGCCTGCCAGCTGGATTACCTGATCGCTGTACATGGCTCCTACACCAATGGTATTTACATCCCAGCCCATAGCTGCCACCTGGTTTAAGATCAGGGAGCCTTCTGCCGCCTGGGTCATGATAACAAGGGATTCCGGATTAGTCTGTCTGATCTTTGTTAAAATAGCGGTAAAATCCTTTTCTCCTGCTGCAAAGTTCTCTGCTGTGGTGATTTCAATTCCAGCCTTTTCACATGCAGGTGTCAGGGATTCTATGGAGGATACGCCCCAGTCGTCATTTACATAAATAACACCTATGGATTTGGTATCGCTGTATTCAGAAAGAATCTTTTCTACGAAATAAGGCATTTCTGCTGACTGGCGTCCTGCTACGGTAAAGCTCCAGGGGCTCATAACGGCATATTCATTGTTTGATGCAACAGGAGCCAGCTCCACCAAACCGCCTTCATCAAAGATGGGGCTGCAGGCAATGGCTTCCGCACTGGTCATAGGCCCTAATACGGCAACGACGTCTTTATTATCAACCATCTTTTTAGCCAGCTCTACAGCCTCCTTGGAGTCTGCTTTAGAGTCTTCCCTCACAAGCTCCACCTGACGCCCCAGAACACCGCCTTTTGCATTAATATCCTGGATCGCAATTTCAAAGGACAGCCAGACACTTTTTCCAGCCTCCGCCCTGTCACCTGTAACAGGAGCGATAACGCCGATTTTAATAGGTTCTTCGGATGCTGCGGCTGTTGTACTTCCCCCGCTGGTTGTGCCGCCGCTGCTGTTTGTACTTCCTCCGCACCCCGTCAGAACTGATGCTGCCAAAGTCAGGGTCAAAACCGCTGTAATTGCTTTTCTCATAATCCTCTTCTCCTTTTATTGTTTTTGATGTATTTTTAGTTTATACTATATTTCAAATCCATTCAATTCGACAATTATTGAAAAAAGTGGACATTTCTTGGGTAAAAAACTTATTCTTATTGTGCAGAGGTGACAAAATGCAGAGAAGGCTTTTTTTATCTTATATTGCAATCATCGTGATGCTGGTATCCATTACCCTGGTGTCAGTTTTTTCCATGGTAAGAAATATGGTGACTGAAAACCTGGTAAACTCTGCAGATCAGGCCATGACCCGGTGGAGCAGCGAGCTTTCCTCTGTGGTCAATTACGGCAGAAGCTATATTTTAAACCTGTCCATCAGCGACCAGTTCCAAAACATGCTCCGAAGCGCTGCAGATGTGAACAATGGAGCCGTAGAGCGGGAGGATTTCAACCAGGTGACAGGCGCTTCCCAAGTCAATGATTCCAGCTTTCTCTATGCAAACAGCGTGGTCTTAAGCAATATCCCCTATATGCTGGAGGTCTGTTACTATCAAGAGGACCAGAGCTTTGTGCCCCTTTACTCCTCCTCCCGCCAGAACGTGGAAAAGCCCCAGTCCTATCCTCATGATAATCCCTGGGTACAAAATCTTCTGGCTCAGGATGGCAGTTTCTTCTGGAGCATCTCTTCCGACAATGCTAATGATTATATCCGCCTTTCCAAAGCAGTCTACGATACAAAGAACTGGAATACCATCCTCGGCTCCGTATCCGTGGATTTCAGCTACCAGCATATTGCCCTGGGTATTTTAAACAAACTGAAATCACAGTCAGGCATTGATGCATTCATCATCAATGGAAAAACAGGAGAAATCATCGGCTATAACGGTGTCAGCCGGAATATCTACATTCCACCGGACTTGACTCTGTCATCTTCTTACCAAAGCAGTGTAAAGGGCCGGATCTATTCCATGGTTCGTCCCATCACCAACAGCGACTTTTACATTGTGGGCAATAAATCTTTAAAAGAGGTGGATCAGCTCTTCATCAAATCCTGTACCATGCTGTTAGCCATTGCCGCACTTACGATTTTATTTTCCATGGCACTGGCTACCTTCTTTTCCCGTTCCATCACCCGGCCCATCAGAGAGCTTTCTTGCGCCATGAAGGATGTGCAGAACGGAGATTTGGATATTGCGGTCAGTTCGGAATATAAAGGGGAAATCGGAGAATTGTATTCCAGCTTTAATCACATGATCCAAATGGTCAACAGTCTGATTGAGGACAATTATGTCACCCGGTTAAACCAGAAGCAAAGCGATTTAAATGCTCTTCAGGCTCAGATCAACACCCACTTTTTATACAACACCTTAGATTCCATTAACTGGCTGGCAAGGGACAACCATGTACCGGACATTTCCAGACTGGTAACCAGTTTATCCACCCTGCTCCGGACTTCCCTCAACAACGGCAGCCAGGAACTTCCTCTCCAAAGGGAGCTGGAGCACGTCCGCTGTTACATAGACATACAAAATATCCGTTTTAACCAGCTTTTCCGGGCGGAATGGCAGATCGACGAAGACCTGTTAGATGACATTGTCATAAAGGTACTCCTCCAGCCCCTTGTGGAAAATGCCATTAATCACGGCTTTGACCGGGAAGACGGGGACAGCAGCTCCAATCTTCTGATCATCCGCGCTGCCCGGGAGGAGGATTTTCTGGTGCTCCAGGTCAAGAACAACGGAACTGAGATTGATTTGAAGAAGGTGGAGGAACTGATGGCCGATACCCCTGGATTTGTTCCTAAAAGCTATGGAATCCAGAGCATCCGCACCCGCTTAAAGGTTTATTATAACGATGAAGCGGTCTACGGCTATTCCATGGAAGAAGGCGGTATGATAACTGCCAGCATTAAAATACCAAGAGCATACACAAACAAGAATAAGACAGGATTGTCAGAAAGGGAGCACGGATATGTATAAGGTACTGATCGTTGACGATGAAAAATTAATACGGGAAGGCCTGGCCCGCCATGTGGACTGGAACAGTCTGGGCATGGAAGTCACCGGTACCGCAGGCCATGCCAGACAGGCCCTTGAATCAGCCGGCCAGAACCCGCCCCACATCCTGATTACGGATATCCGCATGCCGGGCCAGGATGGCTTTGAACTGATTCAGGACATTCTGGAAATGGGCTTAAGCCCCCAGACCATTCTCATATCCAGTTACGATGATTTCATATATGCCCAGAGGGCTATCCGCTTTGATATCATCCGGGATTACGTGCTAAAGCCCATTGACATTGATAAATTTACGGAGGTTCTCCGCTCCCTTCTTCCCTATCTGGAGAAGCAGAAAACCACTGCCCCGGTTCAGGACCCTTTGGATATAGAAAATTACAAATCCTTTCTTCATGATTTAAGACTTGCCAATTACGACAGAAACAAGCTGATTTGCCTCATAAAATCCGGAGATACCGGCAGGGCAATGGATTTCTGGGCAATGGCATGCCGGACCATTGCCGATGCCCATTATCCGTTGGCCACCATCCGAAGGTTCTGCACCAGCCTTATTGGAGCCATTTTGTACTCCCACAATCACAAAGAAGCAGACTTGCTTGGAACCGGCCTTACGGAGGATCCGGTAAAATCTGTTGAAGAAACCCCTATGTCCCTGGAAGAGCTTTTGGACTATATGGGCCGCTTTATTGCCGCCCGCTGCTTCCTGGCCCAAAGTCAAAGGGGCAGCGCAAAATCCAGACTGATCTCCTCCTGTCTGGATATTATTGACAGGGAATTTTGCAGTTGTGAATTTAACTTAACCTCTCTGGCCGCCAGCTTAAACGTCACTCCCAACTATCTCTCCATTAAATTTAAGGAGGAGCTGGGAATAGGCTTTATGAAATATCTGACGGAAAAACAGATGGAGTATGCCAAGGCACTTCTTTGCGACGTGAAATACCGGGTGTATGAAATCTCCAATATGGTGGGCTTTGAGGACGAAAAATATTTCACCCGGACCTTTAAAAAGTACCAGGGAGTCACTCCCAAGGAGTATAGGGAACACCATATTTAAATCTGCAGCTTATAACCGCTCTTCATAACAGGAGGAAACCATGAACAAGAGACTGGAAAAAGAAATCAGCCGCATCTATGCAGATTTAAGCAAGTCTGAAAAAAAGACAGCCGATTATCTGCTGGGCGCTCAGAAAAACTTTAAAGAAATGACCCTGGAAAAAATCGCTCACAACGCACAGGTAAGCCAGCCTACCGTACTCCGCTTTATCAAAGCCTTAGGCTACGGCGGATTTAAGGATTTCAAATATGAGATGGCGGGAAGCGAGCGGGAGGAAAGCAGTAAATTTCTGTATGGCTTTCCCATTTCCAGGCAGGATTCAATCCGGGATGTTCCGGCAAAAACCATTGCCACTGCTTCGGGACAGATAAAGGAAACCATTAAAAGCATTACTCCAGAAATACTGGAACAGGCAGTACAGGCCATCACCCATGCAAATAAAATTGCAGTTTATTATGTGGAAAACTCCTCCTGTACAGCCCAGGATCTGGTCACCAAATTGATGTACTTAGGTATTCACTGCCATTGCTATGAAGACCCCTATATGCAAAGCGTCAGCGCCGCCAACCTCTCAAAGGGGGATGTGGCAATCGGCATTTCCTATTCCGGCTACTCCCGCAATACGGTGGATGCCATGGAAATAGCGGGAAAGGCAGGGGCTGCCACCATTGCCATCACCAACTTTGAACACACCCTTTTAGCCAAATATTCGGATTTGGTCCTTTACACCAGCAACCAACAGTTTCTCTATGGGAACGCCATCTTCTCACGGGTTTCCCAGCTTCTGGTAGTGGACATGATCTATATCAGCATTCTGCTCAGCGATTATGACAAATACACCGAAAAGCTGGATGAAAGCAGCCGTGTGATTGCAAAACAGGCATATGGTTCCATAGATGATAACAGCAAAGATATCCGATAAAAAGCTGTAGAAATTCTGAAATGTAGAATTTCTACAGCTTTTTTTACGCCCTTTTTACGGAAATTTTTCCAAAGGCAGATTGATGGAATGGCTTGGATTGTGGTTTCATAAAGGGGAAGACAAGAACAAAAATGACAACAAAACCACATGATCAGATGGTGAGAGGAGTTTTTATGCTGGAAATCAGGAATTTGAAAAAATCATATGACAATCACACAATTTTACAGAATATCAGCCTGGATATTGAAGACGGAGAGATCGTTTCCATTTTAGGACCTTCGGGATGCGGAAAGACCACTTTATTGAATCTTATTCTGGGACTGACCGATGCAGACGAAGGAAGCATCGTGTTTGACGGAAAAGAGATTACCAGGGTGCCCATGGAGCAGAGGGGCTTTAACATCGTATTTCAGGATTACGCCCTGTTTCCCAATTTAAATGTCTATCAGAATGTTACATACGGCCTTCGGAACAATCCGGGAATCTCCACGGCTCAGGAGGTGGAGGAACTGATCGTCCTGTTGGGGCTGAGAGAACATCTTCATAAAAAGATTGAACAGCTCTCCGGCGGACAAAAGCAGAGAACAGCCTTAGCCAGAACCATGGTCATGAAACCGAAAATTCTGCTTCTGGATGAACCGTTAAGCGCCTTAGACGGGGTGATCAAGGAATCCATTAAGGATAAGATCAGACAGATCGCCAGGGATTACCGGCTGACCACCATCATTGTCACCCACGACCCGGAGGAGGCCCTGACCTTATCCGATAAGGTTCTGATCGTCAATGAAGGACAAATATCCCAGTACGGAAAACCGGAGGAGATCATTGAAACGCCTGACAATGACTTTGTAAAGGAATTTATCTTAAACCAGCTGGTGATCAAGCGAAACAACATCTTCACTCTTTTTAAGCAGAACATGATGTCCCAAGCAGAATTCCGGATCGGGTAAGGCTATGAAACAGAAGAAAGAACTGGAAATAAAGGGAATATTTCTGGCAGTCACCCTTTTATTCCTCGCATTTTTGATCCTTCCCCTCTGCCGTCTGTTTTTTAAATCCTTTGAAAAGGGCGGCTCGCTGACACCGGAAAATTATTTCGATGTCTTAACGGGAAGAGGATTTTTGACCTCCTTTGGAAACAGCGTCTGGATTTCCATATGCGGTTCCCTGTTGTCCACCCTGCTGGCCTTCCTCCTTGCATACACCATACATTACAGCAGCCTTCCGGCTCTGTACAAGAAATTCATCAGGAAAGCCGCCTTAATCCCCATGCTCCTTCCTACCATCACCTACGGTTTTGCTATTATCTACTCCTTTGGAAAACAGGGACTGATCACAAAGCTGGCAGGAAGGCAGTTGTTTGACCTCTACGGCTTTTACGGACTGCTTTTAGGATATCTGATCTACACTCTTCCGGTTTCCTTTCTGCTGGTGTCAAACACCATGGAATACATTGACAAAAAGTTTTCCATCGTTTCCCAGATCATGGGAGATAACCGGTGGCAGACCTTTTGGGGAACAGTGGTCCGCCCCCTTTCAGGAACTCTGGCCGCTTCCTTTGTACAATGCTTTTTCTTATGCTTTACAGACTATGGCATTCCTGCCTCTGTGGGAGGTCAGTACCAAGTGGTGGCACCCCTGCTCTATAATGAAATGCTGGGAAGTATCCTTACCCTGTTGCTGGTGCTGTCAGTCTTTGCGGTAATTTTTCTGGTTCCCTTTGTGGAGGAGTGGCCTTATCAGGTGAGTTTTACCACTGAACACCTGATAAGCGTCTTAAAGGATAAAAGCCTTTTGGGAGTATATAAAAATTCCCTGACAGCGGCATTTTTGACGGCCCTCATAGGCTCCCTCACCACCTACGGAGCCGCTCTGTCAACAGCCAGGAGCCAGCTGCCGGAAAAGGTAAAGAGAGTGATCGAAAATATTTCCCTGATCACCAACACCATTCCCGGAATGGTCATCGGTATTGCCCACATGCTGATTTTTTCCGGCACCTCCCTGCAGAACACCTTATTTCTCATCATCATCTGCAACGTAATACACTATTTTTCCACTCCCTATCTGATGATGAAAAATTCCCTGGAAAAGATGAACTCAGCCTGGGAAACAACGGCAATGCTCATGGGAGATACCTGGCTGAAAACCATTGTACGGGTGGTGACCCCCAATGCCATGGCCACTATTTTAGAAGTGTTCAGCTATTACTTTGTCAACGCCATGGTAACAGTCAGCGCCGTTATTTTCATCGCAGGAGCGCGGACCATGGTAATCACCACCAAGATCAAGGAACTGCAGTATTACACCAAATACAATGAAATCTTTGTACTGTCCATCTTCATCCTTACTACAAACTTATTGGCCAAAACTCTCTTCTCCTATCTGGCTACAGACAGGAAGAAAACCAGGCAAAAATAAATTAAAACATTACCAGAAGGAATCAGATATGAAATTAATCAGAAAAATGGCTGCCATTGCAGTTATCGGGGGATTATGTGCGGCAGCTGCATTGACCGGCTGCCAGAAGAAGGCCCAGGAAGCGATCATCTACACCAATGCAGATGACGAAGCCATTGAGGCCATGAAAAAGGCCCTTGATGGAAACGGCTACGAAGGAAAATATATCCTTCAGTCCTTTGGAACCTCAGAGCTGGGCGGAAAGCTTTTGGCAGAAGGTACCAATATTGAAGCGGATTTAGTGACCATGAGTTCCTTTTACTTAGACAGCGCACAGGACAACAGCAAGATGTTTCAGGATCTGGCATTTGACACCAGGGCCCTGGCGGACTATCCTTCCTTCTACACTCCTGTCACCGGCCAGGAAGGAACCATCATCGTCAATACAGAGGTCATGAAGGAAAATAATCTTCCCATGCCCAAAAGCTTAAAGGATCTGGCTGATCCGGTATACTCCGGCATGGTATCCGTAACCGATGTCAAGAGTTCCTCTACCGCATGGCTGCTCATTCAGGCCCTGATCAGCGCTTACGGGGAAGACGAGGCCACCAATGTCCTTTCCGGGATTTATAAAAATGCCGGAGACCACATCGAAAGTTCCGGTTCTGCTCCTTTAAAGAAGGTCCGTGTAGGTGAAGTTGCAATCGGCTTTGGCCTGCGCCATCAGGCAGTTGCTGATAAAGCCAGTGGGCTTCCCGTAGATTTTGTAGACCCTACCGAAGGAAATTTCTCCCTTACCGAATCCGTTGCCGCAATTGACAAGGGCAATAAGACCAATCCTCTGGCAATGGAAATGGCAGAATGCATCATTAAAAACGGACGTGCCGACCTGCTCAGCATCTACCCTATTCCTTTATACCAGGGCGAAAGCAGAGACTCCGCCAACAAATCCACTTATCCCATGGTTTTTTCAGAAAAGCTGACCGCAGACTTATTGACAAAGCACCAACTGCTGTCAGAAAATGCCAAAGTTCAGTAATTAAAGTTCGGTTATAAAACAATAAAAGGAGCAAAACCCATATGATACAGTATAAATTATTGACCCCAGGACCTCTGACCACCACAGAAACCGTAAAAAAAGAGATGATGACGGATCACTGCACCTGGGATGATGACTATAAGCAGATCACTCAATGGATACGGAAAAAGCTGCTGGATCTCGCAGGCGTAGACGAAAAGGAGTATACGGCTGTTCTCATGCAGGGCAGCGGAACCTTTGGCGTGGAATCCGTCATAACCAGTGTCATAGGGCCTGAGGATTACCTTCTGGTAGCAGCCAACGGCTCCTATGGACTGAGAATATCAGAAATTGCCGGACACGCAGGAATTGCCCATACCGTATATGAAACCAACTTTAACCAGATTCCCGATGCAGATGCAATTGCCCTGATGCTGGAAGAAAATCCCCGGATCACCCATGTGGCTATGGTCCACTGTGAAACCACCTCCGGCATTTTAAATGACATCGAAGCCGTAAGCAAGGCCGTCAAAACCGCAGACCGCACCATGATCGTGGATGCCATGTCCAGCTTCGGCGGCATGGAAATTCCCGTGGCAGAATGGGGAATTGATTTTATCATCAGCAGTGCCAATAAATGCATTCACGGTGTTCCCGGTTTCTCCTTCATCATCTGCAGGCGGGATGCTCTGGAAGCCTGCAAGGGCAGGGCGCGAAGCCTGTCCCTGGATTTATACGACCAGTGGAAGTATATGGACGCAGACGGGAAATGGCGCTATACTTCTCCCACACATGTGGTGCTGGCCTTTGCAAAGGCTCTCCGGGAGCTGGAGGAGGAAGGGGGAATTAAAGCAAGGCATTCCCGCTACTCAGAGAACAACCGGCTTCTGATCAGAGGATTTAAAAACCTGGGCTTTAAGCCCTATGTAGGCTCAGAACATCAGAGCCCCATTATCACCACATTTTTCTACCCGGAGCCCAAAGACTATGATTTCCAGGAGATGTACCGCTACATCAAGGAACGGGGATACGCCATATATCCGGGAAAGGTCACAGATGCCGAAACCTTCCGGGTGGGAAATATCGGAGAGATTTATCCGGAGGATATGGAGAATCTTTGTAATATCCTGGCCGGCTTTTTAAAGGAAAAGGAGAATTAAACCATGAAATGGGAAGCTGTCATTTTTGACTGGGCAGGAACAACCGTGGATTACGGCTGCTTCGCACCGGTGCAGGCATTTATAGAAGTATTCAAAGAACATGGAATTGAGCCCACCATGGAGGAAACCAGAAAGCCCATGGGAATGCTTAAAAGAGAGCATATCCGCACCATGCTGGGGATGAACCGGATTCATCAGGAATTTGTACGGATATATGGACGTGAACCGGAGGACCGGGATGTGGACGCCATGCACGACCGGTTTACAGAGAAGCTTTTAAAAGTCCTGGACCAGTTTTCAGAGCCAAAGGAATATGTGCTGGAAACCGTTGAAAAGCTGAGAAATGCAGGAATTAAAATCGGCTCCACCACCGGATATACGGACGAGATGATGGAGGTTGTCACCAGAGAGGCAAAAAAAGCCGGCTATGAACCGGACTGCCTGTTCACTCCCGATTCCACCTGGCAAATGGGCCGCCCCTATCCATATATGATCTTTCGCAACATAGATGCCCTGAAAGTTTCTGCTGCCAACAGGGTATTAAAGGTGGGGGATACGATTTCAGATATTAAGGAAGCCAGGAATGCAGGTGTCACTGCAGTGGGAATCGTGGAAGGAAGCTCAGAAATGGGGCTTACAAAAGCGGAATGGGATGCTCTGTCTGAAGCAGAACAGTATGAAAAAGCGATGAAAGTTGAGGCTCGTTACCGGGAAGCCGGAGCAGACCACGTGATTGCTGATATCCGGGGGGTATTGAAGCTGATTGGTTTGGAACATTAAATCTGGAAACAGATGGCAGGGAAAAGAGAGAATTTTTAAAGGCATTTTACTGCTTTGAAATCCTCTCTTTTTTCGTCCCCTCATCCTCCTAAAGTCACGTCCTGTCTGGAATACCATTCAATGGCATCGTACACGTGCTGAGGCTTAAAATCAGGCCAGTAATCCTCAATGACATACATATCGGAATAAACGGACTGCACCGGCAAAAAGCCGGAAAGCCTTCTGCGGCCTCCCCACCGGATTACCAGATCGATTCTGGAAACGTCAGCAGTCTTTAATGCAGGCCCTATGGCCCCGTCGTGAAGCCCCAGATCCCATTCCCAACTGTAATTCACCAGAAAATTGATCTTCATTCCTCCTGCTCCGAACTTGGACCTGCTTGTATATTGCTTTAAATCTTCCGGGAACATGGCAGAGGTGGTCTTTCCAAGAACCAGCAGCTCTGCATCCTCTTTTGCCAGCTCATCCACCGCCTTGACGCAGGCATTTGAAAAGGCTTCTCTCTGGACAGAAGGGCGCTTCGTATTGTCCACTGTAAAGCCATAAAATGTCATTTCATTGATCCCCATTTCCCTGCAAAGATGGTAAAGGGTCATGCCGGGGGATATGCCGCTGTCATAGCCCTCCTCTTTTCCCATACCCTTTTCCACTGCCCAGCGCCGGTTTCCATCGGGTATGATTCCTATATGTTTCGGGATTCTCATATACTGCCTCCATGCTTTATAAAATAATTGGAAATATATGAAAAGTATGTCCACTTTTTCCGATTCCATAATTTTCCTCATGTGATCCAATGAAAAAAGGTAGAAAGGGCTGGCATATATTCTGTAAATTCGTTTGGTTCCCTCATCCTTACCGCAGATTGACCATTCTCTTATGATTTTCTGGATTTTTCCTTGGCTTCTTTTTCAAGCATTTTTATGCTATCCAAATACGCCTGTTCCACAGGTGTAATGGTTTTTTCCTGATATTTTCGATACTCTTTTTTTGCTTTTTCCATGGCTTTTGCGTGACTAACTGTACCACTGTTCTGAAGGAGCTTTCTGTTTCCAGATATAAGTACAGAATCAAGTTGCTGCACATAATCACTCATATACATCGGCTTATGTTCGATTGCATTGATTTCTGCCAAATCGAAATAACCAGATACAAGATTATTCAATATTCGTAGTTCGCTTTCCTGTAAATAGTTTTTCGCAATACCGATGTCCTTCAATGCTGGAAGTTCTCCAGAAAAGGTGGTAAGTCCCATAAAAGGCTTTTCTGCATCGGCTCTCTGATATATGACCTCTGCAGCGGTATACCCATGAGCTGCAAAGTGCAACTTATTCTGAACGATTTTGAAAAAACGAATGGAGTCTTCACTGTAAGGATTATAGTCCACACTGGTTGCATAAAGATCAAGAACTTGCCTGTAAAGCACTTTTTCAGAGGATCGAATATCTCTGATTCGATCAAGAAGCTCTTTCCAATAGCTACCACCGCCATTGCCTTTCAAGCGTTCATCATCCATTGCAAAACCTTTTTTCATATATTCTTTTAGAATACCTGTTGCCCAAATACGGAACTGCGTACCACGGACAGATTTCACACGATAACCAACGGAAATTATTACATCAAGGTTATAATAGTCAACCTGATATGTTTTTCCATCAGCGGCAGTTGTTGCAAAATTTGCAACAACTGAATCTCTGATAAGTTCTCCCTCTGTAAATACATTTTTAATGTGACGAGAGATTGTGGATTTATCCCTTTGAAATAGCTCTGCCATTTGGTCAATAGAGAGCCAAACAGTATCATTATCAAAGGTTGCTTCGACTTTTGTCATTCCATCTTCCGTAGTATACATGACAATATCGGTATTTGGCCTATAATTCAATTAATGTACCTCCAGTTATACGTATATTTTATCATCTATGGCTAGCATAGCAAAGAGTGCAAGGCAAGTTCCGGCAGAACATAGAGGAAATACCCCCGCCCGCTTCCATCTATTAGCTTCACAGTATATTTATCCAAGGCGTCTCCTTCTCAGCGAAGATAAGGCTTCTTTTGCATCTAATAGTCTGGTTCCACTATTAGATTCCGACTCGGCTTCTGCAATTGCAGCATCAATATATGATAGATTCAGCATTTCTTCATAAGTATCCATACTCATATTTTCCCACATCCATTCTTTATTGCTTATCTTTTAGTGGAAGAATAGATTCTTGTATCATTTGCTCATATGCCTGACGAACTTCCTTCCAATAAAGTAATTTTGAGACTGGATTTATCGTTATTTCTTTATACCCTGCATAATCGCTGGTGTTCTTTAGCTCAGATTCACCATTCTGTTTTTTTCTTTGTGGTCTATAATTATTGACCAAAAATCGCAGGGCATCAGGATCCACACACCATTTCAAACAAAATGCCGACAAATATTCTTCTATAATACTTTCAATTTTCTCTTCCAGAAGTATACTAATCTGTTGATCAGCAAAAACACTGGCATCTGCTTTTATCTCATTCCAAAGATTTGACACTACTTCTGCTAAATGTGAATTCCTTTGACTGAGACTCTTTAAATACTCATCGATTTCTCTGGTGTCATTTTCTGAAAGTGGTTGGCTAACTCTGCCTTTATGAGGAAGACATGCTTGGATAAGCATTAAAATATATTGATAGTTTATCTCATCTGTAGTAAACGATTCTAATTCATATTCAATATCAATATCATTTTCTATCACGCCAGTTCCTGTGGTATATTCCCTTATTTTTTCTATTACATTTTTATATTTCCCCTGATATTCTTCCAAATTATCTGCAGCAAATAAAGAACCTGGCACCAAACCATCTGCACCATCGATTTGTTCATCTTCAAATTCACTGTAAACCTTTATCGCTGTAAATGTTTTATCAAATTCCTGATAGGCTTTGGCAAATTTTTTCATTTCCTCAATATTAGCCAGATTATCTACATCTGACGGCAATGATGCTATATCTAATAATACTTGAACCGCCTCGGTAAATTTCTGTCTTGATTTTTCATAATCTGGCGCCAGAACATAATTTTCTCCGCCATTGGAATACAACTTTAAAGCTTCATCAACACTCTTTTTAAACATTGCCGGAGTCTGAAACGTAACAATTTGACCATAACGTTTTTGTTTATTAAATATCCGATTGGTTCGTGAAAAAGCTTGAATTAAATCCTGTGGTTTCATCGGGCTCCGGTCAATAAATAGTGTTGATAAACAAGGAGCATCAAATCCTGTCAGTAATCGATCTACTACGATTACAAAATCAAGCTGTTCATTGCGATATTGATATTTTTCCTGCTTTCGAGCCAATCGCTCGTTAATGTCCGCGTTGTAGCTTTTTATTGTTTCAAGCGAAAAACTTGTGCCAAACATTCGGTTGTAATCTAATATAGATTCTGCCATCTTCTCCTGATTTACGATACTTCCATCTTCATTCTCTGTAACAGAATAGGTGATCGCAAATTTAGGAAAATCCGGTAAAGCCTGCCTTATTTTTTCACTTATCTTAATTGATGAATGACCTTCTTTCATATTCTTTAATAATGTATAGTATTTTTGTGCCTGAGCAATGGAACTTGTCGTAAACAGCGCTGAATATGTCTTACCAGAACCATTGTTTATTCCAATTTTACTTCTGGATTTGTTGATTATGACATCAAGCACTTTCAACATATGATTTTCATGCTCAAAATCATCCTTACACAAAAGCGCTTCTTTTGCTTTTCGTTCCATTATATCCGGATCTGAACCCGGCTTTCGCTGCCTGACAATGTCATCTAACGAATCTTCTGTTATCGTTGATTTATATTCTACTTGAAAACCTAATACTGCTTCATCATGAATGGCTTCTTTTACAGTATATTCATGAAGACGTTTGCCATATTGTTCCTCTGTTGTTCTGGCTAAGTTACCAACCTCTTTTTTTGCATTTTCTTTAAAAATCGGTGTTCCGGTAAAGCCATACCACAATGACTTGATGAAAAATCGTTTCAGTTCTTGCTGCTTGAGGGGTGAAATCGCCCGATGACATTCATCAACAACAAATGCCAATCGTAGATTATGGAGTTTCTTATATTTGGATGAATCTTCTTTACCTTCAAATCGTTTTATTACATAATTCAACTTTTGGATGGTTGTTACAATAACCGTTCTGTCGTTGGAATATAGTTTGGCGATTAAATCTGTTACATTGTCAGTTTCATCAACATCAATAATATCATGCTCTGCATAACTAAGGAAACTAGATGTTGTTTGCTGATCCAAATCCACACGGTCAACCAGAAAAATAGTTTTATCAATTGATGGAATCTGCAGCAGGTTTCTGGCTACCTTATAACTGGTCAAAGTCTTCCCTGATCCGGTCGTATGCCATACATATCCAGAAACTTGCCTTTTACTTGCTGCCCGCACTGCCTCTATAGCATGAATCTGATATGGCCGCAGTAAAATAAGAACCTTCTTTTTGCTGTCAATTACCGTATACTGGGTAACCATTTTATGAGCTTGTGGAATTGACAATACTTGTTCTGTAAAATCCAGATAATTGGTTACTGGTTGATTATGCATATCTACCCAAACTGATAAAAATTGCTCTTTCAATTTCTCATAGACAGCGGATGCTATATATCTGGTATCCGATCCGTTCGTAACGACAAACATCTGCAAACACGAGAAAATCCCTGTATATTTCCCCTGCTGCAAATACTTCTGAATCTGCCGAAATGCATCAATATAAGAGTGGGTTCTATTCTTTAATTCGATTTGAATAATGGGCAGACCATTGATTAACAAGGTTACATCAAAACGACGTTCACGATCTGTTTCATAGTTCTTTTTTTGAGCTATCTGATTGACAATTTCATAGCTAGAATGTCCGCCTGCTACATCTTCACGCCATACTACTGATAAGCGGATAGTTCCAAGAGTTGCATCTTCTCTTTGCACCTGTACCTTGGCTATGCCATTTTCTCCTGCCAGCCACTGAGCAGCTTCTACGAAATTGGTAAATGTTAACTGATTTTTCACTTGAAGAAATTCCTGATGGGTCAATGGTATTTCTTTTAATATATCTGCATTATTGTTTTCCAGCTTTTGCTTTAAATTGAGCCAAAGTTGTTCTTCATTTTTTATATCATCACGATATGTCCATTGTGAAACACCAGTAATCAAACGATTGATTAGATCCTTTTCCATTTGTTCTTCTGAAGTTGATTTTGACTGCATAAGCATCCTCCATATGTACATTCTTAGTGTATTATAACACATTGAGTATTGTTGCGTATATTAGTTTTTACGCTTGGGAACAGCGTAAGTTGGGAGAAGTTGCGAACAATTTTAATTATGGATTAAATGCAGCTGCGACTGATTTTGATGGCATACATAAATATATTAGAATTACAGACATTGATGACGAATCCCATAAGCTGGTTGCAAATAATCTTACATCTCCAGATGTAGACTACTTGAGTTCAGATTCTTATATTGTAAGAAAAGGCGATATTTTATTTGCCCGAACTGGAGCAAGTGTAGGGAAAACGTATATGTATGAGGAAAAAGATGGCCTCTTATATTTTGCAGGATTCTTAATTAAAGCCTCCATAAGGTCCAATTATGATTATAAATTTATATTTCAAAATACTTTGACAAGTAAATATGATAAATTTATTAAAGTTACCTCTCAACGCTCAGGGCAACCAGGAGTAAATGCTCAAGAGTATCAAGAATTCGAAATTATGTGTCCTCGGATAGAAGAGCAAGTACTTATAGGAGACTTTTTTCACACACTCGACAATACTATCGCTCTTCATAAGGGACAGTTAGATAAGCTTAAGCTACTGAAAAAGAGCTGTTTACAGCAGATGTTCCCACAAAATGGAGAAAAAGTTCCCAGAATAAGATTTGCTGACTTTCATGGAGAATGGGGACAGCGTAAGTTGGGAGAAGTTGCTACATTTGCAAAAGGAAAGGGATATTCTAAAAATAATCTCATTGAGTATGGATATAAGATAATTCTTTATGGAAAACTTTACACAAACTATGAGACTGTCATTGAGACAATTGATACATACGTAGAGTCTGATGAAAACGCCATAAGAAGTCATGTTGGAGATGTGATTGTCCCAGCCTCAGGAGAAACAGCAGAGGACATCGCTAGAGCCTCTGTAATACCGCATAATGGGATAATTTTGGGTGGCGATTTAAATATTATTGAGACAAATAAAGATGTTTTGGATCCGAACTTTTTAGCCCTATCACTTTCTTATGGTATTGCACACAAGGAACTTTCTAAATATGCACAAGGGAAATCAGTAGTCCATCTTCATGGTGCAGATTTAAAAAGAACAACAATATCCTTTCCTAATCTCGATGAACAGAAGCAAATCGGTAATTTCTTCAAGCAACTTGACATTACTATAACTCTTTATCATAAAAAACTTAATGAATTAACCGCTATCAAAAAAGTATGTTTAGAGAAATTCTTTATTTAATCTTTTTCATTCATGACTGATAATAAATGAGTATAAAAAATTATCAGGAGGTAGTGATGAAACACATTAAAGAGAACAAACTTTTTCATGAGTATTTTAAAGAATGGGTAGAGTTATACAAAGTAGGGGCCATTCGACCTGTAACGCTGCGAAAGTATATCATTACACAGCAAAAGATTCTTGAATTGGCGCCTTTTCTTGTTATGAAGGAATTAGACCGAAAATCATACCAGAAATTACTCAATGATTATGCACAAACACATGAAAAGCAAACAACTCTTGATTTTCACCATCAAATCAAAGGGGCCATATTAGATGCCCTTGATGAGGGGATTATTAAGAAAGATCCTACCAGAAAGGTAGTAATCAAAGGAAAAACGCCTGTTCCTAAAAAAAACAAATTTCTTAATCAGTATGAATTACGTCTATTGCTTAATCAATTGACATTAAGTGACGCAATTAGTGATGACTGGTTGATTTTATTGATTGCAAAAACTGGCATTCGTTTTTCAGAAGCATTAGGGATTACTCCTGCTGATTTCGATTTTGCAAATCAAACATTATCGATTAACAAGAATTGGAACTACAAAAATCCTTCAGGTGGATTTCAGCCAACAAAAAATCCTTCGTCAAAACGTAAAATCCAATTAGATTGGCAAACGGCAATGCAATTTTCACAATTGGTTAATAAAGTAGAACCAGGACAGCCTATATTTGTTTCTGCTAGAGTATTTAATTCAACAATAAATACTAAACTTGCTAGGTATTGCGCCAATGCAGGGATATCTACCATATCAATTCATGGATTGAGACATACTCATGCCTCTTTATTGCTATTTGCCGGAGTATCTATTGCAAGTGTTGCAAGAAGGCTTGGACATTCAAATATGACAACAACACAACAAACTTATCTTCATATAATACAGGAACTTGAAAACCAAGATAATGATAAGGTGATGAGGTATTTGGCAAGCTTATAACTATACATATGTTTTTGTAACAAAAGTCCCGAGAATATCTTCTTGGGACCTTTGTTGTGAAAATCATATCAACATTTTTTGAAGACATATCTTTTTGAATTTTTTCAGTTCGGTAATTCTTCCTGCATGAAGAGTGATAAGGTTGTCAAGATTTGATAAGTGCTCTGTAATTTTTATTTGTTCTTCTGTTTTTGGTATTGGAATCACACAGTCATGGACATCATTTCTATTTAATGTTGGAACACCACTTCCAGTTCCATACTTTGATAAATCTAATTTTTGATACATATAGTATATATACTTCGGAATACTATTCTTAAAACTTGTTACCCACAAAGCCGTATTATGTGGCCAATAATCACATTCTATATACTGCATTTTACCAATTGTACCAGACCTCCCTGTAACAACCCCCGGTCCTTTTACTTTATATTTATTATGATATCCACCTATGCCATTTGACATTACAACTGGATATCCACCTGTAATCATACCAGAAACTGGTAGATCAAATCCTCTTTGTAATGGAGCTATTTCAGAAACCTTACGCTCTTCCCATTCTCCATGAAAGTCAGCAAATCTTATTCTGGGAACTTTTTCTCCATTTTTTGGGAACATCTGCTGTAAACAGCTCTTTTTCAGTAGCTTAAGCTTATCTAACTGTCCCTTATGAAGAGCGATAGTGTCGTCGAGTGTACGAAAGAATGATCCCACTTTCTCCTGTTCACCACTATCAACAGGTACTTTGATTTCAATTTCTGCTAAGTCATTTGATTTGATTGCAGGATAGCTTGTACCTGTACTTCTATCTAAAACGTCCTTAACGAATTGCTCTTCTTGTATGTGACTAAACAGGAAATAGCTATCAATACTTGGTCGCATCTGTGCATAACCTGTTGAGAAAACATAGTTGTTATAAGGCAAGTCATACAAATAGTTATTCTTTTGATAAGGACGAACCGTTTGATAAAAGACATCGCCACGCTGTGCCAACCGTTGAGCGCGAGATGGTGAAGACTCTTTCAATTCAGTACGGTGAGAAACTAAATCAGTACCTACAACCGATTCCAAATCAACATATTCAAATTCATATGGTAACGTCGATTTAGGATTAAACTCAGCAAGATCTTTAAGCTTACGCTGTTCCCAAGCGTCAACAAACCCCTTAAACCTGATTTCAGGCACATTTTCATTTTTCATCGGAACACCTCCATCATAGCCTCAATCACGTCCCGATTCTCATCCGTAACTGCCAGTTCTCCCAACATGGACAACAGTTCACTTTCTGCTTTTTCAATCTCCTTGTCTATTTCTTTCATTTCCTTACATAGAGCAACAATATCCACCTGCTCTTCCTCTTCAAAACTATCAACATATCGAGGAATATTGAGATTATAGTCATTACCTACTATTTCTTCAAAGACTGCCACATGGGCAAACTTATCAATATCTTTCCTCTCAATATATGCATCTAAAATCTTCTGAATATGTTCCTCAGTCATTGTGTTTTGATTCTTACCTTTATCAAAACATTTCGATGCATCAATAAATAAAACATCCTTCTTAACTCTGGACTTTTTAAGAATGATAACGGTTGTTGGGATGCTTGTATTATAAAATATATTTGATGGCATACCTATTACAGTATCAATTGCTCCCATTTCCAACAAAATCTTTCTTATTGTCCCCTCTGCATTTCCTCTAAATAAAACTCCATGCGGCAAAACAATTGCCATTACCCCACTATCTCTTAGATGATAAAACCCATGCAAGAGAAAAGCAAAATCAGCTTTTGACTTAGGTGCCAACACACCATAATTTGAAAAACGAGGATCTTGTAAAAATCCTTTTTCAGCCCCCCATTTAGCAGAATAAGGCGGGTTCATAAGCACCGCGTCAAAGTTTGTCGGCTCTTCCGTTGGCCAGTCTTGGTCTAATGTATCTGCATTATGTAAATGTTGATTTTCAATTGAAACACCATGAAGAATCATATTCATACGCGCCAGATTGTAAGTTGAAGTATTTAACTCCTGTCCAAAATAGTTAACCGTATTAGGTTCGTTTGTATATCTCTTCACATTTAACAATAAAGATCCGGACCCCATGGTTGCATCATATACACTGAATCCTTTTTTATTTTCTCTACCATGAAGCACAATTCGAGTCATTAGCTTTGCTACAGGCTGTGGTGTATAAAACTCCCCTGCCTTTTTCCCAGAATCCGAAGCAAACTGACCGATCAAATATTCATATGCATCCCCGAGCATATCTCCATTATAACCAGCTAAATCAAGCATTGCTAACTGCTTCATTACTTCACTGATTGTCTGATTCGCTTTCTGTGGTATATTTCCTAACTTTTTAGAATATAAGTCAACATCTTCAAACAAGTTTTCATACATTTCGCTTGACGCCTCAATATCACGAAAGGCCTGAGCCAGATGCTCCAACTGAAAGGCTCCTTCATATATCGAATCCACAAGCCTGGAAAATGTAAGCTGTGGTTTAATGGAATAGGCAAATTCTTCTCTCACATTATCGATTAACGCTTCCTGTAACTCACCATTATAGTAAGTTTCTTCATAGAGTCTATCCGCCTTTTTTATATCCTCCGTCTGCTCCTCCAACTCACCTGAAACATAATATAACATTTGATCTGATAAATATTTGTAAAATATCAATGCTAATAAATATGTTTTATATTCCGATGCATCCATCTTTGAACGCAATATGTCTGCAGAATTCCATAGCGCTTGATATAGATCTTGTGTGTTTTGACCCCTGTTTTCCATTACATATCCCTCCTTTAACTTTTGTTAATTATCCAGCGATTTAATGCATTTATACTATCGCTGGATGTAAGCGTAAGTCGTTTTTTTTCTTTTGTCAACCATTTCAAACAATTTAAAGTATTTTCTTAATACAATCCAACCTTCAAGATATGCTTAAAAACGACCTTTGCTTTATGCAAGTGTCGCTTATCAGAAATCAGTAAAATCCTATTCCCTTTATTCTGTGGCACTGGAGCGCCGTAGCTTGTGGGGTTTTACCACTGTTTCCGTTTTGGGATTGATTGTTAATAATGTTACGAAATAATTTACCCTAACTTGGGGAGAAGTTTCATCTGAATGATTTTCTGTAGAAAACTTAAAATTAATGCGTAGATTTTATGTGGTTTATTCAGAAAATCAGATTGGGCAGGCACTATCTACTAAATCCGTTTCTCTGTCATTTCTCAATCCCTATTCAAAAAAGGCACTATTCCCTGCATTTCTGCACGAAATAATGCCCTTAAATCTATGGTTTATTACGAAAGGCCCATTTTCTTTCTTTTCTTCATAATGTGTTCTTCAATGTCCTTAGCCACCTGTACCGGATCATCTCCCAGGGCCACCTTGCCTCCGGTCAGGCCTTCCACATCCTCTGTAAGCAGTTTGACAAGCCTTGGGGCTCCTGTAATAAAGGGGGTGGGGGAAAGATGAGTATAGGCTCCATAGGCCACTGCAAACAGACCGTCTATGGTTGCCTTCTGCTCCATCCATTCCGGTGCTGTAACCGCAATGGGAAGATCAGCAATATCCGCATCCAGATGGTCGGCCAGGGCCGTCACAAGCATGGAAACTCTTCCTGTATCCGTACAGGTTCCAAAGCTCAATACCGGAGGAATTCCCAAAGCCCTGCACACGCCCTGCAAGCCCTTTCCCGCCTGGTCAATGGCATCCAGATTGCACATTCCCGCAACCTCAAGACCGTGGTTTCCGCAGCCTCCTGCCACCACAAGGATGTCTCTTTTAATCAGCTCTTTTGTCAGATTAACTGTATTCCAGTCCTGGGGTCCGTTTCTTAAAGTGGAGCAGTTAGCCAGAGCCACAATTCCCTTTAGCTGGCCCTTTGCAATCACATCCACCAGGTTATTCAAATCATTTCCAATGGCACCCAGCACTGCTTCCGTGGAAAATCCGGCAATGGCTTTCTGCTTGTATTGAGGAACCATTGGTTTGATCTGCTTATGTCTCTTCTTAAAGTTCTCAATGGCAACGTTGATGCATGTTTCAGCCATCTCTTCTGCCTTTTGGGGATAATATGGCATCTTGTGGGCTGTTCCGGGAACGCCGATAATGGTGCTGACGCTGACCAGGGCAACCTGATATTTTTCCGCATACTGGTCAATATCCGGCGGAGAACAGTTTTCTTCCATGACAAATGCGTCTACGGTTCCTGTTGCTAAAAACGGCTCAATGGACAGCCAGTTTCCCATAAGGCCCACAAACACATCATCCACTTCAAAGCGCTGCAGCATTTCCTGTCCTGTTTCAATGGAGCCTACGATATGGATTCCCTTTGCCCCCGCATTTTTGGCCATTTCCTGATATTTTTCCATCTTCGCTTTCTGCAAAGTGGCCACTCCGATCCATGGCTGATGTCCGTTAAATGCAATGTTGACATAATCAGGGTCCATAATCCCCAAATCCACATCCACCTCATGAGGCATGGGGGTTCCGAATAAAATGTCCTGGGTCATTTCCAGGCCGATCTGTGCCGTATAAATGGTGGACAGACCTAAGCGCAGGGCTTTTGTTGCCAGGGAAACGTAATCGCCATCCACATTGGTAAGACAGCTTGCAATGCAGTTTTGCACCTCATGCTCCACGCCTGTGGGGTAAATGTTTAAGTCCTTCCATATTTGTTTCCGCTTCTTCGGGGAAAAGACCTCTACCATGACGCTTTCTTCATCCGGGTTCACTTTCATTTCCTTGTCAAGGAATTCTGCCAGACAGACGGCCATCTGGTTCACATCCTGATCGGTATTGATTCCGGTTTTTTCACACATCCATTTTAATTTCTCAACATCTGTGATCTGGAAAACTGTATTCCCTTTTCCAGTTTCCTTTAAGGTCCGGAATGCTTCGTATGCGTGATGGGCATAGGTAGCCGCTCCCATAATATTTCTCATGAGAAGGTTTCTCATTGCCATAGCATCAGGGCCGATTCCGCAGACTCCCTTATCCGGTCCCTTCTGTTCGTTGATCCTGCAAGGGCCGTTGGTGCACAGCTGGCAGCTCAGTCCCTGCAGGCAAAATTTACACCGTATTTTCTCCTGTTCATCCCATCTGGAAAACACGCTTGACAAGCCGTCATCCCTGATTCTCACCAGCATTTCTTCTACAGAATCATGGTAGCTTACACGCCCCTCTGTCTTTTCTAAAACCGCTTCTGACATAGTTACCTCCAAAATAAAGTATGATTTTATGGGTAGTATGCCATATTTTAGAAATCATATTCTATGAATTGTCCGGATCACTGTTTAGCTGAAATATTTTTCTATGATCTTTTCCGATGTCCGGGTTGCAAGAGCCTGTGTTGTCAGGGTAGGATTAGGGCCTCCTATGCCATTGGATAAAACGCTGTTGTCTGCAATGAACAGATGTTTCACATCATAAGCCTCGCAATTGGCATCAGTCACATATCCCATGCGCATGGTGCTCATGATATGAAGATATATATCGGAGGGCCAGTTAGCACGGGTAATAACTTCTGCTCCTGCCAGTCTCATGGACCGGGCTGCGATTCGGGCCAGACTGTCTCTTCTTTCTTTGTCTCCCTCACTCATGTGGTATGTAACAACTGGAATAAATCCGTTTTCATCCATTAAAACCGGGTCCAGAGTAATACTATTACTCTGATTCACCTCGTCATCTGTAAAAATGGCAATGCAGAGAGTTCTTTGATAGTTTCTCATAAACTCCTTCAGCAGTTCTCCCACAACCATCCCTTCTAAGTCCCAGGGCTCTGCCTCATCTGGACTGTTTTGAAAATAATAGCCCTTCTGGCTAAGTCCATAATTGATAATAGAATATATTCCGGGACCCATTCCAAAGGGTTCCATTACACCCAATCCCGGATGATCAAACCTGGCCGCAGACGTCTGGCCTACAAATGGCTTTATGTCAGACATTCCTATGGCATTCATCAGGCTTTCTTCTGAAAAGATACCGGATATACAATCAAAGGCATGGTTTGTCAAGCCTTTCCCCACCCATTCATTTGCCGGCAGTCCGGAATTGAGCCATAGCCGCGGAGTTTCTATGGCACCTCCTGCCATGACAATGACCTTTGCCCTCAGCTCTCCCGTCTCTCCTGTCCAGGTATTTCTCCATGTAATACGATCCACATACACTCCCTCTGTCTGATTTTCCTCCATATGAATCCGGGTCACAAAGGTATTGGGACGTATCTCTACATTTCCAGTTGCAAGGGCTAAAGGGATGTAGCTTACTAAAGTAGACCGCTTGGCAACACTATCCACAGTTGGGCCGGTTTTACATCCGTTTATACAGTGCCCTCTTAAGGTGCATCCGACAGAATTGTTATTTTGCAGGTCAAAATCAGGATCATTTAAAAGAGGGTTAATGCGAAGTATGGCATTGGGCTGAGGCCGGTATCCCGGCTCTGTCAAATTCACGGCATCAGTATAATTCCAGCCTGCTTTTTTCAGTCCATAGTAAAATATATCCTCTTTAGAGGTTCCTGTAGCCGGATGGACAGGCAGAGTGCTTTCCACCTTTTCGTAGTAAGGGATCATTTCTTCATAGGAAATGGGCCAATCCTGCTCAAAGGCCCTGGGATAAGCCCTGGGGGAATTTGCAAAGTAAGAAAGGGTAGTTCCTCCCACTCCTGCATTTTGCCAGGTGTATCCTCCCTCCTGATGAACTCTCATCCAAGGGCTCCGGTCCCTGTTGGCGGGGCCCCAGCGGAATTTCCCGGTAATGGTATCATTCATATCATCTTCCAAATCCGTAAAACTTCCCTTTAATAAGTCAATATCCAGATCTTCATAGCTGGAGCTCCCTATCCCTCCCGGTTTCTGGTTAGGTTCAGGCCACTGCTTATTGCCATACCAGGGTCCAGCCTCCATAACCAGCACCTTAAGGCCCTTTTCTCCCAGCTCTTTGGCTACAACAGCGCCGCCTCCGCCTGCACCGATTATAATTACATCTGCATCATATCCGTTGCTCATGCTTTTCTCCTATCCTCATTCTATTTTCCTCTCCGTCAGGCAATTGACCCTTTCTTATGTGTAGCTGTATGCCCCTGCCAAACGATAGCCTGGAGAAGGCCCTGGATATCCCACTTGTTCCCAGCTTGCAGGGTAATATTCCAGACTTCTCTGGTCAGGCGGATTCATACGGGTAGAACCATACCCCGACCATTCGGAGTAATATCCCATCATAGATAATCTGGTCAGGGAAGGAATGACAAAGAATACCTCTTCCTGGCTGGTCTGGTCCAGGGCCGGAAAATAGGCAATTCCCTCCGGCTGAAACAGCATACTGATAACCTGAAGACGTTCCATTGGCGAAAGGTTTAAAAAGGCAGCAGAACCCGAGGTCTCCTCTTCTGTTTTCCCTCCTCCCCCTCCCGGTAGAGAAGCTGCTCCGCAGCTATATTTAAAGTCTCTGCCACAGGCAATGCCAAAGGAACCACCAGGCTGTCAAGAGATAAAATAATGAATTCGCCTGTATATAAGTCCAATGCGCCGTAATACTGTACCCTGCCATACTGCTGCGTCAATTCCGGGGAACGGGGTATGACGGCATCAGCAAAAGCTTTAAAGGTGTTTGTCAGATATTCATATATGGTCTTTTCATACAATACCCTGCCCGTTGAAGCATAAAATATCAAATCCATTTACCCACCTGCCTTTTACCAGCATTTATCATGCTCCTGAATAACACGGGTTATAAGAATCGGTTTTAGGAACATGCTTTATGTTCCATAGTATGATAATTGGCGGGAATCTATCACGTATATTGAAATAAATTTATCAAATAGCTGAAATAGGGTAGAGAAATAATTG